>JBBCHO010000001.1:0-188313 GCA_037201505.1 Bradyrhizobium sp.
ATGGCCGGCGCGACGCTGCGGCATACGGCGTGGATCCTGCGCGGCAATCCCTTGACCGCCGTCGCCGCGGCCGGTGTCGTGCTGCTGGTTCTGCTCGCGATCTTCGGGCCGTTGATCGTGCCTTACGATCCCATCGCTTCGAATGTGTCGCAGGCACTGCTGCCGCCAAGTGCGATGCATTGGGCCGGCACCGATCAGCTTGGCCGCGATACGTTCAGCCGTGTCATTGTCGCGACGCGGCTCGATCTGGTGATCGCGGTCGCGGCGGTCGGCATCTCCTTTGTGCTGGGTGCTGTCATCGGCGCGTTTTGTGGCTATGCGGGCGGGCGGCTCGATCGCTCGGTCGGCCGTTTCGTCGATGTGATGATGGCGTTTCCGCTGTTCGTGCTGGCGATGGCGATGGTTGCCGCACTCGGCAACCGGGTTGAGAATATCGTGATCGCGACCGCGATCATCAATCTGCCGTTCTAACATTCGCTTCGCGCGGGCTGAGGTCAATGTCCGCCGCAATGTCGGCTGGGTCGAGGCCGCGCGCGCTTCCGGCGAAAGCCATGTCTCGGTGGTGCTGCGCTTCCTGTTGCCTAACGTATTGCCGGCGATGGCAGTGCAGATGTCGCTCAATCTCGGCTGGGCCATCCTCAATGCGGCCGGATTGTCGTTCATCGGCCTTGGTGTCAAGCCACCGACGCCGGAATGGGGCATTCTGGTTGCGGAGGGCGCGCGCTTCATCTCGACCGGCAAATGGTGGCTGGTTGCGTTTCCCGGCCTCGCGCTGATGCTGGCGGTGCTGTGCTTCAACCTGTTGGGCGACGGGATGCGGGACATTCTCGATCCGCGAATGCGGACATGACCGAGAGCCTGCTTCGCATCGAAAATCTGCATGTCACGTTTTCGACCCGAAGCGGCCTTGTCGAAGCGGTCCGTGGCGTCAATCTTTCGCTTGAAGAAGGCGAAATGCTCGGGCTGGTCGGCGAGAGCGGCTCTGGCAAATCCGTCACGGGATTTGCGACCACGCGGCTGCTCGACCCGGCCGGGCGGATCACGGCGGGGAAGATTCTGTTTCGCGGCCAGGACATCACCAAAATACCGGATAGCGATTTTCGCGTGCTGCATGGTGCGGCGATGTCGATGATCTTTCAGAACCCGCGCGCGGCGCTCAACCCGATCCGCGCCGTCGGCCTTCAGATCGCGGACGCGATCCTCAGCCACAAGCGGATGTCAAAGCAGCAAGCCGCGGATGAGGCGCTAAAGCTGTTGCAGGCCGTGCAGATCCGCGATCCGGAAAAGCGGATGTCGGCCTATCCGCATGAACTGTCCGGCGGCATGTGCCAGCGGGTGATGATCGCGATCGCGATTTCTTGTGGCCCGAAACTGCTGATCGCGGACGAGCCGACCACGGGCCTCGACGTCACCACGCAGAAAGTGGTGATGGATCTCTTGGCTTCGATTGCCGCCGAACGCGGCATGGCAACGATCCTGATTACGCATGATCTCGGTCTGGCGGCGCGCTATTGCCGCCGTGTGGTGGTGATGGAGCAGGGGCGTCTTGTGGAGGAAGCCGTACCCCTGACGTTGTTTCACAACCCGCAACACGCCTACACCAAACGCCTGGTGGCGGCGTCGCCCACCGCGACATCGCGTATTGCGGATCTCGTCACGGACGAGGAGCGGGACCGCTATCTCGCGATGCTTGCGGCTATCAAACCCCGGCCCGCGCCGCCGCCGGGCACGCCGCCGCTGCTGGATGTGAAGAATCTCGCTAAGCGCTACGATCAAGGCGCGCCGGCGGTGGCTGACTTCTCCATGACCATGGCCGCCGGCGAGAGCGTCGGGCTGGTCGGCGAATCCGGGTCCGGCAAGACCACGACGTCGCGGATGATCTGCCGCCTGATCGATCCCAGCGAGGGCGAGATCTTGTTCGATGGGGAATCGATCGGGCATCTGGCCGCGCGGGATTTTCACCGCTCGCCGGTCCGAAAAGACATCCAGATCGTGTTTCAGGACCCCAATGACAGTTTGAAATCCGCGCTTCACTGCGTTCGATTGCATTGCCCATCCGCTGCGGCGGCTGGTGCGCATGCGCCCCGGCGACGCGTTACGGCAGCGGGTCGAGGAATGTGCGAAGCGCGTAGGTTTGCCGCTGGAACTGTTGCCGCGTTTTCCGCATCAGCTCTCCGGCGGCCAGAAGGCCCGTGTCGGCATCGCGCGCGCCATCGCCTGCCGGCCGCGCCTCTTGGTGCTGGACGAGCCGACCGCGGCGCTGGATGTTTCCGTGCAGGCGGTGGTGTTGCAATTGCTGGACCGGTTGCGGCGCGAGGATAATCTCTCGCTGCTCTTTGTCAGTCACGATCTCAATGTGGTTCGCATGATGTGCGACCACACCATCGTGCTGCGCGACGGCCGCATTGTCGAACAGGGCGAGAGCCGGGCGCTGTTCGATAATCCACAGACCGACTACACCCGCGAACTGGTCGAAGCCGTGCCCCATATTGAAGCAGCGTCGGCTGCGGCGGTTCTCTGACATTCGCACGGGATGACACCCGCGCCGAGCACTTTCGCGCCGCTGTCATGTGATATTCACAGGTTGGCGCTCAAACTGCCGCGTGGCTTGGCCGATTCAGGCGCCGTGGCCATGAGGACGAGGGCGTGCCGTGTCGAACGATAACAATGCGCAACGGATGGATCGGGCGACAAATGACAAGTCGAGCCTGACGCAGGACGTCGTCACTACGGTGGCGACCGTTGGCGTGATCGCGGCGGGTGTCGCGCTACTCGAAGTCGCGCTGATTCCGGGCATGGTGCTTGGTGGTGCCGCAGTTCTCGCGCCAAGGCTCTTCCCTAAATCGAACCTTTTGCCTAAAAATTTATCCGAATCCTTGTCGTTGCCCGGGTTGCGCCGGCGTCTGAAGCCGCTGCTCGATTTCAGCCCGCCGGTCGCGTCAAAGGCTCCGCTCCAGTCTTCCCCGCAAAATCTGCCGGTCGTGAAGTCGGCGCTCCCGGTCCAGTTCACGATCAAGCAGGCGATTGCCAAGACCATCACCTATCGGATCATCGTCACGACGCTCGATTTCACCGTCAATTATGTCGTGATCGGCGAGGTCGCGACGGCGGCCGGCCTGTCGGCCTTTGCCCTCGTCGTCGGCCCCCTGTTTTATCTGGCGCATGAGGCGATGTGGAACCGGTTCGGCGATGCCGATAAACGCGTCGACCTCACGGCTTATTTGCCGTGGCGGCTCAACGCCAGAACGCCTTCGGATGAGGCAGGACTTTCGGACGAGGCATCTTCAAGCGAACGGCCCGGATTCACGATCAGCCGGGCGCTGGCCAAGACGATCACCTTCCGTACCATCGCGACCACGATGGATTTCACCACCAACTTCGTGGTGGTCGGCGATCTCGTGACCGCGCTGACCCTGTCCGCCTCCGGATTTATCCTCGGCCCCTTCGTCTATTTCGGCCACGAAATGGCGTGGGATTATTATGGTTCGCCCGGTGCGCGCCCGGAGCCAGAGGCGCCCGTAATTTTATTGCCGGCGCCCGGCTAGCGATTCCCTTCCGGATAAAATCAATCGCGTTCAAAATAATTTGTCCGCAATGTTTGTGATTTGTTTTCACTAATAGAGGAGACGAGAGTGGTGGCCGATGTGGTCTCCTTGCCGCGGCCACATTGATTGCGAACAATCGCGCGACCTCAAAAATCCGAGTTAAAATCAAAGTCAAAACTCAAAAAGAAAATCTCATGCGAATCTCAGACCTTGCTTGCCCATCCTGCGCCTCCGCCTATGAAATGGCCGAATCAATGTCAGTGGAGGGGAGCCCGGGCCGGGTCGAGTGCAGCGTCTGCGGTGGATTGCTGGATTCCTGGCAGGCGCCCAGGTTGCGCGCCTATCGATTGGTCTTGCCGCCGGAACGCAAATATCGGCATATTGTCGCGCCGCCGTCGCCACTTTCCGCAATTGTCGCGTAAGATCATCGCCGGCTCGACAGGCAGGCCTTTGATTGGGCCTGCCTTCAGGAGACGGCGTGATGACCAAACCCGAATTCATTTCGGCTGATGTGGGCGCGCGGGTGACAGCGCACGCGCTGCATGTCGGCGACAGCATCAACACCAGGGGTTTTGAAGGCGACGCCCTGTCGGCGGTGCCGCTTGCCATCAAGGTCGGCAAGACCGGCATCGCGGTGTTGTTTCGCTACGGCGTCGCGGTGCTGATCGGGCTTTCGTCGGAAGATGAAACCGCGTTCCTGGCCAAATTGACGCCCCGGATCGGCGGCAAGCTCGCGCGGTTCGAGGAAGAAACCGCCCTTGTCGCGCGCGGTAATGAGGCCGACGATCAAGTCCAGGCGGGCGGGCCGATTCAACTGCGGGACATGTCGCCGGAACGGCTGCTGGTTATCGCCGACGTGCTGGCGAAGAGCGTCGTGCTGGCCAATGACGAACGTGAAGTCGCAAAAGTATTCGAGATCATCGAGCCGTTTGCCAAGGAATTGGCCGATCATGGTCAAACCAGAAGAGACCGAAAGGGCGTATTGAAGCTGATCGGCAATGCGCTGCTGGTACAGCAACGAGTCTCCGGCCGCGTCGCGATCGGAGAGAAGCCGGATGCGTTATGGGAGCGTCCCGATCTGGAGCGGTTGTATGCGCGCCTCGAGGATGAATACGAACTCAAGGAGCGCGTCGATACGCTCAACCGGAAGCTCGCCGTCGTCGCGGAAACCGCCAATACGCTGGCGGATATCATCGACACCCGCCGCTCGCTGCGGCTTGAGCTCATTGTCGTGGTGCTGATCGCGTTTGAGATCGTGGTGACGTTCTATCAGATCTATGCGGCGCGGGGGCACTGAGTGGCGCCACTTCACCTCGCCCCGCAAGCGGGGCGAGGGGGCGCACCTTCCTCGTTGCGGTAGATCGATTTCATCGCGCTCTACCGCCGCGCTGGCTCAACCGTCGCGATACCCCGCAGCAGGCGGCCGAGCAAATCAGAGCCGGTGATGATCCGCTTGCGCACGCCCCACACCAGAATGAGATCGTTTTCGATCACGTCATCCTCGGGGCGCTCCTGCAGCACTCTCATCTGCCCGATGACATCGCCGAGCCGCGCTTTCATGTCGCGGACGACGATCGGCCGGTGCCAATAGGCGGTCGGATCGCTGTCGAGCTCGCCGAACAGCGCGTCACGCAGGAAATGATGGGCATCCAGCACGAACACCGGATCGCCGCTGGTATCGGTGACGATTACCCATTTGCGGCCGGAGGCGTCGATCTGCCGCAAAAAAGGATCGCTGGGCGCGCGATCGAAAGTCGGCAGCACGCAGCGTTTGTTCGCGAGCGGAAGGCTCAGGATGCTCTGCTCGTCGATGAATTCGCCCTCGTCGCAGACCGAGACGTCGTCGAGATCGAGGAAATTTTGCGCGCCGGTGGCCTCCAGCCGGCTGATCTCGCCGCCGCTGGCGGCGTGTCGCGCGATGAGCTGCCGGATATCCTGCTCCTTGAAATAGGCGACGCCTTCCGACCCGAGCCACTGATCAAGCAGCATCGATGTCGGCTTGGCGAGCGGAAACAGGACGATGCGATAGAAGGTCAGGAACGGCAGAAATCGCGCGGTCATGCGGAGCGCGTTGCGCGAGAAATAGGCCTGCGGAATGATTTCGCCGAGCATGGTGATCGCGAAGGCCGAGAAGAAAAATGCACCAAGGCCGGTCAGGACGGAATCCGACAGCAGCGTCAGCAGAACGTTGGTCGTGACATTGCCCCAGATCACCGTCGAGAGCACCTGGTTGGCCTCCTTGCGCAGTTCCAGCACCTGGGCCGCATCCTTGTTGCCGCCATCGGCCTCGATCTGAAGCCGCAACAGGCTCAGGCTGAAGACCGCCAGATTGAGACCGGCGAACAATCCAGATTGCAGGACACAGGCAAAGACGCCGAGCCAGGCGCCGTAGGTCGCGAGTGAAGACATGCAAGTATTCCTGAATGTGTCCGTGAAATGACTGAACTTGAGCGGTGAGCTAGTGCCGTCAGTTTAAGTCATAGCAAGGCCCGCGCACCAGTTTTGTGATGCGCGGGCCGGGTCGGGGAGATCTTCCGCCTGATGGTTGGCGGAGATCGAGATCGGGTAGATCGCTTAGAGGAAGCGCGAGAACAACAAATAGAGGGTGCCCGAGATGATCATCGCGGCCGGCAGGGTCAGCACCCAGGCCAGTGCGATGTTGCGGATGGTCGACCATTGCAACCCGGAGCCGCTGGCGGCCATGGTGCCGGCGATGCCCGAGGACAGCACGTGGGTGGTCGAAACCGGCAGACCGTAACCGTCCGCCGCCGCGATGGTCGCGGCCGCGGTGATTTCGGCGCAGGCACCCTGCGCGTAGGTCAAATGAGTCTTGCCGATTTTTTCGCCAACCGTGATCACGATCCGCTTCCAGCCGATCATGGTGCCGAGGCCGAGCGCGATCGCAACCGCGATCTTGACCCAGCTCGGAATGAACTTGGTCGCGCCGTCGAGCGAGCCTTTGTAGCTGTTGAGCGTCGCAACTTCATCGGTGCTCAACTCGCTTTCCTTGTCCTTCATCAGGAAACGGATTGCCTCAGAGACCAGATACATGTCGTTACGGGTGTTGCCGACGGTTTCGGCCGGGAACTTGGCCAGCGATCCGTATTGCGTCACCTGCTTGCTGATGTCGGTGACCAGCACGGCCAGCGAAGGATAGGTACCCTCGTTGATCTGGCGCTGCGCGACGTAATTGGTCACGGCCGGACGCGGATTGCCGATGACGTTGAAGCCGGCGCCCTTCTTCTCGATCACCTTGCTGGCCGCGGTCGAGTTGACGATGAACTGCGCGATCTGGCTCTCGGGCAGCGCCCGGTTGAGCGCGTAGGCCGTGGGCACCGTGCCGATCAAGATCAGCATGATGAGACCCATGCCCTTTTGGCCGTCATTGGAACCGTGGAAGAAGCTGACCAGCGTGCAGGTCAGGATCAGGATGCCGCGGATCCACATCGGGGGCGCCGCGTCGCCCTTGGGTTCGGCGAACAGTGCCGGCGTAACCTTCACCAAAACACTCTTGAGAACGAACAGCAGCAGAGCGGCGAGCGCAAAGCCGAACAGCGGCGAGAGCAAAAGCGCCTTGCCGATATTGGCGGCCTGAGACCAGTCCACGCCCGAGGTGCCGTCGCGGCCGCGCAACAGCGCATTGGTGATGCCGACACCCATGATCGATCCGATCAGCGTATGCGAGCTCGACGCCGGCAGACCGAACCACCAGGTGCCGATATTCCACATGATGGCCGAGATCAGCAGCGCGAACACCATCGCAAAGCCAGCTCCGCTGCCGACCTGCAGGATCAATTCGACCGGCAACAGCGACACGACGCCGAAGGCGACCGCGCCGCTCGACATCAGAACGCCGAACAGGTTGAACATGCCCGACCACACCACGGCAATGTTCGCGGGGGAGCGAGCGGGTATAGATCACGGTCGCAACGGCGTTGGCGGTATCGTGGAAACCGTTGACGAACTCAAAGCCGAGCGCAATCAATAGCGCCACGAAGAGCAGAATGTAGGGCGCATAGGAGGTGACGCGGGTGCCGGTGGCATCGACGTCGTCATAGATGCTGTAGGCCACGAACAGCAACGCGGCCGCGACGACCGCCAGGTAGATGATGCCGGTCAGCGGATGCATACCGCCATCCAGATTGGGACCCTTGTGCCGCGCGGGCTCGATTGATCCGGGTAACGCTACGTCCGCCATGGGCTGCTCCTTGTAAGCTGAATTTCGGATTGGGCTGGTGATCGGTCTTTAGATCGCTCTTGGCCCAGACCTTGTGGTGATGATGTGACAAGCAAATGAAATGAGCCGGATGACTTCAAAGAAGCGCAGCCAGAGTCACGCCCAAGGAGATGTTCTGTGTTGTTCGCCCAAGGTTTCATTGAGCTGGCATCCCACCATCCGCAATGCGGCTGGTTCTATCGCCGCAATGTGACGGGCATCCGCAAGAAAAATTGCGGATTTAATTTTCGTATGTTGAAATGTGGCTTCCGCAATGTTTCTTCGGTTTCAAATTACCGGCCAGGGCGAGGGGCAACGATTGCGCTTCAATGCCCCTGTGGTTTAGCTTGCGGTTCTTTCGCATGTGGCGCGAAGCCGATTTCCAGAAGAAAGCATTGGATTTAAAAATGAACAATGTTGAGCAATTTCCGCGATATGCCCTGGACTCGCATGAGGCTGCGCTGGCCTCGGCCAACACCATCGCCGCGACGCTTCATACGATCGCGACCGCGCATGTGGACTACACGAAGAGGGCGATCCAGGACGGGACTGAGTTTCTAACCCGGCTGACCAGTCTGCAGTCGCCCGGACAGGCGATGGGCCTGCAGAGCGAATTTGCCAAAAATTCATACCAGGCGTTCATCGTCGAGATGAAGCGGATATCCGAGCTCTATGTCGACCTGCTCGAACATTCCTTCGAACCGTTTGAGGCGATGGCCCACGGTTCGAAGTTCTGAGCGGCCGGTCCTCATAGAATAGGCCGGCCTCGAAGTCCGCTCATTGTAGCTAGGCTCGTCATGCCCGGCCTTAGCCGTCCGAAGGACGGCGTCGCTTCCGCTCGCCTATGTGCCGGGCATCCACGTCCTACCCTATTTCTTAAGCAAAGACGTGGATGGCCGGGACAAGCCCGGCCATGACGAAAAGCATAATCTTGGGCCCTCAGTATCTGGCCGGCACATACATTTCCGGGGAACGGGCCCGCGGTGGTAGTCGGGATTGTGAACGCGTTCCGGCAGGATCACCGGCGGGTGCGGGACCTCGTTATAGGGATCTGTTCCAGCAGATGCGAAATACAGTTCAGCCGCGCCTTCTTCTTGTCGACGGCTTCGACCACATGCCAGGGCGCTTCTGGAATGTGGGTGTGCTCCAGCATCGCTTCCTTGGCCTTGGTGTATTGCTCCCAGCGGGCGCGCGCCTGCACGTCCATCGGGCTCAGCTTCCACTGCTTCAGGGGATCCTGAATCCGCATCGTGAAGCGCAGATGCTGCTCTTCATCCGTGATCGAGAACCAGTATTTGATCAGGATGATGCCGGAGCGCACCAGCATGCGCTCGAATTCGGGCACCGAGCGGAAGAATTCCTCGACGTCGGTCTCGCTGCAGAATCCCATCACCCGCTCGACGCCGGCGCGGTTGTACCAGCTGCGGTCGAACAGCACGATTTCGCCCGCGGCCGGCAGATGCGAAACGTAGCGCTGGAAATACCATTGGGTACGTTCGCGCTCGCTCGGCGCGGGCAGGGCGGCGACGCGGCAAACCCGGGGATTGAGCCGCTGGGTGATGCGCTTGATGACGCCGCCCTTGCCGGCGGAATCGCGGCCCTCGAAGATCACCACCACTTTGAGCTTTTCGTGCTGCACCCAGCTTTGCAGTTTCACCAGCTCACCCTGCAGGCGAAACAGCTCCTTGAAATAGACCTGCCGGTCGACGCTTTCCCCCGAGGTGTCGCCGGCGAATTCGCTGGTCAGCGCATCCAGGCGATGATCGTCGATTTCCAGTTCCATTTCTTCGTCGAGGCTGTCGATCGCCTCAGCCTGCATGCGATCCTGAACCGATTGGTGGCCATTGGCGTGGTCTGCGGTCACGGAACTCTCCGGTCAAGATTTCGGGCACCCCGTTATGTGCAAATGTAAATGTCAGCGGTGTGACATGCCGCGGTGCTCACCAGCTTTCTCGACCCGGTCCGAATTCGGGCGCCCGGTTGCGAATATCCGCCAGCGGCTGGTGCATCGCCCCCGGGGTGAATGCGGTATCTAACTTCCCGCGCCGCCAGTGCTTTCCGGCCTTCGCTGCAGAATTAAGAACGGAGCATGAAAACTAAGTCACATGTTTGTCATGAACCCTTTTTAATCGGGCCTTAAGGAGGAGGGTGCGGGGCTGGCGCGGGTGAAAATCCGGGCGGCCATGGTGTTTTTAGTGGCGGAAAAAGGGGATTTTCAGATGGGACGCGATCCACAATGGTCGAGGCGACGCGCATGCGAATGGCCACCTCGACGAGGCCCATGAACAGGACCAGGAAAGTGGTGGAATCAACAAAACCGTAGCGACGGTTGTCGTCGTTGCGGCGGGCGCGGCGCTGTTCGAAGCGGCCCTGATCCCGGGCCTCGTGCTCGGCGTAGCGGCGATGGCCGCCCCGAAGTACCTGCCGAAACTGGCCGGCGCGCTCGGTCCCTGTCTTTAAATCGACCGTTCGCGGCACCTTCAAGCTGGCGCAGAAGTCGAAAGAGGCGTTTGCCGAAGCCCAGGGAACACGTCAGTGACATCGTCGCCGAAGTGAAGGCCGAGGATGCCGACGGCCTGCGCAACAAGCCGCGCTCGGCCGCCTGAATTTACGGGGTGCGATGGACTGCATACCGGTGTGTAACAGCCGGTGTGCAAGTCGTTCTAACTTTGGGTTTGCAGGAAGATTGAACGTCGAGGACCGAGCTATGGCTGCGGTGCCGCAGCTCTGTCCTTCGTTTTAATTCGGGATCGACGATGACCGCCAACGCCAAATTGCACATTGCGCATCAGGTTCCGGGCCGGGTCCGGATGAAGGTCCCGTCAGGAAAGGGCAATCCCGAACTGCTGGAGCAGATGAAACTGACCCTTGTCGGCATTCCCGGGATCGAAGAGGTTATCATCAATCCGGACACGGGCAGCCTGGTGTTGCATTACGATACCGACCATCACGACCAATTCCATGGCCACCTGACGCATCATACCGGCGGACACCACCAGCCGGCGCCGACCAACGAGATCGACGCGCTCGCCAACAAGATTCAGCAGGAAGCCGAATTCCTCGCCGAAAACTCCCATACCGCGCGGGTGATCGTGGATTTCTTCAAACAACTCGACGGGCAGATCAAGACCTCGAGCCACAACACCATCGACCTCAAGATCGTGCTCGCGTTCGGCATTGCCGGCTTCACAATCGCGGAAGTCGGCGCCAATGCCGCCACCCCGGTCTGGGTGACGCTCGCGATGTTCGGCCTCAACCATTTTATCGAGGCGAGCATGCATAAAGCCAACGAAGACGAAGAAGACGACGAAGACGGCGCCCTCGTTCCTGTCCCGGCCTGAGCAACATGCCGGTCAGACGTTGGGCTGAAAATTCTGGATTGTAATTGAATGGAATTCTCTGTCCGTCATTCGATGCCCGGGCGCGTCCGGATCCATATTCCCGCCATATGCCACAAGCGTTCGCTGGCCGAGGCCTTCCTTGGCTGGATCGGTGGCCAGCCCGGCATCCAGACTGCGCGCATCAATTACGACTGCGCAAGTCTGGTGTTGGAATACGATCCGGCGCATGAGCCGATGCTGCGCACCTTGCTGGATCGCTTTCGCGACACCAGCCTGATCGAATTGAAATTGCTCGCGCAAAGCGTGCAGGCCGCTGCCGCTCCGGCGAGTGCCAAATCACCTACCAAGTCGGGGCCGCCCGCGGTTTCGAAACGTTCTCCGCTGACGCTGCCGACGATATCGCTGCTGATGGCGTTCAGCGCCAATCCAGTCGTCGTCGGCCTCAACATGCCATTGATGCTTTATAACGCGTGGCCGATCGCCAAACGCGCCTGGAAGGTGTGGTCCACCGAAAGCCGGCTCAATATTGACGTGCTTGACACCTTGGCGATCACGTCGTCGGTCATGCAGGGCGTGCCGATGGCCGGCTGCATCGTGACCTGGCTGATCAAGCTCGGCGACTGGATCAGGGATCTGACCGCTGCGGGATCGAAACGCGCGATCAGCGAACTCCTGGAGTTCCAGTCGAAATCCGCCTGGGTCTTGCGCGATGGCGCTGTCGTGTCGATTCCCGCCAACGATCTCGCGATCGGCGATCTCGTTGTCGTCTATCCCGGCGAAATGATTTCGGTGGACGGCGAGATCATCGACGGTCAGGCCACCGTCGACCAGAAGACGATTACGGGCGAAGGCCTGCCGGTCAACAAGGGCGTCGGCGAGGCGGCCTTTGCCGCTACCGTCATCCGCGACGGCCAGATTACGGTTCGTGCGCTTCGGGTCGGCTCGGCGACGACGGCCGGCCAGATCGTGCATTTGATCGAATCCGCGCCGATCGGCGATACGCGCATGCAGAACCACGCCGAGCGCTTTGCCGACCGGCTGGTGACCCCGACACTCGGGCTGGCGGTCGGCACCGCCGCGCTGACCGGCGATTTCAATCGCTTCCTGTCGCTGGTCATCGTCGACTACGGCACGGGCATCCGCGTCGCGGCACCAACCTCGGTGTTGTCGTCGATGACCCATGCGGCGCGCGCCGGCATCATCATCAAGAGCGGCGGGCATATGGAAAAGCTCGCCGGTATCGACACCGTTGTTTTCGACAAAACGGGCACGCTGACGCGCGGCGCGCCCGCGGTGATCGATGTCATTCCCTATCAGGACCATATCACGCCGGGGCATCTGCTGGGCCTCGCGGCCGCCGCGGAAACGCGCCTGCAGCATCCGGTCGCCGAGGCTTTGCGGGTTCGCGCGCGGCAACTGTCGGTCAACGTGCCCGCCTGTGACGAAACCAAATATCGCATCGGGCTTGGCGTCGAAGGTCAGGTCAACGGCTATTACATGCATGTCGGCAATTCCCGCTTCATGAAGCAGTGCGACATCCGGGTCGATGCCAGCCATGGCGATCGCCAGGCGCTGGATGAAAAAGGCTATTCGTGCCTTTACATCGCGGTCGACGGCAAGCTGGCTGGTCTGGTTCCTTTCTCGGACGAAATCCGCCCCGAAAGCCGCTCCGTGATCCAGCGGCTGCATGAACTCGGCGTCAAGAACACCGTGATGTTGACCGGCGACAATGGCGTGGTCGCGCGTGCGGTCTGCGACGAGATCGGCTTGACGCGGCATTTCGCCGACATGCTGCCGGCCGACAAGGCCGAAGTCATCCAGCAGATGCAGCGCGAGGGCCGCAGCGTTGCGATGGTCGGCGACGGCATCAACGATTCACCCGCGCTGAGCTTTGCCGATGTCGGCGTCGCGATGAAGCATGGCGCCGAGGTCACGCACGAATCCGCTGATATCATCCTGATGGAAGATTCTCTGTGGAAACTCGTCAAGGCGGTCGAGATTTCGCAAGGCGCGGTTCGTCTCATCAAGCAGAATTATGCGATCGTGGCCGGTCTCAACACGCTGGCGCTGGGACTGGCGCTGCCGGGCGGCTTGATCACGCCGGAAATGACGGCGTTGATCAGCAACGGCTCGGCGATTTTGGCGAGCATGAACGGAATACGTCCCATCCTGCGCTATCAGTGAGATGACCCTGGAACTCGCCCCGCAGCAACTATCCCCGACCGATCACACGGCGCTGACGCAGGCGGTGAAGAGCCTCGAAAACCCCAATTTCGCGGCCCGGCTTTCCGACTATGCCGGCGTGCCGGTCAACCGTGTGCTGGGTTTTCTGCCCAAAGTCGCCAACAACCAGTTGAGCGCCATGGTGCGCTCGGCGATCATGAAGAGCCTCGATGTCGCGATCGACACGCTCGAGGACGAACCGCCGCCGACACCGGCGACCTGGTTCTCCTCGTTCCTCGCCGGCGTCACCGGGGGCGTCAGCGGGTTGGTCGGCCTTGCGGCATTGCCGATCGAACTGCCGCTGACCACCACCTTCATGCTTCGTGCCATTGCCGCGATCGCGCGGCATGAGGGCGAGGATCTCACCAAGATCGAGGCGCGGCTCGCCTGCCTCGAAGTGTTCGCGCTGGGTTCCAAGCAGCGCAACGAGAAAGTCGACAATATCGGCTACTACGCCGCCCGCGCTCTCCTGAGCAAATATACCAGCGACATCGTCACGTTTGTCGCGGAGCGTGGTGCGATCGATGCTTCCGTGCCGGTGGTCAGGAGCATGGTGGCCGAGATCGCCTCGCGCTTCGGTCTCGTCGTGTCCGACAAGGTCGCGGCCGGCGCGTTGCCGATATTGGGCGCGGTCGGCGGCGCCACCGTCAATGTCATCTTCATGGATCATTTCCAGCGGGTGGCGCAGGCGCATTTCTCGTTGCGCCGGCTAGAGCGCACCTATGGCGCCGCTCACATTCGCCAACGTTATGCTGAGCTGGCCACGCGGTCGTCGGTGCCAGTTTAACCGTGCGTACACATGCCGAGCAAAGGCTGCGTGACCTGCAACGGATGCGGCTGTTCGCAACCGCGCTGCTGGCGCTGATGACGGCGATCTTCATCGCGACCTATCTTGTGCCCTGGCAATGGACCTGGCTGAGCTATCTGCGCGCCTTCACCGAGGCGGGCATGATCGGCGCCTGCGCCGACTGGTTTGCGGTTGTGGCACTGTTTCGCCATCCGTTGGGCATTCCGATCCCGCACACCGCAATCGTGCCGCACAACAAAGAGCGGATCGGTGGCGCCATCGGCCGTTTTATCTCCAACAATTTTCTGTCGCCGAAGGTGCTCCGGGCAAAAATGCGGGAGATCGATCCGGCCGGTTGGGCGGCAAGCTGGCTGCTTCATCCCGACAATGCCCGCCGGATCGCGCAGCGCGCGGCAGGTTCGCTGCCGCAGGCGCTGCGGGCCATGTCGCGCGACGAACTCAACGCCTTCCTGGCACGGATGGCACGAAGCGGCATCGAGGCGGTTCCGGCCGCACCGCTGGCGTCGAAAATACTCTCCATCTTGTGGGCGCAGGGCGAGACCCAGGCGCTGGTCGAGCGCGGGATCGACATGGCGGCGCGCGCGCTGACCGATAACCGCGACCGCATCAAGGTGACGGTGACGCAAAAGTCTTCGCGCTTCATTCCGAAATGGGTCGATGCCATCGTTGCCGACAAGATCGTCAGCGGGCTGACGCAATTGCTGGATGAGATGCGCAATCCCGCCCATCCCTGGCGAACTGAATTGGGCGCCTCGGTCGATCGCTTGATTGACGACCTCGCCACCAAGCCGGAATTTTACGCGCGCGGCGAGGAGCTCAAGACCGAGGTTCTCGATAATCCCGTCGTCGTGCAGCAAGTCAACAAGCTCTGGACCCAAATCGAAGTCCAGCTCGACACCAATTCCGCCGTCTATATCGGCCAGTTGGCCGGCGGGCTTGAGCATGCCTTGATCGCGCTTGGGCAACGGGTGGCGAATGATCCCGCTATCCGCGACGCGGTCAATCGATGGCTGCGGATCGCCGCGTTGCGCCTGATCGCGCCGCGCCGCGCCGAAATCGGCGCGTTCATCACGCAGGTGGTGGAGCGGTGGGATACCGAGACGCTGGTCAACCGCATGGAACTGCAGGTCGGGCGTGATCTTCAGTATATCCGCATCAACGGCACATTGGTTGGCGGGCTAGTGGGGCTGATCATTTTTACAATCACGCGGTGGGTTTAGCTGATCTTCTCCCTCGCCCCGTTCTTACGGGGAGAGGGTGGGGTGAGGGGCTCTATCGGCAGATTCGGACTCGTTGAGGGTCCCCCTCACCCGGATTGCTTCGCAATCCGACCTCTCCCCGCAAGCGGGGCGAGGTGACACCACGCGCTATTTCGTTTCGCGTGCCTCGATCAACGATCGCACCCGCTGCACATCTTCAGGCGTTGCCGGATTGTAGATCACCAAATCGAGGTCGCTGCGGCCATCGACCGCGAAGGCGGAATATTCGAGCTTAATCAATCCGGCCAGCGGATGCCGCAGCGATTTGGCGAAATCGCCATAGGTGCTGCGAACGTCGTTTTCGCGCCAGATCGCTTCGAACTCGGGGCTGAGCCGGCACAGTTCATCCACCAGGGCCTGAACATTCCTGGTCGCCCCGGCGCGCGCGGGTGTCGGCGCGGAACGCCGCGACCGCAAAGCGCGCGACGCCTTCCCAATTGGTCTGGACGCTGCGGATGTGCGGCGAGCTGAACATCATGCGCAGGATGTTACGTTGCCCGGCGGCGATCGCGCCGTAATCGGTCATCACGACCGCCGCGGCACGGTTCCAGCCGACGATGTCCCAGGTCGAGGTCTTCACATAGGCCGGGCTGAACTCAAGCGCGTCGAGCACGCGTTGCAGCCGTGGCGACACGTCCTCCGCCGCGTGATAGCGCACCTCCGGTGGCCGGCCCAATGCGAGCAGAAACAGATGCTCGCGCTCGACTTCCGTCAGCACCAGCGCCCGCGCGATCCGCTCCAGCACGTCGGCGGATGGCGCGCCGCCGCGGCCCTGTTCGAGCCACGTGTACCAGGTGGCGCTGAAATTGGCGCGCTGGGCGATTTCTTCACGCCGCAATCCCGGCGTTCGCCGGCGTGCCGATGGAAAGCCAAACGTCGCCGGATCGAGCCGCGCACGGCGATCCCTGAGGTAATTTCCAAGCAGATTGTCGTTTGGATTGGTTTGTGCGACGGGCATCGGCGTCCTGTTAGTCATTATACCTGTATAAGGTCACTACTTTACCCGGATAGATCATAGGCCGAAAAGCGCATCGATCCAACCCGGGAGAATATCCGATGCGTGTTTTCGTTACCGGCGCGAGCGGCTTTGTCGGCTCTGCGGTTGTCGCTGAATTGATGGCGGCGGGGCATCAGGTGCTCGGCCTCGCGCGTTCCGATGCATCCGCGAAGTCGGTTGCCGCGGCAGGCGCGCAGGTGCATCGCGGCGATCTCACGGATCTCGAAAGCCTGCGCAGCGGCGCTGCCGCAGCCGACGCCGTGATTCATACCGCCTTCATTCACGACTTCTCGAAATTCGCCGAGAATTGCGAAATCGACCGCCGCGCGATCGAAGCGCTTGGCGCAGCGCTTGCCGGCTCCAATCGGCCTCTGATCGTCACCTCCGGGACCGGATTGCTGACGCCGGGTCGTCTTGCGACCGAAGACACCGTGCGGCCCACGGCCTCCGCGATTCCCCGCGTGTCGGAACAGGCGGGGCTCGCGCTGGTGCCGCAGGGCGTGCGTGTATCGGTGATGCGGCTGCCTCCGACGGTGCATGGCGATGGCGATCATGGCTTTGTGCCGATCCTGATCGGTCTTGCCCGTGACAAGGGTGCTGCGGCCTATGTCGGCGACGGCAACAACCGATGGCCCGCGGTGCACCGGCTCGATGCGGCGCAGCTTTATCGATTGGTGCTCGAGAAGGGGACTGCAGGCGCCGTGTATCATGCGGTGGCCGAACAGGGCGTGCCGTTCCGGGATATTGCCGGTGTGATCGGTCGTCGCCTGAATGTGCCTGTCGTCAGCAAGGCGCCGGAAGGGGCAGCCCAGTACTTCGGCTGGTTTGCGCATTTCGCGGCGATGGATAATCCCGCTTCAAGCGCGCAGACGCAGGAGCAGACGGGATGGCGCCCGACACGGCCCGGACTGATTTCCGATCTCGATCATCCGCGTTATTTCCCTGAGAAGTAGTGCGCGAAGGGCGAACGACGCACTACTTGATCATGATGCCTTCCACTTCACTCATATCGTGAATGGAGGCGTCAAAGGATAGGCGGTCGGGATTGTCTGATGATTGCCGGCGCAGGGTCTCGGTCAATGCATCCTGTTCGAGATGAAAATGCCGGCCGTCGCGCAGGCGGGCATAGGCGGCCCACGGCACGAAGTTGGTGACCGGGAAGGGCAGTCCGTCGCGCGGGGAAATGTCGATGTTGAGCCCGGAAATGAACAGCAGGTTCTTGTCGGCATAGACCGGCTCGCGCCGGATGGTGCGATAGGTTCGATCGAATTCGATCTGGGTATGGTATCGCGCGGCGTCGAGTGCCGGATGCGGTGAGGTCACCAAGGTCGGCATCGCCGGGCCGAGCGCGGCCTCCAGCATGTCGTGGCCCTCAGGGCCTTCCGAGGGCGTGCGGCGAAAGAAAAACAGATCGGCGGTCAGGCGCGGGCCGATAATCTGCGGCGTGTCATCCCAGGTTTCCGCCGGCAACCGCGTCACCAGCGATGGTGCGGCGTGAAATACGTGACATGTGCTCAAGGTTTTGAGCGGACCCTTGCTGCGGTCGATCAGCAGATCGAGGTTCAGCATCAGGCCTTCGGTGCGTTCTTCATCGAGGAAAAGATTGTCGACGAGCACAGCCGGCGTGCCGTCGAGCCGGCCGAACAAAATGTGTTCGCAGGCATGGCGGTATTCGTCCTGATACCAGTGCAGCACGCCGCAGAGCTTGCCGCAATTGTCGCCGAACTCCTGATGGGCGGTGCGGCTACGCTGATAGACGCCGAAGCGATTGGTGTCGGGATCGTAACCGACATGGCTGGCATGGATGATGACGAGGTCTTCGCCATGATGCGCATGCGGCCCGTGCCGGTTGGTGGCGACCTTGCCGCCGACCCGGCCGTGGTCGAACGGAAAGGTTCCGAAATGCTGGGCGATCAGGATCACCGGATAGCCCTGGCTTTCGTCGGAGCAGAATGCCCGCGAGGGCATCATGCGATCGCGTTGAAAGCCCAGCGACAGGCAATAATTGTACAGCCGCGGCACGAACTGGCTGTACCGCATCGCGTGGTCGTCAATGCGAAGGTTCTCTATGATCCGCTGCATCAGCGCGCGATCATTCCGCGGCCTCGGCCAATTCGTCGCCCTGCTTGTTGTAGTCATAGACCACGCGGCCATAGGGCAGCGTCAGATCGGCGAGGAAATGATGCGCGCCGATTACGCGCCGCACCGGGAAATCCGCCACCGGCGCATTGACGTGCGGCACCAGATGCAGCCGGCCGGGTCCGAACCACGAACCCTTCACGGTGATGTCGGTCAGGTTGATCGCCACGAGCTGGCAGACTTCAGCATGGCCGTCGACGCCCGGGATCAGCTTCAGATTGATCTGGGTCTTGGACAGCGTCTTGAGCGTGGCCTCGCCATTGCCGGCCATCGCTTCGTGCTTGTAGCCCATGGTGCCCATCGCGACGAGCTGGTTGGCGTATTCCAGCGTACCGGTCAGCGTGTCCTTGACGATCTCGAGCTTGGGGTGGGCGTATTTCTTCGGGGAAACCCCAGATCTCGCGGCCGGCGGCGATCGGCGGATCGTCATCGAGATACATCTGCGAGACGAAGTTGACCTCTTCGCCATTGAGGCGGGCAGGGATCACGAGGCCGGACTCTGTGTAGCTGCCGAAGCCGGAGCTGTCCGGCATCTTGATCCATTCATAATGCACGATCGGCTGATCGATCGGCTCCAGCGGCTCGGGCAGGCCGGCGCGGATCAGCTCGGGATCGGTCTCATAGGTGATGACCAGGAATTCGCGATTGATGAAGCGATAGGGTCCGGCCGGATAGCTGGGGCCTGCCATCGGCATGGACGGAAGCTTGAGAATATCAGCCTTGCGCATCGAAGAACCCCTTTTTCAATAAACCGTCCAGCGCCATCGACGGGCAGCATGGCGACGGTGATTGACCCCTGTTGACCCCGTGTGTTCGGTGCAAAAAGCACGAACGCGCGACCGCACGCGAAATTCGTATCGGCCGCGCGCAGCCACGGTAGGGGACATTTTTTTCAGACTCATGACATCCGGGTTTGGTCGGGTGTTTTGTTTTAACGCTGTGGACAGATGACCCATCGGGCTACGAGGTGTTGTCACAAGGATGTCACCGCTCATCTGAATTCTAGGCTGTAAGCTTTCAGACGGAAATTCAGAGGAAACATCATGGACGCGCGTACGCCGGATTCCGAGATTACAGTCGAACACGGATGGCGGCCCGACCGATGCGACCGTGTCGCGCTGGTCCTGCAAGGTTGGTGGCGCGTTGGGTGCCTATCAGGCCGGCGTCTATCAGGCGTTGCACGAAGCCGGCATGGAGCCGGACTGGGTTTGCGGCGTGTCGATCGGCGGCATCAATTCGGCGATCATTGCCGGCAATCCGCCGGAGCGCCGGCTCGAGCGGCTGCGGATTTTCTGGGATCGCATCACGGCCCGCAAGGTCTGGCACTATACGCCCGATGGCGACGTCTATCGCAAGGCGCGCAATCTTGCCAGTTCGTTCATGACGACGACCATGGGCCAGCCCGGTTTCTTCAAGCCGCACGAGATGAAATCCGTGGTTCAGCCCGGCAGGCGCCAGGACCGCGACCAGCTATTACGACACCACGCCGCTGCGCGACACGCTGCTTGAACTGGTCGATTTCGATCTGATCAACGCGCGCAAGACGCATTTCGCGGTCGGCGCGGTCAATGTCGTGACCGGAAACTTCCTGTATTTCGACAACAACAAGGAAGTCATCGGCCCCGAGCATGTGATGGCGAGCGGCGCGTTGCCGCCGGCGCTTCCGATGGTCAGAATCGGCACCGATCATTTCTGGGGACGGCGGCATCGTTTCCAACACGCCGCTGCAGCATCTGCTCGACCAGCAGGACAAGATGAACTCGCTGGTGTTCCAGGTCGATCTGTTCAGCGCCCGCGGCGCGCTGCCGCGCGACATCCAGGAGGTGCTGGCCCGGCACAAGGACATCGTCTATTCGTCGCGCACCCGGCACAACACCGACGTCTACAAGCAGATGAACAATCTAAAGACCGAACTCCACAAGGCGCTGATGAAGATCCCGCAGGATCAGCTTAGCGAAGAGGAGCGCGCCCGACGCGACGGCCTGATGCACCTGCCGGAAATCACGATCCTGCAGATGATCTATCAGCAGAAGACCTATGAGGGCGATTCCAAGGACCACGAATTCTCCGCGACCTCGATGCACGAACATTGGCAAAGCGGCCTCGACGACACCCGCCGGACCCTGAAGCGGCGCGACTGGCTAGCATTGCCGGAAGCCGGCATGGGCATCGTCGTGCACGACGTGCACCGCGAGCGGGATTATTGAGGTTTGATGGTCGGCGCGCGGCCCGCCGGGCCGCGCCGTCACTGGCTCAGCGGCACGCCGAGCCGGCCGATCCCCGGAAATTTCAACGCGGGGCGGCGGATGTCGAGGCCAAGGACGCCGCCGAAGAAATTAAACTCCAGGCCTTCCATCCAGCCGATGGTCAGGCCGAGATAGCCGCCGAGCGAGACGAACACGCCGGTACGCGATGCGGTGAGGCCGCACCATTCGCCGCGATAGGGGTAGTCCTTGCCGATTGCGGTCGGCGGCAGCACCGCGTTGAGTTCGGGCACGCCGTCCAGCACCGCCTGCACAAACGTGTTTGAGTTCGGCCCCGGCCACGCGCTGTAATCGCCATAGGCGCGGAATTTGTAATTCTCGATGACAGAGCGAATGGCCGGAATGAGCTTTTCGGCCTCCGGGCCGTCAATGCTTGCGACCGGTTGGGGTGTCGCGCCGAACCATCGTCCGTCGGCGGCGAATCCATCGACCCGGATCGGTTCACCCCAGGCGGTGTAATCGTAGCGGCTGTAACGAGCAGCGCCGCGCTCCTTGACGACAATCCAGGTGTGAACGGCGAAGATTTCCGCGCCAACGCACGGTTCGCGCGGCGTAAATCCGGATCAGCGCCTCCGGATGATCGGATGCAGCCGGCAACAGTCCGGCGCTGGAGCGATCGGCCGTCTGCCAGTTTCCGCGCCGGTCTCCGCGAAGATAGTTAGCGGTCGAGACCAAGAGCGGCGCAATGATCAGAAACAAAAAAATGAGCACGTATTTTTTCAAGCTGTCAGGCAAGCGCTGGGGATGGGCTGGATCGTCGTTGTTGATGTTGCTGATGTAATTGGCCCGTTGCCTTTTGCCAGTGCGGTACGGAATTCTTTCACGCGCGGGTCGGGAACCGGTCACGCCGCTGAAGCAATGGGGAGGGGGGCACTTTGACCCTAGGATATCTTGCATCCCGGTCATCTCACAGGGATAGTAGAGGAGATTCCCGAGTTTTGACCATCGCCCGGGGGCGCCAACCGTGAAATGTTACCTGGTGCCGGAGCCGGTTCATCGCGCCCGGTTGGTGTGACGAAAACGCCTTAAAAGAAGAAACGCTCAAAAAAATGCGTCAACCACAATTCCTGCGCTCCAACACCTTCTATTGGGCCCTGGTGGTGGCTGCGGTGTTTGCGGTGTTCGTCACCGGGCTTTTCGGGTTCATCTACTGGAGGTATCGGCGACTATCTGGTCGCACGAGGGAACCGGGTGGTCGCCGCACAGCTTGAAGGGTTTGCCAGTCTTCCACCTGAGCGGCGGCGCGATGCCGTCGAGGAGCGGCTTAAACAAGACCTTCGGGGGGGTACAACTCGCGGCGATATTTGCCGCCGATGGCCGCTTGGTCACCGGTAATCTCGAGAGCTTGCCGTCACAGTTGCAAATCGACGGTCCCTGCGCAAAGCGCCGACGTCATCAGGACGGATCGAGGTTTTCGGGAACCCCAGACGGTCCGGGCGATCGCCTGGCGTATGGAAAACGGTGATGTGCTGGTGCTCGGACGAAATATCGACGAGGCCACCGAGATGGCCCATGTCGTCGGCCAGGCGCTGGCGTGGGGGCTGATCCCGGCCTTTTTCCTTTGCCTGCTGGCAGGGGCCTGGCTGAGTCTTGGCGCACAGCGGCGGGTGGCGGAGATCAATCAGCGGGTTCAGCGCATCATCGCGGGGCGACCTGCACGAGCGATTCCCGCATCGTGACGTCGGCGATCCCTTCTCGAAACTCGTCGTGATCGTCAACGGCATGCTCGATGAAATGGAGAAGATGATTCATAGCACTGGCCGGCGTCGGCAACGATATCGCCCACGATTTGCGAACGCCGCTGACACGCGTGCGGCTGACGCTGGAGCGGGGGCCCGCGCCAATGCCAACACGCTGGAGCAGTTCCATGCGGTTTCGGACAAGGCGATCGCGGGCATCGACAAGTCGTTGACGATCATAACCGCGCTGCTGCGGCTTGCGGAAATCGAAAACAACGAGCGGTCTGCCCGCTTCGGCACGGTCGCGCTGTACGATATGCTGCGCGCGGTATCAGATATTTACGAGCCGATCGCCGAAAGCAAGAATATCACGCTTCGCATCGAGCCGTCGCAGAATTTAACGGTGCGTGGCGACCGGGACCTTCTGATCGAGGCCGTCGCCAATCTGGTCGACAACGCCATCAAGTTCACCCCGGAAGGCGGATTGGTGGATATCTCGTTGTTGCGCGGCAACGGCGAAACCATCATGCGGGTCGCCGATACCGGCTGCGGGATCGACGAAAACGAGCGCGTGGCTGTGCAGCGGCGTTTCTATCGTTCCGACAAGGTCAGAAATACACCGGGGCTGGGCCTCGGCCTCAATCTTGTGACCGCGATCGTCAAGCTGCACGGCTTCAGACTGTCGATCCTCTCCGGCCCCGGCTGCCGGGTGGAGATCATTTGCCCCGATCGCGGTGAACTGGACGTCGCGCCTCAATTGGCCGGTGTGAGCTAGAGCGGGATGACGTTAGGTTGAATCGCCCTGTCAGTAGGTCACTTACCTCTCCCGCTTGCGGGGGAGGTCGACGCGCTCGTAGAGCGCGGCGGGTGGGCAAAATCTATCATCCAGCACGCTCGCGGAGACGCCCCCACCCCGCCCTCCCCCGCAAGCGGGAGAGGGAGCGCACTTCCGTCGCTGTCACAGATCAATCTAATCTCATCAGGCTCTAGCAAACCACCGTCGCGTTCACGCCAGTTCGGCCAGCAGGTTCTGATCGCCGGATACCCGCAGAAAATGCAGGAGGTCGGAGAGGCCCTCGCCCAGCAGCGTGACATGCGAGCGCATCACAAGGCTCGCTTGCGCCGGCTCGCCGCGGAAGATCGCGATCATGATCTGCTCATGTTCCGGGATCGAGGATTCCATCCGGCCGGGCTGGTAGGTGATGGTGCGACGATAGGGCGATATCTTCACGGTCAGCCGCCGCAGTTCGTCCTGCAGGATACGGTTGTGGCTGGCTGTCGAGATGGTTTCATGAAATTCGAGATTGGCCTCGTAAAAGCCATCGACGTCGCCAGCTTTCGCGGCGGCGGCGCAGGCCTGGTGCGCGGCTTCAAGGCGCGTTCGCTGCTCGGGCCGGATACGGCGAGCCGCCTGGGCTGAAGCCAGCGCTTCCATCTCGGCCGCGACGCTGAAGGCATCGAGCAGGTCGGCGATCGATAGCTGCGCCACCTGGAGTCCCTGGCGGCCGCGCGACACCACGAGGCCGCTGGCCGCCAGCCGTTGCAGCGCTTCGCGCACCGGCGTGCGCGACACGCCATATTGTTCGGCCAGTTGGCGCTCGTCGAGACGGTCGCCTGGCTTGCGCTGGCCTTTGAGGATTTCAACTTCGAGACGATGAACCACGCCGGCTGAAAGCGATTCAGGCTCTTCGGTTGAATTTGCCCGCGCGACGGCGGGAGCGCCTGCGATGGTCTTCATGAATTGTCCGCCGAGTAAAACCGGTTTGCGATGGATTCACCGAGTGCTACGAGTCCGTAAAGCAACAGGCCGCAGATACAGAGCACAACGATCGCCGCCATCGATATCTCGGTGTCGGCGCGCGCGGTGGCAAAAATAATCAGGTAGCCGAGACCCGCCTGCGCGGTGATGAATTCGCCGATGATGACGCCGATGATGGCCAGCGTAATCGCGATCTTCATGCCGCTGAAAATATGCGGCAATGCCGCCGGAAAGCGGACACTGGTGAAGATCTGCCACTCGCTCGCGGTCAGCGAACGACACAGCCGCAGCATGCCCTTGTCGACATTGGCAAAGCCCGCAGTGGTCGCGATGACAACCGGAAAGAACGCGATGAAGACCGAAAACGCGATGCGCGATTGCGAGCCGATCCCGAGCCAGATAATGAACAAGGGCGCCAGGGCGATTTTCGGGATCAGCTGGAAGAACACCAGATTGGGATAGAGCGCCTCGCGCGCAATCTGCGAATAGGTAATGATGATCGCTAGTGCGATCCCCAGGAGCGTCGCCAGCACGAAGGATGCCGCGGATTCCAGCGTCGTCGGCACCGCATGCATCAGCAGGATGTCATAGCGCTCGATGATGTATCTGGTGATCGAGACCGGCGAGGGCAGGATCACCGGCGGGATGTGGCCGAGCGTGACCGCGAGTTGCCATCCCGCCAGCACGATCGCGGCCAGTCCCAGCGGCAGCAAGATGCCGCGCAAATTCGCGCCACCTTCCTTTGGGCGGGTTGGCGTGGCGATGATCGCGCCGGTTTCGGTGCCGATGCCTGTCGTTGCCATCACTCGATCTTTCCAGCGAAAGTTCCCGAAACTGCACTTCGAACCGAGAGCGGGTTTTGATGGGCTTCCTCAATGGTCAACCGGAGTTTGCGGCAGATCATCGCAAATTCGGGCGTCTCTTCAATTTCAAAGCGGCGCGGCCGTGGAAACGGCATGGTCATGTCGAGCGCGATGGTGGAGGGGCGGCCGCCCATCACCACCACGCGGTCGGACAGGAACGCGGCTTCGCGGATCGAGTGGGTCACGAAGATCACGGTTTTCTTGTAGGTTTCCAGAATTTCCGACAGCGCAACGTTCATCTGGTCGCGTGTGATGGCGTCGAGCGCGCTGAAGGGTTCGTCCATCAACAGGATATCCGGATCATGGATCAGCGAGCGGCAGATCGCGACACGCTGGCGCATGCCGCCCGACAATTCCGACGGTTTCTTGTGCTCGAAGCCGGACAGGCCGACCATGTTCAACAGCTCAAGCGCGCGCGGGCGATAGGCCTCGATCGGTAATTTGAGAATGCGGACCGGAAACAGCACATTGTCGAGCGCGCTCTTCCACGGCAACAGCGTCGCATCCTGGAAAATGACGCCGATATCGCGGCGCGGCTTTTTGACCTCGGCTCCGCCCAGCAATATCGATCCGCCAGTCGGCTGTTCGAGTCCGGCGATCATCATTAACAGCGTGCTCTTGCCGCACCCGCTCGGACCAAGCAGCGAAACGAATTCGCCGCGCGCGACATCGAGCGACGCCGACGCCACCGCCTGCACCGGCGCCTGCCGCGTGAAGTAGGTCTTCTCGACGGCACGCACGGACACCAGCGGTTCTGATGGAGCCGCGGCGTCGGCGTCGATGGCGAGCGTCGAGTAGACCGATGGCATCGGCTCCATCAAATCAGCTGACATATTTGCGGAAGGCCGCGCTGCCCTTCTCGGCGGCAGCCAGTTCGTCGACGCTCAGCGTGACATTGCCGACGAAGCGGTTGGTGAAGAGCGCGCCGACATCGGGTTTGGTCGCGCCGTCGCCCGCGGCGTATTTCACCACGAGGTCAGCCATCGTCGCGACTTTCGCAGGATCGGCATAACCAAAACCGTGTTCCCTGACTTCGGGAACGAGATTGGTGAGATTGGTCAGTCCGAGTCCGATGCGGGCGTATTCCTTGCCAGTCGAGGAGATCGCGACCTCGCTGTTGGCTTTCAGGAAAATATCCAGCGCTTCGTCGAAATTGGTCATGGTGAAGCGAATGGCTTCCAGCGCGCCGGCGACGAAGGCGGCGCATAGCGCGGGGTCTTTTTCCAGCCGTTGCGGCTGCGTGGTCAGCGACTGGCCGTAGAATTGGATGCCGGCATCTCGAAACAGCATGAAGCGGACATCCGTGCCGAGCGGCGACAGCGACGGAATCGTGCTGGTGGCAAAGGCCGATATCGCATCGACTTGCTTCTCCATCAGCGAGCGTTCGCGCACCTTGCCGTCGATCTGCACGACCTGCACTTTGCTGAGATCGAAGCCGGCCTTCTCGGCGTACAGCGGCAGAAACGGATATTCACCGGAACTGACGCTGGCGCCGAGCTTCTTGCCTTCAAGGTCTTTCGGCGTCTTGATCGGCGACGCCGCAAGCAGGCCGATGCCCATCAGCGCGTCATAATTGATCTGGCCGATGCAGGTGATCGGGAGTTTCTTGGCGGCCTGGACAATGACGGTCGGTGTCGCGGCCATGCCGAAATCGAAGGTGCCGGCGCTGACCGCCTGCGCCGCTGCGCCTGAACCGGAGCCGCGCGCGACGCTGACATCGAGACCGGCCTTCTTCCAGAAACCCTTGTCGCGCGCGACATAGGCGAACAGATTGGGGCCTTCGGGAATCCAGGAGGTCGTGAAGCTGACCTTGGTCGCGCCTTGCGAGATGGCGGGGGGTGGCGAGCGGCAGGCCGGCAGCGCCCAAACCGGCGATCCCCATGCCCTTCAACACGCACCGACGTGAAACGCGCATCGATCTTCTCCCTCTTTTTCCCCGCAGCGGCGGCGGCGGACCGGACTGCCTGCCCGTCAGCATCATATCGATCGCATCCGGGCGCAAGCGCCATTATGCCAGAATGGCCAGTCTGCATAGAATATCGGCCAACGGCCTATTGGATTGGCGGTAACAGCCAAAGTTTTTGGCTATCGTGCATGCGTAAATCATGCTTGTTTCCACTTTAGATACAAAAGATACCATTCTTGCATGCAATACGGAGGCGGCCGACATGGATCTGAAACTTAGGGGCAAGACGGTGCTAGTCACTGGCGCGTCGCAGGGGATCGGGGAGGGCGTGGCGCGCTCCTTTGCCGAGGAGGGCTGTCATCTTCATCTGGTCGCGCGGTCGGGCGACCGGCTTGCGGCCATCAAGTCCGAGATCGAGGCGGCGCACGGGGTGCAAGGGGAGCGAGGGGTGAAAGTCACCATCCATCCTCTGGATCTGACCTCACCAGGCGTGATCGATCCCCTGGTCGAGTCGGTCGGCGATATCGATATTCTGGTGAACAATGCCGGCGTCATTCCCAGCGGCAATCTCTGGGACGTCGATGAATCGAAATGGCGCGCCGGCTGGGAGCTAAAAGTATTCGGCTACATCAATCTGACACGCGCGATCTATCCGCGGATGAAAGCGCGCGGTGGTGGGGTGATCATCAACAATATCGGCAATGGCGGCGAGGTGTTCGATCCGAACTACGTCGCCGGCACCACCGGCAATGCCAGCCTGATGGCATTTACGCGCGCGATGGGCGGGCATTCGCTTGATGACAATATCCGTGTGGTCGGCGTCAATCCCGGTCCGGTCGATACCGATCGCATCTACAGCATGTTGAAAAAGCGCGCCAAGCAATGGCTGGGCAGCGAGGACCGTTACAAGGAGCTGGAGGAGCGCTATCCGCTCAAGCGGCCGGCGCATGTTCATGAGATCACCGATCTCATCGTGTTTCTGGCGTCGTATCGGTCCGGCTATACGTCGGGAACGATCTTCACGGTCGATGGCGGCATCGCGTCCCGCCGCTCGGTGATTTAGAGTCTGATCCGGAAAAGTGGGAACCGGTTTTCCCTCGCGACAAACGCCAGAGGCGTTACGCGGAGATCATGCTCCAAAGGAGAAGTCTATGATGAGCTTTGCGACCACAAGCGATGGCATCAGGCTGTTTTATGAAAGCGCCGGATCGGGCACGCCGATCATTTTCGTCCATGAATTCGGCGGCAATCACTGGAGCTGGGAGCCGCAGCTCAATTTCTTCCCGCGGCGCCATCGTTGCATCACTTTCGCGGCGCGGGGCTTTCCGCCCTCGGATATTCCGCAATCGGTCGACGCCTATTCACAGGCCCGCGCCGCGGACGATATCATCGATGTGCTGAATGCGGCCGGCATCGACAAGGCCCATGTCGTGGGGTTGTCGATGGGCGGCTTTGCCAGCTTGCACTGCGCGCTACGCCATCCCGAGCGCGTGTTGTCGGTCGTGGCTGCGGGGGCGGGATATGGCGCTGAGAAAATCCACGAAGACTATTTCAAGGGCGTCTCCGAGCAGGTCGCGAAAAATTTCGAGGAGCGCGGCGCCAAGGATTTTGCGCCGATCTACGCGGAGGGCGCCTCGCGGGTGCAGTTCCAGGAGAAGGATCCGCGCGGCTGGCAATTATTCGCCGACCGGCTCGGACAGCACGATTCAAAGGGCGCCGCCAACACCATGCGCGGCGTGCAGATGCGCCGTCCCTCGCTGTATGATTTGGAAGCGGAGTTTCGGGCACTGAAGGCGCCAGTGCTGGTGATGGTCGGCGACGAGGACGATCACTGCCTGCAGCCCGGCCTGTTTCTCAAGCGCACGATTGCGCGCTCGGCGCTCGCGGTGTTTCCAAAGTCGGGCCATACGCTCAATCTGGAAGAGCCCTATCTGTTCAACCGGCTGGTGTCGGATTTCATTGCGCAGGTGGAAGCCGGCCGATGGACGCCACGCGATCCCCGCGCCAATCCCGCGCAGGTGATGCGGACGGATTAAGGGTGTTGAGAGCGAAGTGCCTACCAGTTCGTGCGATGATCTATAAATAGACCATTTGAGGTCATGTGATCCGTTAATAGACCATAACTTGACAAAAGGCGGTCACGCCCCCAGCAACCCCTGTCCGAGATACGCGTTCTCATCCACGGCGCCCGGCAGCACGAAGAAATAGCCGCCGCCGGTGGGCTTGATGTATTCTTCCAGCGGCTCGTTGTTGAGGCGCTTCTGCACCGTGAGAAAACCGGCATCGAGGTTCGACTGGAAGCAGACGAACAACAGGCCCATGTCCAATTGACCGGATGCGGAAATGCCGCGCGAGAAGTTAAAGCCGCGCCGCAAGATCAGGCTGGGCTCGGTTTCCTTGGTTCTGGGGTTGGCGAGCCGGATATGCGCATCGAGCGGGACGCGCTCGCCCTTCGGGTCTTTGGCGTAATCCGGAACATCATGCTCGGCATCGAGCCCGAGCGGCGCGCCCGTCATCTTGTGACGGCCGATGATCTTCTCTTGCTCGCCGAGCGGCGTGCGGTCCCAACGCTCGACCAGATTGCGGATGATGCGTACGACCTGATAGCTGCCATCGGCTGCCCATGCCGGTTCGTCGCTGCCGGGCTGCACCCACACCACACGGTCCATCAGCGCATTGTCGCGGCCATCGAGATTGGCGGTGCCGTCCTTGAAGCCCAGAAGATTGCGCACGGTGTCCTTGCCGGCGCGCTTGATCGTATGCGGCGGCAGGAAGCCATCGAGCTTCCAGCGCAGCGCAATCGAATCCGGCAGGTTCTTGATGATGTCGCGCAGCGCGTGGATGTTGGTCTCGGCGGTGTTTGAGCAGATCTGCAGCATCAGATCGCCATGACAGAATTTGGGATCGAGCGCGTCGTTGGTAAACCGCTCCATCGTCACCAGATGCTTCGGCTTCTGCGCCGCAATCCCGAAGCGGTCGTCGAACAACGACGCTCCGACCGAGACCGTCACGGTGAGATTGTCGGGATAGATCTGCGGTCCCAGCAAGCCGGATTCGGCCGGCGGCAGTTTGGGATCGAGCACCGGGATCGGCCCCGCCTTGGTCAGCACGGAGATCCGCGTGGTCAGGATACGCAGCATCTTTTCCAGACCGGCGCGGTCTTCCGCCAGCACATCGAAGGCCGCGACCATCGCCGCGGCCGGTTGCGGCGTTATCACGCCGGATTGTCGCTTGCCGAGGAACGGCTGGGCGTCGAGCGTGCCGTCGCTCTCGTCGCCGGGCGCGCGGTCGGCGGCGGCGGCCGGTGCCGGCTTGACGCCGAGGGCGGCGATGCTGCCGGCGGTGCCGAGTGCGGCGATCAAATGCCGGCGCGTCGGCGTGACGGATGCGATCTCGGTCGTGTCGGATGGCGGCTGTTTTTTTGTCATGATGCGATCTCAGTCGAGGCCAAGGGTGCCGCGCAATTGCGAGAGATCCTCGGCCAGAGCGGTGATGGCGCCCTTGAGCGCGTTGCGGTCGCGGGGCGAAAGCGTGTCGTAGTTCGCCATCTGGCGCTCCTTGTTGCGATAAAGCGCGAGCAGCCCGTCGACCTTGGTGAAGTTCGCCTGGATGCGCGTATCCAGCTTCGGATTTTTTGTCACGATCAACGGATGCAAGAGATCGAATATCTTCTGCGCGCCGTCGACATTGGCCTGGAAATCCCACAGATCCATGCCGCTGTAGAGTTCTTCTTCGCCGCTGATTTTTGTCGCAGCGACTTCCTCGATCAGCGCCGCCGCGCCGCCCACCATCTTGGCAGGCTGGATATCGAGACCGGCGATACGGCTTTGCAGTTCCTGCACGTCATGCATCAGGCGATCGGCTACCGGCTCCATACCGGTGGTGGTCTTTTCCGCAAACAATGCCTTCTCGATACGGTGATAGCCGCGGAAGGCCGGATCGTTTTCCTTCTTTTCGAAATCGTTCGCGCGGGCATCGATGCTCCTGTCGAGATCGCTGAAGAGTTCGGCGACCGGCTCGATGCGCTCGTAATGCTGGCGCGTCGGCGCATAGAGGCTCTGCGCCTCCTGAAGTTTTCCGGCCTTCACGGCGTCGGTAAAGTTTTTGGTCTGGGTGACGAGATCTCCGACCTCTTTGGTGACATAGGTTTTGTATTCCGCCAGCGGCCCCGCGAGGTCGGACGCGCCCGGCTCGGCCTTTGCGGCGGTGGTGCTGCCCCCGGCCGTGACCGTAATCGTGCCCTTGGGATTGCTGAGGAGGCCGCAAGTCATCTGGTACTGGCCCGCTTTAAGCGTAGCGGTCAGTGTCATCACAAAGCCGGGGACGATGTTTTCGCGCTCCTCGACCACCATGACGCCGTCAAGAATTTCCCATTCAAGGACGCGCGCACTCGCATTCTTGATCTTGAAGGTGCTCTTGCCTTCCGGCACCGTCACCGCGTTCGGTTCGCATCCCTTGCCGGTGATGGTGATCGCGACAGGTTGCGAAGCATCCTGTGCCGCCGCGATACCCTGGCCGCACAACGTCAATCCCGCGAGCGAGACAGCGGTGAGTGCGACAAGCCGGGAGTTTCCGGGCAACGCGAAGGGAATCGGCGACATCAGCAAATATCTTTCAACGCGCAGAAAAAGATCAGGCAGGGCGGGGGATGGCGGGCGAGCGCGGCTGCCGGTAGAACAAAAACAGCGCCGGCAACAGGAACGCGAGATAGATGATGACCTCGCCGACCGTCGGCGCATCCTGATAGCCGAAAATGCCAGTCAACAGCGTTCCGACAATGCTGTCGCTCGGCAACACGCCGCTGAAATCGAACGCGGTCTGCTGGAACGCATTCCAGATTCCGGCCTCATGGAACGCCCGGATCGCGCTGGCCGCGAGACCTGCCGCGACAAAGATGATGAACACGCCGGTCCAGCGGAAGAATGTCGAAAGATTAAGCCGGATGCCGCCGCGGTAGAGTGCGACGCCGAACGCAAACGCGCAGAGTACACCCAGCGCAGCGCCGATCGGCACACCGATCCCGACGTCCTGCTGCAAGGTCGCGATCAGGAAGAACACGGATTCCAGTCCCTCGCGGCCGACGGCGAGAAACGCCATGCCGACCAGCGCGAGGCTGCGGCGATCGCCGGGGCCTGCCGCGGCGTCGATGGAATCATGCAACTGGGCCTTGATGGAGCGCGCGGCCTTGGCCATCCAGAACACCATCGATGCCAGGATGCCGGTCGCCAGCAGCGCGACACAGCCCTCGAACAGCTCCTGCATCTTTTGCGGAAACTCCGCGCCGGCCATTTCCAGCGCGATGCCGAGCCCGGTGCAGAGTACAAGCGCGATGGCGACGCCGGTCCAGACCGACGGCAGCATGTCCTCGCGGCCGGTCTGTTTGAGATAGCCAGCGATGATGCCGACGATCAGGGCCGCTTCGATACCTTCGCGGAGCATGATCAGGAACGCGACGAGCAAGAATACATCCTCTTGATGACGGTTTTAAGGGGGTAAAAGCGGTCGCTTTGTACCACCCAAAGAATGGCCATATGATTGGAATCGTTAAAAACTAGCGCGGCTGTGACCGGGCGATTGGGCCGGTTTGGCGGGCTTGATTTGGGGGTGGTTAATCCCGCCGAACTTGCCGGAACTGATCGAGGCCAGGGTCCAGCGGCCGCCATGGCCGCTCAGGCGGACCAGCGACAGCGACGCGACGTCGATGTGCCAGAATGACCGCGGCGGCGCTTTAAGCGCGCAGACGATGGCGGCACGGATCACCGACGCGTGGGTGACGGCCACGACTGACCCGGGTGCTGTGTTTTGCGCATCCAGCCAGTTCGATACCCGCGCGATCAGTGCCGCGATGGATTCCCCGCCATGGGGCGTGGCGTCGGGATTGCCGATCCATTCGGCCATGGCTTGCGGCTCCTGCGCCTGCACTTCTTCGAAAGTGCGCCCGGTCCACTGGCCGTAATCGCAATCGCGCAGCGCGAGGTCGATCGTGGCCGTGAGCCCAAGCGCCTCGGCGGTTTGGCGAGCCCGCAGCGCCGGGCTCGTCAAACAGCGATCGCCGTGACGCAGGGAATTCGGGAAGGAATCTGGAAAAGCCGCGAGCTTTTGCCGCCCCTGATCGTCGAGCGGTTCATCGGCCGGAAAGGTCGAGGTCCGCACGGCCGAGGTGGAGGCGTGGCAGAGCAGCTTTAGACGCGTGGTCATCTCTCAAGCTGCCCAAGCAGATGCGCTCGTCTGGACGGCGAGCAACTGATTTTAAGATCGCGCGGTCTTCAGCCGCAGGAAATTCCGGCTGGCTTCCGCGCGCTCCGTCAGCGCACCGAACGCCAGTCCGATCGTGGTCCACATGATGAGCTGCGCTCCCGCGGACGCTATTCTGAACTGCCACAGCACAGCAGCCGGAAACTCTTCGGGGACCTCGCTGACTTCAGGCAGCGCCAGGGCGACACCGATAACCACGATGAAATAAGCCGCAGCAGCGATCAGCGCCGCGTTCCAGTTGCCAACGCGCTGCACCAGCCGGTTGCGCAGCATCCAGGCCGCGATCATCGCCGCGAGTGAAATCGCGATCATCGCGAAATAGGTCGCGGTGCGCATGGCGAGCGTTGCGGGGTTGCCAACCGCGGGCGGGTTGGCCGGATATTTCAGGATCGGCACGAAATAGACCGCGATGATGCCGCAGATCGCCAGCAGCGCGGCCGTGGTTCGCGCATCGAAATCGCCCATGCGTCGATAGGTCAGCGCGAATACCAGGGCAAAGAGACCGCCAAAGGCTGTGTTGTAAACCGTGACACCGGTGAACAGGCCAAGGCCGGCCTGGGTCGAGCGGCTGACCAGTTCTTCGGGCTCTTCCTTCGGCATTTCCGCCGACCTGGGTGCCGCGGCCGCGGAATGATCGTGTGTGGAGTGATCATGCGCGGAATGATCGTGCGTGGCATTTCCGGCGCTGGGCTTTTCCTTTGCCTCCATCGCAGACTCAAACGCGATGGCGCGATCGACCTGCGGCTCACCCACCAGTTTCAGGAAGCCGAAGCACAACAGGCCCGCGACAAAACCGACCAGCATCCCACGCGTCAGAAGGGCTCCGACCATGACGCGTCAGTGGCAGGGGAAGCCGAGCAGATGGCGGCCGTCGTGCAGGAATTCATGCACATACATTCCGCGGATCAGCGACGTCGCGCCTTCCTCGGCGCCGACGAAATAAAGCGCGATCATCAGAACGAGACCGCCGAAAAGGGCCCAGGGCAGCACTTCGCGGACCGGAATCGCAACGGGCGCGGCAGTCGGTGCAAATGTTACGGATGTCATCCCCTGAACTCCTGAATTTTGGACCTCTTGCGAGGCCCGCTCATATGCGAAGCGAGGCCGACTTTAAGCCTTATGCGGGCTTAAGGATTCTTGCCGCGAGAACCGAAACATCGGTAAGCGATTTAGCATAAGGAGGGCGCCGGCATTGTCAATCAATGGCCACCGCCCAGCGCGCGCATGCGGAATCGCTCAAAATCCTGTTGCCGGAATCACACGCTCTGCTGGTGAAATTCCTGCGATTTCAGCACGAATACCTGTCGCGTTGACAGCAATGGCGGGATCGTTTCAGATAAATCGTTCAGGTTTGCCGGTCGTGTCGTACTGACTGGCAAAAGGGAATTCGGTGAGGCACATTCGTTTTAGTGATGGGCCAAATCTGAAGCTGCGCCCGCAACTGTAGGCGGTGAGTCCTTCTCCAAATAGCCACTGGGTTTTTCAGGCAAAACCCGGGAAGGCGGAGGGGGGTTATGACCCGCGAGCCAGGAGACCGACCTGGGCAAGTCATCCATCCGGCGTGCGGTGCGCGCGCATGGGGCGGTCTTTTCGCTGCGGTGACAGAACTGGAACTGTCTGCGGATGGAGGGGCGGCCTTGGCGACGCGTTCGATCTCGATTTTTGCCAGAGTTTTACCGAAAGGTGCGCCGCCGGGCTTCCGCAGGCGGGTGAGCCGTGCGGCGCTCACGGCCACCGCGGCAGCCGTCACGCTCTTGCCGATGACCGGCCCGCTGGCCGCAGCCGATCTCCCGATTGCCTACAAGGCGCCCCCGATCCCTAAAGCCTATGACTGGTCCGGCTTCTATGTCGGCGGCCATCTGGGCCTTGCCGCCGGCAATTCGGACTGGACCGCCAACCCGACGCTGGCAGGCCTGCCGCCGGTATCAGGCTCGCTGAATGTGTTTCAGGCGCCCGATCATTTTTTTGAATCGGGCAGCTTTTTTGCGGGCGCGCAGGCCGGCTACAATACCATGCTGTCCAATCGCATCCTGATCGGTGGGGAAGCCGATATCTCGTTTCACCCGTTTCCTGATGTGAATGGGTTGTCGATTACTGGCTTGTCCAATTTTAATTCGCCGGTGCTTGGCCCGGCAAGCCTGAGCGAAACCGCGATCACTTTCGGCACAGTGCGCGGGCGCATCGGTTATGCGCCGGGCAGCTGGCTGTTCTATGCGACCGGCGGTTTGGCCTGGACCTACAATCAGCAGACGCTCACTCAGACAGCGTCCGGCAACAGCGAAGCGCCGTTCCTGTGGCGGTTCGGCCTGGCGGCGGGAGCCGGCGTCGAATTTCCGGTGGCGCCGAACTGGACCGCGAAGGCCGAATATTTGTGGACCGGCTACCCCACCACCAGCGTGAATTATCCGTTCTCGGGTCAGCGCATCAGTTCCGACTTTTCACTCCAGGAGCTTCGGCTCGGGTTGAACTATCATTTCGGTTCGCAGCAGGCGTCTTTTGTGGTGGCGCCATTTGCGCCCGATATCGTCAACGTGCATGGGCAGGCGACCTTCGTCGACCAGGGCTATCCGTCGTTCCGCTCGCCCTATGAGGGCCCCAACAGCCTGTCCGGCGGTGGTCAAAATCGCGAGACCTTTGATCTCACGCTCGCGGTTGGCTTGAAGTTGTGGCAGGGCGCCGAGTTCTGGACCAACCCCGAGCTCGATCAGGGGTTTGGGCTGAACAATACCCACGGCACTGCCGGGTCCTTCAGCGGCGAAGCCTACAAGCTTGGTCAGGCCGATCCCTATGCGCGTATTCAGCGCGCGTTTTTGCGCCAGACCATCAACCTCGGCGGCGACACTGAAAAGGTCGACGCCGACATGAACCAATTCGCGGGCTCGCGCAGTACCGACCGGCTGGTGCTGACGGTCGGCCGGTTCGGCGTCGCCGATCTCTTCGACACCAATAAATACGCCAGCAATCCCAAGACCGATTTCCTGAACTGGGCGTTCATCAATACCGGCACGTTCGACTATGCCGGCGATGGCTGGGGTTACACCTACGGCGGCGCAGCCGAATGGTATCAGGGCCGCTGGACGCTGCGCGCGGGTGTGTTCGATCTATCGACGTCGCCCGCGGGAGGCATCAGCCCGACAGCGTATGGTCTCGACTCGACCTTCCAGCAATTCCAGATGGTGGGCGAAATCGAGGAGCGGCATGAGCTGTGGGGACAACCGGGCAAGATCAAGATCACCGGACTCCTCAGCCGCGGTAATGCCGGGCAATACTCGGATGCGGTCGCGCTGGCACTGGCCCCCGGCCTGCCGGCCGATATCAATGCGGTACGCTCCTACACCAGCCGTCCCAGCGTCAGCATGAATATCGAACAGCAGGTGAATGACAATCTCGGGGTCTTCCTTCGCGCCGGCTGGGCCGACGGCAATATCGAGCCCTGGGATTTCACCGATATCGACCGCACCATCGCCGCCGGCGTGTCCATCAACGGCAAATCATGGGGCCGGCCGGACGACACCATCGGCATTGCCGGCGTCATCAATGGCATCTCCGCTGTCCACGTCGCGTTCCTCAATGCCGGCGGACTCGGCATTCTCATCGGCGACGGGCAATTGAACAATTACGGTCTCGAGAAAATCTTCGAGGCTTATTACAGCTATTCGCTGAGCGCCTCGTCGAAAGTGTCGTTCGACTACCAGTTTGTCAGCAACCCCGGCTACAACGCCGACCGCGGCCCCGTGAATGCGTTTGCCGCGCGGTATCACTGGCAGTTCTAGTTGATTGGCCGGATGCGGCGGCTTCTTCCAAGCCAGCGGAGTGGCGTGCCATGAAGAAGATACTCATTATCGGCATCGGCGCAGGTGACCCCGATTATGTCACCATGCAGGCCGTCAACGCGCTCAATCAGGTTGACGTGTTCTTCCTGATGGACAAGGGCGAGAGCAAGGCTGAGCTGATCGAGTTGCGCAAGGAAATCTGCCGCCGATACATCAAGGGCGATAAACACCGTTTTGTGGATGCCACCAGCCCGGAATGGACGCGCGGCACGCCGGATTATTTCTCGGTTGTCGATGACCTCAACCGCGACAAGCAGGCTTTGTTCGAGCGCCTGATCGCGCAGGAGATGGCGGACGGCGAATGCGGGGCATTTCTGGTGTGGGGCGATCCGACGCTCTATGACAGCACGATCCGCATCGTGGAAATCATCGCGGGCAGCGGCCATCATCAGCTCGACTATGAAGTCATTCCCGGCATCAGCAGCATCCAGGCGCTGGCGGCGAAGCACAAGGTGCCGCTCAATCGCATCGGCCGGTCGATCGAGATCACGACCGGGCGGAAGCTGGCGGATGGTTTTCCGGAAGACGCGGACAGCGTCGTCGTGATGCTCGATGCCGAAAACACCTACAAGCGCTTTGTGGATCAGGACATGGACATCTTCTGGGGCGCCTATCTCGGCATGCCCGGCGAAATTCTGGTCTCCGGCAAGCTCAGGGATGTGGCCGGCGAGATCGAACGGATGCGGGCGGAGGCGCGGGCGGCCAATGGGTGGATCATGGACAGCTATCTGATGCGGCGGGCAGGCCCTGCCGGGACTTAAGCCCCGCCAAAGTCTATGGCTCGATTTTTTGGTCTGTTTTCAATGGTTTGCGCCAGCTATTGGTTGACTTTGCTTTTAAGCACGATTTGGCTGAATAGGAGGCGGCTGATCCTGGCTGCCGCCATCAGGGGAACTACGCGTTGAACCGCTCAGTGGCATTTGAAGTGAAGGGCTGGTGCCCCGGTGCGTTGCGGCCGATGCAAAGCGGCGACGGGCTGATCGTCCGCGTGCGCCCGCAATCTGCGAGTTTGCGCGTACAGGATCTGGGCGCGCTCGCCGATGCTGCACGTGAGTTCGGCAATGGCCACATCGATCTGACGCGGCGGGCCAATTTGCAGATCCGGGGTGTGCGCGAAGCGTCGCTTTCCGATTTGCACGATGTGATCGCAAGCCTTGGCTTGCTCGATGCCAATGCGGAGGGCGAGGCCGTCCGCAACATCATGGTCAATCCGCTCGCGGGGATCGATCCCACGGAAGCCTGCGATGTCAGGCCGATCGCTGGCGAGTTGGCGCGCTGGCTCACCTCGGATCGGTCGCTGTGGGCGTTGCCGTCGAAATTCGGTTTTATCGTTGATGGCGGTGGGGCGCTTTCGCTGGTGGATCAACGCGCCGACGTGCGTCTAGTTGCGATGGGCGCGCTGATCGCGATCGGTATCGAAACGCGGGATGGGACCGAATGGCTGGGCTCAACCGCGCCCGGCGCGGCAGCCGCGGCGGCGACCGAGATCGGTGTGCTCTTTATCAAGGCCGCGTCGCGCGACAAGCGGCTGCGCATGCGCGATCTTTCCGATGAGGGAATTGCATCCATCCGCGCGACGATGCGATTGCGGCTCGATACGCTGCACGAACATCCGCGCATGGCCGATGTTTCGTCTGATCGTATCGGCTTGATCGAATTGGGAGCGGATCGGTTCGTCTTAGGAATCGCAGCGCCGTTCGGGCGTGTCGAAAGCGATCAGCTTCGAAAGCTGACGGACGTGATGGCGTCGCATGGCGTCGAAGAGATCAGGATTTCGCCGTGGCGCGCGTTCTATGCTGGGGTATCTACTCGTCAATCGGGACAGTCCATTCTCGATGCCGCTAAGCGTGAGGGGTTGATCACCGATCCGCACGATCCATTGCTGCAGATCGAAGCCTGCCCGGGTTCTCCGGGTTGTCGCTCGACCGTTCTGGATACGCGCGGCGATGGGCGCCGGCTCGCGGCGTTGCTGCCGCGATTTGGTTTCGCCGGGACGGTTCACGTCTCCGGTTGCGCCAAGGGCTGCGCGAAATCCGGCGCGGCCGATCTCGTGCTGGTCGGCTCGGAGGGGCGTTACGGCATCGTGCGCAACGGCAGCGCGCAGGATCAGCCGGCAGGCCTTTTTGCATTTGCCGAACTGGCCACCGATCCCGGCAAGATATTTGAGCCCGAAGGCCACCGGCATGAGTGAGTTGCGCTCCTACATCAAGGATGGCGCCGAGATCTACCGCAACTCGTTTGCGATCATTCGCGCCGAGTCCGATCTCGCGCGCTTCAAGGCCAACGAAGAGAAGGTCGTCGTTCGCATCATTCACGCCTGCGGCATGGTCGATATCGCCGACGATGTATTGATGTCGCCGACCTTTGCCATCTCCGCCTCGCAAGCGCTGCTGCGTGGCGCGCCAATACTCTGCGATGCGAAGATGGTCTCAAACGGCATCACCCGCAGCCGGTTGCCGCGCGACAATGATGTCATCTGCACGCTGGACGATCCTTCGGTGGCGGGTCTCGCCGCCGAGCTCGAAAATACCCGCTCGGCCGCGGCGCTGGAGCTGTGGCGGCCGCATCTCGACGGCGCTGTGGTCGCGATCGGAAATGCGCCGACGGCATTGTTTCACCTGCTCGACATGATCGATCAGGGCGCGCCGGCCCCTGCCGCGATCATCGGCGTTCCCGTGGGCTTTGTCGGCGCTGCCGAATCCAAGGAAGCGCTCGCAGCGCAGACTCGCGTGCCGTTCCTCATCGTGCGCGGACGGCGGGGGTGGCAGCGCGATGGCCGTTGCCGCGGTCAATGCGCTGGCGAGTGAGCGCGAATGATGGATATTGATGCGATCGCTGGAACGGCCGCCAAGGGGAACGCTGTATGGCATCGGCGTTGGGCCTGGCGATGTCAGCTATCTGACGCTGCGCGCCGCCACGCTGGTGCGCCAGGTTGACGTGATTGCGTTTTTCGCCAAGCGTGGCCTGCAGGGTAATGCGCGCGGCATTGTCGATCCCCTGATGGGCGAGCATCGCGAAGAGTTGCGGCTTGAATATCCCGTCACCAACGAGATTCCGCCGGATGATCCCAGCTACCAGCAACAGATCAGCCGGTTCTATGAGGCCAGCGCCGAGACCGCGTCGGCGTTGCTGCGGCAAGGCAAATCGGTTGGGCTCTTGGCCGAAGGCGATCCATTCTTCTATGGCTCGTTCATGCACATCTGGCGCCGTCTGGATAAAATCTTCCCGATCGAAGTCGTGCCCGGTGTTACCGGCATGTCGGGCTGCTGGACCCGCGCCAATGCGCCAATCACCTGGGGTGACGATGCGCTCTCGGTCTTGCCGGGCACGATGGGCGAGGAGCAATTGACGCGCCGTCTCGCCGATACCGATGCAGCTGTGATCATGAAGGTCGGCAAGAACCTCGCAAAGATTCGTCGTGCGGTCACTGCCGCCGGGCTCCTCTCGCGCGCGATCTATGTCGAGCGCGGCAGCATGAAGGGCGAGCGGATCATGCCGCTGTCCGAGGGGCCCGAAGTCGGCAGTCCTTATTTCTCGATGGTGTTGATTCCCGGCCAGGGGAGGCGGCTGTGAGCGGTTCGCTGGTCATCGTCGGTCTTGGGCCGGGATCGCAGGACTTGCTGACGCCGGCCGCTTCGCAAGCGCTGCGTGCTGCAACCGATCTCGTCGGTTACGGACCCCTATCTCGATCGTATTCCGGAATCCGTTCCCGGCCAGCGCCGGCATGCTACGGATAACCGCGTCGAGATCGAGCGCGCGCGTCATGCACTGATGCTCGCGGCCGGGGGTCGGAAAGTGGCGGTGGTTTCCGGCGGCGACCCCGGCGTGTTCGCGATGGCGGCGGCGGTGTTCGAAGCCGTCGAGGGCGGCGCGCCGCATTGGCGCGACCTCGATATTCGCGTCGAGCCCGGCATTACCGCGATGCTGGCCGCTGCGGCCGAAGCCGGCGCGCCGCTCGGCGGGGATTTTTGCGCGATCTCGCTGTCTGACAATCTGAAGTCATGGGAGACCATCGAACGGCGCTTGCGCGCCGCTGCGACCGGCGACTTTGTCATTGCACTTTATAATCCTGCGTCAAAAGCCCGCCCGCATCAGCTCGGGCAGGCGTTCGATCTCCTGCGATCGATCAAACCGCCGCAAACGGTGGTGCTGTTCGTGCGCAAAGCCGCGACACCGGAAACGCAGGTCACTATCACTACGTTGGGCGAAGCCGATCCGGCATTGGCCGATATGCGCACGCTGGTCATGATCGGCGCCACGGCAACACGGCTCATTCCGCGCGCAGGACAGCGCCCCTGGGTCTATACGTCGCGCGCTGAACCCGGGATGGCGCGATGAGTGAACTGTTGTTCCAGCCATGTGACGGCGTCGGCGGCATGCGTCACGGCATGGCCGTGCACTCTAAGCGGACGCGCGATCATCACGACGGGAATGCGAAGCTTGCGCGTCGCCGTGATCTTCGGGTAGGTCGCAGCCCCGCCGGAATTCTTGGAGACAATCACGTTAATCTTTTCGCGCATGAGCAGCGCGGTCTCGGCTTGTTCGTCCGCGGTCGAAGATCAAATCGATATCCGGTGGCAGCGCGATGTCGGGGGGATCGATGGTGCGCGCCACATAATGATGCTGAGGGACGCTTGCGAAGGCGCCGAGTTCGAGGCGGCCGAGGCTGAGAAAAACCCCGGCGCGGCTGCGGTCCGAGCGCATCGGCCGCGGCTTCAGCGCTTGAACGGCCAGCCAGTTATCGCCTGTTACGGGTTCCCAGGCCGGCCGCAGGATGGTGGCAAGCGGCAGCGCAAGCCGACTGCAGGCGGTTACGGCATTGGCCGAGATCCGATCGGCATAGGGATGCGTTGCGTCGACGACAGCTTCGATCGATTCCTGCGTCAGCCACGCGGTCAATCCATCGGCGCCGCCAAAGCCGCCGGTGCGGGTGCGAACCGGCTGCGGCCGCGGCTTCAAGGTGCGCCCGGCCAGCGACAGTGTCGTCTCAAAGCGGCGGTCGTTCGCGAGCAGACGCGACAGTTCCGAGGATTCGGTCGACCCTCCGAGAATGAGAACGCGCATCGAGGCCTGTTCCATGACGGCTAAGCCAGCAATTTGCACAGCGCAGCGCTGGCTGTCCATCGTCGGCATCGGCGAAGACGGCGTGGAAGGACTTTCTTCCGTCGCGCGGCAACTCATTCGATCGGCCGAACTGGTGGTCGGCGGCGCGCGTCATCTGGAACTGGTGGGCGAGCTCATTCAGGGCCGGCGTCTGACATGGCCAAGCCCGATCGGCGACGCCTTCCCCGAGATCGAGCGGCATCGCGGCCGCGCGGTCGTGGTGCTCGCGAGCGGCGATCCCTTTCATTTCGGCATCGGCAAGCAGATCGCGGCCTTTGTGCCGCCCGACGAGTTCATTTGCCTGCCGCAACCTTCGGCTTTCAGTCTGGCCGCGGCGCGGATGGGTTGGCCGCTGCAGGATATCGCGCTGGTGACGCTGCACGGCCGCGCTCTCACTGGCATTATCCGGCATCTGCAGCCCGGCGCGCGCATTCTGGCGCTGTCTTGGGACAGTGCGACACCGCGCCTGTTGGCCGAATTGCTCGCCGCGCGTGGAATGGGACAGTCGCGCATGAGCGTGCTTGAGGCGATGGGCGGCCCGCGCGAGCGAATGCGCCACGCTACCGCTTCACACTTCGATATCGATGATATCCAGCCGCTCAACACGATTGCGATCGAGGTGGTCGCGGAACCGGATGCTACTATCATTCCGCTAGTGCCCGGCCTCGACGACGATCTGTTCGAGCATGACGGCCAACTGACAAAACGGGAAATTCGCGCGGTGACATTGTCGTCGCTTCAGCCGCTGCAGGGGCAACTGCTCTGGGATATCGGGCTCGGCGCGGGGTCGGTCGCGATCGAATGGCTGTTGCAGCATCGCTCGCTGCGCGCCATCGGCATCGAGTCGCGCAGCGACCGCGCCGAACGCGCCGCGCGCAACGCCGCGGCGCTTGGCGTGCCGGAGCTTGAGATCGTTCAGGGCCACGCGCCGGACGCGTTCGCGGGGTTGGCGCGGCCGGATGCGGTCTTTATTGGCGGCGGCATGAATGATGATGGCGTGTTCGACGCGGCGTGGGCCGCTTTGAAATCCGGAGGGCGTCTCGTCGCCAACGCCATTTCGCTGGAAACCGAGGCGCGGCTCGCCGGTTATTTCCGACAACATGGCGGCGAACTCATTCGACTGCAGGTCGCCAGAGCCGATAGAGTGGGCGCGATGACAGGCTGGCGGCCGGCGATGCCGGTCACGCAATGGCGAGTGAGGAAGCCATGATCGTCGCGGGCATCGGATGCGGACGCGAAACTTCCTCCGAGGACATCGTGAGCCTGATTGCGGTCGCGTTGTCCAATTTCGGCATCGCGCGGGAAAATCTCACGGCGATTGCGACGGAAAGCTCGAAGGCTGATGAGCACGGCATCGCCGGCGCGGCGCGGTCGCTGTCGATCCCTGTTTTGAGTTGCCCTGTCGCTGATCTCGGGCGCGTCGCGGATCAGGTATTGACGCACTCGTTGCGCGTTCAGGCGATCAAGGGCGTGCCGTCGATTGCCGAAGCCTCCGCACTGGTCGCCGCGGGACCCAACGCGCGGCTGCTCGGCGCGCGGGTCGCGTCCAACCGGGTCACCTGTGCCATTGCCGTGGGTGAGGGATCGTGACCGTTCATTTCATCGGCGCCGGGCCCGGCGCGCCCGATCTCATCACGGTGCGCGGACGCGACCTGATCGCGAAGTGCCCGGTCTGTCTCTATGCGGGTTCGCTGGTGCCGAAGGCGCTGCTGGATTATTGCCCGCCCGGCGCGCGGATCATCGATACTGCGCCGATGTCGCTCGATGAGATTGTTGCTGAATTCCAACGCGCGACCGATGAGGGGCGGGATGTCGCACGGCTGCATTCCGGCGATCTGTCGATCTGGAGCGCGCTCGGCGAACAGCTCCGGCGGCTGGAGGCGCTCGATATTCCCTTCACGGTAACCCCGGGCGTTCCCGCCTTTGCCGCGGCTTCGGCCGCACTCGCCAAAGAATTGACGCTGCCTGAAGTCGCGCAATCCGTGGTGCTGACGCGCACCTCGGGCCGCGCCTCGTCGATGCCGGAAACCGAAAACCTCGCCGCCTTCGCGGCGACCCGAGCCACGCTGGCGATTCATCTCTCTATCCATGCACTCGACAAAGCCGTCGCGGAACTGACTCCGGCCTATGGCGAGGCCTGTCCGGTTGCGGTGGTTTTCCGCGCCAGCTGGCCGGACGAAAAAATCATCCGTGCCACGCTCGGCACCATCGTCGCCGAAGTCGCGAAGACAAATATCGATCGCACCGCGCTCATTCTGGTCGGCGAAGTGCTGGCCGCAGAAGGTTTCCGCGAGAGCGCGCTGTATGACGCCGCCTATCAGCGCCGGTCGGGGCAGAGGCTCGTGATGGAGACGACGCTCCTGGCCATGAACCATCCTGCAGGTGCATCGGGTCTGATCATCGCCGCGCCGCGTTCCGGTGCGGGCAAGACCACCGTCACGCTCGGGCTGTTGCGCGCGCTGCGCCGTCGAGGCCACCGCGTGCAGCCGTTCAAATGCGGTCCTGACTATATTGATCCGGCGTTCCATGAGGTCGCGGCGGGACGCGCCAGCTACAATCTCGATAGCTGGGCGATGGGCGCGGGTCTGATCGCGACGCTGGCAGCAACAACGGCGATAGATGCGGATATCGCCATTGCCGAAGGCGTGATGGGATTGTTCGACGGCGCCGCGGCGCGCGGGCAATCCGGCTCCGGCACCACGGCCGATCTGGCGGCGCTCCTGGGATGGCCGGTCGTGCTGGTGCTCGATGTCACCGGCCAGACCGAAACAGCTGCAGCCGTCGCGCTCGGCTGTGCCAGATATCGCGACGACATCGATATCGCCGGCGTGATTCTCAATCGCGTCGCCAGCGCGCGGCATCTTGCGCTGATTGCGCCAGCGTTTGAGCGGATCAAATTGCCGGTTTTCGGCGCGATACTCCGTGATGAGACGATCGCGTTGCCCGAACGGCATCTCGGTCTTGTGCAGGCGCGGGAGACGGCGAACATTGAACAGCATCTGGACCGGTTTGCCGATGTGATCGACGCCGCCATTGATGTCGACGCGATCCGGCGAGCGGCGCGGCCTGCGAAGATTTTTCCTTTAACCAGTGACACGCGGTCCAACGCCTCATATCTGCCGCCGCCGGGCCAGCGCATCGCGCTGGCGCAGGATCGCGCGTTTTCCTTTATGTATCCGCATCTGCTGCGGCAATGGCGCAGCACTGGCGCGGAGATCATTCCGTTTTTCGCCGCTGGCGATGAGCCGCCCGATGCGACCGCCGACGCGGTCTGGCTGCCCGGGGGGTTATCCCGAGCTTCACGCCGGCACGCTGACGGCGGCGCATCATTTCCACAAAGGGCTTCGCACACTCGCCGAACATTCCATTCCGATCCACGGCGAGTGCGGCGGCTACATGGTGTTGGGTCGCGACTCGAAGACGCCGACGGCATCAGACACGAGATGACCGGGCTGCTCGGGCTCGAAACGTCTTTCGCGAAGCGCAAGCTGCATCTCGGCTATCGCCGCGCGCGGCTGCAGCGCGATTGTTCGCTCGGCGCCGCGGGCAATGAAGTGTTCGGCCATGAATTTCATTATGCGAGCACGGTTTCGGTCCAAGGCGAGTCGCTGGTCGACTGCAAGGATGCCGCCGGAGCCGACGTGCCCGAGCATGGCATGCGGCGGGGTTCAACCACGGGGACGTTTTTCCATGTTGATCGACGGGGCGGCCGCATGACGGAAACGCCGCGGCAATTCGACGAGGGGATTTCGCGACGCGTTTCGCGATCTCATTCTGTGGCGCCGCGACGTCCGCCGGTTTCGCCGCGATCCCATCGATGCAGGCTTGATGCATTCGCTGCTTGAACTCGCCAGCCACGCGCCCTCGGTCGGGCATTGCCAGCCCTGGCGGTTCGTGCTCGTTGAGTCACCCGAACGTCGCGACGCGATCAGAAGCAGTTTCGTTCGGTCCAATGCCGACGCGCTCGAAAGCTATCATGGCGAACAGCGCGCGCATATGCGCGGCTGAAGCTTGAGGGCCTCGACAACGCGCCGGTCCATGTCGCCGTGTTCGCTGATGAGGCGGCAGAGGAGGGCAGTGGCCTCGGCCGCCGCACCATGCCCGAAACCCTGCGCTATTCGGGTCGTCGCCGCCATTCAAACGCTGTGGCTTGCCGCGCGCGCGGAAGGTCTGGGGCTCGGCTGGGTGTCCATTCTCGAACCTGACGCCGTTCATCGCGCGCTTGAGGTGCCGCCCACCTGGACGCTGGTCGCCTATCTCTGCATCGGCTGGCCGGTGGAGGAACATCTCGATCCCGAACTCGATCGCCACCGCTGGCAGCAACGGCTCGATGTCGAGCGATGATTTTCAAGCGGTAGATCAGGATGACTTTTGATTAAATCGGTCTGTCGACAGGCTTACTTCACCTCTCCCCTTGTGGAGGAGGTCGGATCGCATCGCAGATGCGATCCGGGTGAGGGGTTACGGGCCATCGATAGAGCTGAACCCCCTCACCCTAACCCTCTCCCACAAGGGGAGAGGGGGCGCACCTTCATCGCTACGACAGATCGATCTAATTTCGTCACGCTCCAGAGTCTGTTCGGCGACCCCATGATCCACGTCACTTCCCTCAACGCCCTCGATACCGTCACCGCACGTCTCCAAAACTACGACCTGTTGACGCTGCTGTCGCCGGGTCATCCGGAAACCGACTGGAGCGCGTTCGCATGTGTGCGTCACGTGCGCCTCGCGTTTCACGATATTGTCGAGCCGATGCCGGGTCTGACGCTGGCGGACCGCGACACGATGCAGAAGGTGCTCGATTTTGGCCGCGACGCCGATCCTGAGCGCCCGCTGTTGATCCATTGCTGGGCCGGGATCAGCCGCTCCAGTGCGGCGGCGTTTGTGATTGCCTGCGATCGCAATCCGGTTTCGAGCGCGAGATCGCCAATGAATTGCGAAGGCGGGCGCCATTCGTCACGCCCAATCGCCTGATGGTCCGGCTCGCGGATGAAATGCTGGCGCGCGACGGCCGGATGGTTGCGGCGATTGAAAAAATCGGCCGTGGCGCGGAGGCCCGCGAGGGCGAGCCGTATCAGTTGCCGCTGCAATGGCCTATCGGATGATCGCGGCGACGCCGAGCAGGAAGCCAATCTCGAACATCTGTTCGATTGCGCCGAGGACATCGCCGGTATAGCCGTCGATCAGTCTGCGCGCCCACAGCGCCAGTGCGGCGGCGAGTATCGCGCCGAGCAGGAGTCCTGAAATCACCGACGAGATCGATACCAAAGCCAGCGGCACCAGCGCACATCCGGTGACGAGCACTGCAAACCAGATGTCATTCGTGCTGACGGGCGCGTCGATATAGCTCACCTTCATCGCGGCGGTATCGCCGGCATAGGGCAGCGCATTCATCACAAAGGCCGGCGTCATCCGCGCGGCGGCGTGCACGGCGATCAGCGCTGCCGCGCCGGTCCATAACGGCAATTCCGCCAAGGCGGTCGCGCGCAACGCGACGCCAAACAACAGCGCAAGCGCGCCATAGGCGCCGATGCGGCTGTCCTTCATGATGGCGAGCCGCTTTTCGACGCTCCAGCCGCCGCCAAAGCCGTCGGCGGTGTCGGCGAGGCCGTCTTCGTGCAACGCGCCGGTCACAATGATGCTCGTGGCCACCGCAAGCAGCGCGGCAATCACCGGGCTCCAGATCGAGCCCGTTAGCAACAGCGTCGCGGCTGAAACAAGCCCGACGCAAATTCCAACTGCCGGAAAATATTTCGCGCAGCGCGACAGCCAGTCCGGCACGGTAGCAGTGTCGGACGACGGCACGGGAAAGATGGTCATGAACCGCAGCGCGTTGAGGAAGTCGCGGTTCGCGCTCATCTCAGAGTTTTCCAGCGAGAACGTCGCTGAGATCGGCGACATCGGTCAATAGCCGCGCGGCCGCGCGCACCAGCGGCACTGCGAGCAGGGCGCCGGTGCCTTCGCCGAGCCGCAGCCCGAGATCGAGCAACGGTTTGGCCTGCATTGCGGCGAGCAGGATGTCGTGGCCCCTTTCGGCGGAGCGATGCGCGAACACACAATAATCGCGCGCGGCGGGGAACAGCCGGATCGCGACCAGCGCGGCGGCGCTGGAAATGAATCCATCGACCAAGACCGGCCGCCGTTGCGATGCCGCGCCCAGCAATGCGCCGGCCATCATGGCGATTTCCAGCCCCCCGAATTCACAGAGCACCTCGAACGGCGCGGTGGCATCGCTGCGCGCCGCGGCCTTTTCGATCGCCGCGCGCTTGCGCGCCATGCCCGCATCGTCCTGTCCGGCGCCGACGCCGATGCAATCCGCGAGCGTCGCGGGTGCAAGGCGATGGGCCAAGAGCGCCGAGGAAGCTGTATTGCCGATTCCCATTTCGCCGAGTGCGATGATATCGGCCCCCTCAGCAATCTGATCGATCGCAATCCGGCATCCCCCGGCCAGCGCGTCCGCCGCCTGTTGCGGCGTCATCGCCGGCTCGCGCGCCGCGTTCGCGGTGCCCATGCGAATCTTGGCCGCGATCAAACCGGGATGGGCAGGGAGTTCGGCCGCCACACCGGCATCGATCACGCGGATGGTCACGTTGCTGGCGGCGGCAAAGGCGTTGGCGCTGGCGCGGCCGGCCAGATAGGTCATCACCATCGCGACCGTCACAGCGGAAGGATATTGCGACACGCCTTCCTCGGTGAGGCCGTGGTCGGCGGCGAACACCAATAATACCGCTCTGTCGCCGCGCGGCGGTTCGGGATGCCGGATCATGCCGAGCTGCACGGCCAGATCCTCGATCCGCCCCAGCGATCCCGGCGGCTTGGCCTTGCCGTCGATGCGCCCGCGCATCGCGGTCACAAGCTGCTGATCGAGCGGCGCAATGGCTGGTGGCTGCCAAAATTGCTTCAAATTAGGCGACATCGGGTTCCCTTTCGCGTGATCTTACCTGACGCAACCACCGCCATCAGGTCAACACCGCCGGTGCAAGGTTGACCCCGGCGGGGGTGCCAGCTAGCGTCATCCGCGATGGTCCTTCCACGTGGAAGGTGAAAAGGGAAGCCGGTGCGAACGTTCTCAAATCGAGAACTTTCAAGGCCGGCGCTGCCCCCGCAACTGTAAGCGACGAGCCCTCGCCGGTGCCACTGGGAATTCCCGGGAAGGCGGCTGATGGCAACGACCCGCGAGCCAGGAGACCTGCCATCACGAACTGTGCTTTGGAGGCGTCGTCGGGGCGGGGTGCACCGGACGGGAGCGAGCTTGACGGCGACAAGCCTTCGAGCGCGACCCAACAAAGCTCGTGGCCTTTGGCGGCCTTGATGTGAGCCTGTGATGGATCGCGAAAGCGCTGAGGAAGATTCCTTGGATTCGACGATTGTGGACCTGCGGCAGTCGAACCTGCCGGGCGGTCCTGTCGTCGTCAGCGTCTGCACGACCTGCAAGACCGCCGATGGCGGCACCGTCGTTGGCCCCGAGATGTTCGCGGCGGTGCGCACCGCGCTTGGCGATGATGCTGACGTGGTGGTGCGGCCGGTGCAATGCCTCAGCGTCTGCAAGCGCCCGGCGACCGTCGCGGTGACGAGCCCGGACGGTTACACGTTTTTATTCGGCGATCTGCAGACCGAAAGCGGCACCGCGGCGCTGAAGTCGTTCGTAAAGTCCTATCAGAAATCCGATTACGGCCTGGTGCCGTGGCGCGAGCGCGCTGACGTTTTGCGCAAGGGCATGGTGGCCCGGGTGCCGCCGCTGCGCTGGTCGCCGGATGATGGGCGTGCGCCGAAATGACGGAGCTTGCGACCACGCTGGTGCTCGGCGGCGCGCGTTCCGGCAAATCGGCCTTTGCCGAAAACCTGGTTCGCGACAGCGGACTGGCGCGAATTTACCTCGCGACCGCGACCGCCGGGGACGACGAGATGAAAGCCCGCGTCGCGCAACATCGCGCGCAGCGTGGCGAAGGCTGGACCACCATCGAAGAGCCGCTGGCGCTGGTCGATGCGCTGGCGCGGGAAGCCATTCGTGGCCGCGCGATGCTGGTGGATTGCCTGACGCTGTGGCTGTCAAACCTGATGATGGCGGAGCGCGATCCCGAAATCGAAGCGCGCCGGCTGACGCGCTTTCTTGGTGTTGCCAAATATCCGATAGTTTTCGTCTCCAACGAAGTTGGCCTTGGCCTCGTGCCGGAAACGCCGCTCGGCCGGCGTTTTCGCGATGCGCAGGGGCGGCTCAATCAGCTTGTTGCGGCCTGCGTGCCCAATGTCGTGTTCATCGCCGCCGGGCTGCCGCTCTGGCTCAAACAATCATCGCCAAATGCATAGTGAGATTACAAATGCGCAGTAAAATTGGAAGGCGCTGCAACGGCAACAAAGGTGCGCTCCCTCCCCCCTTGTGGGGGAGGGCTGGAGAGAGGGGTGCAGTCTATCGATAGTCCGTAACCCCTCACCCGGATCACATCTAACGATGTGACGTAGCCGAAGCGTTGCTTCGGCGTTCTTATCGAAGAACGGTCGCCGAAGGCGACCTGTGCCTCTCCCACAAGGGGAGAGGTGAGGAAACCCGCTCATAGACCGATCTAATTCAAAGTCATGCTTCAGGAGAATTGATAAATGTCTCGCGTTCCCGTCACGGTGCTCACCGGTTTTCTCGGCGCCGGCAAGACCACGCTATTGCGCTCGCTGCTGACGCAGGCGGATGGCCGCCGCATCGCCGTGATCGTCAACGAATTCGGCGATGCCGGCTTCGATGGCAGGCTGGTGGAGGAGTGTGCGGCAAAAGCCTGCGCGCCCGGCGATATCGTCGAGCTGACCAATGGCTGCATCTGCTGCACGGTTGCCGATGATTTCGTGCCGACCATGGACAAGCTGCTGTCGCGGGATCGGCCGCTGGATGCCATCGTGATCGAGACCTCAGGTCTGGCGCTGCCGCAGCCACTGCTCAAGGCCTTCGCGTGGCCCGATGTCCGCACCCGCGCCACTGTCGATGGCGTCGTGACCGTGGTGGATGCGCTGGCGCTGTCGGAGGGCCGGGTTACGCTCGATGAAGGCGCGGTTGCCGCGCAGCGCGCGGCGGATGATTCCATCGATCATGACGATCCGATTGAAGAAGTATTCGAGGATCAACTGGCCTGCGCCGATCTCGTAGTGCTCTCGAAGAGCGATCTGGTGTCGTCGGATGCCTTGGCCGCGATCGAGGAACGGCTCGCCGCGGTATTGCGGCCGGGCGTGCGGATCGTGCGCTCGCATGGCGCGCTGTTGCCGTCGGTGCTGATCGGTCTTAATTCCGCCGCTGAGGACGACATGGCCGCGCGTGCTGGTCATCACGGCGAAGAAGAGGAGCACGACCATGACGATTTCGACAGCATCGTGGTGAAGCCATCCCCTGCTGGCAGCGTCGACGCGATGCGCCTGCGCGTCAGCGACGCGCTGAATTTGACCGGCGTGTTGCGCGTCAAGGGCCATGCCCGGATCGACAACCGGCCGTCGCCGGTCGTGGTGCAGGCCGTCGGCGGCCGCGTCGATCTGTCATTCGCCCGTCCCGACGTGAAGCAGGCCGAGCATCTGGTCGTGATCGGGCTGAAAGGTTTTGACGGCGACGCGGTGCGCCGCGCGCTTGCAGGATAGTTTGCAGGGTAATTGCGACAACCGTAGACACGCATGCATCTGAAGCTAGACAGCAGCGGCAGCATTGACGACGGCGACGTCGCCCGCGATCTCGGGCAGGCTCCCGCCGATATCGTCGTGCTGTCGGCCGCCGACAGCGATCTGGCGGCATTCGGCGCCGCGCATGCCGAACTCCCGAGCGACTTTCCGAGCGTGCGGCTGACTAACCTGCTGGCGCTCGGTCATCCCGCGTCGGTTGATCTCTATGTCGAGCGCACGCTGTGTGACGCCAAGATCATCCTGCTGCGCATGCTCGGAGGTGAAAGCTATTGGCCGCATGGTGTCGATAGTCTTCGCGGCGATGCGCTGCGCCGTGGTGCGCTATTGGCCTGCATTCCCGGCGAATTGAGCTGGGACGCGGCACTGGCCGCGCGCGGCACGGTGAGCGCCAGCGATACTCACGCGCTGTGGCGCTACTGCACCGAGGGCGGCGTCGAGAACGCGCGACTGGCGCTGCGCTTTGCCGCGCATCTGATCGGACGGGGCGAACGGCCAGCGGCGGCGCGGCCGATGCCGCCGGCCGGGTTCTGGCGTGGCGAGCCTGCCATTGACGATCGTCCCAACGCCATCGTGATTTTCTACCGTGCTTTGGTCGCAGGTGGCGATACCGCGGCGATCGATGCGCTGCGGGATGCGCTGGATGTGCGCGGACTCAATGCGGTCTGTCTTTATGTCACCAGTCTCAAGGATGAACGCTCCGCGGCATTTTTGCGTGCGGCGCTGGCGGCCTATCCACCCGATATCATCGTCAACGCCACGGCGTTCGCCACTGCAACAGCCCATGACGATGCCGGCGTGCTGGCGGCGTCGGGCTGTCCGATCCTGCAGGTGGCGCAGGCCGGGATTTCACGGGCGAGCTGGGAAAGTTCGACGCGTGGCCTGATGCCGCGCGATCTGGCGATGCATGTCGTGCTGCCGGAAGTCGACGGGCGCATCTTTGCCAATGTCATCGCCTTCAAGGAGCGCGGCGAATCCGATGCGGGCTTTGCGCCGACGACGTTCCGCCCGGTCGAGGATCGGATCGGTGCGACCGCCGATCTGGCGCGAGCCTGGGTGCGGCTGCGGCGCGCGACGAGCGACCAGCGGCGCGTGGCGATCGTGCTGGCCAATTATCCCAATCGCGATGGCCGCCTCGCCAATGGCGTCGGCCTCGATACGCCGCAAAGCCTGATCGACGTGCTCGGCGCGATGCGCGGCGCGGGTTATGCGGTTGAAGATAGTCCAGATGATACCGCGTCGATGATGCAGCTTCTTCAGGGCGGTCGGAGCGGGGTGTTGTGGCCGGTCGCCGACTATCAATCCGCCTTTGCTGAATTGCCGGACAGCGTGCAACGCGCCGTCGAATCGCGATGGGGCGATCCGGCGCAAGACCCGCATGTCGCGAACGGGAGCTTTCGTCTCGGACTGTATCGTTTCGGTCATGCCGTGGTCGGCGTTCAACCCGCGCGCGGTTACAATATCGATCCCAAGGCGACCTATCACGATCCTGATTTGGTGCCGCCGCATCATTATCTCGCGTTCTATCTCTGGATCCGGCGTTACTTCGATGCGCACGCGGTCGTGCATCTCGGCAAGCATGGCAATCTCGAATGGCTGCCGGGCAAGAGCACCGGCCTGTCGGCGAACTGCCTGCCGGATGCGATATTAGGCTCGCTGCCGCATCTCTATCCCTTCATCGTCAACGATCCCGGCGAAGGCATCCAGGCCAAGCGCCGCACCTCCGCCGTGATCATCGACCATTTGACGCCGCCGATGACGCGCGCCGAATTGCATGACGATCTGGCACGGCTGGAAACGCTGGTCGATGAATACGCGTTGGCCGCCGATCTCGATCCCAAGCGGGCTGCGGTGATTGCCGAAGACATCTTGTCGCTGGCCCGCGCGCAGCGGCTCGACGCCGACGTGAACGTCACGCGGGAGACGCCGACCAACGACGCCTTGCGCGCACTCGATGCGCATCTGTGCGATCTCAAGGAAATGCAGATCAGAGACGGGCTGCACATCTTCGGGCGCACACCCGGGGATACCCAACGCAACGATCTACTGGTCTCGATCGCGCGGCTGCCGCGTTCCGACATCAAACCGCGGGATGCGTCGCTGCATCGCGCACTGGCGATCGATCTCGGTCTTGGCGATTTCGATCCGCTGACGCGGGATCTCGCCGACGATTTTACTGGGCCACGCCCGAACATCTTGTCCGAGATCAGCAACGCCGTATGGCGCACCTCAGGCGATACGGTAGAGCGAATAGAACTGCTCGCGCTTCGCCTTGTGTCGGGCACACAGCCCTGCGATGCCGCATGGCAGCGCACCAAGGCTGTGCTCGACTGGATCGACGCCAAATTGCGTCCTGCCATCGACGCCTGCGGCGATGCCGAGATGAAAGCCTTGCTACTGGGACTCGATGGCCAGTTCGTGCGGCCGGGTCCATCCGGCGCGCCGACGCGTGGACGGCCGGATGTGCTGCCGACCGGACGCAATTTCTTCGCGGTCGATGTCCGCGCGGTGCCGACGCCGTCGGCGTGGCGGATCGGAAGTCTCGCGGCCGAGCGGCTGGTCGAAAGCTATTGGCAGGAGGCCGGCGAATGGCCGCGCGCGATCGCGCTGTCGGCCTGGGGCACCGCCAATATGCGCACCGGCGGCGACGATGTCGCGCAGGCATTGGCGCTGATCGGGGCGCGACCGTTGTGGGAAGAAACATCAGGCCGCGTCACGGGTTTCGCGATCACGCCGTTGTCGGAGCTAAAGCGTCCTCGCGTTGACGTCACGTTTCGCGTCTCTGGATTATTTCGTGACGCGTTCCCGACCCAAATGGACATCATCGGCAGCGCGGTTCGCGCCATTGCCGAACTCGACGAGCCCGATGAGGCCAATCCGATCGCCGCCAATGTCCGGACTAAGCGAAAAGCGCTCGAAGCCGAGGGCGTGAGCGACGAGGCGGCGGCGCGACAGGCCGCTCATCGCGTGTTCGGCTCCAGGCCGGGGGCCTATGGTGCGGGCCTCGGCAATTTGATCGACGAAGGCCATTGGCGTAATCGCGGCGATCTCGCCGGGATTTATCTGGACTGGGGCGGCTATGCCTATGGCGGCGGGGTGCAGGGCGAGGCCGCGCGCGGCGATTTCGCCGAGCGGCTCGCGACCATCGATCTGGTCGCGCATGCCCAAGACAATCGCGAGCATGATATTCTCGATTCCGACGATTATTATCAATTCATGGGCGGCCTCGCATCGGCCGTGCATAGCCTGCGCGGGAAAGCGCCTCGCATCGCGCATGTCGATACCTCGCGGCCGGAGGCGCCGATAGCGCGGCCATTGGCCCACGAAATCTCCCGCGTCGTGCGCGGCCGCGCCGCCAATTCGAAATGGATCGCGGGGGCGATGCGCCACGGCTATAAAGGGGCGTTCGAGATCGCCGCGACGGTGGATTATTTGTTCGGCTTTGCCGCCAGCACCGAGGCGGTTTCCAACCATCATTTCGATCAACTGTTCGCGGCCTATCTGGAAGACGAGCGCGTGCGGGATTTCATGGAAACCGCTAACCCCGCGGCGTTGCGCGAGACCGCGGCGCGGTTTGCCGAGGCGATCCGGCGCGGGCTGTGGACGCCGCGCTCCAACCGCGCGGGATACCTGATCGCCGAATTATTGCTGGAAGCCCAAAAGGAAATCGCATGAGCGGGTCTTCAACAGAGGATGACGACGCGGAAAACGCTCGCCACGCCGAAAAGGCGCGCAAGCACAAGGCCGCGCGCGACAAGATCATGGCGACGAAAACCGGCGAAAAGGGACTTTTGATCGTCCACACGGGAACGGGCAAGGGCAAAACGTCCGCCGCGCTCGGCATGGTGTTTCGCCACATCGGTCACGGCTATCCTGTCGCGGTCGTGCAGTTCACGAAGTCGCCGGCGTGGGACACCGGCGAGGCGCGGGTGCTGGCGAAATTTCCCGAACTCGTGACGCTGCACATCATGGGCGAGGGGTTTACCTGGGAGACTCAAGACCGCGCCCGCGATATCGCCGCCGCCACCGCGGGCTGGGAGCGCGCCAAGGAACTCATTCGCGACGACCGCCATCAGATGGTGCTGCTGGATGAATTGAATATCGTGCTGCGCTACGAATACCTGCCGATCGAGGACGTCGTGAATTTCCTGCGCGACGAGAAGCCGCCGGGCAAGCATGTCGTCATCACCGGCCGCAACGCGCATGCTTCGCTGATCGAGATGGCCGATCTCGTCACCGAAATGACATTGATAAAACATCCGTTCCGCGCGGGCGTGAAGGCACAGAAAGGCGTCGAGTTCTGATGGCGACCCCGGCACTGATGATCCAGGCCACCGGCTCCAATGCCGGCAAGTCGACCCTGGTCGCTGGGCTAGCGCGGGCGCTGGTGCGGCGTGGATTGAAGGTCGCGCCGTTCAAGCCGCAGAACATGTCGAACAATGCGGCGGTCGCGGTAGAGGGTGGCGAGATCGGCCGCGCGCAGGCTGTGCAGGCGCGCGCGGCACGGATGATTCCGAGCGTGCATATGAACCCGGTGCTGCTGAAACCCGAAACCGACAGCGGCGCGCAGGTAATCGTGCAGGGCCAGCGCTGGGGCACGATGAAAGCAAAGAATTTCATCGACAAGAAGGCGGCGCTGCTGCCCGCGGTGCTGGACAGCTTTGCGCGGTTGGCGCGCGAGGCTGACATTGTGCTGGTCGAAGGCGCCGGCAGTCCCGCCGAAATTAATCTGCGCGCGGGCGACATCGCCAATATGGGATTTGCCGCGGCGGCCGACGTGCCGGTGGTGCTTACGGGCGATATCGATCGCGGCGGCGTCATCGCCAGCCTGGCAGGAACGCATCTGGTGCTGGAGCCGGAGGAGCGCGCGCGCATCCGCGGTTTTATCATCAACAAGTTTCGCGGCGATCCCAGGCTGTTTGATCGGGGTCTCGCGGCCGTGACGCGCTTGACGGGCTGGCCCTCGCTCGGCGTGGTGCCATGGCTGCCGCGCGCGGCATGGCTGCCGGCGGAAGACGCCGTCGATCTCGATCGCGTCTATGCATCGAGCGCGTCGCGCGTGATCGCCGTGCCGATACTCGCGCGCATCGCCAATTTTGACGATCTTGATCCCCTCGGCATGGAGCCCGGCGTCAGACTGGTGTTCGTGCGGCCGGGCGAGGCTATTCCCGGCAATGCAGATGTGGTGATTCTGCCCGGTAGCAAATCCACCATCGGTGATCTCGCCTTTCTGCGGGCGCAGGGCTGGGACATCGACATCGCGGCGCATGTGCGGCGGGGCGGCCATGTGCTCGGGCTTTGTGGGGGTTATCAGATGCTTGGGCAGACCATCGCTGACCCCGATGGCATCGAAGGACCCGCCGCGACGGTGGATGGTTTGGGTCTGCTTGATATCTCCACGGTGATGAGTGCGGATAAATCCACGCGGCTCGTTCAGGGCATTCATTCCGCGACCGGCGCGCCGATCCAAGGCTACGAAATCCATCTCGGCCGCAGCGAGGGTCGCGACTGTATCAGGCCGATCGTGACCATCGAGGGACGCCCGGATGGTGCAAGCACGGCAGACGGCCGGGTGCAGGGCACTTATGTGCATGGGTTGTTCACCGGCGATGCGTTTCGCAAGGCATGGCTAGCCAATCTCGGGATTGCGTCGACGCTGGCCTATGAATCGCAGATCGAATCCGCGCTGGAGGCGCTGGCTGATCACCTCGAGACACATCTCGATATCGAGGCAATTTTGGGCATTGCGCGCAGCCGTCAGACTACCAACGCCAGCGCGGCATAGGCAGCCGCTTCGATTACGCACGCCGCCAGATAAAGATCGAGTGCGCGGTCGATATCGTCCGGCACCGCCGGGCGGGTCGCTTCGGCGTTGAGGAAGGGATCGTCGGCGATGTGTTCGGCGTAGCGGCGCGGACCGGCCAGCGCCAATCCCAACGCGCCGGCCATCGCGCTTTCGGGCCAGCCGGCATTGGGCGAGCGATGTTTTGAGGCGTCGCGCTGCACGACGCTTAGGGACGTCCCGATCGAGCCGCCCGCCATTGGTGCGGCGACCGCCAGCAGCAAAGCCGACAATCGCGCCGGCACCAGATTGACGAAATCATCGAGCCGCGCCGCCGCCCAGCCGAACGATTCATATCGCTCAGTGCGATGGCCAATCATCGAGTCGGCGGTGTTGATCGCTTTGTAGGCGATCAATCCCGGCAATCCCAGCAGCGCCAGCCAGAACACCGGCGCGACCACGCCGTCGGAAAAATTCTCCGCACAGGATTCGATTCCCGCGCGGCAGACGCCGGCTTCGTCGAGTTGTTCGGGATCGCGGCCGACGATCATCGACACCGCTTCGCGCGCGGCCGGGAGTCCGCCCTCAGTGAAGGCAGCGCGCACCTCGGCCACGTGTTGATAGAGACTGCGCTGCGCGATGAAGATCGAGGCGATCAGCGCGACGAGGATATTGCCGAAGGTAAGCGTTTGCACGACGAACTGGATCAGCGCGCCCGCGATGATCGCGATCAATACCAGGATGGCCGTGCAGTTGATGCCCTCGGATTTGCGCTGCTCGGGCGACTCGTCGCCGCGATTGAACTTGCTATCGAGCAGGTCGATCAGGGCGCCGATCAGCGACACCGGATGTCCGATGCGGCGCCACAGCCAGTCGGGATCGCCGATCAGCGCGTCGAACGCTAGCGCCGCGATCACGATAAAGAGCCCGCTGCTGGAGATCAGCACCTTAACGGTCCACGCGCTCAAGCTCGGACGCCAGCCGCTCCAGCGCTTCCGCCAGCATCGGCCCGCCGCACACGGTGAGCCGTTCCGGGATCACGATGCGTTTTGTGGCCGGATAAAACCGTTCAAGTGCGGGATGCAGCAGGAAGGCGCTGCCTTCGTCCTCGGCAAAGTCGCTGTCTTCCGACACCAGGATGAAATCCGGCTTCAGGCCGACGATGGATTCGAGCGACGCGAAGCCGCCGGATTTAATGCCGAGATCGCCGGCCGCGTTGGTGAGACCGGCATTGGCCAGTAACGAACTGGTCAGGCTGTCGCGGCCGGAGACCCAGCCGCGCCGCGACACCGCCAGCACGCGCCAGGGCTTTCGGGAGGCCGCGTCATGCGCATGCGCGATCGCGACGTCGAGCCGGCTGATCTCGGCTGTGGCGCGATCCGGATGCCGGGTGACGTCGCCCATCTGGCGAATGCTTTTCTTCACATCATCAAGCGAGCGCGCGACATCGAATTCGACGACGTGAAGCCCCTTGTCCTTGAGCAATTGCCGGGTCGCGAGCCGCGTAAAACGGCCGGCGACTACGACATCGGGCGCCAGCACCAGCACGTCTTCCGCCGCACCTGACAATTGCGGAAATTGCCGGGCCTTGGCGGCGTCCCAGGAGCGGGCGGGATCACGTGCATAGGGGCTCAGGCCGAGGATTTGTTCAGGATCGGCCAGCGCCATCAGAAGCTGGTCGGTGCAGGCGTTGATCGAGGCGATCCGGGGCAGGCCGGCGGCGTGCGCCGATGGCAGGTTGAGGCCGGCGAGCACCAGCACCGCGCCGAGCGCGCGTCGTAACCTCTCGCGCTTTGGCGCGGATGGTGGCATGAAGCGCGGATGAAGCACGGCGGCGATCTGACTGAAGCAATGGCGCGATATGGCGGGTCGCCGCAAATGTGGCTCGACCTGTCGACCGGCGTCAACCCCTGGCCGTGGCCGATTCCGGCGGATATGCCGGGCGCGCTGTGGCAGCGCCTGCCGTCGCGCGCCGATGAAGAGAATTTGATCGCGGCGGCACGTGAAGCCTACGCGGTGCCCGTGGGTGCCGAAGTGGTCGCGGCTTCGGGAACCCAGTCGCTGATTCAGTGGTTGCCGCAGCTCGCGAGTGCGGGGCCGGTCGCGATTGTAGAGCCAACCTATAATGAGCACGCGGCGGCGTGGCGCATGGCTGGCCATGAGGTGATTGCGTGCGCCGGGCTCGATGATCTTCCGCAGGCGGTTCGCCATGTGGTGGTCGTGAATCCGAATAATCCCGACGGGCGGGTGATGTCGCGCGTAGCATTGGCGCGCGTGGCCGCGCAGTTGCGCGAGCGCGGCGGCTGGCTGGTGATCGATGAGGCCTTTGTGGATATCGAGCCCGCGATCAGCGTCGTCGGGCTGTGTGCCGACTTGCCGGTCGTGGTGCTGCGTTCGTTCGGAAAGTTTTACGGCCTTGCCGGGTTGCGGTTGGGATTTGCCATTGCATCTCCCGATATCGCGCAGCGTATCGCGCTGGCGCTCGGCCCTTGGCCGTGTTCAGGACCGGCGCTGACTATTGGTGCCGTCGCGTTGCGCGACCGGGCATGGGCCGATAGTACACGCATCGCGATTCAGGCGCAGGCGCGCAAGCTTGATGATGTTTTGACGGGGGCAGGATTCACGATCGCAGGCGGAACCGGACTATTCCGGCTCGCGCGCCGCGCTGATGCGAGCAAGGTTCACACTGCACTCGCCACAAAACACATCTGGTGCCGTCGTTTCGAATGGACCGACGATCTCCTGCGCTTCGGCCTGCCGCCCGGTGGCGGCGAGTTAGAACGCCTTGCGGCCGCATTGGAGTAACAGCAAGTGGTAGTTTCGTAGCCCGGATGAGCGCAGCGATATCCGGGGCCGGTGTTGCGTTTGTTCCCGGATATCGCTGCGCTCATCCGGGCTACAGTTCGGACCTCGTCTCGAAGGATGAAGCCAGGCAAACGCTTTAGCTCACTCAGCTCTCCGCGACGAACTTGTTCTCGATCTTGCCCAACCCTGAAATCTCGATCGCGACCACATCGCCCGATTTCAGGAATTTCGGCGGATTGAAGCCGATGCCGACGCCGGCCGGGGTTCCCGTCGCGATGATGTCGCCGGGGACCAGCGCCATGCCTTCCGAGATGGTCGAAACCAGCGTGGGGATATCGAAAATGAGATCCTTGGTGTTGGCGTTCTGGCGCAGTTCGCCATTGACCCAGCACTTCACATCGAGATTTTTCGGATCGAGCTCGTCGCTGGTCGTGATCCACGGCCCCATCGGGCAGAAGGTGTCGAGCGTCTTGCCGATGAACCACTGCTTGTGGTTCTTCTGGCGGTCGCGCGCGGTGACGTCGTTGACGATGGTGTAGCCGAAGATGTGACTGTAGGCGTCCTTCCTGGCGATGTTGCGGCCGGGCTTGCCGATGATGACGGCAAGCTCAGCCTCGTAGTCGACGCTGGACGTAATGTTGGCGTGAAGCTGCACATTGTCGTTCGGGCCGATCACGGTGTTCGGGCCCTTGGAGAAGATCGCGGGATATTCGTCGATCGCCTGATCCTTTTTGGCGCCGGCCTCAAAGCCGCTGTTGGAGAATTCGCGGGCGTGCTCGCCGTAATTCTTGCCGACGCAGAAGATGTTGCGGCGGGGCACCGGGATCGGCGCGGTCAGCTTGACTTCGCTGAGCGCCAGATCCGGCGCACTTGACGATACCTTGCCGTCGGCGTGCTTGGTCACGAGGTCGATCATGTCGGCCACGCCGCTGACGGGGCGCACCCGCCCGGTGGCGGCATCGACGATTCCGACGTTCAGGGCGCCGCCGCGGTAGAATGTTGCAAACTTCATCTTCGATTTTTCCATTCGATTTGTTGGCCCGGACCCAATAACAGAAGCCCCGGGGGGATCAACCGCGCCCCGATCAGAAATGCACGATGACGTGCCGAAAATACCAGGCCGGACTGGCCGCAGGGGCATCGTTTAGACATCGAGGCGCGGGAGCAGGGGTGAGCCAGACCGGAACATTCCATGTAACCCTTTTGCAACCCTATCGCCTCGTCATAGTTGAACCATCTCCTCGTGAAAGGGGATAGATACCGAAGCTGTCGGTTCCCGCCGGCATGTCAGACAAGCCGGAAATGTGGAATGGGTGGCAATGTTGAGCGCGTGTTGGGCGAGATTGGCCAATCCCTGCGCCCGATGAGCGAAGCCCCGCGGGACGGGCGAGGCATTCTGGGCAAGACTGCCTCAGGTCTGGTCATCTGCCACTGGGACGCGGCGCCCTTAATCCTTGCCGGGCCGAGCTGGGTGGAAACCCATGATGCCGGGCGAGGCTATCTCGACCGGTATTTTACCGGCTGGGTCGATCCAGCCCAATTAAAACTGTGGGACTATGCCACGCTGGCCGACCTGCTGATCGCCTATATCGACGACGCGCATGAATCCGGCGATCTCAGACCCCTCGAGATTCTGGACCGGCGTGCCAAATCGGGTTGAGCAGCTCGCGCCTGTACGCGTGAGTTGTGCTACAACCCGGCCGGATACGGTAGCGAAGCAAATTCTAAAGCGAGATCTGGGCTTGAATCTTCATTTTCGGCAATTGCAATATTTGACGGCGCTGGCGCGGCATATGCATTTCGGCCGTGCGGCCGAGGAGTGCCAGGTCAGCCAGCCCGCGCTGTCGCAGGCGGTCCAGCAACTCGAAAAACTGTTCGGAACGCCGATCGTGGATCGGGGCAATCACGGATTTCAGGGATTTACCCCACAGGGTATCCGTATTCTGGAATGGGCGCGCTCGGCGCTGTCAGGCTTTGAGCATCTCAGTCAGGATCTCGGCGGCGGCCACCACGAAAGCATGGTGGGGCACCTTCGGCTCGGCGTCATTCCCGTTGCGATGCCCGGCATTTCGATCATGACGACGGCGTTCAACAAGCTCTATCCGAACGTCAATCTTTCGGTGACGTCGCTTAATTTCACCGACCTGAAAAAGGGACTGGAGAATTTCGAAATCGACATCGGGATCAATTATCTCGACCTCGGCGATACCAGTGGCCGGCTGCGGCCGTATTTTCTCTATAATGAATCCTATTACCTGATCGCGCCGACGAGCCATCCGATCTCCGAACAGGAAAACGTATCCTGGAGCGCGGCGGGCCAGTTGCCGCTATGCATGCTGACGCCTGATATGCTGAACCGACGCATCCTCGATCGTATCTTCGCCGGTGTCGGCGCGATGCCGCGAACCGTCATCGAAACCAATTGCGCGTTGGCGCTGTGTTCGCATGTGCGGCCCGGTCACTGGTTTGCAGTGGTGCCGAACTCTTTCTTCCTGATGATGGGCGACTGGGGTGGCATCCGGGCCATTCCCATGGTCGATCCCGTCGTCACCAATGCGATCGGCATGACCATTGTGGAGCGCGAGCCCCAGCCGCCGGCTACGCTGGCTTTTATCGAAGTCGTGCAGAAACTGGCGATGGACGCGGAACTGGCGCGGTATGTTTCGGGGGCGTAGGGGAAGGGCAGAGTGTCTTACCTCGCCCCGCTTGCGGGGAGAGGTCGATCACGAAGTGATCGGGTGAGGGGGACTCTCAGCGAACTGAGTGCGGCGAGAGTCCCCCTCACCCCAACCCTCTCCCCGCAAGCGGGGCGAGGGAGCACGGCGCGACCCGCTGCTATACTTCTCTAACTCACCGCCACCGGCTCGACCACCGCCACGCCGATCATGCAATCGCGCGTCACCAGTTCGGCCAGGCTCGCTTCGCTCATGTGCTCGGTGCCGGCGGGACGTTCGGGCAACACCAGATAACGCATGTCGGCGTTGCTGTCGTGAACGATCAGCTGCATCTCGTCGGGAATATGAAGGTCGAATTCCCTGAGCACGGCGCGTGGTTCGCGCACCGCGCGGGCACGATAGGCCTTGCTGATATACCAGGATGGCGGCTGGCCGAGGATGGAGCGGGGATAGCAGGAACAAAGCGTGCAGCAGACCAGGTTGTGCAGGCCTTCGGTATTTTCGACCACGATGAGCTGGGCCTCGCCGACGCCGATGCCGAGTTCGGCGGCGGCCGATTTCCCGTCTGCCAATAGCCGCGCTCTGTAGGCGTCATCGACCCAGGCGCGTGCGACGATCTTCGCGCCGAGATGCACGCCGGGCGATTCGATCTTTTCGATCTCGCGGCGGACTTCGCCCGGGGCAATCAGATTGCGCGCGGCCAGCAGATTCTGCAGCGCATCGATGATAATCTGCCCGTCGATATTGCCTTGCTCATCTTCGATGACAAGCGGTTCGTGGTCGTCATGGTGATGATCGTGATCATGGTCGTGATCGTGGTCATGAGTGCTCATGCAATTTCACCCCGGTTTCGCTAGCGACCGGCGCGTCGGCCATCGCAAGCCAGTGATCGTAGATTTCGATGTAGAGCTGATCGGAAGCATTGCCGGCATAATCGGTCCAAAGCTGGTTCATCGGAAAGCCCACCCGGTAGAGCGGAACCACCGGACCCGCGACGTTGCCGACCGCGAGGTCTTCCGGATTGAGAAACGCGCCGCAGCGATGTATCACGGTGCCGACATGGCCCCGGATATAGAAGGGGATGCGGATATGGCCCTTCTTTCCGAGATGCAGCACCAGCACTTTGTCGCCTGCGTCGAATCTCGGTCTCAAGTTTTGCACTCTGCGGCAGGTTCCCAGCGCGCGCGCACCGCGGCGATTTCCTGCTCGAGTTCGTCGCGGCTGATCACGTCTTTTTCGACGAGAATATCGATCATCGCTTCGAGCCGCCGGCGATAGAATGACAGCGCCTTGTATTTGTCTTCGCCAAAGGATTCAAAGCCGCGCCGCATCTCGTCGAGCGACAGCATGCGCCTCGTGCCGTCACCCAGCAGGTTCCTGATCGCCTCGACCTGCTTTTCCCAATGCAGCCACGGCAAGTCGACCATCGGAATGGCGCCGGCTTCCTTGCCGCCGATATCGTGATATCCCCGGGTCATCTGGTTTCTCTCAGCTTCGTTTGATCGCGAAATTATCGACATAGGCCTGCGGGAAAGCCGGATCGAACGGCTTTCCCATGATGGTGTGCTTGATCATCGGCGAGGGCGGCGTGGCGAAGCCCATCGCCTGCATCCGCCTGGTGGCGTCGGTAGCGAGGAACACCTTCTGCGCCAGCGCTTTATAGTCGATGTCGGCCGGTACCATGTTCCAGCGCCGCAACTGGGTCAGCAGCCAGACCGCGGTCGACTCATAGGGGAATGCCTTGAAGCCGATCCGCTGCGGCACATCGACGATCGAGCCGAGGCCATCGGCATAATGGCCGGTCATCACCTGTTCGAGCACGGTCAGCGGCTGGTTGAGATAGGCCGGTGGCGCCAGCAATTCCGCGACCTTCTTGCGGTTCTCGGCCTTGTCGGCGAATTCGGTGGCGCGCACCACCGAGCGGTACATCGCGCCGTAGCTGTTGGGGTTTTCCTTGATGAACTTGTCGGTTACCGACAGCACGCAACAAGGATGGTCCTCGAAGATGTCGCGGGTCAGAAGATGCAGGAAGCCGATGTTCTCAAATACCGCGCGCTGGCCCCACGGCTCGGCGAACAGCATGCCGTCGAGATTGCCTGACGCCATGTTGGCGACGGAATCCGGCGGCGGAAACACCCGCAGTTCGACATCGCGGTCCGGATCGAGGCCGTTTTCCGCCAGATAATAGCGCAGCAGCATCGCATGCATGGATTGTTCGTGCGGGATGCCGAACTTGAAGCCCTTCCAGTCTTTCGGGTTGCGGCGCTCCTTGTGCTTTACATGCAGCGTGATCGCATTGCCGTTCACATTCTGCACGCTTGAGACGTAGGTGTTGGTGGCAGGCGCGCCGACGCCAAGCGTCATGGTCATTGGCAACGCCAGCACCAAATGGGACGCGTCGAATTCGGCGTTGATGAGCTTGTCGCGCACCAGCGCCCAGCCGGGCGTTCGCGCCAGATTGACGTCGAGACCTTCCTTTTGATACTCGCCCATCGCATGCGCCAACAGTAAAGGCGTCGTGCAGGTGATGGGAACGAAGCCGACATTGAGTTTGCTCTTCTCGGGCTTCGGCGCATCCTGCGCGATCGCCTTGCCGGTTCCGAGCGGAAAGATTTCCGCGATGGCGGCCAGCGCCGTGGAAGCGCCCACGGCCTTGATGAAGGCGCGGCGCTGCAGGCCATTGGGAAGCATGGCATTCAAGACGGTCGTTTCAATCAGGCGATCGCTGTAGTTCTCGATGCCGTCATAGTCGCAGGCCGACATCGCCGTCCCCAGCGTGCGGTGATGCAATGCCATCGCGCCGTCGCAGCCGCAGGGGCACGTAGCCGCGATCACATCGGTCTTGAGCTTGTCGGTCATCAGCTTGTCGGTCATCTCTGGCGCTCTCCGAAATGGGCCGGATCGATTGCATACGAATTCGCATGTACGTTCTCTCGCACGCGAATTGTCACGCAATCGCCGTGCCAACGCAACAAGACGCTTTCACAGGGCCTCCGCCGTCAATTAGGCTGCGACGAAATCGCGCGGGATAAGGCGACCTTATGGCATGATTGTCGCGGCTTGCCCGCGGATCGTGCGAAAGGCGGTCTGAAATATAGACTGTCGCCACGGCCGGAAATCGGGTGTTCTTGCAGCGCGGGAGAGGTGCGGCGGGATATGAGCGAAACGCGGAGGGGGCGCAAAAGATGGCGGCGCGCGCTGGAATTTGCGATCGGGCCGATCCTGCTGTTTCTGGTGTGGTGGCTCGCCTTCAGGGGCGGCCTGGTCAAAGGCGACCTGCTGCCGTCGCCGGTGGCGACGCTTCATGACACCCTGGTGAACATCGCTTCCGGCAAGATGACGCGGGATTTCTCCCGAACCCTGGTGCGGGTGCTCTATTCGATCTCGATTGCGATCGTGCTCGGCGTCCCCGTCGGGATATTGCTCGGCGCCCGCGCCGCGGTCTATCGATCGGTCGAATTCCTGGTCGATTTTTTCCGCTCCACGCCGGCCACCGCGCTATTTCCGCTGTTTCTGTTGCTGTTCGGCCTCGGAGACCTCGCCAAGATCGCGGTCGCGGCCTTTGCCGCGTGGCTGGTGATCGTCTTCAACGTCGCCTACGGCGTCATGAATGCGCGCCAGACAAGGATTTTGGCGGCGCGGTCGATGGGCGCATCGTCATGGCGGATATTTCGTAACGTCATTTTCTTCGAAACCTTGCCCCAGACCTTCATCGGGCTACGCACGGCGGTTTCGCTGGCGCTGGTCGTGATCATCGTGGCCGAGATGTTCATCGGCGCGACCGACGGCATGGGGCACCGCATCATCGATGCGCAAATATCCTATTCGCTGACTGATATGTATGGATCAATCCTGGTGGCGGGCGCGATGGGATATGGACTGAATCTTGCACTCCTGTTTCTCGAGAGGTCCGTCATTCACTGGTCGGGCAAATAGCCCGGAACCGCGCTTTAGGATTATTCGTGATGAAAAGATTGCTTCCCCGATTGCTCGCGAGCGCTGCTGTAGCTGCCGTCGCGCTGTCCTCGTCCGGCGCCTCGTCGGCCTGCGACAAGATGGAGAAGGTCACGGCGGTCTGGCTGCCGATCATGCAGACCACGGCGTATTACGTCGCGCTGGAAGAGAAGCTGTTCGAGAAAGCCTGCATCGAAATCGACTCAGTCAAGATGGAGGCGCCCAACCAGATCATCGACGCGCTGATCGGTGAGCGGGCCGACTTCGGGCCGCCCGGTGCGGCTGCCGGCATCGCGATGATCGCGGAATCGAAATTTCCGGGGAAGCTGAAAATATTCGGCTTGCAAGGCGGCGGGATCGCCGTCAACCGGATCAATGACGGGCTGATCGTGAAGCCCGAAAGCACCATCACAAGTTTTGCCGACCTCAAAGGCAAGACCTTGGGCCATGTGCCGGGCATCCAGTGGCGCACGATCTCGCGCTATATGATCCGCGCGGCGGGCCTTGATCCCGATACCGACGTCAAGCTGGTCGATCTTGCCGTCGGCATGCAAGTGCCTGCGGTGATCGGCGGTTCGGCGGACGCGACGCTGTCGCTGGAGCCGGTCGGCTCGATTGCGGTAGCGTCGGGCAAAGCCAAGCGTGCGATCGTCAATCCGGTGGCCTCCGTGATTGCCGATCCGTTTTATTCCGGCGCGTCCGTCATGACCGCGAAATTCCTGAAAGAACGTCCGCTGGTCGCCAGGAAAGTGATCGAAGTGATCGATCAGGCGACCGACCTGGTGAATGCGAATTTCGACAAGTACAAAGCCGCTATTCCGAACTATACCCCGATCAAGGAAGATCAACTGGCCTTCCTCGCGCAGCCTTATCTGCGCGGCTACAAGGACCTCAACGACACCGACATCAAATCCTATCAGGCGCTGGTCGATGTCTTCATCAAGGAAGGCGTGCTGACCGGCCCGCTCAGCGTGCGCGACAAGATCCTGACCAAAGCCGAGCTTGGCAATTGAACGCTTGTGTTTGCCGCGATGCTTGAGGCTTTGAGGTGACGGTGACATCGGTGCGGCAACCGCTGCTGACCATCCGCGGGCTTCGCAAGAGCTTTGAGGACGCCGTCGTCTATGACGACTTCGAGGTCGATCTGCCGCTCGGGAAATTCACCTCGATATTCGGCCCGAACGGTTGCGGCAAAAGCACGCTGATCAACATGATCTCGGGATTGATGCCGATGGACCGCGGCGAAGTCCTGTTCGACGGCCGGACCATCCACTCGACGCGGACGTCCTACGTGTTCCAGAACTATCGCGAAGCGTTGTTTCCCTGGCTACGCGCAATCGAGAACATTCATTATCCGCTCGAGGTGATGGGGATCGCGCGCGCGGAGCGATCCCGTCGGGTCGAGAAATTGCTCGCCGATTTCGAGGTGCGGATCGATCTCAACGCGTTTCCCTACACGCTATCGGGCGGACAGCAGCAGACCGTCTCGATCCTGCGCGCGCTCGTGACCGACCCGAAAGTGTTGTTTCTGGACGAGCCGTTCTCCGCGCTCGATTACGAAATGACGCAATTCATGCGCGAGCAGTTGCAGAAGATTTTCATGAAGACCAAAACGACGATGCTTCTGGTCTCGCATGATCTCGATGAGGCGATTCAGCTTGCCGACAAGGTGGTCCTGCTGACCCGCAGGCCTACCAAAGTGGCCGAGATGGTCGATGTCGATCTACCCTGGCCGCGCGATCTGGACGTGACGACCGGCGAGCGCTTCATGACGCTGAAGCGGCATTGCTTTGAGCGGTTTTGGAAGGAGGTGGAGAGATAGGAGGCGGCGGCTTTTTGCTTTATCTCTCCATTGGGTTGCCGTAGCAGATCAATCTAATCTCGTTTTTTACCGCCCGCGCCCGCCCCAATCGATCGCATGGCAATCGGCCCACGTCACGCCGTCATTCGCCAGCCACGCCACCAGACGCGGCACGACCTTTTGCGAGCGCGGGAAAAAATCGTGAAACAGAATGATACCCCGGCGCCAGAGTAGCATCAGCGACATCGTGCGCTGCTCGACCTCTGATATCTTCAGGCTGTCGTCCCAATCATGGGAATCGATGTTCCACAGGATCAGCTTCACGCCCTGTGCCCTGAGATAAGTCCCGCTATCCGGAAGGCGCTGGCCATAGGGCGGACGAAATGCCGGAACATAGGTTTCCGGCAAGGTGTCGTGGATCAGCTTCGAACTCGACGCGATTGACTCCTTCCAGCGCGGCGACGTGGCATGGGATTCATGCACCCAGCCATGAGAGCCGACGCACATCCCCGCATAGAGCGTTTGCATCGCCTCGCTGGAGGAAGCGTGGAGACGGGCCGCAAACGGCTCGCCGATCGCAAAGAAGGCGGCGTTGATATGATTGTCGCGCAGCGCCGCAAGGGTGCGCTCGGTATTGCCGGCCTCCAACGCCTCGTCCCCAGAGGGGCGCGTCGGGCCGTCATCGAACGTCAGCAGGAATTCGCGGTCGTGCAAGTCCCAGCCCGGCATTTCATTGTTGTTGAAGGTCTCGATCTCGCTGTTGCGGTGGGGTAACACAGCGGCGAGCAGCAATAGTTCGTCCAGATAAGAGCGCTGAAACCGCGCGGCGTCCGCGAGCCAGGGTTGGTAGCGCGCTGGAATCCGGGCGGCAGAAAACGCCAAAGCTTCGCGCCGCAGATATTCGGGATCGGGACTATCAGGGCAAAAGGGTTCCGCGGCCACGCAACTGCGCGAGGCCACCGCATAATTGTCGGTCAGCAGTTTCCACAATTTACGCCGCGCGCGCTCGATCGAGGGCATATCGACGGCATCGGTCGTCAGCCGCGCGTTCAACGCAGCTTCGGCGAGGGCGTCGCTTTCGGCGAGTTGATGCGCGAAGGCGAGGATTTCAGCGCGTGAGGCGCGGTCGAATTCGGCGGGCGAGTTGATCGGATCAGGCCACAACGCGCGATGGGGAATGATCGCCTCGGCTGCGTCGGCCGTGATCGGCGTCGCGGCCGCGAGTGTCAGCAGCATGGCGGTGAGCGCGATCTTTCGAGCGCAAATTAATATCACATCGATCCTTGCTGCCCTGAACCGCTTGGCTGCGGTCGTCAGACAGAAGCAGCATACATCGGAGAAAAACTCCTGCAATTCAGATACTGCGCAGATCACGCCGGCTTTATTTATCGATAGAAAGGGGACGTCGATGACGATCATCACCGGGGGGCGATTATCGCCTGCTGCCGACGTGTCGTTACCCAGCGTTTCCTTATTCAAGGAGACCAGATCGGGATAAATTGGGACTGTAGGCCTCCGACAATTTCCGCCCGATAAGCTCTATCCGCGATCGCGTATAATCTTCCTTTAATCGGCTTCGCGTATATCTTTGATTTATACGCGATCGCAGATATTGTTGATTTATACGTATTCGCGTATATTTTGCGACGGAGGCTTTTACAATGGAACAGCAAATAGCTCGGAATGAAAAACAGCTGGGCGCCATCCTGCGGCGTGCCAGAAAAAAGGCCGGATTAACGCAGTCCGGCCTCGGAAAGTTAAGGCAGGGGACAATATCGAGGCTGGAGGCCGGCGAGCCGGCCGTCCAGCTTCGTACAGTCATGGAAGCGCTCACGGCTCTAGACCTCGAACTGGTCATACGTCCTCGCAGCAAGGCAAGCGCGGCAGATATCGAAAGCATATTTTGATGGCCCGGCGACCGACCCATGTTCCTCTAAACGTATTTCTTAACGGTCGCCTCGTTGGAGTTCTCCGGCGAGAGTCGACCGGCGCTATCGATTTTCGCTATGATCAGGAATGGCTCACTTGGGGACCTACCTTCCCGATTTCTCTATCTTTGCCGCTCCGCGAAGACCGTTATGTCGGATCGCCGGTTATCAACGTTTTCGACAATCTGTTGCCGGATAGCGATGCCATACGCAAACGTGTTGCAGAGCGTGTCGGCGCAGCAGGAACAGATGCATATAGCATGCTGTCGGCACTGGGCCATGACTGCGTGGGCGCATTACAGTTCCTGCCGACGGCGTGGACCCGGGCCCTGTAGGCGGTGTTGAAGGCAAGCTGATAGACGACACAGAAATTACAAATCTGCTTCAAAACCTCGCCTCGGCGCCGCTCGGCATGGGTGATGATGAAGATTTTCGAATTTCAATTGCGGGTGCACAAGAGAAAACCGCTCTATTGAGACATGAAAACAAATGGTACAAGCCAATTGGCACAACAGCCACCACGCATATATTCAAGCCGCAAATTGGACGTTTGCCAAACGGAACTGATTTATCCAACAGCGTCGAAAATGAATATTTGTGCTTGAAACTTCTTTCAGCACTTGGCGTGCCGACGGCGGATGCCGAGATCGATAATTTTGGTTCGCGAAGAACTCTCATTGTAGAGCGGTTCGATCGGCGTTGGACGAACGATGGACGGTTACTCCGCCTTCCGCAGGAGGATTGTCTGCAGGCTCTCTCGATTCCGCCAACCAGGAAATATCAATCTGACGGAGGTCCTGGCATGAACTCGATTTTCAGATTGTTGAAGGGCAGTGACATTCCCAACGACAATCTGGCAACATTCATGCGCGCCAATATCATCTTTTGGCTAATCGGCGCGACCGACGGCCACGCAAAAAATTTCAGTATTTTCCTGAGTCCAGGCGGACGCTTCCGCCTGACGCCGCTTTATGACGTGCTAAGTGCACAACCAAGCCTCGATGCCAATCAGATCCAGCGTAATAAATTCAAACTGGCAATGTCAGTCGGGAAAAGCCGTCACTATGAAGTAGCCGAAATTACGCCGAGGCATTTTCTTCAAACGGCAAAAGCGGCCGGTATCGAATCTGGTTTGGTCACGACAATCTTCAATGATTTGATCAAAAATGCCGTGTCCGCGAGCGAAACAGTCGTGAAAGATCTTCCTGAAGGATTTCCTCAGGCCATGTTAGATTCAATCCTGATGGCTTTGGCGCATCGGATTGAACTCATCAAGGCAGCTTAGCCGACCAAAATCCTCTTCCCATGCGCTCTTGCTGGTCAGGTCGCGGGCGCGGGTTTAGCTTTGGCCTTCGGGCTAAGCCAGCGGATCACGAGTTCCCGGCCGGGAATCTCGATGAAGCGCCAGCTCAGATACGACAAGAGCCAGATCGCGGCCAGGGCCACCAGCATGCAGCATACATAAGCGGTCAGATTGTTTCCGACATGCCGCGTTGTGCGCTCGGTGAACGTCAGGAAAAACGGATGGATCAAATAGATCGAGTAGGAGATCACGCCGAGATGGTAGACCAGGCGATTGCCGAACAAGAGTTGCGCCATGCGGCCGTCGCGCGACAGGATCGCGATGAAAGGAATGAACAGCACGTAGATCGGCAAATCATCCTTGGTGAAGATGGCGACCGCCAGCATCGCGGCCATGATCGCGATCACGAGGATATCCTGCGCGGTGGCCGACAGCCGGTCCAGATGGTGCGCAAAGCGGAACGTTGCCAGTCCAAGCGTGAATCCGACAAGGGCGCGCAGCAGCGGCAGGAATGAACTGTCCGAAACCACATCGAGCGGCCCGGCGGAACCCTGGCCGCTGATGCTGATGCCGTAAATCCCGACCAGCGACAACGCCGCACTGGCGAGGCACCAGCCGACGCTCTTATGCAGCGTGTATTTCATCAGCACGGGGGACGCGACATAGGAACCGAGCTCAGCGCTCGAGGCCCAGGACACGCCGATCAGCGGATAGATATGAAGCCCCCAGCCGACCAGCATCAGGATGTTGCCGATCCAATCGAAGGTGTGGAAGCGGGCGAAGGTCTCCTCGCCGGTCAGGCCGGCCGCGATCTTCAGCGCGTAAAAACCCGCAATCACGATATAGGCCGGGTAGAGGCGCGCGAAGCGCTTGAGCATGAAGCTCTTGTAATTGTGCCCGAACTCGTTCCAGTCCTCCGAAGCAAAGGCCTCCTTGTAGACATAGCCGATCACGAACCCGCTCAGCATGAAAAACATGTCGACCACCAGATAGCCGTGCGCCACGTTCCAGACGCCGGTATTGCCGGTGAGATCGAGACGGAATTTTCCGTAGTGATAGACCACGATGATCACGGCCGCGACGCCCCGCACCCCCGTCAATGCTCTGATGTCGGCCGCCATGATGTTTCCTCAAGCTTCGTTGCGCGGCAGACTTTAGCGCAGTTCGCGCCAGCCGCGCTGAATTCCGGATGCATATCCGAAATACCCCCCGTCCGTCATGCTCAACTAGCGAGCACCGCGCAGGTATTTTGCCATCCTTGTCGGCGCTTTGCGATATTTGCGCGACGCGATGTTCCTGAAAGAGCGCCCCAAAGTCCGCCTTGACAGGGGCGGGCGGCCGTTATTGACTAACTGGTTAGTAATAGGGCGGGGTCTGGGGCGTGACGATGGGGTCGGAGCGGAAGTTCAGGGTCGCGGTCGATATCGGCGGCACCTTCACCGATATCGCGCTGTTGACCGATACAAGCCTGATCCACCAGAGCAAGATTTCGTCGACCCCATCGGATCCCAGCATCGCGGTGATCGAAGGCGTCGGGCAATTGCTGGCCGAATTGTCGATTGCGCCGGCCGCGATCGCCGAGGTGCTGCACGGCACTACCGTGGGCTCGAACACCATCCTGCAGCGCAAAGGCGCCAGAACCGGGCTCATTACCACGCGCGGCTTTCGCGACGTGCTGGAGATCGGGCGTATCAGGATGCCCGACATGTTCGACCTGACCTGGGAAAAGCCGAAGCCGCTGGTGCCGCGCCGACACCGCCTCGAAGTCAGCGAGCGCATGGCCGCCGATGGCGAGGTGGTTGAATCCTTGTCCGAGGCCAGCGTGATCGATGCCGGCAAGGCGCTGGTTGCCGAGGACATTGAAGCCGTCGCGATCGCCTTCATCAATAGTTACCGCAATCCGGCGCATGAGCTGCAGGCCGAAGCGATCCTGCGCGCGCGCTTCCCGCATCTGCTGGTCACCACCTCCTGCGCGGTGTTGCCGGAAATGAAGGAATATGAGCGCACCAGCACCACGGTGGTGAATGCCTATCTGTTGTCCGCGATGCGCAGCTATTTGCAGCGGCTGGAATCGGGATTGCGCTCGATCGGCGTCGCCGCGCCGATCCTGGTGATGACCTCGAATGGCGGCATGCTGGCGGCGAATGTGACCTGCGAAAAGCCGGTGCTGGTGGTGGCGTCCGGTCCTGCGGGTGGCGTGATCGGCGCGGCCCGGCTCGGCGTCGCCCGCGGCGACCGCGACGTCATCGTGTTCGACATGGGCGGCACCACTGCCAAGGCGGTCATCATCGAGGGCGGCCGCCCCAGCATGACCTCGGAATATGAGTTTCGCGACGGGATTTCGACCTCAAGCCGCTTCATCAAGGCCGGCGGCTATATGCTCAAGGTGCCGGCGATCGATATCGCCGAAGTCGGCGCCGGCGGCGGCTCGCTGGCCGGCATCGACAAGGGTGGGCTTTTGGTCGTTGGACCGCAATCCGCCGGCGCGGTGCCGGGACCGGCCTGTTACGGCCTCGGCAATGACAGGCCGACGGTGACCGACGCCAATGTGGTGCTGGGTTTTATCAACGCCACGTCCCTGGCCGGCGGCAAGCTCGCGATCGATCGGTCGCTGAGCGAGAACGCGGTGATGGCGCATGTCGGCGATCCCTTGAACCTGCCGTTGCAGGACGCCGCGCATGGCATCCGCGCGGTCGCCAATGCGGCGATGGCGCGCGCGGTGCGGGCGGTTACCGTGGAGCGCGGGCGCGATCCCCGCGATCTCACGCTGATGGCGTTCGGCGGCAATGGCGGCGTACATGCGCCGGACCTGGCGCGGCAATTGGGCATTCCGCGCGTCGTGATTCCGCCGATGTCCGGGATATTCAGCGCGCTCGGCATGCTCGCCTCCGATATCGAGCATACCGCGTTGAAAACCGTCAGCCGTCGCCTCGACAAGATGGACAGCGCCGATCTCGCTGTCATCAAGAAAGAGCTGCAGAAGCAGGTCGCGGCGCAGCTTGCGGCCGATGGCTATCAGACTGAGCGCACCGCGTTTCTCTGGGAAGCGGATTTGCGCCATGAAGGGCAGGCGACTGAACTCACTGTGCCATTCGAGGGCGAGGATCTCACGCAAATCCGCGAGCGTTTTGTCGCCGAATATTTCAAGACCTACGGCTATCGCGACTCCACCCCGATCGAGTTGATGAAGCTGCGCGTCGCGGGACGGGGCCTGCGCGAAAATCGTCTGGATTTCGGCGCGATGAAGATCGCCGCGCGGGCGGGCTCCTCGCAGGGCGGCACGCGGGCAATTTCCTTTGCGCGCGGCGAAGCGGCCGTGGCGGTCGAGATTGTCGATCGCAATGCAGTCGATTTGAATCCGCGCCAGGGGCCGCTGATCATCGAGGAATTCGACGCCACCATCATTGTGCCGCCCGACGCCACCGTGCACAAGGATGCCATCGGCTGCATCGTTCTGGAGTTCGAGGCATGAAGGTCGATCCGATTACATTCGCGGTCATCAAGAGCGGTCTGGATTCGATCGCCGACGACATGGCCTATACGGTGGTGCGGATCGCGCGTTCCGAGATCGTCAAGGACGTGATGGATTTCTCGGCCGCGCTCTGCGCCGGCGACGGCCAGATGGTGGCGCAGGCCAAGACCATCGCCCAGCATCTCGGCGCGATCCCCGAAGCGATGGCGTCGGTGCTGGCGAAATTCGAGGGCGACCTCCATGAGGGCGACGTCGTCATCATGAATGATCCCTATCATGGCGGCATGCACCTGCCGGATATCTTCATGTTCGTGCCGATCTTCTTTGGCGGCGCGCGGCGCGCTTTCGCGGTGGTGATCTGCCATCATACCGATGTGGGCGGACGGGTGCCGGGCTCCAACGCGTCTGATTCGACCGAGATCTATCAGGAAGGCCTGCGGATTCCGCCACTGAAGCTCTATGACCGCGGGGTGCTCAACACCACGCTGGAAACCCTGATCAAGATCAACGTCCGGGTGCCGGACCGGGTCTGGGGCGATCTGTCGGCGCAATTTGCCGCCGCACAAGTCGGCAAGCGCGGCCTTGAGAAGCTGCTGCAGCGTTACGGCGCCGACGAGGTCGACGCCTATATGCAAGAACTGCTTGATTATGCCGAGCGGCTGACGCGGCAGGAAATCAAGACCTGGCCTGAGGGTACCTATCGCTTTCTCGATTACATCGACAGCGACGGATTTTCCGACACGCCGATCCCGATCAATGTCGCGATCACGGTCAATGGCGACGGCACGCTCTTGGTCGATTACACCGGGTCGTCGCCGCAGGTGAAGGGCGCGCTGAATTCGACGCTGAGCTTTACCCATTCGCTGACCTATCTCAGTGTGCGCTGCGTGCTCGCCAAGGACGTGCCCAATAATGTCGGGCTGTTTCGTTGCATCAAGGTGAAGGCGCCGGAGGCTTCAGTGCTTAACCCGGTGATGCCGGCGCCTTGCGCGGCGCGCGCGCTGACGGGCTACCGCGTATTCGACGCGATGCTCGGCGCGCTTGCGCAAATCGTGCCGGATAAAGTGCCGGCGGCCGGCGAGGGCGGCAACAGCGTGATCTGCATCAGCGGGCTTAGGCCAAACCGCCAGCCCTTCATCATCGTGGACATGATCTGCGGCGCCTGGGGCGGACGTCCTGATAAGGACGGGCTCGAGGCCGTCACCAACGCCTCGCAGAACCTGTCCAACATGCCGGTCGAGGTGATGGAAGCCGAGCATCCCGTGCGGATCGAGGATTACTCGTTCGTGGCGGATAGCTGTGGCGCCGGGCAATATCGCGGCGGCGTCGGCGTGCGGCGCAGCTATCGCATTCTGGCGCCCGAGGCGCTGTTGCAATTGCGTACCGACCGCGTCGCGTTTCAGCCCTATGGCTTGAACGGCGGCGAGCCCGGCGGCTCCTCGCGTAACTTCATCGAGATCGGCAATGAGCGCAACGCGCTGCCGGGCAAGATCACCACCACGGTCGCGCAGGGCACGCTCATCATCCACGAACAGGCGGGCGCCGGCGGTTTCGGCAATCCGCTGCTGCGCGAGCCTGAACAAGTGCAGGAAGACTTCATCGACGGCAAGATCACGGCGGCCTTTGCCGAAAAGCATTATGCTGTGACATTCGGTCCGCGCGGCGCGCTTGATGTCGAGGGCACCGCGCGGCTACGCTCGCAACGGATGGCCACGCAGGGTGTGCATCATGGAGCTTAATGTCGGGGCGCTGCCCAAGGTGGTCCGCAATCCCGAAGCCAGCCGGGCGAAAATCCTGGAGGCGGCGCGGATCGAGTTCGTGTCCTACGGCCTCAGCGGCGGGCGCGTCGATCGCATCGCGGCGCAGAGCGGCGTCAACAAGAACCTGATCTATCATTATTTCGGCTCCAAGGACGCGCTGTATCTCGAAGTGCTGGAACGCATCTACGCGGATTTGCGGGCGCGGCAGCAGGATGAGAATTTGCGCGGCCTGCCGCCGGTCGAAGGCATGAAGCGGCTGGTCTCCAGCACGTTCGATCATTTCGTCGCGACGCCCGATCTGATCCGGCTGATGAGCATCGAGAACATTCATTACGGCGAGCATCTCAAGCGCTCGAAATCGACGAAGCCGTTGTATGGTGGCTTGCTCGATACCATTCGCATTCTCCTGAAGCGCGGCCAGCAGGAAGGCGTATTTCGCGCCAATGTCGATCCGGTCGATCTCTATCTGTCGATCTCGGGGCTGGCGTATTTCTTCCTGTCCAACCAGCACACGCTGTCCTGGCTGCTCGACCGCGATCTCGCGGCGCGCCGGCGTGTGTTGAAACGCCGCGCCCATGTTGTGGAAATGGTGTTGGCTTATCTGACGCAGGCTTCGTCATTCGAGGCCGATGATGTCGATGTGGAATAATTAACCGGAGATCGGGATATGAGAAAAATCATTTTATCGACCCTCATGCTGGCAAGCATCGCTGGAATTGCCCCCGCCGCCGCACAAGACAAATTATCCGTGCGGCTCGACTTCTCGCCATGGGGCGTGCAGGCCGCGATGCATCTGGCGCAGAATCAAGGCTGGTTCAAGCAGGCCAATCTCGATGTCGACATCCAGGATGGCCGCGGCTCCGGCAATACGATCCAGCTCGTCAATGCCGGGCAAGCCGATGTCGGCCAGGTCCAGGTCGGGCTGGTTGGCTCGGCGCGCGCCAAGGGCGCGACCATCCGCTCGATCGCTACGTTCCAGCATCGCACTGATCTTTGTATTCTGATCGACAAGGATTCGCCGATGAAGGCCGTCGCGGATCTCAGGGGCAAGACTGTGGTGGTGTTCGCGGCAAGCCCGTGGGCGCCGTTCATCGATGTCTATTTGAACTCCGGCGGCCTGACCCGCGACGATCTGAAAGTCGACGTGGTCGATCCCGCGGCCTTATGGGGCACTTACATTGCCAAGCGCGCCGATGGCCTGATGTCGACCACCGGCTCGGCGCTGCCGATCGCCGACGGGTCGCGGCCATCGAAATGCCTGCTGGCGTCCGATGCCGGCATCACCTTTCCGAGCTATGGCCTGGTCGCCCGCGAAGACACCATCGCCAGCAAGGGCGCCGCGTTGCATCGCCTGATCGAGGTCGAGCAGCGCGCATGGGCGCAATTGCGCAAGAGCCCGGAAGACGGCGTCAAGGCGATGATCGCCGAGCGGCCGGATGCGCGGCTAGATCCGGTGATCTTGCTCAACCAGATCAAGCTCACACTGGATTATTTCGATACGCCCGCGACCCAAGGCAAGCCGATCGGCTGGCAGTCGAAGGAGGACTGGGAGGCCGCGTTGAAATCGATGCAGGCGGCCGGCGTTGTCAATGCCGGTTGGAATGTATCCGACTACTATACCAACGCGCTTGTCGAGTGACATGAACGCGCAGGCTCCCATCACGATGGCGCCCTATGTCGCGATGAACAACGTCGGCAAGACCTACGCGTCCGCGCGCGGTCCGGTCACGGCATTGTCCAACATCAATCTGGATATCCAGCCGCGCGAATTCGTCAGCGTGGTCGGTCCGTCCGGTTGCGGCAAAAGCACGCTGTTGAAACTGGTCGCCGGACTTGAAAGCGTCTCGTCCGGCGCGGTGACGGTGGCAGGCAAGCCGCTCGATGGCACGCCGGATAGACTCGGCATGGTGTTTCAGCGCGATGTGCTGCTGGACTGGCGAACTATTCTGGACAACGTGCTGCTCTCGATTGAGTTCACCCGCAAACCCACGGCGGAGGAACGCGACCGCGCGCTGGCGCTGCTCAATCGCTTTGGGCTTGGCGGCTTCGAACATCGGTTCCCCTGGGAACTGTCCGGTGGCATGCGCCAGCGCGCCTCGATCTGCCGGGCGCTGCTGGCCGATCCCGAATTGCTGCTGATGGATGAGCCGTTCGGCGCGCTTGATGCGATGACGCGCGACGATCTCAATGTCGAACTCGCGCAGATTTGGCAGGATACCCGCAAGACGCTTTTGTTCATCACCCATTCGATCGTCGAGGCCGTGTTCCTGTCCGACCGCGTCGTGATGATGAGCAAGGCGCCCGGCATGATCGTCGATACCATCGTGATCGACCTGCCGCGTCCGCGCCGCCTGGCGGTGCGCGACAGCGCCGAATTCGCCTTCTATGTGCATCGGATACGTCACCATTTCGCTGAGCTCGGAATCGTCAAGGAATGATGCGTCTGGTGAAAAAGCTGCTCGGTGGCGACAACGAGACGCGCGACGTCATCGTGGTGCTGGCGGCAGCGTTGTTGCTGTGGGAAATCGGCGTGGGGTTGTTCCATCCGTCGCCGCTGATCCTGCCGGCGCCGTCGGCGATCTTCGCGGCCTTTCTGGAAACGCCCGGCCTGTTCATGCGCAATCTCGGCTTCACGCTGGGCATGACCTGTATCGGTTTCGCGCTCGCGGTCGTGCTCGGCGTCGCGCTCGCGGTCGGTATCGTCTATTCGCGGTTTCTGGAACGCACGATCTACACGCTGCTAGTGGCGCTCAACTCGATCCCGAAGGTGGCGCTGGCGCCGCTGTTCGTGATCTGGATGGGGACGGGACCGGAGCCGAAAGTCGCGATCGCGCTGATGCTGGCGATCTTCCCGATCGTGATTGACATGGTGCTGGGCTTGCGCTCGGTCGATCCTGATATGCTGCATCTGGCGCAGGTCTCAAAAGCCTCGCCGTGGTCAGTGCTGACCAAGATACGCTTTCCCTGCGCGCTCCCAAGTTTGTTCGCGGGCATGAAGGTCGCTATTTCCTTTGCACTGGTCGGCGCCATCGTCGGCGAGTTCGTCGCCGGCAGCCGGGGCATCGGTTTCCAGATTCTCGTGGCACAAGGACAGTTCGACACTGTCAGGGTGTTCGTGTCGCTGTTGCTGCTCGGGCTTGTTGGGACAATATTGTTCTTTCTGGTCGATTACGCCGAACGCCTGATATTGCCATGGCACGTCTCGCAACGCGCGCGCCACGAACGATCGGCCGAGCGCGTATGAAGGCTGAAGCGACTTCGCGAGGCACGCTGGCGCTGATCGCCACCGCAGCGCTGTGGGGCAGCAATCACGTCGCCGGGCGATCGGTGCGCGACATGGTCCCGTTGCCGGCGCTGGTGTTCTGGCGCTGGGTGCCCGCGGCGATCATTCTCACCATCATCGCGTGGCCCGCGCTGCGGCAGGGATGGCCCGCGATCCGCGCCCAACTCGGCGGGTTGATCGTGGGCGGCGTGATCGGCGTCGGGCTGTTTTCCTATTGCCTGCTCGGCGGCGCCTATCAAAGCCTAGCGATCGAGGTCGGCTTCATCAACGCGACCACGCCGGTCTGGGTGTTGCTGCTCGGGCGATGGATGGGCGAGGCGCCGCTGACGGCGAAGACGAAATGGGGCGTCGCGCTGGCCTTTGCCGGAACGCTTCTGATCATCACCAAGGGCAAGTTGGAGACGCTGACCCAGTTTCAGCTCAGCCTCGGCAATTTGTGGTCGCTGATCGCGGCGATCGCCTTTGCGTGGTTCTCGATCCGCATCCGCGACTGGAGCCGCACCATCGCTTCATTGCCATTGATGGTGGTGACGGGCTGGGCGGGATTGCTCGTCGTGATGACGCCGGCCTATCTGATCTGGGTCGCGATCGGCGGGCCGTGGTTCTTATGGAACGACGCCGACATGGGCTTTGCGCTCGCGGCGGTCGGCTATATGGGCCTCGCGCCGACCATGCTCGGAAATCTGTTTTATCTCTACGGTGTCGCCATCGTCGGCGCCGCGCGTGCGGCGGCGTTTCTCTATCTCAGCCCGTTGTTCTCGGCGGGGCTCTCGATCCTGTGGCTTGGCGAGCAACTGGCCTGGTACCATCTCGCCGGCATCGCCGCGATCTTTGCGGGGCTCTTGATTTCAGGAAAATCCGGCCCGGCGCGGCTGCGCCCGGAGCCGGCGTAGGCGATTTGAGTTTCCCGTGATCTGACGTAAGGTCATCGCACCATTTAGTGCAAAGTGCGTCAAGCTCATGAGTTCCAGCGAAAATACCGAGGCCCCGTGGCGTGTGGGAGTGCTGTTCTCCCAGACCGGCGTGACATCCGCCGTCGAACAATCCCAATTGAATGCGACGCTGCTCGCGATCGAGGAAATCAACGCAGCCGGCGGCGTGCTCGGCCGGATGATCGAGCCGGTGATCTACGATCCGGCGTCCGATCCCAAACAATTCCGCAGCCTCGCCGAGCGCCTGTTTCAGACCGATCATATCAAGCTATTGTTCGGCTGCTACATGTCGAGCACGCGCAAGGCGGTATTGCCGGTGGTCGAGAGCCATCGCGGCCTTTTGTTCTATCCGACGCTCTATGAAGGTTTTGAGTATTCGCGCCACTGCATCTATACGGGCGCAGCGCCGAACCAGAATTCGTTGCAGCTTGCGAGGTATTTGCTGTCCACCTATGGCAATCGCTTTTTGCTGGTCGGATCGAACTACATATATCCTTACGAGTCCAATCGCCTGATGGCCGATTTCGTGATGCAGGGCCGTGGCGCGGTGCTGGATGAAATCTATGTGCCGCTCGAAGCGGGGCCTGAGGATTTCGAAAAAGTCATCTCCCGGATCAAGAAGACCTCGCCGGATGTGATCTTCTCGACAGTGGTCGGCCGCAGCACGTCGGTGCTCTATGAGGCCTATCGCCGCGCCGGCTTCGATCCGGCCAAGATGCCGATCGCGAGCCTGACCACGAGCGAGGCGGAAGTGGCGCAGATGAGCCGCGAGGTCGCCGAAGGCCACATCACCGCGGCGCCGTTTTTTGAGACGTCGCCCTCGAAACCCGCGCGCCGTTTCGTGGAAAGCTTCAAGGCCAAATATGGCCCGGATGCGCCGGTGCCGGCCGCGGCGGAGGCGGCCTATTTCCAGGTGCATCTGGCGATGCGCGCGCTGGCGCGGTGCGGATCGGACGATCCGGAAAGCGTGCTCAAGGAATTGCGCGATTCCGAATTCGACGCGCCGCAGGGCCGGGTGCGGATCGATCTGGAGAACAACCACACTTATTTGTGGCCGCGCATCGCGCGTCTCGACAAATCGGGCCGGTTCCAGACGGTCTGGAATCCCGGCGTGCGGATCAAGCCGGACCCCTATTGCGTGGTCCAGAGTCTCGACGACTGGTCGGTCGACGATCTCGATACAGTGAGCCACTGAGGGGGGCGCGAGCAGGCGGTGGCGATCCAAATCCTACGCGATCTTCGGGGCCTTCGCGTGCTGGTGGTGCATCCGCCGGACAGTGAGCGCGTGCGGCTGGTCGAGCATCTCAGGCGTATCGGCTGCATGGCGGAAACGCAGTGGCCGGTGCCGGAATCCTGGACCGGCGGTTGCGACGTGATGCTGCTGGCGGTCGAACATGACGTGCGCAGCGATATCCAGCGCCTGCTGAAATCGACCGATGGGCCGCGGCCGACATTGATCGCGATCGTCGGCTATGAAGATCCGTCGACGCTCCAACTGGTATTGGAAGCCGGCGCGGTCGCGGTGATCGAACGGCCGATCCGCCCGTTCGGCCTGCTCACCAACCTCACCATCGCGCGCAGCATCTGGCTCGAGAAACGCGAAACCGAAAAGCGCATCCGCAAGCTGGAGCGCAAACTCTCCGGCCTGCAGCGCATCCAGAAGGCGAAATCGATCCTGATGGACGGTCAGGGATTGAGCGAAGCCGACGCTTACGAAAGCATTCGCCGCCAGGCGATGGCGAAGCGATTGTCGATGGACGACATGGCGGCGGCGATCATCCACGCAAATGAACTCTTGCAGTACCGCGCAAAAGATGTTTAGTTTTTAAATCGGCCATTTGGGACAATGATGTTCTGGTCGTAAAATTCGCCCGACCACCAGTGACGTTGGTCAGGCTTGGCTAGGTTAGCCCGAAAGATCCGTGAGGATCTGTCGGGCTTTTTTGTTTTTGGGCCGCAGTTCTCAGGGAGAGCAACATGCATCACGGCGACATTTCATCGAGCAATGACACGGTCGGCGTTGCCGTCGTGAACTACAAGATGCCGCGGCTTCACACCAAGGCCGAAGTGCTGGCCAACTGCCACAAGATCGCTGACATGCTGGTCGGCATGAAGAAGGGTCTTCCCGGAATGGATCTGGTGATCTTCCCGGAATATTCGACCCATGGCATCATGTACGACTCCAAGGAGATGTACGACACCGCCTCAAGCGTGCCGGGCGAAGAGACCGAGATTTTCGCCGAAGCCTGCCGCAAGGCCAAGGTGTGGGGCGTGTTCTCGCTGACCGGCGAACGCCACGAGGAACACCCCAATAAAGCACCGTACAACACCCTGATCCTGATGAATGACAAGGGCGAGGTGGTTCAGAAATATCGCAAGATCATGCCGTGGGTGCCGATCGAAGGCTGGTATCCCGGCAACTGCACCTATGTGTCCGAAGGCCCGAAGGGCATGAAGATGTCGCTGATCATCTGCGACGACGGCAACTACCCGGAAATCTGGCGCGACTGCGCGATGAAGGGCGCCGAACTGATCATCCGCTGCCAGGGCTACATGTATCCGGCCAAGGATCAGCAGGTGCTGATGGCGAAAGCGATGGCATGGGCCAACAATGTCTATGTCGCGGTCGCCAATGCCTCGGGCTTCGACGGCGTCTATTCTTACTTCGGCCATTCCGCGATCATCGGCTTCGATGGCCGCACGCTCGGAGAATGTGGCGAGGAGGATTACGGCATCCAGTATGCCGCGATTTCCAAGTCGCTGATCCGCGACGCGCGCCGCACCGGTCAGTCCGAAAACCATCTCTTCAAGCTGGTGCATCGTGGTTACACCGGCATGATCAATTCCGGTGAGGGCGATCGCGGCGTCGCGGCGTGCCCGTATGATTTCTATTCGAAATGGATCGCCGATCCCGAAGGTACACGCGAGATGGTGGAATCCTTCACGCGTCCGACAGTGGGTGTCGAGGAATGCCCGATCGAGGGCATTCCCAACAAGGTCACCACCCACCGCTGATTGACTGACTGAGGAAAGTGGCACGGCGCGCGGGCACCCCCTGCGCGCCGAAGGGAGAACTGCGTGCTCTGACAATTTCATTTAACTCAAACCACAGGCTGGAGGTCGACATGGATAAAAGTTTGAAAACCGCGACGCTTCAAGGCGAAGAACAGATCGAACATCTTCTTGGCGAGGAATACGAACACGAGCCGGTTCCGGCGGCTGCGCGGCGCAGCGCCTTTTCGGTGACGATGGTCTGGCTCGGCTTCCCGATGATCATCACCGGCGCGATGACGGGATCGCTGCTGGTGCTGGGCATGGGGTTCAAGAGCGCTTTGGTGGCGATGATCGTCGGCAACATCATCATGTTCGCCTATGTCGGCGCGCTTGGATTGCTCGGCACCAAGCGCGGCATGAACTTCGCGCTGATTGCCAGCATCGTGTTCGGCAAGAACGGATACATGCTCGCCTCCGCCTGCTCTCGACGCTACTGCTCGGTTGGTATGCGGTGCAGACCGGCATCACCGGCGCGCTGGTCAGTTCGACCTTCGGGCTCAATTACGTCGCGATGACGGTGATCGCGGGAATTCTCTACATCGCGATCACCTTTGTCGGCGTCAAGGGATTGCACTGGATCGGCCTCGCCTCCGTGCCGCTGTTTGTCGTTCTCGGCATCTGGGTCGCCGCCGACGCGGCATCGACCACGACGGCTTCCGCGATCTTCAACTATGCGGGCAACAACGGCGCGGCGACCATGTCGATGGGCGTCGGCCTGACGGTGGTGCTGGCGCTGTTCATCGATGCCGGCACCGTCACGGCCGATTTCAATCGCTGGGCCGCGACCCCTTCGGCTTCGCTGGTATCGACCTTCAGCGCATTCCCGTTCGCCAATTTGATCGCGATGCTGGTAGGCGGCGTGATGACGGCGGCGCTGGCGGTTCCCAACGCCAACCCGTTCGGGGCCGACAACATGTTCGCTACATGAACGGCAAGCAGATGGCGTGGCTGAGTGTGCTGGCGTTCATCTTTCTCTACGTCAACCTCGGCTCGGTCTGCGCGCATTGCCTGTACAATGCGGCGACCGGCTGGTCGCGTATTCTCGGCACCCGCATGCGCGTGATGGCTGTCATCCTCGGCGTCATCGCATCGTGGTGGCCGCGGGCAAACGTCTGGGCGTTCTTCATCCAGTGGCTGTCGCTGCTGGGTATTCTCGTGCCGCCGATCGGCGCGGTTATTCTGGTCGATCAATATGTGCTGCGGCCGAACGCCAAGATCAGCGCCGACTGGCGCCCGCTGCCATTCATTGCCTGGGGCATCGGCTCGGTCTGTGCGTTCGTGGTTGAAAAGGGATTCCCGCAACTCTCGACGGCGCTGTCGGCTGCGATTGTCGCGGGGATTGCCTATTACGCGCTGGCGGTGGCCGGTGTCGCGAGTGAGAAGGCGGCAAGTACAGCGTAATTCACTTTCGTCATGGCCGGGCTTGTCCCGGCCATCCACGTCTGACTTCACGGTAATCGGAAAGACGTGGATGCCCGGGTCAAGCCCGGGCATGACGCGTTTGCCTACCTCCGCGCCAGCCGAAAATACACCTCCGACAACCTCGCCGGCAAATCCTCCACCCGCGGCACCAGCATGGTATTGCCGCGGCCGAAGATGCGCACCGCCGAATTCATCGCGCCCGATCCCAGCACCACGCCGAAGCCGTCGATGCCGCGGGCGCGGAGCCCAACCGCGGCGCGGCGGGCGTCTTCGACCAGATCGAGGGGATCGGCGACGTCGATGTCGGACGGCTCGCCGTCGGTCAGCACGATCACGAGCTTGCGGAAACTTCTGGCGTGGCTGATCACCTCGCCGGCGTGACGTAATGCGGTGCCGAGCCGCGTTGACAGGCCCGACGTGAGCGCGGCCAGCCGCCTGATACAGGCGCGGTCGTAGGTTCCTCAAAGCGCTTGACCGTCGTCATCTCGACATCGTCGCGCCCGTTGGAGGCAAAGGCGAGCAAGCCAAAGGGATCGCCGAGCGCGCTCATGGCTTCGGCGAGCACGGCAACCGCGAGGCGCTCGACATCGAGCACGGTGGCGCCGGAAGCGAGACGATCACGCGTGGATTCGGAGATATCGAGCAGTAGCAGCACCGCGAGATCGCGGTGTTTCGAGGTGGTGGTGCGGAACACCCTCGGGTCCGGCTCGAGGCGCATGCGCAGCGCAATGCCGGCGTCGAGCATGGCGTCGACATCGAGATCATGACCGTCAAGCTGGCGTTTCAGCCTGATGGTGCGGCCGACGCGCACACCGCGGACCAATTGCCTGATGCGGTTGCGCAGCACATGGGCGCGGTCGAGCGCGGCTTCGACCAGGCGGGGATCGCCGGGCAGGGCGGCGACCTCGCGCACGGTGGTCCAGTCCGGCCGCTCGATGTTGTGACCGCGATCCCATTCCGGGTATTTTGCGATCACCATGCCGCGCTGGTCCGGCGCGACGGGGCGGGCGTGGCCAACCTGGCTGTCGTCCTCGGCTGGATCGGGAGACTGCGGATTCGCATCCGGATCGTCGCGCTGTTCGGGGCGCGCGGCATCGATGGACACATCGAGTGCTTCGCCGGAGGAGGGTGCGTTCTCGCCAAAGTCCCACAGGCCCAAACCATCGTCGCGATAAAGAGGCTCGACGACATAGGTCTTGGCATTGAACTGCACGCGCATCTGGCCGAGATCGTTGCCCAGCAACATCCCGATCTCGCGGCTGATCGCGGGGTCTTCAATGCGCCAGCCGCGCTTCGAACATCGCGCGCCCCTTGGCGACAAAACCGTCATCGTCGCGCAGGAAGCATCGAACAAGGCCCGCGCGCAGCCGCGCCAGCAGCATCGGCGCGGTCGCAACGCCGGAGGGTATGGCGACATGGTATGATGACCAGTGCTTGCGCAATCCCGGCAGTGCGCGCATCGCCAGCATCTCGACGCGGGCATCCTCGATCAGGGTGACCAGCGCGGTCTGCAGCGGCTTTAGCTGGCCGACGGGAAACCGTGGCCCGCCATACACCAGATGCGCCTGCGCATGCGCCGCTGCTGCGCGATAGAGCGCAAAAGCGGCATCGCCCTGCACACCGCGGTAGATATCGGGCATGCGTATCAATGGTCCCGCAATTCCCGCGCGGCGTTGCGGCGCCTGGCTGCCGCCGGCCGAAAAACTTCGCAGCAGCGGCGGCCGTCCCCACAGGGCCGTGACGAACGCCTTGGTCTGGCGTTCGCTTTCGGCAAATCCGATACCGGCCACCGCGCGCTCGATCAGCCGCCGCGCCAGTTCGTCTTGCAGCGTGAAGAAGGAAAGCCGCTTACGCTTGTCGCCCGCCGCCAGTTTTAAACCGGCAGCGACGAAATTTTCAAAGGCATTGATGCTGCCCGCCGCCAGGATTTCGCCCATCCGCAGGGCTGCGGCCTCGACCGATTCCGGCGCGCGCTGTGCGAGGTCGTCCATGACGCGCCACCATCGCGCGAGATCAGGACCATTTCCAAGTAATCGCCGCGCGGCCACAACCGAAACGATAGTCGCAGCGGTGGCCTGCGCACCGGCATGACGGCAGATATTTGCGGAAGTCGCGCCGCTACGATCAGCGGTGAAATGCCTTCTTCAATCGGTTGGTGCCGGCTGATCTCCCAAAACGCCACCAGACACGACGGCCCGGCATTGACATCAGCCAGCGCTAGCACGCCGCCGGCCCAGCCTTCGAGTTCATCGGCCTCGAAGCGCGCAGCGAGATTATCCCAGGTCGAACGAAACAGCGGCCGCAACGCGTCGCGCTGCGCATCAATTCATGAAGCCGGCGCACAGAAGGTTGCGCCGGCACCAGCCGCAGCGATGCGGGGCGGGCGGCGGGGCTCACGGGATGCAGGCCTCGATCGCGGCGCTGAGCGCCTGGCGGATGTCGGCATTGTCCGTGATCGGCAGCACGATGCTGGAGCGCACGGCGGCCTCAAGAGGGAGACCCGCGCGCACCAGGCGCCCGGCATGAATCAGCATCCGCGTCGAGGCGCCTTCGTCGAGGCCATGCCCCTGAAGATTGCGCGAGCGCTCGGCGATCGCGACCAGCGTGCCGGCGAGGCCCGCATCGGCGCCCGATTCACGCGCCACGATCGCCGCTTCGACGGCGGCCGGCGGATAGGCAAAATCGATCGCGAGGAAGCGCTGCTTGGTGGATTCCTTGAGATCTTTGACGGCGCTCTGATAGCCGGGGTTGTAGGAAATCGTGAGCTGAAAATCCGCATGCGCCGGTACGATCTCGTTGTGCTTTTCCAGCGGCAGGATACGGCGCGCATCGGTCAACGGATGGATCACCACGGTGGTGTCCTGCCGCGCCTCGACGATTTCGTCGAGGTAGCAGATCGCGCCATAACGCACCGCCATGGTCAGCGGGCCGTCATGCCAGACGGTACCTTCGGGCTCCAGCAGATAGCGGCCGGCGAGGTCCGAGGCGGTCATGTCTTCATGCGCCGCGACGGTGACCAGCGGTTTTTTCAAACGCCAGGCCATATGCTCGACAAACCGGGTCTTGCCGCAGCCGGTCGGTCCCTTCAGCATCACAGGCAGGCGCTGCGAAAACGCGGCTTCGAACACCGCGATTTCGTTGCTGACCGGCTGGTAATAGGGCTCTGCAGCAATTCGGTAGGCATCGAGGTTCACATGCATCTCCACGAATGGTGCGTGGGGAGACCGACCGTCGATGTCTGGACTGTCGATGTGAAGATCTGCGCCCGCGCAACGGGTTCGGCAAGCATCGCCTTATGGACGCCACAGCCCTGGAGCGCGCGGATCAGGCGTTACAAAACGCCTCAAGCGGTATTAGACCGCCTATTGCGCTTTTGCACAAGGGAGGGTTCTGAAGTTGACCGCGAGTCCTTTGCCCGGTCAGTGAATGGCGGACGCCGAAAGCTCCGGCGGCTCGGTCATGCCCCGCGCGCCGGTATCGGCGGTGGCGTCTTCCTCGTCGGCCAGGAATTTGTCGATGATGCTTTGGATCGACGATTTGACCTCGTCGGGGCCGCGATCGCTCATGTCGGTGTGCTGAAAGGCGGTTTTGATCACGGTGATGCCGCCTTCGCGCAGATGTCGTCGTCGGGCACGACGCCGGGATCGGCCTTGAACACCGGATCTTTCGAGCGGAACGACAGGATCTTGAACTTGCCGTCGGTCATGAACGGGACGCGCAGATTGTCGAGCGTCACGACCTTCTTGATCAGTTCAGGATAGCGTTTGGCGAAATACATCGAGATGTCGCCGCCATTGGAATGGCCCACCATGGTGAGGTGGCGATAGTCCGAATTCGGCTGCAGCTTCTTCAACTGGTCGATCGCGAACATGATGTTGGCGATGCCGCGATTATACTGCATGCCGCGGCCGACATATTGCTCGCCGACTTTCGTCACCATCGGCTCGTCGGTTTCCAGATCGTGCTGGATGCTCACCACCATGTAGCCGCGCGCGGCAAACACGTTTGCGAGGAACGAATATTCTGTGAACCGGACGGTGTTGCCATGGCTGAGGATCACCACCGGCAGCGTGATCATTTCGGCGGTGGCTTCCCATTCCCTGTCGCGCCGGAACCGCGATATCGACCTCGACGGTGCGATCGGTGCGTTGCGGATCGAACAGCGTCAGCGTCTTGTGATGGATCGCCCATTTGCTCGCGGTGAAATAGCCCGCGATCACGAGCACGCACAGCGACAGCAGAACGGCAATTCCGCGTTTCATGGTTTTTCTCGGTCTGAGTGAAACCTGTGGCGGCTCTTTTCCCCGGTTTTTGTCACAGCGGCGTGACAGGCAGGCAACGGACCCGGAACAAGATGTCGTGAACCGGTGGCCGGCCCGCCGTATCTACTGCACCCATAACATGCAGATGGTCGCAATAATCCGGGCCATTAGTGCTTTTGTCAGCGGGGTCGGCACAATGGCGAAGCTGGTAACACGGATGTGCCTATCCGTGGGATGGGCGTGGTTGCTTGGCAGTCAACGATTCTGCGGGCTAGGGTGGGAGGATACGGGGGACGAACCACATCCGGTTCGTCGTTAAATGGAGCTCTCTATGGATCGCGTCAGTAAGTATTGGCCGGAAGCGCTCAGCATCGCGCGCATTGTGATCGGTCTTTTGTTTCTGGAGCATGGCACCGCCAAGCTATTTGGATTTCCACAGACGCCGATGGGCATGCCGGCGATGGGAACGCTGTACTGGTTTCAGGGCGTGATCGAACTCGTCGGCGGCGTGCTGTTCATCCTGGGCCTGTTCACCCGGCCGGTCGCGTTCATCCTGGCAGGTGACATGGCGGTCGCGTATTTCATGGCGCATGCGCCGAAAGGCTTCTTCCCGATGCTCAATGGCGGCGACGGCGCGATCCTGTATTGCTTCGTGTTCCTGCTGTATTTCGTGGCGGGGCCGGGACGGTGGGCGGTCACGCCGGAGAAGTAGGGCGCTTGCTTCCATCCTTCGAGATGATGCATGCGCGCTCTATCTTCTCCCCTCCTCCCGCGAAGCGGTGGGGAGGGGTCGGGGGTGGGGGGTCTATCATCTCGCGCTTCTGTTGGCGGTGAATTTGTTGAAACACCCCCCCCCAACCCCCGACCCCTCCCCGCCACGTGCTGCGCACGCGGGGGGAGGGGAGAAAAGTTCGTCCGCCGCCGCCTCTCAAAGGATGAAGCGATAAGAACGTCACGTCGACCGCAACTGCATCTGCTCCAGCACGCAGCGACCGAGCAGGCCGTAGGGACTCGCGAACGTCTCCATCATCTCGAAATGGTTGTAGTTTTCGTTGATGAAGAACTGCACCGGCTTGTTGGCGGCCTTGAGTGCTGCGGCGAAGTCGCGGGTCTGGCGCTTGAATTCGGGCGTCTCGTAGGTGCCGTGCGCCAGCACCAGGGGCACGTCGATCCGCGCCAGATGGCGCTGGGTGCTGAGAGCCTCCTCCATCGCGTCGGTGAACTTCACATATTTCGAGCGCGCGGAAAGCCGCACCGGCTTGAGATCATACATGCCGCTGGACAGCACTGCGCCCTTGATCGGGTTTGGCGCCAGGTCGAATTCCTTTTTCCAGTCGGTCAACAGCGCGACGCCGGCGAGATGTGAGCCGGAGGAGAAGCCGGAGAGGTAGACCCGATCCGCGTCGCCGCCGAGCATCGGCGCGTTGCGAATGGTCCATGCGATTGCGCGCTGGACCTGTTCGAGCATCGGCACGAGATCGCCGTTGGCCTGGTCGACCGAAATGAAATCCGGCACCACATAATGCGCGCCGGCATTCATGAGCATTTCGGCCGGGAAGGCGTATTCGCTGGCCGGGCGCTGGTGCCAGGCGCCGCCGTGAATGTGAATATGAATTGGCGCATTCGGCCGCTTCGTCGAATAGACCTCGAGTTGCTCAATCGCGGTCGGGCCGTAATTGAAGCGCTTGGGCTCGCCAAGCCGCGCGCGCATCGCATTGCTGTTGGAAGCATAGCGCTGGACCACCTGCAGCAGGTTCGGCGCGTATTTCGACTGATCATAGGCATCGTCGAGTTGCTTCTGGTCCATGTCGAGCCAAACCGCCGGTCCTTTTTCAGCGACCGGCGTTGTTGCCTGCTGCGCCAGCGCTGTCCCGGTGACGGCGAGGCCCGCCGATATCCCTGCGAGAATGGTCCTGCGATCGAGTTTCACGCCTTCATTATTAGTCATCTCATCCTCTCCGGGATTTCCGCGGTCTGGGCGACGGGTTCAAGCCGCCGCTTCCAGATGCCGTCGCGCACCTGCTTGCGTCCGAGTTCGCACAGCATATCGTAAAAGCGCTCCGCCGCCACACCGAGCGTGCGCGCCTTGGGCCGCGCCACCAGCCAGGTGATGAACAGACCCGCGATCGGGCTCGCGGTGATCCTGTTTTGCGCCAATCCGAGGTCGGCGGTAACGAGATCGGTCATCAGCGGCAGCGTATTGGCCTCAAAACGCACATTGGGCTGCAGGCCGTGGACGCCGAGCCCGGTTTCGATGGTGAGACGCAGGCTGTTCGGCCGGGTGGTCAGGATCAGCGGCAGTTCGGCCAGCGCCTTGATCGGGGTCTCGCGCCGCATCGACAATTTCGCGCTGACGGGACCTACCAGCAACATGCGCTCGCGGCCGAGCTGTCGCGCCGCGACGCGAGCGCTGGCTCATGGCTGTTGGTAATGGCGACATCGATCAGCCCGTTGGCGACGAGGTCGCGCAACTGCGCGCTGGTTTCCTCGATGATGCGCACCGCGATGCGCGGATAGGCGGCGTTGAAATTCTTCACCAGGGGAACGGCGATCAGCCGCGCCGGCGAGGGCGGAATGCCGAACGCGACTTCGCCTGTCGGCTCCAGCGACACCGCCGCGACGTCGGTCCTTGAGCGCGCGCAACTGCCGCTCGATGCTTTGCAGGCCTTCATGCAATTGCTTGCCGGCCTCGGTCGGCATCATGCCGCGGCCGCCCCGCACGAACAGCGGGGTTTGAAACTGGTCTTCGATCGACTGGATCTGCCGGCTGAGCGTCGGCTGCGACACCCGCAGCGATTGCGCGGCGCTGGAGAGATTGCCGTGCTCGATCACCGCAAAGAAGTACTGGATTTTCCGGATATCCATGGCGGCTGGCCTCGTTTCTCCAAATATACGATTATTGAATAGATTGTATAGGAAAAATTCGATTGCTGCATGTCAGCGCCATTGCTACGTTTCGTGTGCCGTGGACCCGCCGATGCAATGGAGCTTCGCATGCGACTAGTTTTCCGATCCTGCGCGCTTGTCGCGAGCTTCCTGCTGGCGCTGGGTTTTGGCGCGCAGGCACAGGAGCCGATAAAAATCGGCGTGCTGCTGCCGTTCACCGGGCCGCTGGCGAAAAACGGCATCGAGAACTGGGAGGCATGCAGATCGCGCGCGATATGATCAATGAGCGGGGCGGCGTCAATGGCCGCAAGATCGAATATGTCCAGGGCGACGCGACCAATCCCAATGCCGCGATCAGCGAGACCGAGCGGCTGATTACGAAAGACGGCGTCAAGATCACGACCGGCTCGTTCGCCTCGCCGCATTGCGATCGCGGTCAGCCAGGCGCGGAACGTCACGGCGTGTTTCACTGGGAAACCACTGGCGCTGCCGAGATCATCACCCGCCGCGGTTTCAAATATACGTTTCAAGTGCGCGCGCCCGCGCGCAAATACGGTCAGGCCGCCGTCGATAGTCGCTCGATGATCTGGCCAAGCGGCTGAAGAAGCGGCGGCCGATATCAAGCTCGCATTGCTCTGGGAAAACCGCGCGTTCGGTAAGTCTGTTGGCGACGGTATCCGGGCTTACTCGCAGACCAAAGGCATCAAGCTGGTCTATGATGAAGGCTACGACCAGACCGCGACGATATGACGCCGATCGTGCAGAAGCTGAAGGATGTAGCACCAGATGTGCTGATCGCGATTTCATTCCCAATGACGCGATATTGTTTCAGCGCAAGGCCAAGGAACTCGATTTCAACGTCGCGGCGTTCATCGGCGTCAGCGCCGGCTATTCGGCGCCCGACTTGCGGATTCGATCGGCGATTCCGTCGCCGGCATCTTTGTCGCCGACTTCCCGCCCAAGGTGAATGAGGGCGTGCTCAAGCCCGCGGTCAAGGAAGTCGCGGCGGAATTCTACAAGCGTTACGAAGCCAGCTGAAGCGCGCGCCCGCGGGCCACGCCGCGGCGGGCTTCTCGGCGGTGTGGGCGCTGTTCACGAAGTGTTGCCGAAGCCAGACGATGGAGCCGGATGAGTTGCGCGAGATCGCATTAAATCTCGATTTGCCGGAGGTTCGATATCGTCGATCCGGCTTTGCACATTCGGCGGTAAGGCTGCGCCGGTCGCAACGCGATAACCCAGCGCCGGCGACAACAAAGCCAGCGCGGCAACGCGGGCCGGGCGCGTGGCGGCAAAGCTTCCGGCAAATAGCGAGCCAAGCGAATGGCCGACCAGCACGATGCGGCCGAGATCCAGCGCGTCGAGCACATCGGCGAGTGCGTCGGCATAATCGGACGGATGCGGCGATTGCGTTGCGAGCGGCTGCGACGCGCCGTAACCGGGTGCATCCCAGGCGTAAACATCGAGCGCGGGATCGAGCACTTCCATTAACGGTACAAAACTCAAGGCATTGCTCCCGACGCCGTGCAACAGGACAACGGGCGTGCCGCCTCGCGCACCTGCGCGGCGCAGCACATCGACGCCAGCGGCGCGCACAACAGCAGGTGTGTTGGAGATCGCGCTCATGTGAAGACAAATCCGGCATCGACGGGCAGCGTCTGGCCTGTCAAGGCGAGTGCGCCCGGGGTCAGCAAAAAGAGGATCGTTTGCCGCGATGTCTTCCGGGATTTGTGCCCCGGGAACCGCGCGGCCTTTTTCGTAGAAGTCATGGCGCTCTTTCGGCACATATTCGGTGGCTTCGTTGCGCATGATACCGGGCGCCACCGCCGTAATGCCGACGCCCCTTGGCCCGAGTTCGCGCGACAGCGAACGCGTCATCGCCATCACCGCACCCTTGCTTGCGACATAGGCCAGCAGGCGCGGTGCGCCCCATAGCGCGGTATCCGATGCGATATTGACGATGCGGGCCGGTGCCCGACTTGACCAATAGAGGTGCAAAGGCGCGCGTAACCAGCCAGGTGCCGCGGGCATTGACCTGCATCACCCGGTCCCAGACATCGATTTCGATTTCGTCGAACAACGGCCCGCCAATACCGGTCGCAATCGCCGCATTGTTGACGAGGCCATCCGCGCAACCTTCATGTGTCTCAACATCTGCCGCAAGCTGCGCGATGCTGTCGGGATCGGCGAGATCGACGGTGACGAAGCGCACCGGCGTGCCGCTTTGCGCGATCGTGGCGGCGGTCTCGCGCCCGGCAGCCTCCAGCACGTCGGCCAGAACGAGCCGCGCGCCGGCGGCGGCGCAGGCTTCCGCAATCACGCGCCCGACACCGCGCGCCGCGCCGGTCACGACGATGGTGCGGCCCTTGAGTGACGGCAGGCTGATATCAGCCATGGTGTGGTGAGGCGTGGTGTTCATCGTCAATGCACCACGCGCGGGACATAATGCAGGACGCGCTTTTCGATGGCGGCGACGGCCCAATACATCACGATGCCGATCAGCGTCAGCAGCGCGATCGCATCGAACACCATCGCCGTATTGGCCTGTCCCTCGCCAAACGTGATGAGATAGCCCAATCCGGTTTCTCCGCCGACGAGTTCGCCGACGGTTATTCCGATGACTGCGAGCGTGGCGCCGATACGCAGGCCGGCCATCAGGTTCGGCATCGAGGCGGGAAAAAAAGATTTTCCAGAAAATCCGCGCGCGGCCCATCGAATAAGCGCGCGCCCAGATTGACCAGATCGCGGTCGACCGTGCGCATCGATTGCAGCACATTGACCAGAATCGGGAAGAACACGACGAGCACGGTGACGATCAGCTTCGGCCATGCGTTGTAGCCGAACCACATGATGAACAGGGGCGCGAACGCGACCTTGGGCGCGATCTGGAGAGCGAGAATGTAGGGAGAAAGGACCTTCTCCCACAGCGGCGACAGGCCAAGCGCATAGCCGCAGATCGCGCCGAACAGGCTGCCGAGCACAAAGCCTATGACCGACAGGGTCGCGGTCGATAGAAAATGCTTGAGCAGGCTTTCGCTTCGCCACATCCGGCCCATCTCGTTGACGAGATCGCTGAGGCGCGGAATGATGTATTTCGGCACGCCCAGCGCCGGCGGCAGATATTGCCATGCGACCAGCACCAGAACCGCGAAGGTCAGGCTCGCGGCCGGTAACGCGAAAGACGCCGCGCGGTCGCGCCATCCGGGCGTTGCGGGCACAATTTCAGCCGACAAAGTCATTGCTGTAGAGCTCCTCGATCGGCACTGCGGTCTGGATGATGTCGTTTTCGATGTAGAACTTCTGGACCTTGCGCAGCCGTTCCGGATCGAAACGGCCGAGATTGGACGGCGGATCGGTACGGTAGGTTTCGGTCGCGTAGCGCTTCAGGATACGCTCGATCTCGGCTTCCTTGCCCGCATGCTGCGGAACGGCGACGACGTAGTCGGCAGCGGAGGCGGCGGGGTCGGCAATACAGTCGCGCACGGCATGAAGGATGGCATGCACGAAACCACGGACAGCCTGCGGCTTCTTCTTGATCGTCTCGTCCGACGCAAACACCGCCTGTGCCATGGCCGGGAATACCGTATCGACGGAGAAATAGTCGAGCGGTACGCCGGCGCCTTCGATGGTATCGGACCATTCCGGCGTCGCCATGATGGCATCGAGCGCACCGGAGATCATGAGCTGGGTCATGCCTGCGGGACCGACTGCCTGAATTTCGAGGTCAGGCTTCTTGAGACCGCTGGCGGCGAGCACGCCAAGAAGCGCGTAATAACCAGTATCCTGATAGGCGATGACGCCGACCTTCTTGCCGCGCAAATCGGCGAGTGATTTGATGCTGGCGGCCTTGCGCGCCGCGACCTGGAAAATCGGCCGGCCTCCAAGCAGCGCGACCCCGCGCACCTGCAGGCCATTGGGCCGGACAATCATCGTCGTTTCACCGACGCCGCCGCCGAGATCGGCGTTGCCGACCGCGACCTGCTTGGCCGTATCGGCGCCGCCGCGTCCGGTCTGGAAGGTGACGGCCAGTCCTTCGGCGGCGAAATAACCGCGCTTCTGCGCCAATTGATGCGGCACGAAGGCGGGCAGCACCGCCGGCGCCGGGAAGAGATACGTCACCGCTTCCGCGGCAAACGCCCGGCTCACGAAGACCGGCGCCGCAAGCAGGCCGCCCGCAAAGGCACGTCGCGTCATGAACATATCTTGGTCTCCTTTTGCAGAAGCGGATCGTCTACCCGTCGACAAGACTGTCGAGGTGCAGGGCGTTGAAAAGATGGGCCATGAGATCGCGGGCACGTTGCATCGACTGGCGCGCAATCGGATCGCCGCGGTGCGGCAACCCGACCTCGATTTCCTCGACAATGCGACCGGGCCGTTCGCTCATCACCAAAATCCGGTCGGACATGGCGACGGCTTCGGACAGATCGTGCGTGATCAGAAGAGAGGTCAGGCCGGAATCGGCAATCGTTCCGGCGAAGTTCTTTTGCAGGACGAGTTTGGTTTGCGCATCTAGCGCGGAGAAAGGCTCGTCGAGCAGCAGGATGCCGGGGTCGATCGCCAGTGTGCGGGCGAGCGCAGCGCGCTGCCGCTGGCCACCGGAGAGCTGATACGGATAGCGGTCAGCCAGTTCGGAAAGGCGGCAGCGCCGCAACTCGCGCGTGGCACGCTCGCGCCGCTCCGCCGCACTCATGGTTCCGGCCTCGAGGCCGAACCTCGACATTGTGAATGATGCTGCGCCAGGGCAGCAGCAAATCCTTTTGCAGCATGAAGCCGACATGCGGGCTTGGTCCGAGCACCGGTTCACCGCCGAGGGACACGATGCCATCGCTCGGGCGATCGAGCCCGGCGACAAGGTTGAGAATGGTGCTCTTGCCGCAGCCTGACGGTCCGACAATTGCAACGAACTCGCCGTCGCGAACCGAGAAGCTGAGCCGTTCGACCGCCGTAAAAAGGTTGCCCGGCGCTCCCGGCGCGGGGAAGCGACGGGTGACGGCGTTCAATTCGAGCGCGCTGGCGGATGTCGGCATGGACATTCGACGAACCCCTTGAACAACCCGGACTGCTTTGTCGGGGACGAGCCGGGTGTCCGGCTCAGATGTTCATATTTGAACTATACGTTCACAATTGATCAATTAATGAAAGTTTGCTACCCGTTTGTCAAGAGGCTCATGCGGGGGCACTCGCGCTCTCCACGGCGCAAACCCGACAAAAGGAGAAAACCATGCGGATCGGCATTGTCGGCGGAGGAATCGGCGGCCTGGCTGCGGCGATCGCGCTGCATCGCGCCGGCTGCGACGTGACGGTGTTCGAACAGAGCAAGCAGTTCCTGCGCGTGGGCGCCGACATCAATCTGACACCCAACGCAGTGCGTGCGCTCGACGGTTTGGGCGTCGGTCCTGCCGTACGCGAACATGCGGCGCGGCCGACACATCGCATTAGCCGCACCTGGAACAGCGGCGAGGAGACTTCGCGGCTCGAGATGGGCGACGAGGCGGAGCGCAAATATGGCGCGCCGCAACTGACGATCCATCGGGCCGATCTGCTGGCGGCGCTGGCCGGCGTATTCCCGGGCGACCGGGTGCAGTTTGGCAAACGCGCGCAATCGATCGTGCAAAACGGCGATCACGTCGATCTCGGTTTTGTCGACGGCAGTTCGTCGCGCGTTGACGTGCTGATCGGCGCCGACGGGATTCACTCGGCGGTGCGCACCGCGATGTTCGGCGCCGAGAACCCGCGCTTCACCGGCGTGGTCGCATTTCGCGCCGTCGTACCGGCGCAACGGCTGGCCGGGGTGCCAAATCTACAAGCCTTCACCAAATGGTGGGGACCGAACCCGGAGAGCCAGATCGTTACCTTTCCGCTCAACCGGGGCCGCGACATCTTCATCTTCGCGACCACGGCGCAGGAAAGCTGGCACCTGGAGTCATGGACCACGCAAGGTAGCGTCGAGGAATTGCGCGGCTTTTATGCCGACTTTCATCCGGACGCACGGGTGTTGCTCGATGCCTGCGATGAGGTACTTAAAACTGCGCTCTATGAGCGCGATCCGCTGCCGTACTGGTCCAGCGGTCATCTCACGCTGCTCGGCGATGCCTGTCATCCGATGATGCCATTCATGGCCCAGGGTGCCGGCATGGCGATCGAGGACGGTGTGGTGCTGGCGCGGCATCTGAGCACCGCGACCCAAATTGCGGCCATTCCCGCCGCGCTCGCGCGCTACGACGCGGCCCGGCTGGAGCGTACCAGCAAGATCCAGATTGGATCACGCGGCAATAACTGGCTGCGCGATGGTGGCAATGCCGACTGGGTCTATGGCTACGATGCCTGGGGCGTGGCGCCACAGGCGGCTTAGAGCTATTGGCTTCTCAAGCGACGGCGTATTGAAAATAGTCGACCATCCGGTCGTCGTAGACGGTCACGGTCGCGCCGCCGCCGGCCCGGCCGAAGAAGACTTCCTGTGAAAACGGATCGTAGCCCGAAAAAGCGACATCGTCGCTAAAGCCGCTGGCGATCGTCATGTCGCTTTCGGGCAGCGCGATGCCCTCCGTCACACAGCGGACGGGGCGTCCCGATTGCAAGTCGATGAAGCCGTCGTCGGTCGGCTCGATGTCAAAGCTTTCGCCGGTTCCAAGCGAATGGATCACCGTCGGGCAACGGCCGGTCTTGCGCCGATGCGCATCGACTGCGACGATGCGCCGGATGTCGGGCTGCATGCGGATCGTCCTCTTCGCCGTCAGGCGTGGCCGCGGCCGCTTTTGTCGAGTGCGGTGGCCTGCCGGCGTGTCGTGCCATCGATGCCGCCAACGATCGCCCATTCGGCAAACAGTTCGGGCTTGCGCTCGAAGGTCGCGGGTTTCCATTCTTCGGTACAGAAATCGTCGTCGGCGTAATATTCGACCGGCGCCGCCAGCGGGTTTTCGAAGTACCAGAAATACGCCGATGAGATTGGATGACGGCCGGGACCGATCTCGGTCTTCCAGCCCTTCTTGCTCATCGCGATACCGCCGCCGATCACCTCATGGATATCGGACACCGTGAAAGCGACGTGATTGACGCCGGGCTTTCCGGGGACGGTTGAGAATGAAGAGATTGTGGTGCTCGCCGACGATCTGGCAGCGCGTGAAGACACCATGATTGGGATATTCGTCGCTGATCACGAATCCAAGCCGCTCGGTGTAGAAAGTCCGCATCGCCTGAAAATCGCCCGCGAACATCACGACGTGACCAATCGTGATCGGATGAGCGCGCTCGTGAATCGGCGAGCGGCGATTGACGCGGTTATGCGCGCCCGGCGCATTGACGGGCGTTGGCGAAACAGCCACGGCATGGCGCCGGCTGACGCGGAAGGCGACGCTCAGGCCGTTCGGGTCGCAAATCCGGGCGAGGCCGTCGGCGCCGGTTTCGACCCCGCCGCCTGCCTTCAATCGGGTGAGCGTCTTTTCCAGTTCCTGCGCGTTGTCCGCGCCCCAGATCACTTCGCGAACGGTGTTGCCCGGTTCGATCGGCGCCGGAAGGTCCGGCGCATCGATCGGACGCACGATGACCTCTGCGCCATCGCGCGTCTCGTACACGAGACGGTCGGCGTCCGCCGAAATCTGTTTCACGCCCCAATCATCGAGAAAACGTTTTGCCTCAGCCATGTCGGTCACACCGAAGATGACTGCGTCTATGCCGGAAAGAGCCACTGTTCGATGTCTCCTCAAGTAGTGGGAACGTTTCGGCGGCATCCCTCCAGCAGTTGGGAGAAGGGCGCCATCCGATCGACGAAAGACCTGATATCAGCCGCGCTTGACTTTCGACAGCGGATGATCGGCCGGATAGGTCGGCGTCACCGGCTTGGGCGAGCCGATCATCACCATGATGATAGCTTCCTCGTCGCCGACATTGATCTCGCCGCGGTAGAGGCCGGGCGGCACCGAGATGCAGTCGCGTTCGCCGAGGATGGTGTCGTAGGTTTCGCCGTTCTGCTCGACCATCACCTTGATCTTGCCGCGCAGCACGAAAAATACCTCTTCGGCATCGGTGTGCAGGTGCATCGGGCCTTCGGCGCCGACCGGCAGGATCATGTTGGACAGCGTGAAATGCTCTGCCGCGATGACATTGGTATCCGAGGCGACGCCGGTGCCGCCGGTGCCGATGAAGCGCTTTTGCGCGCGGCGATACTTGGGATCGAAATCGGCCTGGAATTTGAGGGCGTTCCAGTCGTAGGGCCGCTCGGCGACGCGGGCGATACGGCTCTTCATCCAGGCCTCGAAGCTTGTGCCGGCCGGGCGATCCCACGAGTGTTTGACGGGGGGCGGGCTCATTTCATTCATGGTCATCTCCTCTGGTTTGAAAAAATCAGGCCTCGTCTTCGGCCGTCTGGTTACGATCGGCGCCGAGGTCGCGCGACAGCGCTTCGGCGGCTTTCAGAATTTCGGTCTTGAGAACGCCGTGCAATTCGCCTTCGCGGGTCAGGATGGTGACCGCGGACAGGTTGATGGCGGCGACGACATCGCCGGCGACATCGCGGATCGGCGCCGCGACGCTGGCAACGCCGGGTTCGAAGCCGGAATCCTGCAGCACGAAACCGTTCAGCCGATCGACCTTCAATTGCGCCAGCAGGGCTTCGATGGTCGTCGGGGTCTGGGCCGAATAAGCCTGCAATGGCGCGTCGCGATAAAGTGCGCGGACTTCGCTCTCGGGCAGCGCAGCGAGGAGAACGCGACCCATCGCGGTGGCGTGAGCCGGCAGACGCGCGCCGACCTGCACGTTGCTCGCGACCGATCGACGCGTCGCCACGCGCGCAAGATAGACGACATCGCGGCCTTGCAGTTCGCCCAGATGTGCCGACCAGCCGGTGACGTCGCGCAGATGCTCCAGATGCGGGGCCGCTACCCGCCACGAGATCGCGCGACTTCAGATAGGCGTAGCCGATCCGAAGCGCCTGCGGTCCCGAGCGTGTAGGTCTTGGTCTGCGCGTCCGATTTCAGGAAACCCAAGTGGTCGAGGGTGTAGACCAAACGATAGGCGGAGGATCGGGTGACGCCGATCGCTTCGGCCAATTCGGACAAGGACAGCCGCCGTGTTTCGCCTGACAGCGATTGAAGCACCTGCAAGCCGCGCATTAACGCGGGAACGAGATAGCGCTCGTCGCCCGCCCGCGTCGTCCCGCGGCGTAAGAGATGCATCGTCTTGTGCAGGGTTGGTCGAATTTTGTTGATCCATGAACTCTTGTTTAGTATATTAAACAGATCGAGGCAAGCACCTTTTGACGAAAAAGGGAAATGGGCTCGTAGGGGTCGTGCGCGGACCCCTTCTTCAGCTACGGCGCATCGCCATGCCGGTGTGTCGATGGGGGTCGCTTGAAAAACGGTGTCGTTATTGTCGGAGGTGGGATCGCGGGATCGGCGCTCGCCATTGCGCTCGCAGGTCGCGGCATTAAAGCGACGCTGGTTGAGCGTGAGGCCCATTGGGCTCCGGCCAGTTCGGGTATTTTTATCTACAGCAATGGCCTTCACGCGCTCGACCGGCTCGGCGTCCTCAATGACATCTGTGAAAGCGGCTGGGTCAGCCCGGACGGCGGCAATCTCTATCTGACGGCCGGTGGCGAGACGATCACGCGCACGGTCTACCCCCGGGATCGGCGATCGTATCCCTGCCATCGTCGGGATCCGCAGGCTTGAATTGCATCGTGTGCTGGCGGCCCGCCTGGAGCGGCTGGGTGTAAATGTCCGCCTCGGCGTCACGGTGGCGTCGATCCGTGATGAACTTCCCGCCAAACCCGTCACAGTAATGCTGTCCGACGGCAGCACGCTGAGCTGCGATGCGCTGGTAGGCGCGGATGGCATCAGATCGCAAATCCGCACGCATCTGTTTGGCCCGATCGAGCCATTCTATACCGGACTGGGCGTGTGGCGGAGCACGCACGCCAAGCCAACGACCATCGACACCAAGATCATGATGATGGGCGTCGGGACGCGTTTGGGCATCATGCCGATCAGCCCCGATGAACTCTATATGTTCGGAACGACCGGCGAGCCAGACAAGCCATTCTATCCGCGGGAAACCTGGCCGCAGCAGATGCGCCGCAAATTCAGCGCGTTCGGCGGACCGGCGGCGGGGCTGCTCGATGAAATCGCGCACGCGGATCAGGTCTTCTATACGGCCATCGAGGAGATGCATCTGCCGTTGCCCTGGAGCAAGGGCCGCGTCGTTCTGATCGGCGACGCCGCGCATTCCTCCTCTCCATTCATGGGTCAGGGCGGCGCGATGGCGCTCGAGGATGGCCTTGTTCTCGCACAGATGCTGGCCGGTGCAGAAGACATAGCGAGTGCGTGCACCGCGTTCAGCGCGCGTCGTTTCGAACGATGCAGGTTCGTCCAGGAGGAATCGCGCCGGGTCGGACAGGCCGGTGCGATCGAAAATCCCGAAGCAGCCACCATCCGCAATGAACGCATGCGCTCGGGCGCGCAGCGGGACGTCGATGCATTTTATTTACGCATCGCGGAGCCGATCTGATGTTGGTGCCGGCGCATCGTTGTTCTTTGCAGCGACGTGATCGAAATTGTCTCAACACGCTGTCCGGCGGGAGAGGGTCATGGATCGGCTGACAAGTATGGACGTGTTTGCAAAAGTGGTCGCGGGCGGAAGTTTTTCCGGTGCGGCACGGCAAGCACGCATGTCGCCGGCAGTCGTCAGCAAGCACATCCAGGCGCTTGAGAGCTGGCTTGGCGTCCGGCTGCTCAATCGATCGACCCCGCCGCATTGCGCTCACCGAGGCCGGCGAGGCATTTCATGCCCGCTGCACGCGCATTCTCACCGAAATTAACGACGCGACCGGGGCGGCCGGCGAGCTTCAGACGACGGCGCGCGGCAAGCTTCGCGTCAGTTCACCCGGCTTCTTTGGGGCACGTCAAGTCACACCGGCGATCGTGGAGTACATGGCCGGCAATCCTGATGTCACGGTCGTGCTCGATCTGAACGATCGCTACGTCGATGTCCTCGGCGAAGGATACGACCTCGCGATCATTGTAGGTCATTTGCCGGATTCGACATTGACCGCGCGCCGCCTGACGCCCGTCCGCTTCGTGACCTGTGCTTCGCCGGATTATCTGGCGCGGCGCGGTGTGCCCGAGCACCCGGAAGAACTGCGTCATCACCACTGTCTGCAATACACTGGTTTTCACTGGAATATGGGGGAATGGCGTTTTGCGGCGCCTGATGGTGCTCCGATCGCCATCCAGGTCCCGGCGCAATTCGCGTCGGCAACACTCTGCTTTGCGGACGGCGGCGCTGCTCGGCGCCGGCGTGATGCAATGCCCGACTTATGTCGTCGGCGAAGATATCGAGGCCGGTCGTCTTGTGCCGATCCTGACGAAATATTCTGTTCCGGAATTCAGCGCTTACGCGGTTCATGCGCAGGGTCAGCATGCGCCTGCCAAATTGCGTGGCTTCATCGATCTTCTGGCGGCCCGGTTCGGGGCGAATCCGCCCTGGGATCGATGGCAGTTGCACGCGGAGCAATCGGTCTGACAGGTATCGTCCGGGGATTATACACGATCCGGAGATACAGTTTCTCTCAATTGCCGCATTCTCATTCCCGCCGTCCGCTTTAACCTGTTTCCTGGAAACGTCCATCCCGCGATCGTCCGCGTTTCGAAGATCAGGGAATGTGCGTGGTCTGTACGGAGGGCGCGAATGAATTTTATCTCAACGGCCGTCAGGTCGATTTCGACGGCGACAAGCAGACGCCGCTGCTGTGGGCACTTCGTGACTGGGCCGCCTGACCGGCAACCAAATTCGGCTGCGGCGCGGCGCTATGCGGCGCCTGCACGATTCATCTGGACGGCGCCGCCACGCGCTGCTGCGTTCTTCCTGTAGAGGACGTGGAAGATCGGCATGTGCTGACGATCGAAGGGTTGTCGAACGATCGTTCGCATCCGGTTCAGAAAGCGTGGATCGACAAGGACGTGCCGCAATGCGGCTACTGCCAATCGGGAATGATCATGGCCGCCGCGGCGTTGCTCAAGGAGCATCCCAAGCCGTCCGATGCACAGATCGACGAGGCGATGACCAATCTATGTCGTTGTGCGACCTATCACCGCGTCCGGGAGGCTATCCATGTCGCAGCTCAAGGCTGAATTCGCCAGGCTCGAACTCCCCGGGCAAGCCGCAGCATCCCGGACCAGCCGTCGCAATTTTCTCAAAGGTATCGCACTTACGGCCGGCTCGCTGCTGGTCCCGATATCGCTGGTTCGCGGAGCCGACGCGTCGTATGAGATCACCGACTGGATCAGGCTTGACCCAAACGGGCGTACCATCATCGGGGTGTCGCAATGCGAAGTCGGGCAGGGTACATTCACCGGCCTGCCGCAGGTCGTTGCCGACGAACTCGATGCCGACTGGTCGACGGTGAGCGTGGAATTCGTGACCGGCCGCGATGCCTACCGGATCACCGCGGCCAACGAAGAGTCGCAGCAGTTCGTCGGCGCCTCGATGTCGGTCACACAATTCACGCAACGGCTGCGAATCGCCGGTGCACAGGCGCGTGAGGCTCTGATTCAAGCCGCTGCCGAGCGTTTCAAGACACGCTTCACGCTGTGTGAAACCAAATTGGGCCGAGTCTATCATGCGCCGACCGGGCGATCATTCTCCTATGGTGAATTGGCGCAGGCCGCCTCGAAGTTACCGCTCAATCCCGATCCGAGGCTGAAGGCGCCTTCGGAGCGCACGCTGATGGGCAAAAACCTCAGGCGGCTGGATACTCCCGCCAAGGTCGATGGCAGCGCCATATTCGGAATCGACGTGCGGGTGCCGGACATGCTGTTCGGTGCCTTACGCATGGCGCCAACCCAGACCGGCAAGGTGATCGCGATCAAGAACGAAGCCGAGATCCGGGCGCGGCCCGGCGTCAAGGCCGTCGTGAAAGCGCCGTTCTGGCCGCGCAATTTGCTCAATGCGGTCATCGTCGTCGCGGACAGCTACTGGATCGCCAAAACGGCGGCCGATGCTCTGGTCATCGAGTTCGATGAAGGTGCGGCCGCCGGCTCGCCAGCGCGAAGATCATGGAGCAGCGCCTCGCGGCGCTGGATACCGACAAGGCTGTCGTGGCCACCCGTATCGGCGATGTCCAGGCGGAATTCGACGCGGCTCCGGGCAAGGTCATCGAGGCGAGCTACCACACGCCCTATCTGGTTCATGCCACCATGGAGCCGGTGGTCGCGACGGTGCATGTCCGTGACGGCGAGATCGAAGTGTGGGGACCGATTCAAGGCCAGGACATGGTGCGATGGACGATGGCCAAGAACTTCGACGTTCCGGCGGACAAGGTGATCGTTCACACCACCTTTCTGGGCGGCAGCTATGGCCGGAAGTATGTTCCGGATTTCGTGCTGCACGCGGCAGTCGCATCGAAAGCGGTCGGTCGGCCGGTCAAGGTGATCCGTTCGCGCGAGGACGATATTCGTCACGGATACTACCGGCCCTGTGCGTCCGCGCGGTTTCGTGCCGTGCTGGGCAAGGATGGATATCCCGTGGCGATGCATGCCCGCGTCGTCGGGGAATCGCTCTATGCCATGATCAAACCAAAGGCGATGGCAGCTGCCGGTGGTTGGGACGAGACCATGCTCGATTCCATCTACGATCTTGCCTACGCCGTGCCAAATCTCACCGTCGACAATCTGGACGTCAAGCAGCCGATTCCCGTCAGCTTCATGCGCAGCGTCGGCAGCACCTCGGCGGTCTTCTTTCTGGAAAGCTTCATCAACGAACTTGCGGACGCTGCGGGCATCGATCCCTATCAATATCGCCGCCGGATGCTGTCACATGATCCACACGCCATCGCGGTGCTTGATCGCGTTGCCGAAGCTTCGGGCTGGAACAAGCCGCCGCGGAAGGGAATATATCGGGGCCTAGCCTTCAATCTTTACACCGGGCGGGGCGGAGCTTTCAAAACCTACGTCGCGCATGTCGTCGAAGTCGAGATTGTCAAAGGCGCGCCGGCCGTCAGGCGCGTGGTGTGCGCCCGTAGACGCCGGAACGATCATCAACCCCGGGCTGGTGAAGGCCAACATCGAGGGCGGCATCGGCTTTGCCCTGACCAATACCCTCAAAAGCGAAATAACTTTTGCGAATGGGGGCGTAGAGCAGAGCAATTTTCACGATTATCCGCTGCTTGGCCTCTCCGAGATGCCGAATATCGAGGTTGTTCTGATCGAGAGCGATCGGCCGCCGCAAGGTTGCGGCGAGGTGTCTCTGGCGCCGGTCGCTCCCGCGGTCGCACATGCCATCTATCGCGGAACCAAGGCGCGCTTGAGGTCGATGCCGTTCAGGCAGCAAACGAGTTAGATGCTGGGACAGGTGATATCGCGAGCACTTCAACGATCCGACGATCAATCGTCTTGGCAATCGGATGATCGTCGCCGACCTTGAACGCGGACCTAAGCGATTGATTTAGCTGATGCATTCCAGCATTGCATTCGACCTCGGACTATTGAATATACGCCCGGTTTTGGGTGTCGATGATTCATGCAATTCAATAGCTACAATTTCATTGCGGTATTTCTGCCGATCGTTCTTGCCGGCTATTTGCTGCTCCGCCGGACCCGGTTCGCGAACGCGTTCATGCTGCTGGCGAGCCTGTATTTTTATGCCGCCGGCGCGTTGTGGTACCTCGCCCCGTTTTTCGTGACGGCGCTGATCGATTTCTTTGTCGGCCAGAAAATTCAGGGCAGTGACGACGAGCGCTTTCGCAAGCGAATGCTGATCATCAGCGTCGTTGCAAATCTGGGCCTGCTGTCCGTCTTCAAGTATACCGGCTGGCTGACATCAGATCTTTCTCCGCTGCTCGCGCATTACGGGATTACGTTCACGCCCGATCGCGCTGGCGCTGCCGCCGGCGATCTCGTTTTATACGTTTCAGTCGATGAGCTACACGATCGATATCTATCGACGTGAGTTCGAGTTCAAGCCCTACAGAAACGTTATCGACTATCTTTCGTTCGTCTCGTTTTTTCCGCACCTTGTCGCGGGCCCCATCATGCGGGGCGCGCGATCTGCTGCCGCAACTGGCGAAGAGGCGGGAATTGCCTGACATGGCGACCGTCAACGGCGCGCTGTTCATGATCCTGTTCGGCCTGTTCCAGAAGACCGTGCTGGCCGACAATTTCGGCGCGATCGTTGAAAGCATCCAGCGGATGATCACCAATCAGCAAGGTGCGCTGCCGGCCGGTTTCGGATTGCTGTTCACCTACGCGTTCGCCTTTCAGATCTATTGCGACTTCGCGGCCTACAGCACCATTGCGCGCGGGGGTTGCCCGGCTGTTCGGCGTCAATCTGATGCGGAATTTCCTGACGCCATACCTTTCGTCCAATCCATCCGAGTTCTGGAGCCGTTGGCACATCTCGCTCTCGACCTGGCTGCGCGACTATCTCTATATCCCCTTAGGGGGCAATCAGCATGGTTCGCTGATGACCATGCGCAATCTCATGATCACGATGTTCCTCGGCGGGTTGTGGCATGGCGCCGGCTTCTTCTTCATCGTCTGGGGACTGTTCCACGGCCTGCTGCTGGTGCTCTATCGGCTGGTGCCGATCGACGCCTTCCTGATCCAGCGCTTTGGGCGCGTCGGTAAGGTACTGTCGATCGTCCTGTTCTTTCATCTCGTCTGCATCGGCTGGATTTTCTTTCGTTCCACGCCCGAACAGCTTGGACCCATTGTCACGTCGATCGTCGAAATCCCGCATGTGCTGTTTGCATCGTTAAGTGCCGCGATTCGGAACAGGTATCGGCCGGCTTAACGTGGATGACCCCGGTGCGGATTTTCGGGGGGAACGGCCGCGAAATTCATCGCGGGCAACTGGATGGTTGCCGCGTTCGGCTGGGGGGTGTTGTTGTTCATGATGCCGGTGTGGGTCACCGATTATCTGGGCTGGAAGCACGATTGCGAGTTTCGGATTTGTTTTTGAGGATGCCGCTGGCGGTCCGTGTCGCGTTGATCCTGGCTTTGATTTACGGAATGGTGTTCTTCGCGCGGAGAGAGGCGAATGAGTTCATATATTTCGCATTTTAAGGCGTGGATCATTGCGGCGGTCCTGATCGTGGCCTGTGAGGCCGCGATTGGTTTTGCTGCACCTCCAAACCCGTTCGACCGAACCAATTTCCTGCCGCACACGTTCGGCCGCCCGGAACCGATGCAGCGGCTTTATGTTTTCCACAAGCTGCGGGCTTTCATCAATTCCGAGCCGACCATCGTTCAGTCCGGCGACAGTTCCGGTTTCTTCGGGATTGAACCATCGGTCGTGATGAAGCATCTCCCGGAGGGCGTAAGTTATCTCAACCTGAGCTGCTGCGCGAATTTGGGCTATAAAGGCTATTACAATATTCTTGAACTGATGGCGCAGCACAACACATCGATCCGCTACATGGTGCTGCACGTGACGCCCTATACGATGCCGCGACCGGAGATGTGGGACGTCGATGGCGCCAATATATGGGGCATACCCGGGCTGGAAGTGTTCGGAATGCGGTCGATCAGGAATTCGTTTCACCGCGCCTTCTCACGCATCCGCCGTCGCTCGGATATCGCAGGCAGGTGGCCGACGCGGCCTACTATCTCTCCCCGATGATGAAATATCTGGGCAAAGTGACGGGGCAGTCGGCAGACCAAATCGTATTGCCGCCGGGCAACGAACAGCCGGTGGATTTTCTGCGTACCTTGCTACTCAGCAAACCTATCTGGAATTCCTGCGCGATCTGCCGACTTCCAGGGGCTGGGCGCCCGAGATCGATATCCGCGATGGCGTCTACGCCTCGGAATGCGACATTCCCGTGCCCGAATTTTTTGATGTTCGAACCCTGTCCCACAAAACCTATCTGAAAGAAGTGCTGGACGAGTTTACCGCGCTGGCCAAACGCCATGGCTCGACGCTGGTCGTCGTATTCCAGCCGTCCGCCTGCATCACCGGAACCGGCGCGCTCAACGTGCAGGCGCGAACGATCATCGATCAGTTCAAGAGCGCGCACCCGGAAGTCGAAATTCCGTTCCCGCTGATCGAGACCTGGCCGGTGGATATATTTTCGGTGCCGGCGCATGTGCGGCACGAACATAGCGATCTGATCGGCAACCGGCTCGGCATTGCGATGGCGGACATCATCCGGCGGCGTGGCACGCAGGGAAGCCCGTCTCAGTAAGAGACGATCTCAATTCCGCTCTCAATCCCTCGGCCCATATCGCCGCAGCGCCTCGAGGGTCAGGCCCTTGCCGACTGCGCCAAACGTATCGCCGTCGACGATGCGGGCCGACGGCACCGCCTTGGTGATCGCCTTGCGGACATGGGCGAGCCGCACCGAGCCGCCCGGTCAGGAACACCGCGTCGATATCGTCGGCGGATAATTGCGCCTGCGTGAGGCAGATATTGATGCGGGCCGCGATGCGCTCGGCCAATTGTTTGGTGTGGCTGACCAGATCGGTGGCGGGCGATCGCGGCGTGCAGGCCCGGCGCGACCCATTCCAGCGGGGATTTCGGCCTGGCGCCTGTCGGCCAGCGCAATCTTGGCTTCCTCGACTTCCATCGCCAGCGTGTGGCCGCGCTGCTCGTCGACTACCCGCACCAGCCGGTCCAGCAGCTCAGGCTCGCTGGCCTGATGCCGCACCTGCCGGATGTCGGCGATCACGCGCGGCTCGTACATGCGGTTGATGCTCGACCAGGTCGCGAGATCGTGGAAATAGCTTGAGGGCACGTCTAACCCTTCGCGCTTCATCGCACTGCCGAATCCAAACAGCGGCATCACGACGCCGAGGCTGAGTTGGCGGTCAAAATCAGTGCCGCCGATGCGCACGCCGTCATTGGCCAGGATATCGGCCGTGCGATCTCCCTTATTGTCGGCGCTGCGGACCGAGACGCACGATCGAAAAAATCCGAGGTGCCGCCGCCGATATCCGCGATCAGGGCGACCTCTTCATTCGATATCTGGCGCTCATATTCCAGCGCCGCCGCGATCGGCTCGAACTGGAAGGTGACATCGTCGAAGCCGACCTCGCGCGCGATCTGGCGCAGGGTTTGTTCCGCCTTGCGGTCGGCATCCGGCGCATTGTCGACGAAATGCACCGGGCGGCCATGCACGACATCGCGCAGCTCGCGGCCGGTGGCCTGTTCGGCGCGCCGTTTCACCGCGCCGAGATAATAGGCGATCACATCGCGAAAACTGGTGCGCTCGCGCCCGAGCCGGGTGGTCTCGTCAATCAGTGAGGTGCCAAGCACCGATTTGAGACTGCGCATCAGGCGGCCTGGCTCGCCCTCGACATAGGCCTCAATCGCCTTGCGGCCGATCAGGACGGCACCGTCCACCTCATAGAAGATCGCGCTCGGAATCGTGGTTTCGCCGACCTCCAGCGCAGCCAGCACCGGCGCATGGCCCTCAATGGTGCCGAGCGTCGTGTTCGACGTTCCGAAATCAAGGCCGCAGATGGACATGGATGCTCCAGGAGGAGCGTCCGTCTACACATTATCGTGCCATCGATCCACCTTTATCTTCGCGCAATCGCGTGAACGGCCGAACGGATCGCCAGTCGAGCAAAAGCTGTCCATCCACAGGACAATTTGTTTGATACGATGGGTTGATGAATCAAGGCGGGATGTTCCATAAGCGGCGTCCCTGCGGCGGGACATTCACCCACCGCGACGGTTTCGGAAGGATTTTTGCGTGGCAAGTATCAATCAACGGATTGCGGAAGAACTCGGCGTTCGCGAACAGCAGGTCGAGGCGACGGTGGCGCTGCTGGACGGTGGCGCCACGGTTCCGTTCGTTGCGCGATACCGCAAGGAAGTCACCGGCGCGCTGGACGACGCCCAATTGCGCACGCTGGAAGAGCGCCTGAATTATCTGCGCGAACTGGAAGAGCGCCGCGCCGCGATTCTCAATTCGGTACGTGAACAGGGCAAGCTCGATGCCGCGCTGGAAGCGGCGATTTTTGGCGGCCGACAGCAAAGGGCGTCTGGAAGACATCTATCTGCCGTTCAAGCCGAAGCGCCGCACCAAGGCCGAGATCGCCAAGGAGGCCGGCCTCGAGCCGCTGTCCGAGATGTTGCTGACCCAGCCACAAAACGATCCGCAAGTCGTCGCGGCAGGTTTCGTCGATGCTGAAAAGCAGGTGGCGGATGTTGCCGCCGCGCTTGAGGGCGCACGCGCTATTCTGGTGGAGCGTTTTGCCGAGGATGCGGACCTGATTGGCACGCTGCGCGAGCAGATGTGGTCGAACGGATTGATGGCGTCGACCGTTCGCAAGGGCAAGAAGACCGAGGGCGAGAAGTTCAAGGATTATTTCGAATTCAGCGAACCGCTGCACAAGCTGCCGTCGCACCGCATTCTGGCGATGTTCCGCGGCGAAAAGGAAGAAATTCTCGATTTGCAAATGCTGCCCGATGCGCAGCCCGCGGTCGCCAACGTCTCCAATTCCTACGAATTGAAGATCATGCATCGGTTTGCGATTTCCGATCAGGGGCGCCCCGGCGACCGCTGGCTAGTGGAGACCGCGCGCTGGGCGTGGCGTACCAAGATCATGGTGCATCTCAACATCGATTTGCGGATGCGGTTGTGGACCCTGGCTCGAAACCGAAGCGGTGCGGGTGTTTGCGTCGAATTTGCGAGACCTGCTGTTTGGCCGCACCGGCCGGCGCGCGCGTGACCATGGGGCTCGATCCCGGCTTTCGCTCCGGCGTCAAGGTCGCCGTCGTCGATGCGACCGGCCGGGTGGTCGCCACCCACACGATCTATCCGCATGAACCGGCCAGGCGCTGGGACGAAGCGCTGGCGACGCTGGGCAAGCTCGCCGTGCAGCACCGCGTCGATCTGATCGCGATCGGCAACGGCACCGCGTCGCGCGAAACCGACAAGCTCGCGATGGATCTGGTCAAGCTGTTGCCGGATCTGAAAATGTCGAAGATCGTGGTGTCGGAAGCCGGTGCGTCCGTCTATTCGGCCTCGGCCTTTGCATCGGAAGAATTGCCGGAACTCGACGTGACCTTGCGCGGCGCGGTGTCGATCGCGCGGCGGGCTGCAGGATCCCTTGGCCGAACTGGTAAAGATCGATCCGAAAGCCATCGGCGTCGGGCAATATCAGCATGATCTCGGCGAAACCAAGCTGGCACGCTCGCTCGATGCTGTTGTCGAGGACTGCGTCAACGCGGTCGGCGTCGATGCCAACACCGCCTCGGCGCCGCTATTGGCGCGGGTGTCGGGCATCGGCACGGGTTTGGCACAAAGCATCGTGCAGCATCGCGATGCCAACGGTCCGTTCAAGTCGCGCAAGGAATTGAAGGAAGTGCCGCGGCTGGGGCCGAAGGCTTTCGAGCAATGCGCGGGGTTTTTGCGTATCAATGACAGCGCCGATCCGCTCGATGCTTCCGGCGTCCATCCGGAAGCCTATCCGGTGGTGAGAAGGATTCTCGCAGCGACCAAGAGCGACATCAAGGCGCTGATCGGCAATGCCGAAATCGTGCGCCAGTTGAAGCCGCAGACGTTCGTCGACGACACGTTCGGTCTGCCGACCGTGACGGACATCCTGCGTGAGCTGGAAAAGCCCGGCCGCGATCCGCGCCCGGCCTTCAAGGCTGCGGTGTTCATGGAAGGCGTCGAGACCCTGAAGGATCTTAAAGTCGGCATGATCCTCGAAGGTACAGTTACCAACGTTGCGGCGTTCGGTGCTTTCGTGGATATCGGCGTGCATCAGGACGGGCTGGTGCACATCTCGGCAATGTCGAAGACCTTCATCAAGGACCCGCGCGAGGTCGTGAAGTCGGGCGACATCGTCAAGGTGAAGGTGCTGGAGGTCGAGGTCGCCCGCAAACGCATCGCGCTGACGCTGCGCCTCGATGATGCTACAGGTTCCAAGGAATCCCGGGCTCAAGCCGCACCGCGCGACATCTCCCGCGCGTCGATGACGTCGTCGGCGCCGCGCAAGCCGCAGGAGGCGTCAGGCGGCGGTGCGCTCGCCGAAGCCTTGCGCCGCGCCAGCGAGAAAAACGGCAACGGCAAGGGCCGGGCTTGATGAGGTCTATGCCGGCGACCGCGTCGGGATCGCTCAGCGCTCGGCCTGCAGCTTTTTTGCCGTCTCCCAATCTCCTGTCTTCAGTGAATGGGGGCGATGCTCCGCCATTCGACCAGCGTAGCGGCAGCGCTTCCTTGCGAAAGATCACGCGCCGCGGCTTGAACTGCCACAGCCGCTCTGCGCCATGAAACGCTGCGATCTCGGGCGAATCGAGGATCACCTTGGCGTCTCCGGTGAGCTGTAGTTCGTCGCCGGTCGAGAAATCGACAAACACCAGTCCCGCTTTGGGGTTGACCAGGAAATTGCCGAGCGTGTTGAAAAACAAATTGCCGTTGAAATCCGGAATCGTCAGCGTGCCGTCTGCATCGATGCGCACAAATCCCGGTCTGCCGCCGCGATGGGAGACATCGACCTGCCGTGTGCCGTCCTCGGCATCGACATAGGAGGCGACGAAAAACGTGTCAGCCTGCGCGATCATCGCGCGGGCATGCGCATCGAGCGACGACGATATCTGAGGCGGCGATGTCGCCGGCGCGTCGGCGTCGCGCGTAAATTCAGGATTGCGATTGTGGATATATCGCGGGCAATTGCCAAAGCTCTGGACCACCTCGATCGCGAATCCCTTGGCGCCATTGCGCCGGATCGTGCCGTTCAGCCGGTTGCGCCGACGCGTCGATAGGTCAATACCCAGCGCGCCGACGGAGTCGCCGTCGTTCATGCCGATATCCGCGGGATCGTTCGCATCGCGGCCGAGATCGAACGACAGCGTCTTGGTGTCGGGTGAACTGAGAAAACCCGGTCGTCCCGCGCGCAAGGTCGCCCAGGCGTCGCCGGCGGTATCGACCGTGCCCAGGGCGATAAACGGCAGCAGCGGGTAGAATTCGCGGTGCTGGTCGAGCAGGAAATTGCGAAGGCTGGTTCGGCCGAGCGTGTCCATCCGATCCGCGACGCCGAGGCTGCGCTGGATCGCGAGTTCGCCGCTATGCCATGGTGATTGGCTGGCTTGCAACATCACGTCGTCTCCGCATCGCAGGCGAACGGCATAGGCCGTTCACCTGCAATGCATCATATGATTGCCTCAGGTAGCTACTTTGGGTTTCGAGGCCGGCATCGGCTTGAACTGCGGAAGTGCCTCGACGTTTTTCAGCCATGCGCTCACCGACGGATATGGCGTGAGATCAATGCCGCCTTCCGGCGCGTGCGCGACATAGGCGTAACAGGCGAGATCCGCGATCGTCGGCCCGTCACCGACCAGATACATCCGGCCTTTGAGATGCGCGTCCATGAATTCCAGCAGGCGCTTGGAGGTCTGGCCGATCGTGTCGGGATGACCGGGGCGGCCGAACACCGCCATCAATCGCGCCGAGTTGGGTCCGCTGGCCAGTTCGCCGGCCGCGATCGACAGCCAGCGCTGGATCTGCGAGGCGGTGATCGGATCGTCGGGGAACCATGAAGAACCCGGCGCACATTTCCGGATCAGGTAGACCATGATCGCGACGCTGTCGGCGACGACGACATCGCCATCTTCCAGCACCGGGATTTGCCGAAGCGGGTTGAGTTTCAGGAACGCTTCCGACGCCCGTTGCTCGGGCGAGAGGGCGATGAACTCATAGGGGATGCCGAGCATCCGCAGCAGAAGCTCAACCCGGTGGCAATGGCCCGAGAGCGGTGATCCGTATAGTTTAAGTTGCTGAACTTGCGTCATTTTTCCTCACAGCGCTGAACCTGTGCTGTGAGTATATTGTTGCGTTTTTAAGATTAAACATCTTATTTTGAAAGATACTATTTCATAATAGGAAATAATCATAACCACCGTCATTCCGGGATGGTCCGAAGGACCAGACCTCAGATGCGCAATTGCGCATCGGGGAATCTCGAGATTCCGGGCTCGATGCTTCGCATCGCCCCGGAATGACGTTGTTGCTAACTTCACCCCCGCGAGGCCCTTTCCAGCCCGAACCGGCGCCCGCCGATTCATGGTCGATGAGCGCGTGATCAGGGAGCCCGGGATCATGCGGGTGGTAGGGCCGGATTTCATGCCGCGGGGTTCTGCGAGATCGAGCACGTCGACGGCGGCTTTGGCCATCTCGCGGATCGGCTGGCGGATCGTTGTCAGGCTGTAACTCGGCAGCGCGGCCATCGGCACATCGTCATAGCCGACAATCGAGACATCCTCCGGCACGCTCATGCCGAGCTCGCGCGCGGCGTCCATGCCGCCGACGGCCATGACATCGCAGGCAAAGAACAGCGCGTCCGGCCGCGCCGCACGGCGCAGCAACCGCTTGGTCGCGGCATAGCCGGCTTCATAGCTGAAATCGCCACCTTCCTCCTGCACGCAGGAGTTCATCTTGAGCTGCTTCAAACGAGACACGAATCCATTGCGCCGGTCGCGATTGGTGGTGGCGTCGCGCTCGCCCGAGATAAAGGCCGGGCGTTCATGACCGGTGGCGACGAGAAAATCCGCGACCTGGCGCGCCCCGGCGATGTTGTCGCTCGATATGGCGTGGATCTGCAATCCCGGCACATAGCGGTTGAACGACACCACAGGCGTGTCCCGCGCGGCGCAGATGCGGGCCATCGCCGATGAAATCGTCGCCGACGTCAGCACGATCGCGTCGACCTGGTATTGCAGCAGGTTCGGCATGATGTCGTCGACGTCCTGGCCGGGCGACGCCACGAACAGCAGCGTCTGAAAACCCCGCGCCTGCACCTGCTGCACCAGTTCGTCGAGCACCACCGGATAGAACGGATCCACCAGATTCGCCATCACGATCGCAACCATGTTGGTGCGCCGCGTAATGAGACTGCGCGCGATCACGTTCGGCTGGTAGCCGAGCTTGTTGGCGGCTTTTATCACCTTCAGCTTCATCTCGTCCGAGATGCTGGCGGTCATCGAGAACGCGCGCGAGATCGTCGATTGGGAAACCCCCAGCGTCCGCGCCACATCCTCGGCGGTGACGTGGGTTCCGGCCTTCGTGATCGCGGCCTTGGTGGTCGCGGTTTTGGTAATCGATCGTCTCGCCATCGTGTGTGGGTCTCTGGGGCATGTCCGCAGGAAAGCGGTAGAAAAGGCGGGTTCTGCTACCTCCATTATAGGGGAATGCCGCGCGATGCACTGCCTAAACCTTTTGCAGGATGGTTTGCATGCGCATGCAATTCGGTCTTGTCTGGCGGCGGCCGCCGTCCCAAGCTCGGTTCGGGCCTGACAGGCACCGTGAAACGCCGTCGCAATGTGGTGAAATGATTATGCCGGATACGAATGGGACGATCCCTGCGACAATCGACGGCAAGCAGTTCTGGCAGGCGATCGGCCAGCGCGCGACCGGCAGCACCATCGTCACGGCGCGCTCGGAGAGCGGCCCTGCCGGTCTTTTGGGTCTTTCAGCGACGCATCTCTGCGCCGACCCGCCGACCATGCTGGTGTCGGTCGACAAGCGCACTTCGGCGCTGGCGACCATCCTCGAGGCCCGGCATTTTGCCATCAATTACCTGCCTTCGGGGCAAAAGGCGCTGGCGGATATTTTCGGCGGCAAATCGGAATTGAAAGGCGCGGACCGCTTCGGCACGGCGTCGTGGATCAAGCTGGCGACCGGCGCGCCGGTTCTTGCGGATGCGGTCGGCGCGATCGATTGCGAACTGGTCGAGACCATCGAGCGCTACAACGTGGTCGTTATTCTTGGACGCGTCGTCGCGACGTCAGGCGATCCGCAGGCCGCGCCATTGGTGCATTTCCGCGGCGGATTTCTGCCGTGATCGACGGTGCGCTGTTCAAACGCGGGATGCGGCGGCTGGCGGCCGGCGTGTCCATCGTTACCACGATCGAGCATTCGGTTCCGCAGGGTCTTGTCGTCACCTCGGTCAGCTCGGTCTGCGTTGAGCCAGAGCCGTCATTATTGGTCTGCATCAATCTCAATTCCAGTTGTCATGACGCCATCAGCCGCACCGGCATCTTCTGCGTCAATCTCCTGAGTTCCGGGGATGTCGAGCTGGCGCGGCGGTTCAGCTCGTCCGAATCGCGCGACCAGCGATTTGAGCAAAATCCTTGGGTGCAACTGGTCACGGGCGCGCCGGCGCTGGCGACCACGCTCGCGAGCTTCGATTGCGAAGTCACGCAGGCGATATCGGTGCATTCGCACACGGTTTTCATCGGCGCGGTTCGCGATATCAAGCTATGGCAGCGCGATGTCAATGCGCTCTTGTATATCGACGGCCAATACGGCGCGCTCGCCTCCAGCGCGGCCTGAGAGGCGAGCCGGAGTCAATTCAAGAGTGTGGTGAGGTTAGGATGTCTGTCACAGCGATGACGGTGAGCTCCCTCTCCCCTTGTGGGAGAGGGTTGGGGTGAGGGGTTCAGGTCTATCGATAATCCGTAACCCCTCACCCGGATCGCATCTGCTATGCGATCCGACCTCTCCCACAAGGGGAGAGGTGAGTAGACCCGCTGATAGACTGATTCAATCAAAAGCGATTCCGCTCTAGGCCGACAAATTCTCGCGCAACGTCTTGCCTTCGTAGGACGTCCGGTACCGGCCGCGGCGCTTCAATTCCGGCACCAGTTGATCGATGATATTGAGCATGATCGCGCGCGGCGCGGCCTGCGAAACCGACAGCATGAAGCCGCCGCGGCTGCCGGTGCCCTCGAACATGTCCTCCATCTGGTCGGCCAGTTGGGTCGCGGTGCCGGCGAAGGTGATGTTGTGGCCGGTCGCGGCGCTGAGACCATGCCGGAAGAACTCTTCGCGGGTAATTTCGGCGCTTTCGCCGTGCTGCTTGGCCAAGAGATTGACGAACCCGACCGGCGAGGCGTTGGCGGCGACGATGCGCTCCTGCAGCTCCTTCAGGGAAAATTTCGGTGGCAGCAGCGACATATCGTAGCCGGTGTTATGGGATAGCCACGCGCCGACCGCCTCGACCGGAACGTCGGCGATCATGCTTTCGCGCAGCGCGTCGGCCTCGGCTTTCGTCTCACCGACGACAGCCCGGCTCGACCAGAGTATCCCGACTTTCTCCGGGTCCCGGCCTTCGGCGACCAGCGCCTTGTCGAGGTCGCTGCGTTGTTGCGCCATCAGCGGAACGGTCTTGGTCAAACCAAATACGTGATCGGCGACATGGGCGGCGGCGCGGGTGCCGCGCGGCGAGCCACCGGCCTGCAGGATCACCGGGTGCACCTGCGGCGAGGGGATCACGCTGAGCGGACCCGCGACCTTGAAGAATTTGCCGTCGTGATTGATCGCTTTCACTTTGGCCGGATCGGCGACCATGCCGGTCTTGCGGTCCCAGATGAAGGCATCCGGGGCCACGCTATCCCAGAGCCGGTGGCAGACGTCGATAAATTCCTCGAGCCGTTCATAGCGCTCATTATGGTCGACCAGTTCGTCATAACCGTAATTGGCGAAATCGGCGCGGCGCTGCGAGGTGATCACATTGAAGGCGATACGGCCGTTGGTGATGTGGTCGAGGGAATTGAGCAGGCGGGCGGTATAGAACGGATGCATGAAGGTCGAGGCATAGGTGAGCCCGAAGCCGAGATGGCTGGTGACCCGCGACATCGCGGTGATCCAGGGGCTCATCTCGAAGCGGGGCCAGGCGACGCCGTAACTCACGGCATCCTCGATCGAATCTTTCCAGGTGCTGGGGATGCCCGTACTGTCGCCGAAGAAGATCATGTCGAGACCGCCGCGTTCGGCCTGGCGGGCGGCTTCCTCGAACAGGCCGATATTGGGGTGATGCGCATCGACCCAGGAGCCGGGGAGCCGCCACTGGGTCTCCACCGTGGTCCAGGACATGTCGAAGGCGAGCTGAATTCTTTTCTTCTTCATGCGTTCACTCCGGGCGGAAATAGTCGTGCGGGGTCGATTGGGCTTCCTTGCACGCTTGATGCCAAGCGCGCGGCGTGCGGTCGCCGGAATGGCCGCAATTTCCCCGGCGCATTTGGAAACGTCTCAAAACATTGGCATATCTGCATACGTATGCAAGAATGCCGATGAAATTTCCCGGCGAACGGCGGGATGATACGGCGAAAAGCCGCATATAGACTGCTTAAAACATAGGCCCGTTGCCCTTGCATTCGCATGCAATTTGATCTTGCTGCTTTGGGCGGCACGGCGTTAGCTCTTGCGAAGAGAAGGCGCGCGATGACAGTCGATCAACTCGTTCAGACCACGCTCGGCGGCCTTGCGATCGGCTGCATCTACAGCCTGATTGCGCTCGGCATCTCGATGATCATCCGCGCCACCGACATCCTTCACTTCGCGCAAGGCGAAATGCTGATGATCGGCTCGATGGCGGGCCTCAGTTCCTTCTGGCTGCAGGGCATGCCGTTATGGCTGGTGCTGCTGGCGGGTATTCTCGGCGGCGGTTTGGTCTCGATGTCGGTCGAGATCGTGGTGTACCGCACGCTGCGCCTGCGCCGGGTCTCGGCAATCAACATCATGATCGCGACGCTCGGCGTCTCGATCGTGCTGCAGAATGTCGCGCGGCTGGTGTGGGGTTCCGAGCCGCTGCGCTATCCGACGCTGTTCGCATCCGGCGGCGTGAAGTTCGCAGGCTTTACGGTTTCGCCGCAGCTGATCTGGATCGTGCTCTTGAGCGGGCTGATCATGGGCGTGCTGATCGTGTTCTTTCGGTATACGCGGCTTGGCATCGCGATGCAGGCGGCGGCGCAGGATCCCGATGTGGCGCAACTGATGGGCATCAGCGTCGACCGGACCACGACCTATACGTTTGCGATTTCGGGCATGATGGCCGGCGCCGCGGGCGTGCTGCTTGGCTCGTTGTTCTTTGCTTCCTTCAATATGGGCTTCCTGACCGGCATCAAGGCGTTCGTAGCCGCAACGCTGGGCGGCCTCGGCAGCATCGCCGGCGCCATGATCGGCGGCCTCATTTTCGGGCTGATCGAAACATTTTCGGGTTCGCTGATCTCGACCGCCTACAAGGACGCGGTCGGGATGGTGGTGCTGATCGCGATCCTGCTTTTCATGCCGACGGGGCTGTTGACCCGCGGCGGCCGAGAAGTGTGACCCCATGCGTTCATCGCTGATAGCCAGATTAGCTGTCGCGCTTGTCCTCGCCGCGGTTCCGCTGGTGCAGTCGAATGCCTATTGGGTGCATATTTTCAGTCTGGCGTTGATCGGCGTCATTCTCGCTTTTTCCCAGCAATTGCTGGTGGGCATGGCGGGCATCGTGTCGCTGGGGCAGGGCGCGTTTTACGGGATCGGCGCCTATACGGCCGCATCGCTTTCGATCTCTTTTCAACTGCCGTTCGTGCTGGCGATCGTGGCCGGCGGACTGCTCGCTGGGCTTTCCAGCCTGCTGCTGATTCCGATCGTGCGCCTCAAAGGCTCGAGCCTCGCGGTCGCGACGCTGGGATTTGCGATCATCGTTCACCTCGTGATGCTCAACGAGGACTGGCTGACCGGCGGCAGCATCGGGATGATCGACATTCCGGCGCCGACGCTGTTTGGGTTTTCGCTGGGCGGCGAAAAGGCGCTGTATTACATCTGCCTGATCACGGCGGCGGCCGTGTTCCTGGCGTTCGACCGGATCGCGCATTCGCGCTTCGGCCGCGCCCTGACCGCGATTTCGCAGGACGAAGAGGCCGCACGCGCCAGCGGCATCAACATTGCCGTCTACAAGAGCAAGTGTTTCCTGGTCGCAGCCATTGCGTCGGGCATCGCCGGCGGCCTTTACGCGTTTCACTCGCGCTATCTCAATCCGAACGATTTCGACTTTCAGAAGTCGATCGACATCCTGATCATGGTGGTGATCGGCGGCATCCGCAGCCTGCCCGGGGCGGCGCTGGGTGCGGCGATCGTTGTGTTGATCCCGGAACTGCTGCGCGCCTCCGGCGAATTCCGGCTGCTGCTGTTCGGCGTGATGGTCATCGTGTTCGCGGGCGCCGGCAGCAAGGGCCTGAGCGGCATCCTGCTCGATCTCGCCAGATATGCCGCACAGCACGGGCAGCGCTGGTTTTTGCAGAAACCCTGGACCGCGAGGCTGTAGATTGAGCACCCTGTTGGACATCTCGGGGTTGTCACGGCGCTTCGGCGGTCTGGTCGCCGTCGGCGATGTCGCCATGGAGGTCGCGGCGGGTTCGGTGCATGGATTGATCGGCCCCAATGGCGCCGGCAAGACCACGATGCTCAATTTGATCTCCGGCCATCTGGCATCAAGCGCCGGAAAGATTCAGTTCGAAGGCAGTGACATCACACGCTGGCCGGTCGATCGCCGCGCGCGCTTTGGTATCAGGCGGACTTTCCAGAATTTAAAACTGTTCCGCGACATGACTGTGCTCGAAAACATCATGGTCGGGATGCACGGGCAGACGCATTGCGAGATCTGGCATGCGCTATTGCGCACGCCGCAGCAGCAGGCGGAAGAAACCGGCATTACCGAGCGCGCCCGCGAAGCGCTCGACTTTGTCGGCCTGGCGCATCTCGCCGATATGCAGGCCGGCGCCCTGCCTTATGGATCGCAGCGCCTGGTCGAGATCGCGCGCGCCATCGTCGCGCGGCCGAAGCTGTTGCTGCTGGATGAGCCCGCGGCCGGACTCAATGGCGCCGAGAGCCAGCGGATGGTCGATCTGATCCGGACCATCCGCGCCTCCGGCGTGACAATTCTATTGGTCGAGCACCACATGGATGTGGTGATGCCGTCCTGCGACTGCATCACGGTGCTGAATTACGGCAAGCGCCTGGCCAATGGCAGTCCCGCCGAAATTCGCGCGCATCCGGAAGTAATCAAGGCCTATCTCGGCGGCCGTCTCAAGCGCCGCGCCAAGTCCATTCAAAGCCCGCAACCGGAAGCCGCCCATGCTTCGCCTTAGCGATGTCAGTGCCGGGTACGGCGCGGTGACGGCCTTGCGCAAGGTCGACATCACGCTGGAGGCCGGCGAGGTGGTGGCGCTGATCGGATCCAATGGTGCGGGCAAATCGACAGCGCTGCGCACGATCTCGGGCCTGATACGCCCGACCGCCGGCACCATCGAGTTTCAGGGCGAGGTCATCACCAACCTCTCACCCGAACAGATCGTCGCGCGGGGAATCGTGCACGTGCCGGAAGGACGCCGGGTGTTTCCGCGCCTCTCGGTGCAGCAGAACCTGACGGTCGGCGCCTATTCGCCGCGCGCCCATGGCAAGGAAAAGGCGACGCGCGAGCGCGTGTTCGAATTGTTTCCGCGGCTCTACGAGCGGCGTAGGCAGTTGGCGGGATCGCTCAGCGGCGGCGAGCAGCAGATGTTGGCGTTCGGCCGCGCGATGATGGCGCAGCCGGTGCTGTTGATGCTGGACGAGCCTTCGCTTGGCCTGGCGCCAATCGTGGTTGAGGAAATCGCCAACGCGATCGACTATTTCCGCGAAAGCGGCGTCACGATCCTTTTAGTCGAACAGAACGCCGAACTGGCGCTGTCGCTGGCGACGCGCGGCTATGTCATCGAAACCGGCTCGATCGTGCTTTCCGATTCCAGCGATCGCCTGCTCGAAAACCCCAAGGTGTGGGCGAGTTATCTGGGTGAACAGGAGTGGGAGTTTGCCGACGGCAATCCCGCTCAAACCGCGAATATGTGAACAGGTCCCGAACCAGAAGGAGATGAAAATGCGTTTTCGAACTTTGAGCGGCGCCTGTGTCGCCGCCTTGATGATCGCAGCTTCGGTCCAGATCGCCGCCGCCGATACCATCAAGATCGGCGTGTTCGGTCCGATGAGCGGCGACGCCGCCGCGATGGGTTCCGCCGAAAGGGATTCGGTCAATCTGGCGGTTGCGGAAAAGAACGACGCCGGCGGCATTCGCGGCGAGAAGATCGAGCCGGTGTTTGCCGACGACAACGGCAAGCCCGAAGAGGCCGTCAACGTGATCAAGCGGCTGATCTCGCGCGATGAGGTTCTGATCAATGTGGGCAGCATCTCCAGCCCGGCGAGCCTGGCGTCTTCGCAGGTGAGCCGCCAGTCCGAGACTCCGCAGATCGTGGTTGCCGGCACCGCGCAGCGCATCACGACGCAAGGCAACAAATGGATATTCCGCTCGCCGGTGCCCGACACCAAGCTGGTCGCCGACCTCGTGGACTTCATCCATGAGAAATTCCCGAAGGTCACCAAATTCGCGTTCCTTTACGTCAATGACGATTTCGGCCGCGGTGGCTTCGAAGCCTTCAAGCTGGCCGGCGCGAAATATAACTTCGATATCGTTGCCGAGGAGCGCTATACCCGCGGCGACATCGATTTCACTGCGCAGCTCGGCCGCATCAAGGCGAGCCCCGCGCAGGCGATGGTGGAATGGTCGCGTTATACCGAGGGCGCGCTGGTCGCCAAGCAATACGCCCAGAGCGGATTGAACCTGATCCGGTTTGGCTCCGACGGCATCGCGACGCCGAAATTCATCGAGCTCGGGGGTGCGGCGACCGACGGCATCTATTTCACCACGCATTTCAGCGTGGCGACGGCGGCCGATATCCCGGCGGCCAAGGCCTTCATCGCCAAATTCCAGAAAGCCTATGGAAGGGTACCGGACGCCTATGCGGCGGAGGCCTATGATTCCATCACCATGGCCATCATGGCGGTCGAAGCCGCCGGCAAGTCCGATCGCACGGCGGTGCGCGATGCCCTGGCCAAGATCAGCTTCGACAGCACCCGCGGCCCCTTCAAGTTCGATGAGAAAGGCGATCCGCTGTTGACCACACATGTGGTCAAGATCGTGGACGGCAAGGAAACCAACGCGCGCAATATGGCTGTGCAGAACTGAGAGATTCGATTTCCGTCGACGGGGTTCCGATCAAGAGGCCTTGCGTTTCACGGCTTTACGCAAGGTCTCATCGATCCGCGATTGCCAGCCGGATCCTGTGGACTTGAAGTGTTCAATCACCTCAGGGCTAAGTCGCAATGACACGAGCTTTTTTGTCGGAGATTTATTTGGACCGCGTCCCTTTCGAATCGAAGCGGCCAGATCGGGAAAAACTTCCGAGAACGGCTTCGCGCGGGCGAAATCGGCTTTCGTCAATTCTGGATTGTCGCTGACCTCACGCAAATCTTTTTTGCTATAGCCAGCTTTTTTAGCGTTCGGCATAGAGTTTCCTTTCATTCCGGCTCGCGGGCCGCATGCCGATGATGCTTACGCCTTCGCGTCCGAGCCGGGCGAATACGACCACGATAATGCCACGGATGTTGATGCCGACAGCGACCCAACGCTTGCTGGCGTTATGGGATGGAATCACCGGTGCATTGTCGAAAAACGTTTCGTTCAAGTCGGCAAAGTCCAACCCATGCTTTTCGAGGTTGGCGATACGCTTGGGCTCATCCCATACGATCTTCATGACTTATTTGTAGCTACGATTTATGCCGGTGTCAAGTAAATTGTAGTTACAAAATACGCGTACTGCTGCACTCATAGCTCGTCTTGGTGCGCGAACGAACTGAAACATGGGCCGCCGCTGCAAGCCCACCTCACGGAATGAAATAAAACGGGTTCGGCACTTTGAAAGTGCAGCCGCCGTGGCCGCCGTCGATGTCGCTGATCTGGTCGCCGATATTGGCGATGATGGTGTAGCCCTCAGGTTCGGCCTCGACCGCGATGCGCTCGTCCATCTTGTAGGCCTGCACGGTTCGTGTGTCGTGATCGGGCCGCGTTCGAAGCTCGGTCCACCCGTCAAATCCGGCATGTTCGAGATTGATGACGGTGGCGTCGCGTTGGCTGTTGGGGCGGCCGGTGATGAAAATGACTCCGACGCCGCGAAGTTTGGCGGCCTTGAACAGTTTAAGGGTGGGCTCGATCGCTTCGGCGCTCGCCTTGAAAATCCATTGATTGAATCCGCAAGGGCCGGCCGGCAGCACGTCGCAGGCGCCGCCCGCGACGAAACCAAAATCATCAGCCGCCAGATTCGGCCAGTTGGTGAGCGAGGTCTCATCGATATCGAGCACGATCACCGGCCGCTTCGATTGGGCCGCGTTCTGCTCCATGAATTTTTGCGCCGAACTGAACACCGCGGCGACATCGTCATTATAAAACTTCGCGTGATAGTCGACCAGCAGAGGCTTGATCGTCCCGATATTGAGCTGCCCCGGCGGCACCGTGGGCAGGTGATCCGCCACCGGCGCCGGGCAGGCGTCCGCCGCGCCGGCGGGATTGGGCGCAACCGAAAGCGCCGCGACGGCGCAGGTAGCGATCAGCCATTTCCGGTATTTGCGCGCCATATCGTTCTCCGCCCGTGATGCCATGAGAGGCGATGATTTCAGGACTATGCGTCGTCGCGCTCTATCTATCTTTGGAACATGATCGCCATGCGAACGCCGCCTAGCCGTGCGACTTGAGGTCGCCGGCAATACTGTCCGCGGTCCGCATCGCCAATGCCGAGAGCGTCAGCGTTGGATTGGCGGTGCCGCCGGTTGGAAACGTGCCGCTTCCGACCAGATACAGATTGTTGTGGTCATGCGTGCGCTGGAACGAATCGACCACGGACGTCTTGGGATCCTCACCCATCCGGTAGGTGCCCATGATGTGGCCCGCGCCGCCATAGGTGAGCGGAACGGGATTGCCGTCGATGATTTCATTGAAGCCCGCCGGATCGCCATCTGCTGGACGAGTGAAATCCGTCGCACCCATCTTGCTGAAAATCAGATTCTTCATCCTGAAGGCGGCGACGATGCCCTGTCTCGTATATTCCGAAAGATCGTAGGATATCTCAGGGCGCGGCAATCCCAACGCATCGGTGAATTTCGCCGACAGTGTGACCCGGTTGCTCGGATCAGGCGTCTGCTCGACCAGGAATCCGATCCGGAGCTGGCGCGTGATCAAATCGTTCAGTTTGCTTGCCAGGGGAGCGCCGAGCAGCACGGCGTTGTCCTTGCCGAGTTGATTGAATTTATGGTCGTTGAGGTCGCCCAAGTTCGTGCCGTTGACGAAATCCACGGTCGTGACGTGAGGATCGGCGCCGTTCGCGCCGCCCGCGATCACATAGTTCCAGCCCTCATTGCCGATATCGACCCGGAAGGCGGCCCGCTTGGCGCGGAACGGCCCGTCGCAGAGGTCGCCGATCCCCGAGGTAATCAGCGGGCCGCGATAGGGGAATACCGGTTTTGCGCTTGGCGGCAGCAGCGCCCAGGCGACATAATAGGGGTGGTCCATCAGATGACGGCCGACCATGTCGCTGCTGTTCGCGACCCCATTGCTGGTCGCGCCGCCGTTTTTCGACATCAGCAGCAGCCGCGGTGTTTCGATCGCGTTGGCGGCGATGACGTAGATTTTGGCCTTGACGCATCCGTCCGCAGTCTTCGGGCCAGCCTCATTCGCGTATTGAATGAAATTGATGCCGCTGACGCGGCCATTTTCGACGAGTATCTCGCTGGCAACCGCGTGATCGATCAGCTGCGCGCCCCGGTCGGTGGCCTCGTTCAGGGTAATGGTCGGATCGTACTTGGCCTGGATCGGGCAGATCGGAATGCAGTTGGTATTGCCGGCACAGGCACGGCGATTCCTGTAAGGCTGGGAATTGCGCGCCGCCGGCAGGCTTCGCACCTTGACCGAGGTGACGGGCTTCTCCATCCCAAGGAACCTGGTCTCGTCTTCTGTCAATTTTGAGAGCGCGTCGCCCATGCGTTGATCGAGCAGCGAACCCGGAATCCTCGGCATCGGATAAGTGTAGTTCTTGCCAAAATCGATGCCGAGAAAGCTTTGCTCCTTTACGTCGGCCGAAACACCGAGTTCAGCCTCCGCCTTGCCGTACCACTTGCTCATGCTCTGAGAAGTTATATCGCTCGGCCAGTCGGGAAATGGAAAGTCCGAAAGTTGCTTGCCGTAACTCGACTTCATCTTGAAATCCGTCGGCACAAACCTCAGCGAAGTCCCAAGCCAATGTGAAGTGCCGCCAGCCAGACGCTCATAGGTGCTCATGAAAGGCCGGCGCTTGCCGTCCTGGATGAGGTAACTTTGCTTTGGGTCCTGCCACGTAAACTCGTTTGTCGACAGCACCGTCGGTCTACCAGCCGCCACCAGCGCGGGATCAAGCAAATTATCGTCGCTGTCGTTTGTTTTGAGCTTCGGAGGAAACGGACTCTCCGGCACCTTGGCGGAGGCCTTGTAAAAAGTTCTCATGTAATCGTTGATATTCGGCGTGACGCCCGGGCCGGCCTCAAGGATGATGACCTTGATGTTTTTCTGGCTCAACTCATTGGCGATCAGTGCTCCGGCAAAGCCAGACCCAACGATCGCGACGTCGCATTGCAGGCAATTGCTGGCGGCCATGGCGTGTACCTCAGGGAATCGTTGGCGTGATGAAGCCGAGATCGGATCTTACGTTTTGATCGTTCGGATCAACCGGTTCGCGCGACCAGTAACCGAACTGCAGGTTGCTGTAGCCCATCGGATGGGCCTGCGCGATTTGCCAAACCAGCCCTTGCGTATATGCGGTCGCCGAAACAACTTGGGATTTAAGGAAGTCTTTGGAGCCCGCGGCTTTGCTCCGCAGATCATTCGGATCGTACCAGGAGCCGAGATACCACATCAAAACAATGCTGCGCGCCATGAATTTGGTGTCGTCATTGGCATTCACCGCATTGATGATATCCGGCGCCGACAGCGGATGGTCCTTGGCGATCTGCAGCAATTTACCGAATAAGGTTGGGTTCTTGTTTTTGGCAAACCCGAAATAATTATCCTTGACCTGGATGGGATCGACGCCGGGGTCCGACTTCAATATGTCAGGCTTGGCTCCGAACTCCGGCGCCAGATTCACCACATGCACGCCAGTGAGTGCCGACGAAAGCAGCAAAAAGGCCACCATATCTTGCTTCGGATCGGCATCCTGGGCGTAGACGGTGTCAATTGGCCCGGCCGCGGCGACCGCAGTCGTTGCCATCGCGCCAGCGAGCATCGTGCGCCGCGAGACTTCACCGGTTTGTCTGTCGTCAGGCTCGCCGGGCTGATTGCGGTCATGCTGCCGTAAGGTGCTCATGGTGATCTCCCAATCATTCCAGTCCCGAATGGCGCTCGCATAAACCGCACCACATCTGTTTACTTCGCCTTTTCCAGAATGAACGTGAAGTCCGACTGGTTGAGACGCAGCTCACCCGGCTTCTGATTTGATGCGCCTGTCTGGAAACTCACGGCGTTGCCATGGCAGGCAATGCAGCTCGAGGAGGCGAGGGGGACCCCTTCGGGAACCCCTTTGACTGACTCGACCTGACTGTAGGTTTCCAGCGTAGAGTTCGCGAAAAATACCGGTGCGGGCGAACACGTCATATCCGGTTGCTTTTGAAAATCGGTCTTCGGTGCAGGTGGTTCGGCACTTTGCGAGTGCAGCGCTGTGCACGGAAAGTTGCTCGGCCACTGCGTGCTGAGCAGCATGTAATGTTCCCAGACGGTGCCCTGCAGGAGAGCGTGGAAAATATCGTTCATGTGTTTCGCCGCATCGGTCAGCGGCATTTCACGAACGATCTGGCTTCTGAACTGGTCCCCGAATTTCAGCTTCAGGGCCAGGTCGGGCTGCCAGAATTGCCGTGGCGGCGTGGCGTTCTCGGTCGCGCAATCGTCCTTGCAATTGACGCTGAAGAAATTGTATGGACCGTGAAACGTCTTGGCGTTGACTTCATTCCTGTCCGGCACATTCTGGATGTGCTCGAATGAGGTCCATATCCATTGCGGGCGGGTTAAAGTCTTGTGCACGGCATGAAAGCCGATCAATCCCAGGGTTTCCGGCAGGCATGGCGGCTTGGCCTTTGAGCCTTCACGTATCGGCATGGAAACGAGTGCGTCCACCATGTGGAAATTCCCGGCCTTGATCTCCTCGGGCCCGAGGATTTTCCAGGAGACCTTGAGCATAAAGGCGCCAAGTTCTCCGGTTGCATTCTGACCAGGCGGGAAATCGACCGCGAGTCCGGCATTGGCCGTGCTCATCTGCCCGGCCTTCGTATCTAGATGATTCAACTTGATGTAATTGAACATCTGCCGGTTCATCAGGATGTCGAAGATGGCGTAATGTCCCTGCTGATCGATCAACGGGCCGGTCTTGAACGGCTCGTTAAAACTCTCCTCGATCATCTTGACGATCATCCGCTTCGGCATCTGCTGATGGAGCGTTTTGCACCCCTCCGGCACCAACCGGTTGCGTTCGTCTTCTATCCCTTTTCTGTCAGTGGGCCATGTCGCGGCTGCGGTGCCCACAGGCAACATGACGTCGGCAAGTTGCTTGAAATTGTCCATGTCCTCCCATCGGGTTGGCATGTTGGCTTCCGCATGATCGATGGTGGTCTTGCCGTCGGCAGGCGCATTCAGCGCGATGAATGTGCGCCACGAATAAAAATCGAAGCCACGCTGGAGATTCTCCAAAACTGCTTTCTCTGGTCCGCCTGTGGACACCCTCTCCTGACACGGTAGATCGGAATTCAGGATATCAGCCGTGTCCTTGGCGCTGAGAGGAAGAATCCCGTTGAGCGGCCCCGGCACAGCCAGCGGACCCGGAAATCGATCGGAAAAAGCGGGCGGTGGGTCAAAAGCTGCCGCATTGCATTTCAGCTTTGGCCCCAGCGGCGTGATTTTAGGAGGAGGTGCTGCAGCCGGCGTCTGCGCCGATAGCGAAGCCGGAAAGCCCGCCAGCGCCACCAAGCCGATTGCTGTTGTGAGTCCAAGGGCGAACAGACGGACATCGCGCATGATCGTCATCCCGTTTAGGGCCAGCGGAATCTGCATCAATCTGCAGCTCATCAATAAAGGGTTCAGTGAAACCGGATTGCGATCTGCTTCACAAAACGGATAAAAAATTATCTCGGGAATATGCGAGCAAGTATCAAAGACGCGATTTTAAGTAGAATTAAAACTTGCAACCGGAAATTGTCAATCGGAAAACCCGGTCGCACGCGAGCCGGTCCCCCGATATGTCCGCAAGTGTCATATTGCCGTAGTCCGGGCCGATCCCGGCCAATCCATTTCAATTGCGGACGAGTATCGTCCCGGCAAGACGATCTGACTTGCAATCAAGGCGAGTATCTCCGGGCGTCAAGACGGCTCTGGAGCGGCGATGGGCATGGCGACCTGCTGGTCCGGGCTGATCTCTGCGCTATCGGCAAATGTGCGCTGGGTTTGCGGACAATCGCCGCAGCGGTTCGTCGGGCAGTCAAATCCCGCCAATGTCCGGGACGGGCATTCGTCAAACAGCGACCGGTAGTAGCCGGAAAACCTGCCGACGTTCAGGAAGCCATGCTGCGTCGCGACATCAGCGATCGTCGTCGTCGCCGGATCGCTGTCTCTCAAGGTCGAATGGACCGAGCACAGCCGCCGGCAGCGCAGAAAGGCGACCGGCCCGATGCCAACAGCGTCATAGAAGGCGCGGTGCAGCGTGCGGCGCGACACGTGAACTTCCCTGCACAGTTCGGAAATGTGGATCGGCCTCAAACCGGCGGCCTCGATATAGTCCTCGACCTTCCGCACGATGCGTTTCGCCGACAGCAGAGACCCATCGAGCTCCGATGGCGTGCTGGCCAGAATCGTCATGGTCATCGTCTCGATGATTGATTGCTTCCAGAATTCGGCGGCGTCCGCATTCCATCTCACGTTAGGGGCTGCGAGGCGTGCGATAATGTCACGCAGGCGACGGATGACATACTCACCGCCATGCTTGTCGGCGCGAAAATGTCGCTTCGGCGAGGTGCCGAGCTCGCGCAGCCGCGGCTCGGTTGCAAAGGCTCCGTCGAGGTCGGCCTGATCGAGCGAAATGACAGCATAGGATGCGCCGCCGTAGAAGCGTGCGTCATGATCGACGCCCGCCGGCGTGACCAGGACATCGGCGGGATGCGTTTCGTAGGACCATTGTGTTACGCGGCTGGTGGCACCCGTCAGTACGGCAATCGTAACCCGATCGTCGCTCAACACGCCCCTGGCCCGCAAGCCAACGGAAAAAGCACCGGTCGCGACCGGCAAGCCGCCGACCGACATATGCGTCATATGTCCGCGCAGGCGTCCACGCTCGAGCTGCACGGTCTCGATGTGCGCGCCGCGAATCGAATCGTCGATTTCCTTGAAGCTATCAATGCTGCGCGTTTGCACCGAAATGTATTTGCTCATCGAACAGGTCCCCGTGATGCAGTCAATTCGACAAGGCTGTGAGGGACAGGCGATTGGTCACTAATTGTCGAGGTGCCTCACGACGGCGTCGAACTGCGGGTATTTTTCGGAACGTCTTTTCTCCTGGAGTTGGGCCTTGATCGGTTTATCGGGCACCGGCTGGCTGCTGGCGTCGATCACCAGCGGCAGCGACACGGTGAGATCGCAACAGCCCATCAGTTTAGGCACAACTTTGACGCTACACCAACCGGTTTTAACCCCTGCGGCAAAATGTGCGCGATGGTGTTGCCGCAAAACATCTTTTCGGTTTCGAAATCCGTATCGACGTATTTGTGTCGAATTTTCGAACACAACGAATCGCACGTGATCGATCACTTGATCGATCGAAGACATCGCCCGTTAAGGCTTGAAAATGTGTCGCAGCAGATTGGCACAAACTGTACATCACATCGGTGCGAAGTTCGTCTACGGTTGCGTTTGACCGACGTTCGCGCGCCAAGCGTCGGAATTGAGAATGGCGCGCCACGAAAATGCCGTGTGCTGAAGCATCGACGGCGAATGGGGAAGAGGGGCTGACCAATTGCTGCCGCGGCGCGGAATCAACTGCGCCGAGAAGTCGCAAAGGAGGAGGGCTTAGCAAATGCGCTTACTGATCGATTTCGTTCTGCAAAGCGACCGTGCATCAAAGACTTACCGCTCTATAACATTGACGGCGGTGTCTCCCAATTTCTGCTGGTACTACACTGACCCGAGCCGGACCCAGGGATTCTGGGACGTCTGCCAATAGCGGCGCACAGGCCGGGAGCAAGCCATGACGTTGCTGGGGGCCGATATCGGACGCGGCAATCCGACAGGAGATCGTGAGCCAGACAATATGGTCTGGATTCCCGGCGGCACCTTTCGCATGGGATCGGACCATCATTACCCCGAGGAGGCGCCGGCGCACCGGGTCTGCGTGGACGGCTTCTGGATCGACCGCACGCCGGTGACCAACCGTCAGTTCAAACGGTTTGTCTTTGCGACCGGCCACAAGACCTACGCCGAGATTTTACCCGACCCGAAACATTATCCCGGCGCATTGCCTGACATGCTCTACGCCGGCTCGCTCGTATTCGTGCACCCGCCGTCGACCTTCGATCTGCGCGACTGGAGCCAGTGGTGGACCTTCATGAAGGGCGCCGACTGGCGGCATCCTCACGGCCCAAAGAGCAACATCAATACGTCGGATAATCATCCTGTCGTGCACATCTCGCATTCCGATGCGCTGGCCTATGCCAGATGGGCCGGCAAGGATCTCGCGACCGAAGCGGAATGGGAATTCGCCGCGCGCGGCGGGCTCGACGAGGCCGAATTCGCCTGGGGCAACGAGTTCACGCCCGGCGGAAAGCATATGGCCAATACCTGGCAGGGCGATTTCCCGCTGCACAATCTTCATCTCGATGGCTATGAGCGCACCTCGCCGGTGGAGGCCTTCCCGGCGAACGGTTACGGCGTCCACGACATGATCGGCAATGTCTGGGAATGGACGGCGGACTGGTTTTCCTCAAAGCACGAACCAGATGCAGCGAAAGCCTGCTGCATTCCGCAAAACCCGCGCGGCGGCCACGAGGATGCCAGTTACGATCCGTGCCAGCCGAACATCAAGATCCCGCGCAAGGTCATCAAGGGCGGCTCGCATCTGTGCGCGCCGAATTACTGCCGGCGCTATCGCCCGGCCGCGCGTCACGCCGAAGCGATCGATACCTCCACCAGCCATCTCGGGTTCCGGTGCGTCACACGGAGTGCGCACCCATCGTGATTTCAGCTTTCTTGTGAAGAACGGAGAGTAGAATGTCGAGCGAAGCGAACAACAACCATCCCGATGTCTCGGTCAACGAGACCAACGATCGCGCCATGAGCCGCCGCAATATATTGCTTGGAAGCTCGAGCCTTGTCGCGGCGGCGGCGCTGACTTCGCAGGCGCTCGCGCAGGCGCAAAAGGCCGCGCCGGCCGCGACGCCGGCTCCCCCTCCATCCGTGTCCGGCCGCAAGCCGAACATCCTCATCCTCTGGGGCGACGACATCGGCATCGCCAACATCAGCGCCTATTCGAATGGCCTGATGGGTTACGAGACGCCGAACATTGACCGCATCGCCCGCGAGGGTATCAAGATGCAGCATTATTACGGCGAACAGTCCTGCACGGCCGGGCGCGCGGCATTCCTCACGGGCCAGCACGGCATTCGCACCGGGTTGACCAAGGTTGGCTTCCCCGGTGCTCCCATGGGCATGAGCCAATTGGATCCTTCGGTCGGCGGCTTGCTCAAGAATCTCGGTTACGCCACGGGACAATTCGGCAAGAACCACCTCGGCGATCGCAACGAGTCGCTGCCGACCGTGAACGGTTTCGACGAATTCTTCGGCAATCTTTATCATCTCAACGCCGAGGAAGAGCCGGAACTGCCGGATTATCCCAAGGACCCGGCCTATCTCGCCAAGTTCGGTCCGCGCGGCGTGCTCAGATGCAAGGCGAGCGACCGCGACGACCTGACGGTTGATCCGCGCTTCGGCAAGATCGGCAAGCAGACCATCGAAGACACCGGTGCGCTGACCAAGAAGCGCATGGAGACAGTCGACGACGAGACCTCGGCTGCGGCGATCGATTTCATGAAGCGCCAGCAGAGCGCGGGCAAACCATTCTTCGTCTGGTTCAATGCGACCCGCATGCATTTGCGAACCCACGTCCGCGCAGGCCATCGTGGCCGCTACACCCACGGCGACAGCGAATACATCGATGGCATGCAGGAGCACGACGATACCATCGGCACATTGCTCAAGGCGCTCGACGATATGGGCGTCACCAACGACACCATCGTCGTCTACTCCAGCGACAACGGGCCCCATATGAACACCTGGCCCGACGGCGCCATGACCTGGTTCCGTTCGGAGAAGAACACCAACTGGGAGGGCGCGTTCCGGGTGCCATGCCTGGTGCGCTGGCCCGGCACGATCAAGCCCGGCACTGTCAGCAACGAGATCATGAGTCACAACGACTGGATTCCGACACTGTGTGCCGCGGCTGGCGAGCCTGACATCGTCAACAAGCTGAAGGCGGGCTACACCGCGAACGGTATCACCTACAAGGTTCACCTCGACGGCTACGATCAGTCCGCATTTCTGCGCAACGTGAGTGGTACCGCCGGGAATAACAACGGCACCAAGAGCGCCCGCGATATTTTCTTCTATTCAGACGATGACGGTCTGCTGGTTGGCTTCCGCAAGGGAGACTACAAATATGTCTACGCCGAACAGCGCCTGATCGGCACGCTCGGCGTATGGGCCGAGCCCTTCACCAAACTCCGCCTACAGAAGATATTCAACCTGCTGCAGGACCCGTTCGAGCGGGCCGACATGACGTCCAATACGTTCTGGGATTGGCAGCTCAACCACGTCGGTCAGGTATATGGCGCGATGGACGATGTCGGCGCGTTCGTGATGACGTTCAAGGAGTTTCCGCCGCGATCGTTCCCGCCGAGTTTCGTGCCGGCGACGATCATGGAAGAGACGCTGGATGACATCAAGGACAACAGGGCGAAGGCCGGACAACGGGCCCAGAGCATCGACAAGATTCGCTCCGGCGTGAACCAGTTGATCGATCAGCAACTCCAGCAGCGTGGCATCAAGTAGACCGTGGCGCCACGCTAGTCCGGCCCACCCTCGGGTGGGCCGGATGATCTTATGTCGAAGTACGTCAGATACGCGATGACTTTTACTTTCGTGCAAACAGCGGAGAGTTGAATGTCCAGCACCAGCAAGACCAACGACCATTCCGGCGGCCTCACCGAAGATACCGGCGACCGTACCCTCAGCCGCCGCAACATCCTGCTTGGAAGCTCCAGTCTGGTCGCGGCGGCAGCGCTGACATCGCAGGCGCTGGCGCAGGCCCAAAAGGCCGTGCCGACAGCCCCGGCGCCGACAGGAGCGTCCGGCCGCAAACCCAACATCCTCTTCATCATGGGTGACGACATCGGACAGACCAATGTCAGCGCCTATTCCTTTGGCGTGATGGGTTATCGCACGCCGAACATCGACCGTCTCGCTCGCGAAGGCATGATGTTCACCGACTACTATGCCGAGCAAAGCTGCACGGCTGGCCGCTCGTCGTTCATCACCGGGCAGGCGACGTTGCGCACCGGCCTTTCGAAGGTGGGTCTGCCTGGCGCAGACGCGGGCTTGCGTGCAGAGGACATAACGATCGCAGAAGCTCTCAAGCCGCTGGGCTACGCGACCGGTCAATTCGGCAAGAACCACCTCGGTGACAAAAACGAGTTTTTGCCGACGGTCCATGGCTTCGACGAGTTCTTCGGCAACCTTTATCATCTCAACGCCGAAGAGGAGCCGGAGAACCCTGCCTATCCGAAAGACCCTCGTTTTAAGGAGCGGTTCGGGCCACGCGGCGTGCTCAAGTGCCGGGCGACCGACCGCGACGACCCAACCGTCGATCCGCGCTTTGGCCGTGTCGGCAAGCAAACTATCGAAGACACCGGCGCGTTGACCAAAAAGCGCATGGAGACGGTCGACGACGAGACATCATCCGCCGCCATCGACTTTATCAAACGTCAAACGCAGGCCAATCGTCCGTTCTTCTGCTGGTTCAATTCGACCCGCATGCACGCCATCACACATGTGCGGCCATCGATGTTGGGACAGAGCGGGATCAGTGAATATTTCGACGGCATGCTCGAGCACGATGGACATGTCGGGCAAATTCTCAAGGCGCTCGATGATCTCGGCATCGCCAATGACACCATCGTGGTCTACTCGACCGACAATGGCCCGCACATGAACACCTGGCCTGACGGCGGCTATACGCCGTTCCGCAACGAAAAGAATTCCAACTGGGAAGGCGCGTTCCGCGTGCCGGCGTTCGTGCGCTGGCCGGGCCGCATCCAGCCCGGGAGCGTGTCCAATGAAATCTTCTCAGGGCTCGACTGGTTCCCGACGCTGCTTGCGGCGGCCGGCGATACCGGCGTGAAGGAGCGCCTGCTCTCTGGCTGGCAGCCGCAGTCGGGAGGACGCACCTACAAAATACATCTCGACGGTTACAACCAGCTTCCGTACCTGACCGGGGCGGAACCCAAGTCGGCGCGGAAGGAGTTCTTCTACTTCAACGATGACGGCCAACTCGTCTCGATGCGATTCGAGAACATGAAGCTGGTATTCTGCGAGCAGCGCGAGGCTGGCACCATCCAGATCTGGCGCGAACCGTTCGTCTGCATGCGTGCGCCAAAAATGTATAATTTGCGGATGGACCCATACGAACGCGCCGACATTACGTCGAACACCTACAACGACTGGACATTCAAGCTGTCGTTCCTGGCTGTTCCCGCACAAGCCCTGGTCGCGCAGTTCATCGATACGTTCAAGGAGTTCCCGCCACGCCAGACGCCATCCAGCTTCAGCGTCGATCAGATCATGGAAACATTGAAGCGTCCAAACGCGGGGTGATGCGAAGACCATGCACCGATTCAAAAATCTGGTTGGTGTTTGCTCGTGGGCATCGCCAAGCGAATGAAAGGTTACACCATGAAGCGACGGAAGATACTGAGCGCGGCGGCTGGAGCTGCGCTCTGCACGCTGATGTCGAGCGGAATCTCCGCGCCCGCTTTTGCCGATGAAGGAGGTCTCAGCTTCTGGCTGCCGGGAACATTCGGCAGCCTCGCCGCGGCTCCGGCCACGCCCGGATGGTCCTGGGCCACGTTCTATATCCACACCGATGTCGCTTCAGGTGCGGGCGCGCAATTCCCGCGCGGCGGACGGCTCGATGTCGGGATCAGCGGGCGGGGCGACCTCGTCGGATACGGGCCGACCTATGTGTTCGCGGCGCCGGTGCTCGGCGCCCAGCTATCGGTCAGCGTGCTCGGCATCGCCGGACGGAACGAGGCCTCGGCCGCGCTCTCGCTTACCGGTCCGCTGGGCAACACCATCGCGCTCAGCCGAACGCAGGATCTGGCGTCGTACGGCGACGTCATTCCTCAGGTGGCGCTCAAATGGAATCAGGGCGTCAACAATTTCATGGTCTACGGCACCGGCGACATTCCCATCGGTGACTATGATCCCAACCGTCTCGCCAACCTCGGCATCGGCCATGGCGCCATCGATCTCGGCGGCGGCTACACCTATTTCAATCCCAAATCCGGCAATGAATTTTCCTGGGTCACGGGACTGACCTACAACTTCAAGAACACCGACACCAACTACCAGAACGGGATGGATTTCCATCTCGATTGGGGCGCTTCCCACTTTTTCGACAATAAGTTCCAACTCGGTATCGTCGGCTACTATCTGCAGCAGGTGACCGACGATTTCGGAGCCCCTCCCTCGCTCGGCGGCTTCCGCTCGCGGATCGCAGCCGTCGGCCCGCAGGTCGGCTTCCTGTTTCCGGTCGGAGGCATGCAGGGCTACGTCAACGTGAAGGCCTACAAGGAGTTCGCGGCCCAAAACAGGCCCGAAGGATGGAATACGTGGCTGACCTTTGCATTGTCGCCATTGGCGCCGGAGCCGTCTTCCGCAAAGCCGATTTTCCACAAGTGAGATCGCGGAGCCGCTCCAGGGCAGAAATGCGAAAAATAGCATGCCGAGATTATTGATCGCTACGATCAGACGTTTCTTCCTTGCGGCTATTCTTCTCACCGCCGGTGCGATCGATTGGACCGCACACGCCCAGACCGATCCGCTACCGTCGTGGAACGATGGGCAGGCGAAGAAATCGATCACGGACTTCGTCGCGAAGGTGACCACGCAGGGCGGCGCGGATTTCGTGCCGCCCGCCGAGCGTATCGCCGTGTTCGACAATGACGGCACGCTGTGGTGCGAGCAGCCGTATTATTCTCAGCTCGCTTTCGCGCTCGATCGCATCAGGGCGATGGCGCCGCAGCATCCGGAATGGAAAGACAGGCAGCCGTTCAAGGCGCTGCTGGAAAACGACAAGAAGGCCCTGGCTGGCGCCGGCAAGGATGGCCTGCTGCAGATCATGACAGTGACCCACACCGGCATGCCCGTCGAGGAGTTTTCCAAAGCCGTGGTCGACTGGACCGCGACGGCGCGGCATCCGCGCTTCAACCGGCCTTATACGGAACTGGTCTACCAGCCGATGCTCGAACTGCTGGCCTATCTGCGCGCCAACGGCTTCAAGACCTTCATCGTGTCCGGCGGCGGCATCGAATTCATGCGGCCGTGGGCGGAACGCGTCTACGGCATTCCGCCGGAGCAGGTGGTCGGCTCGTCCGGCGAGGTGAAATTCCAGCTCGGCGCCGGTGGCAAGCCGGAACTCTTGAAGATTGCCAAGATCGAATTCGTCGATGACGGCCCCGGCAAGCCCGCCGGCATCAACCGCTTCATCGGCCGCCGGCCGATCTTCGCGTTCGGCAATTCCGACGGCGATCTGCAGATGCTGCAATGGACCATGGCGGGGAATGGGCTGCGCTTCGCGGGCCTCGTCCATCACACCGACGCCGCGCGCGAATACGCCTACGACCGGAACTCCCACGTCGGCAAGCTCGACAAGGCATGGGACGAAGCGAAGGCGAAAGGCTGGACCGTCGTCGATATGAAGCAGGACTGGAAGAAGGTGTTTGCGTTCGAGCCGTAGAGGGATATCGCGCACATGAGCAAAAAATCATTTATTGCACTTGTTGTCTCCTCTGCCCTTTGCTGTCTTGCGGGCGGAGATGCGATCGCGCAAACGACGCCGCAGGAGCGGCTGGTCCGAAGCCGCGCCGTCGAGGCCGTGATCTGGGGCATGCCCGTCGTCAACTACGACCTGATGCTTCAGGAGATGCTGACCAGGACGCCGGGCAAGGTGAACCAGGTGATCTATTGGGGCAAGCCGCTCGACTGGAAGAACCAGACGCTGACACCCAATCCCGATACGCTCTATTTCATGACGTTCCTCAATACCAAAGATGTCGGGCCGATCGTAATCGAGATTCCGCCGGCGGATGCCAATGGTTCGCTGAACGCCAACATCGTGAATGTCTGGCAGGAGCCTCTTGAGGATGGCGGATTGCTCGGTGTTGACAAGGGCGCGGGTATCAAACTGGTGATGTTGCCGCCCGCCTACAAGGGGCAGATACCCCCAGGCTACGAGGCGCTGCAGCCGAATACCTGGGGCAGCTACGCGCTGATCCGATCAAATTTGAAGAGCCACGCTGAGGCTGATGTTGCCAAGTCAATCGCCTATGCCAGGCAGTTGAAAGTCTATCCGCTCTCGCAGGCGTCGAACCCGCCTGCGACGGTTTTCACCGACGTCAAGGATATCCTGTTCGACACGACCATTCGTTACGACGAGAGTTTTTTCATAAACCTCGATCGCATGGTGCAGAGCGAACCCTGGCTGGGTCGTGACCGCGCCATGATAGATCAGTTGCGTTCGATCGGCATCGAGAAGGGCAAGCCTTTCGCGCCTGACGCAAAAACGAAGCAGGCCTTGAAGGATGGTGTCGCCGACGCGCACGCGTGGATGGCCGCCAAATACGACGCCGCTCCGCCTGTGTTTTTCGAAGGCACGCATTGGACGTTTCCCACTCATCCGGAAATGCTCAAGGGAGCGAGCGAGAGTTTTGAGGGCGCGAACGACTATCCCGTGGACTGGCGTGGGATCACGTATCATTACGCCTATATCGGCATCAAACGTCTCGGCACCGGCCAGTTCTACCTGATCAATATCAAGGACAAGGAGGGCGAGGACTACGACGGTGCAAAGACCTATCATATCCGCGTCCCCGCCGATGTCCCGATCGAGCAGTACTGGTCGTTGACGGCCTATGATCGCGACACCCACGCGCTGATCAGGAACGTCGATCGCGCCAGCCGCGCCTCCAACAATCCCGAAGTGAAGAAGAATGCCGACGGGACGGTCGATCTTTATGTCGGCGCGAAGGCGCCCGCCGGCCAGGAGTCAAACTGGATACCGACCGATCCGGCCCGCAAGTTCGAGTTCATGTTTCGCCTCTACGGTCCGAAGAAGGAATTCTTCGACAAGGTGTGGAAGCTGCCGGACGTTGAAAAAGCAGGTTGAAGGAAGGAGCCGCCAAAGTGAAAATCAGACTTTCGATCTGCACGCTGGGGTCGCGATGCTCGTAGCGGACGAACGTTGCTCATGCCCAACCGGCGGCGGGGAGCACCATTCCCGTCACCGTCGATAATTTTATCCGCGCAGAGTCTGATCTGTATTTCAGCAACATAGTAAAGGACGGCGCGTTCGGAAAATTCCTGCATCGCCGCGAGCCGGCTGGGATCGAAAACCAGACTGTCATTCGCCTCAATCGCGATACGCTGTATTCGTCCGCGGTGTTCGATCTCGACGCCGGGCCGGTCACCATCACCATGCCGGACGCGGGCAAGCGCTTCATGTCGCTGATGATCGTCAATGAGGACCACTACGTGGCCTCCGTGACGTATGACGCCGGGGCCGCACATTTTCACCAGAGCGAAGGTCGGCACGCGCTACATGGTCGTGGGCGTGCGTACCCCTGGTCGATCCAGGCAACCCCAAAGACGTCGAACAGGTCCATGCGTTGCAGGACGGGATCAAGGCCAGCCAAAAAGACACCGGCAGTTTTGAGGTGCCAAACTGGGATCAGGCGAGCCAGAAGAAAGTGCGGGACGCCCTGCTCGTATTGGGATCGACGGTCGCGGATTTCAAGAAGGCATTCGGCACCAAAGAACAGGTCGATCCTGTCAGGCATTTGCTTGGTACCGCGGGTGGCTGGGGCGGCAATCCCGACAAGGACGCGACCTATCTCAACATCACGCCGCCAAAGAATGATGGCACGACCAATTACAAGCTTACGGTCAAGGACGTGCCCGTCGACGCGTTCTGGTCCGTCAGCCTCTACAATGCCCAGGGCTATTACGAAAAGAACCCCTACGATGCCTATTCGATCAATAGCGTGACGGGCAAGAGAAACGCCGATGGATCGATCGCAATCCAGTTCGGCGGCTGTGACGGCAAGATTCCAAACTGTCTCCCGATCATGAAGGGCTGGAACTACACGGTCCGGCTCTATCGGCCGCGGTCGGAAATCCTGAGCGGCAAATGGAAATTCCCGGAACCGCAGCCGGTGAATTGAGGGAGCAACCATGTCCGGCCTAGATATCTTCGCCTGGATCGTCCTCATTGTCCTCGTCGCCAGCGCGATCGGGGTGTTCTGCATCCTGGGCTCGTTGCCCGGGCACATCGCGAAAACGCGCGGGCATCCGTGGGCCGAGGCGGTAACCGTCGCCGGATGGATCACATTGATTTGCGGTTTTGCGCTGTGGCCGGTCGCGCTGATCTGGGCCTATGTCGATGTGCCCTTGCGGCGTCAACAAGGGACGGCGCCATGATCGTTGTCCTGCTCAATGTCTATCTCGTCATTCTCTTCCTGCTGGTGAAGCTGCATATCGTCAGGTTCAACCTGTTCTGGAAGGTTTCGCCTGCCATCGTGTTCCTGTTGCTGCTGATCGGATTGTTCATCCCGATGGGCTGGGGCGCGCCGCAGGGATCAGCGGTCGTGGTGCGTAATTCCGTCGCGATCGTGCCTGACGTGGCCGGCGAGGTGATCGACGTTCCCGTCACGGCCAATGTGCCGCTCAAATCAGGTGATGTGCTGTTTCGTATCGATCCCGTCCCCTATGACGCGCAGGTCAAGGCGATCGAGGCGCAGCTGAAACTCTCCGCGACGCGGCTGGCGCAGATGACGCAATTGTTCGAGCGCGATTCCGGCCGCGGTTTTGACGTCGAGCAGCGGCAATCCGAGGTCGACCAGCTCAAGGCGCAGCTGGAGGGCGCCAAATGGAATCTCGACAAGACCACGGTGCGGGCGCCGATCGATGGCTATGTCACCAATCTCGCGCTGCGCAAGGGCGCGCGCGTCGCCAACCTGCCGTTGTCGCCGGTGATGGCGTTCATCGATACCTCGAACACGTTAATCGGCGTCGAACTGGCGCAGATCGATGCGCGCTATGTCGCGCCGGGGCAGGATGTCGAGGTCACCTTCAAATATCTCCCCGGCCGGGTGTTTTCCGGCAAGGTCGAGACCGTGCTGCAGGCGATCTCGACCGGGCAGGTGCAGACCTCAGGTTCGGCCGTGCAATCGAAGGGCGTCGAGGCCGCGCCGTTTGTCGCGCGCATCAGGCTCGACGATACCGCGCTGGCGGATAGCCTGCCGGCCGGTAGCACCGGGACCGCCGCGATCTTCACCGATCGCGTCAAGGCCGCGCATGTCATTCGCAAGGTATTGCTGCGCCAGATCGCGATCACGAATTACGTCAATCCGTTCTGAGCGCGGTATTGGCGGATCGGAGAGGATATAGTGGCCGGGTCTCGATGGCCGGCAGTGAAGGGTGTGCGTAACGGGGGAGTGTTGGGTGCGAACGAGCGTAGAGCGTGGGGGCGGCTCGGTGAAACCGCCGCCGAGAATTCGCAGGTCGGTTCCGCAGCCACCGGCGCTGCAATTGATCTATGACACCGCGCCGATCGGATTGGCCGTGCTGTCGCCGGACTGCCGTTATCTGCAAATCAACCAGCGCCTGACCGATATCTGCGGCATCTCCGTCGAAGGTCATCTCGGACATACGGTGCGGGACTGTGTTCCGGGCCTGGCCGATGCGGTCGAAGACATCGTTCGCTCGATCATGCGAACGGGCGATCCGGTCACCGGCATCGAGGTCGCCGGCCAGCGCGCCGACCAGGCCGAGGAACGCTTTTGGGTCACCTATTGGCATCCGCTGCGCAATGCCGCGGGCGACATTGTCGGGATCAATGTCGCGGCCGAAGAGGTCACCGAGCGCAAGCGCGCCGAGGCAGCACTCCATGCCAGCGAACAGGCGCTGCGCATCGCGCGGGATGCCGCCGAAGCGGCGTTGCGTCATATGCAGGAAACACAGAATTTCCTGATTGAATCGGAAAAGCTCGCCGCCCTTGGCCGGCTGGTCGCTGGTGTCGCGCATGAAATCAACAATCCCGTCGGCACCAGCCTGACGGTGGCGTCGTCGCTGGAGCGAAAAATCAGCGTGATCGCGGCGGAACTGGCGCAAGACAAACTCAAGCGATCCACGTTGAAAGAATTTTTTGAAATCAGCCACGCGGCGTCATCGCAACTGGTCGCCAATCTCCATCACGCCGCCGACATGATCCAGTCGTTCAAGCAGGTCGCGACCGACCGGCATTACGTCAACCAGCGGATATTCGATCTCGGCGAGCTCACCGAACAGGTGATCATGAGCTTGCGGCCGGGTATTGGTCATCAGAACGTGACGCTGCGCCTCGACTGCCAGCCGGGTCTGGCGATGAACAGCTATCCGGGTCCGTATGGACAGGTGCTGACCAATCTTTTTCTCAACGCGGTGACGCATGCGTTTCTCGATGGCAAAGGAGGCGTCGTCGATATCGAGGTGCGGGCTTCGGGCAAGGACGATGTCGAAATTGTTTTCTCTGACGACGGCTGCGGCATGGAGCACGATGTCAGGCGCAAGGCGTTCGATCCGTTCTTCACCACGCGCCGGGATTACGGCTGCACCGGTTTGGGCCTGCACATCGTCCACACCGTCGTGACGAATTGTTTGGGCGGGCGGATCAATCTCGACAGCGAGCCGGGGGAGGGAACGAAAATCAGGCTCATCCTGCCGCGGGTGGCGCCTGAAGCAGCGGATAGAGCGGGGGCGATCTAGTGCGTGTTCCGCTTCAGTGGCCGCAGCCATCCTTCGAGGCGCATCGCTTTTCGTCATGGCCGGGCTTGTCCTGGCCATCCACGTACTTTCTTGGCTTAAAGGCAGCAAGACGTGGATGCCCGGGACAAGCCCGGGCATGACGAGCTTGGCTAGCTAGCGTAGCCCGGATGAGCGTAGCGATATCCGGGAACAAACACGAGACCGGCCCCGGATGTCGCTTTGCTCATCCGGGCTACCAGAGATTCGTCTTGCATCGGCTTAATTCCTCATGATGAGGAGCGCGTCGGAGTTTATCATCGGGCCGCGGCTCGCGCGGACCCGTTGGAGCGTCTCGAACCATGAGAGCCTACCTGCCGCGTCATCCTTGCGCCGGCCGCGTATAGAACAAGAAAGTCAGCGCGCCCAACGCCAGCGCCGCTGCGACGAACATCAGCACCGCCGCGAGGCCATACTTCGTCGCGACCACGCCGGTAGCGGACTGCAGCAATGCGGTGCCGAGAAACAAAGCCAGGTTGGTCGCGGCCAGCGCCCTGCCGGCCATTTCCGCGCCCATCAATTGCGTCGTCATGCCGAACAGCAGCGATTGGGTCGAGACCGCAAAACCCATCGTGACCAGCATGACCAGATCGAACTGCGGCGGCATCACCTGCACGTTGAACAAATGCGGGAGAACGGAATCAGGTCCGCCCAGCGCCATCAGCGCCAGACAGAGCGCTCCCAGCAAGTGACCGCCTGCCAGAATCATCCGGCGATGACCGAATCGCCGGTCGATAATTCCCGAGCACAACGGTGCAATGATCAGCGACAGCGTGAAAATGCCGAGCTGATTGCCGGCCTGGATTCGCGTGAGACCCTTGACGTCCATCAGCCAAGGCCCGGCCCACACCCCTCGCAGCGTCAGCGAGGAAGCGAGCGAAACCAGCGCCAGCGCGATGATGCCGCGCATCGGACGCGACAGGCCAAGACGCAGCACCTCGGACATCTGCGCGAGCGGAGAGGGGCGCTGTTTTTGCTCGACCGGCTCTTTCGGCACCAGGAAAAATACCGCCGCGGCAATCACGACGCCGATCACGGCGCAAATCAGGAAGCCCGCGCGCCAGCCGTAATGTTCGATGACCCAGGCCAGCGGGCTAGCCGACAGCAGCATGCCCGTATTGCCGAGCGAAAGAATAGCGCCCGACCAGAGGCCAAATTTTTCTGGCGGAACTTTTTTGGCGGCGAGCGTCATCGGCCCCATGAACATGCCCGAGGTCGAAACGCCGATCAGGAATTGGGCGAACACGAAGCTCGCGGTGCTGGTGGCAAAGCCGCTCGCCAGCGCGCCGACGATGGTTCCGGCAAACAAGGTCAGCGAAACCGGACGCACGCCGAAGCGGTCCATCGCCGTGCCGACCGGGATCTGCAGCAATGCGAACGAGAAATGATAGACCGCGATCAGGCTCGCGAGGGTTTGGGCCGGCGTGGCAAAATCACTCGCCATCAGGTCGAGGCTGATGCCCGGCAAGGTCCGCAGACAGGTCGAAAGTGTGTGGCCGCAGGCCAACGCCAGCAGCGCAAAGAAAAGCGTTCGGGTGCTGAATCGGGCCACGTTCGCCGTGTTTCTCGTTATTTTGCCCCGGGAAGAAGCTCATCATGCCGGGGCGTGGGCATATGGCTTCTAGACTGAAAAGTTGAGGCGATGCAAACGAAACTGCGGCGTGAGTGGCGGCGTTCTTTTGCGGGTCAGAAGTGAGCGCCGCGGCCGGGAGGCCGAGGCGTCCGTCGTCAGTTGAACGATCCCGCAGTGCTCGCTTCGGCATTTCCCCAGGGCCCAGGCGAATATGGCTTCGCCGATCTTCTCGCCGCGCCGATCCCCGGCGACACACGTAATCCTCTCCATTTCCTAACGCCAATTATAGCAATCGGCCGAAATCAAAACGGCGTCACGAAAATTTCAGTTGCGCGCGTGAAAGTGCCAATGCGCAACTGATTTGCCCGTCGTGTTAATCTGTCGCAGCCGGTGTCGTTGATCCCACCCCCAAATCAAAGGCAAAATACGTGCATCCCGTCCCACATGAGGGGCGCTCGCGATCGTCACGGACGTTGGAACGGGATGCGATGGACGCAGATGCGCCTTTGACGAATGGCGCAAAAGCGGACGGCGAAGTCGTGTGGTCCTGACGCCTCGACGCTGGCGTTCAAGTCTCGCGGAAGTGTCCGCGAGGCGACGGTGACAAAACAGCCCGATCACCGGGGAGAGCGCGAAGGAAACTGTTAACACCATCGCGTGCGGGAATGCCGGGTTCTCCGGTGCAACCGTGGTGACTAACGCGCGTGCTACACTACATTACACGCGCGGCTGCGGGTGCATCGAGCACCCGGCATTCCCCACGCCCTTTATTCTCGGGGCGGAAATTTCCGGCATGACTCGGGCGCGATGCGCCGCGGGAATGCGGACGTGTGTCTCTCACGCCGTCGTCCCGGCGAACGCCGGGACCCATAACCACAGGACGTTGTGTTGCGCGAAGATCGTCAAACACTGTCTCTCAACGATAGACCGCGGCGTATGGGTCCCGGCGTTCGCCGGGACGACGCGTGGAGAGAGTCCGCGCGACGACGATAGAAAATATCGTCATTGCGAGGAGCGAAGCGACGAAGCAATCCATTCCTTCCTTGTGCTGCGGCATGGATTGCTTCGCTTCGCTCGCAATGACGGAATTGCTGTTTGAATTCTTTTCACACCGTCTTCACTTCGTTCCCGCCACCGTCGATCTGCGGCACGGCAATGCCGGGATCGTGCGGCAGCAGATCCCTTCGCATGTGTGCGTTGGAATTTCCGTTGAACAGCGTGCCGACAAGGCCGCGGTCGAGATCGCTGGTGCCGAACAGAGCGTCGCAGATCGGGAAGGTGAGATTGAAATTGCGCGTCTGCATGAAACCGAGCACGTGGTGGATGGTGTGCATCCGGCGCACCGTGTTGATCAGCGGAATATATTTCAGATAAGGATGCCGCGCATCGTCGAGATGCGACAGCGTATGCAGCCCTTCATACATCAGATAATAGGCCGCCATCGTGAACACGGTGATGTATCCGGCATTGGACGAGATGACGACGCCGAGCAGCAGTGCGGGCGGCAGCGCGGCGAGCACGAAACCGAGCGGTGCGAAGGGCGGAAACAGCAGCGCGCGCCATTCCTTGTGGCCGTGATAGGTCAAATCGTGATGGGTGAAGAACTGGTGATGCACCGTGCAGTGGCGCTTGTAGATCATCTCCAGTCCGCGCACGGGACGATGCAGAATGTAGCGATGCGCGGCCCATTCGATCCAGTTGCCGAACAGCGCGATCGGAATCACCAGCAGCCATTCCAGGCCGGCATTGTTGATCCGGGTCCAGCACAGCCACATCGCGACGCCGGTGGTCAGGAGCGTAAAGCCGAGATGGATCGCGCCGTGATACCAGGGCGGGGTTTCCGCGACGAACCTGTCGCGAAAGATATGCTGGCGTTCCTGCTCGCGGCGGTCGCGGCTGGCGTCCTGAAATACAACGTCCATGGTTTGCTCCCTCGATGATGTGGCCGGCGCGGTTCCGCCGTTATGTTTGAGGGACAGCATAGTCCGCGGCGCGCCGGCGTGCTTGGCCGTAGGCGCGGGCGATTTATCATTTCGGATGATTTTTGTCCGATGACACATACCGGTCACGGGCGTATCCTCAGGCGGCGAGGCCGGGATCTGGATATCCCTGCCCGGAGATATTGGTTGTGACCAGAGCTTTGAGCATCCTGCAGGGCCGCTTTGGACGCGTCGCCCTTCTCGATATGGACACCTCGCTGGTGGACCATGCGCATCCGCATTACCATTTGATCTTCAAAGCGAGCGGCCCCGACCAGAACTTCGTCGTCGAAGGGCAGACGGTTCCACTGCGCAGCGACACCCTGGTCGCGGTCAATTCGTGGCAGCAGCATGCGTATGAGCATCGGGGGAGTTCGGAGCGGACGCTGTTCCTCGCACTCTATATAGAGCCCGGCTGGCTCGCGCAGGCCGATCGCCATTTTGCCAATTGTGCCGAGCCCGGTTTCTTTCCGCAGGCGGGGATTGCGATATCAGGCGAGATCGACCGGCTGCGCGCCGGCGTGGTGCGGCGGATGGCGGATCCTTCGCAGGGGCATGATGAGTTGCAGGAACTGATCCTCGATCTCTGTTTGAACGTGGCCTACGGATTTTCCGACTGGCGCGAGCGCGCCGCGGGCCTGCACCGGCCGCGCGGCGCCAGCGATTACCGCATCGGCCGGGCGCTGCGGCATATCCGCGAATCCGCCGATGAGGCGGTCGATCTCGATGCGGTCGCCAGGGCATCCGGCCTGTCCCGGCCGCACTTCAATCATCTGTTTCGCAATTGCACCGGCGTCAGTCCGCGCGTCTATGTCAACGCGCTGCGCGTCGAAACCGCGGTCGGCCGGCTGCGGCAATACGACAACGAGATCGGCAGCATCTCGCAGGATCTCGGCTTCAGCGCCCAAAGCAATTTCACGCGGTTCTTCCAACAGCACACGGGAACCTCGCCCAATCAGTATCGCCGCGTGATGGCCCAAGTCGGTTAACTAGCCGGCTAATTGTTGCATGGCAGCAGAGCGGAACCCGGCTTGATATCAGGGGATTTCCAGTGCTTTGGTCTTTGGACCAAACTGAGCGGAGGACGTAATGGAAGCAGGCCGGGCCAACCCCGCCACCGAGCGCAACTGGCAGCATCCGGATTTGCGGGGCTGGTTGCAGCGGCTGGTTGCGACCGATCGGCTGGTGGTCGCCCGCGAGGGCGTCTCGCTGATCGACGAATTGGCGGCGGTGGCCAAGAAGCTCGAGCTGGAAAACGCGGTCCTGTTTCCGAAGCCGGGTGGCCATGCCATTCCCGTGGTCGCCAACCTGTTCGCCGACCGCAACTGGATCGCGGATTCACTCGGCGTTCCCGCCAGCGAATTGCTGTCGCGATTCCAGAACGCGGTGCGCCATCCGCTGCCATGGGTCGAGGTGACCGCGGCGCCGGCGCAGGACGTCGTGCATCGCGAGGTCGACCTGCTGAAACAACTGCCGATTCCAAAACACAACGAGCATGACAGCGGGCCGTATATCACCGCCGCGTTGTTGATTGCCCGCAATCCCGCGACCGGCATCCAGAATGTCTCGATCCATCGCTGCCAGGTCAGCGGCCCCGATCGCATCGGCGTTTTGCTGCTGCCGCGGCACACCAAGCATTATTTCCGGATGGCGGAGGAGGCCGGTGCGGCGCTCGAGATTGCGCTGGTGATCGGCGTGCATCCCGCCTGCATTCTGGCATCGCAGGCGATCGCAGCACTCGACGATGACGAAATGGAAATCGCCGGCGCGCTGCTCGGCCAGCCGATCGAGATGGTCAAATGCCGGACCAATTCGGTGCGCGTGCCCGCGCATGCGGAAATCGTGATCGAGGGCCGTATCCTTCCAAAAGTGCGCGAGCCCGAGGGACCGTTTGGCGAGTTCCCGCAATATTATGGTCCGCGTGCCGACCGCGAAGTCATCCATGTCGATGCGATCACGCATCGCAAGAATGCGATCTTCCACACCATCGTCGGCGGCGGCGTCGAGCATCTTCTGCTCGGCGGCATTCCGCGCGAGGCAACGTTGCTGGAACATTTGCAGCGCAGCTTCCCTTCGGTGCGCGATGTGCGCCTGACGCGGGGCGGCACCTGCCGCTATCATCTGGCGGTCAAGATCGACAAGGCCAGCCAGGGCGAGCCGAAAAAACATCATCATGGGCGCCTTTGGTGGCCATTACGACATCAAGCACGTCGTCGTGGTCGACATGGATGTCGATATCGACGATCCCACCGAGATCGAGTGGGCGATCGCGACGCGGTTCCAGGCCGATCGCGATCTGGTCGTGGTTTCCGGCGCGCAGGGCTCGAAGCTCGATCCGTCGTCGGATCAGGGCATCAGCGCCAAGATGGGCATCGACGCCACCAAGCCGGTTGCGACCGAGCCGATGGAATTCAAGCGTATTCACGTCAAGGGCATTGAAAACGTCGATCTCGTGCGCGAACTTCAGGATGATTCCAAGGCCGCTTTCGCCAAGATCGTTACGGGCTGAGAATTCGACCAAACAAGAAACGCTGGCCCGAGCCAGGAAGTTACAGAACGGGGAAATGAGACGGGATAGCCGCGCAATATGCGTTAGCGCGGACATCCGATTAGGAGAGATTGTTATGTCGACGGCGTTGCGAATTGCGCACGGAGCATTTGGCCGGGTTGCGCTTCTCGATATGGATTGGTCGCTGGTGCGCCACGCGCATCCGCATTGCCATGTGCTGTTGAAGGTCGAGGGCGCGGACACCCAGTTTGTCGTCGGCGACAAGGTCTACCCGCTCACCGACCAGATGGCCGTGCTGGTCAATGGCTGGCAGCCGCACTCTTATGTGCATGATCCCGAGCGGCCGCGCACCGTCATTCTCGCTCTCTATATTGAACCGGAATGGTTGATGGCGTTCCGGCCGGGATGGGCCGCGAGTGGCGCGCCCGGTTTCTTCAGCCATCCGACCGGCGATGTTTCGCCGCGCATTCGCGGCCTGGCGATGAATCTGGCGGCCGACATGATGGCACGGCCGGACGCACGGGGCGCACATGAAGCGCTGCTGTCCGACCTGATGATCGCCGTGATCGAGCGCTTCACGCCGTGGCGAAGCTTTCCGGCGTCGATCCGGGAAATGAATGTCGCTTCCGGCGACTGGCGCATCCGCAAGATCGCGGCCTCGATGCGGACCGAGACCCGCCGCGGCGTTTCGCTCGATACCGTGGCTAGGGAAGCCGGCCTGTCGCGCTCGCATCTGTTTCGATTGTTCGAATCTTCCATCGGCGTGCCACCAAAAGTTTATCAGAATGTCGTACGAATGGAGCAAGCTGTCGATGCGGTGCTCAACCGGCCGGCAAGCCTGCAGGACATCAGTGAGCAATTAGGTTTTGTCGAGCCGGCGCATTTCACGCGTTTCTTCCGTAACCATGCCGGCGTCAGCCCGCGCGAGTTTCGGAACATCTCCCGTCTGGCGTGCTGATATTGCGGTGCACGCATTCGAAAATGAGACGGGATGGTAAGTTTTGAGATCGGTTGATCTGGCCGTCATGGGCGCCATCGCCGGATAATTTCTCCCGACGCATCGTAAAATGCGCGGGAGGATTTCAGGGATGGCGGAAGCCGCCAGCCACGCACGCGCCAGCAAAGACAAAGCGCCCGGCTCAACTCAAGTTGGTCCCTGGGTCGGCCAGTCGATTCCGCGCGTCGAGGATTCCGCGCTGCTGACCGGCCGCGGCCGCTTCATGGACGATATCGGCGTCCATCCCGGCACGTTGCATGCCGCGATCCTGCGCTCGCCACACGCACATGCGGATATCATCTCCATCCACATGTCAGCCGCGAAACGCGCCCAGGGCGTGGTCGCCGTGCTCGACGGTGCAGATATCAAGGCGCTGACGAGTAGCCTCGTGGTCGGCGTCAAGGCGCCGGTCGAATGCTGGCCGATCGCGGTCGGGCGCGTGCGCTATGTGGGTGAGGCCGTCGCCGTCGTGGTCGCGACCGATCGCTATCTGGCGGAAGACGCGGTCGATCTGATCGAGGTGCAATACCAGCCGCGGCCTGCGGTGGTCGATCCGCTCATGGCCATCAAGGCAGACGCGCCGGTGCTGCATGACGGCTTCAACGGCAACGTCGCCAGCGACCGGGTGTTTCGCTACGGCGATCCCGAGCAGGCCTTTGCGTCGGCAGCGCACCGCATCAGCATCGACATTACCTATCCCCGCAATTCCTGCACGCCGATCGAGACCTATGGCCTGGTCGCCGACTATGACCCCGGCGAAGACGCTTATGATGTGCTCGCCAACTTCCAGGGACCGTTCAGCATTCACGCGGTGCTGTCGCGCGCGCTGAAAGTTCCCGGCAATCGCCTGCGGCTGCGGACGCCGCCGGATTCCGGCGGCAGCTTTGGCGTCAAGCAGGGGATTTTTCCCTACATCGTGCTGATCGCCGCCGCCGCGCGCGCGGCGGGGCGCCCGGTCAAATGGATCGAGGACCGGCTCGAACATCTGACCGCTTCGGTGTCCGCGACCAACCGCGCGACCACGCTCAGCGCTGCCGTCAACGAAGACGGCCGCATCCTTGCGTTGGACTGGGACCAGGTCGAGGATTGCGGCGCGCATTTGCGCGCGCCCGAGCCGGCGACGCTGTATCGCATGCATGGCAACCTGACCGGCGCTTACGACATCCGCCATATGGCGGTGCGTAATCGCGTCGTCGTCACCAACAAGACGCCGACCGGATTGAACCGCGGCTTTGGTGGCCCGCAGGTCTACTTTGCGCTGGAGCGGCTGCTGCAGCGGATCGCGATTGAGCTCAATCTCGACCCGCTCGACGTGATTACGCGCAATCTCGTTCCCGCCGATGCGTTTCCCTATCGCACCGCCAGCGGCGCGCTGCTGGATTCCGGCAACTATCAGGAGGCGATCCGGCGCGGCGTCGTTGAGGGCAAGCTCGCCGAGTTGAAAGCGCGCCGGGATGCCGCGCGCGCCGAGGGACGCCTCTATGGCATCGGCTACACCGCGGTGGTCGAGCCCAGCGTGTCCAATATGGGCTACATCACGACCGTGCTGACGCCGGCCGAGCGCCGCAAGGCCGGCCCGAAGAACGGCGCGCAGGCGACCGCGACCGTCGCGATCGATCCGGTCGGCAGCGTCAGCGTGCACGTCGCCTCGGTGCCGCAAGGGCAGGGCCATCGCACGGTGCTGTCGCAGGTGGTCGCCGATGTCTTCGGCCTCACGCCCGGCGATGTCAGGGTCAATACCGAAATCGACACCGCCAAGGACGCGTGGTCGATCGCGTCGGGCAATTACGCCAGCCGTTTCGCGCCGGCGGTGGCCGGTACCGCGAAGCTGGCAGCTGAGCGCATCGCCAGCCGGCTGGCACGCATCGCCGCGAGCCAGTTGAACACCGAAGCCGACGACATCATTTTTGCAGGCGGCCAGGTGAGATCGAAACGCAACCCCGACAATAAAGTGTCGTTCTCGCGGGTCGCGGCGCTGAGCCACTGGTCGCCAGCGGCACTGCCCGATGGCGTCGGTCAAACCATCCGCGAAACCGTGTTCTGGACCCCGCCCGAACTCACCGCGCCCGACGATGAAGACCATGTCAACTCGTCGCTCTGTCACGGCTTCATCTTCGACTTCTGCGGCGTCGAGGTCGATCGCACCACCCTGCAAACGCGGATCGATCGCTACGTCACCATGCACGACTGCGGCACCATCCTGCATCCGGCGATGGTCGACGGCCAGATCCGCGGCGGCTTCGCGCAGGCGGTCGGCGCGGCGCTGTATGAGGAATATGCCTACGGCGCCGATGGCAGTTTTCTGACTGGTACCCTCGCGGACTATCTGCTGCCGACGGTTATCGAGACGCCTGAGCCGTTCATCATCCACATGCAGACGCCGTCACCGGTCACGCCTTTGGGATCAAAGGGCGTCGGCGAAGGCAATTGCATGTCGACGCCGGTCTGCATTGCCAATGCCGTCACCGATGCGCTTGGGTTGAAAGACATCACGCTGCCGCTGGTGCCGGCCAAACTCGCTGACGCCGTGCATGGCCTTGAGCGCGTCGCGCCGGCCGGCCGCGCGGGCGATGACATCCAGAAAAAAGGCGGCGACCGCAAGCTGCGCGGCGAGGGCGAAGCCACCGTCGGCGCGCCAGCCGAGCAGGTCTGGGCCATGCTGCTCGATCCCGAAACGTTAAAGGCCGTGATCCCGGGCTGTCACAGCGTCCAGAAAGTTTCGGATACGCATTTCCGCGCCGACGTAACGATCGGCATCGGTCCGGTCAAAGGGCTCTATCGCGCCAACGTCAAATTGTCGGACCTCGATCCGCCGCACGCCGTGACGCTGGGCGGCACGGCCGAGGGCGCGCTTGGATTTGGTGGCGGCGAAGGACGCATTACGCTGACCCCAACCGAAAGCGGCGGCACGTCGATCCATTACGTCTATGAAGCCGCGATCGGCGGCAAGGTCGCGAGCATCGGCGGGCGTCTGCTGGATGGCGCCACGCGGGTCATCATCGGGCAATTTTTCGCAGCATTGGCGCGACAGGCCGGCGGCGGTTCAGGCGGATCGCGCCCGTCATTGCTGGCGAAACTGCGCGGTCTGTTCGGGGGGCAACGATGAAGCCCGCCGCGTTCGATTATGTTAGAGCCGAACATCTCGACGAGGCGCTCGACGCGCTCAAGAAGGATGGCGGCGATGCGCGCATTATCGCGGGCGGGCAATCGCTGATGGCGATGCTCAATATGCGTCTCGCCCGGCCCAAAACGCTGATCGACATCATGCGCCTGAAGGATCTCTCGCGCATCGAGCGCAAGGGCAATACAGTCACGATCGGGGCCGGCGTGCGCCAGGCCGCGTTGCTGGCATGGCCCGAACTCAAGGCCAGCCTGCCGTTGGTCGCGCTGGCATTGCCCTGGACCGGCCATGTTCAGACCCGCAGTCGCGGCACGGTTTGCGGATCGATTGCGCATGCCGATCCCAGCGCTGAATTGCCGCTGATGTTGCAGGCACTCGGTGGCGAGGTGCATCTGCGCAATTCCAAAAAGCGCCGGCGCGTCGCGGCGAAGGAATTCTTCGCGGGCATGATGGCGACGACGCGCGTTGATGACGAATTGATCGAGGCGGTATCGATGCCGGTCCTTGAAAAGCGTTGTGCGTTTCGCGAAGTGGCGCGCCGCCATGGCGATTTCGCCATTGTCGCCTGCGCGGCGGTGGCGACGAACAATGGCGTTCGTCTTGCCGTCGGTGGCGTCGCGGACATGCCGGCGATGCGCGATCTGCCGCGCCTCGACGGCAGCGCGCTGGATGATGCGTTGAATGCCTTTGCCTACGAACTCGACGCTCGCGACGATGTCCATGCCACCGCGCGCTACCGCCGCGATCTCGTGCGCATGATCGGCCGCGATCTGGTGCGGGAGGTTTTGCAATGAGCCGATTGCAGGCTAATCAACGCCACGATGTCCGCTTTACGTTGAACGGCAAGCCCTGCGCCGGCGAGGCCGAGCCGCGGCTGCTGCTGACGGATTTCCTGCGGCACAGGATTGGCGTGACGGGCACCCATGTCGGCTGCGAGCATGGCGTGTGCGGCGCCTGCACCATCGATATCGACGGCCAACCGGCGCGGGCGTGTCTCACGCTGGCGGTGCAGATCGACGGCTGCGAACTGCGCACCGTGGAAGGCCTCGCACCGGCGGCGGGCCGTCTTGGCGTGTTGCAGGCGGCATTCAAACGAAATCACGCGCTGCAATGCGGCTTTTGTACTGCCGGGATACTGATGTCGCTGGATACTTTCCTGCGCGAGCATACGGAGCCGGACGAGGAAAAGATCCGCGATGTGTTGAGCGGGCATTTGTGCCGATGCACCGGATATGCGCCGATCGTGCGCGCGGCGCTCGAGGCGGCGGCGGAATTAGCGGACCAGAACAGAGAGAAGACAGATGCTTGACCTTGGAACAAGCTTTGTTGCGAGCGTGGCGCGCGATCCCCACGCGTTGGCGATCGTCGATTACGGCATTCGCCTGACCTATGCGCAATGGTATGCGCGGATTTCGTCGCTGGTCGCGTCGTTCGACCGCATCGGCCTGAAGCCCGGCGATCATCTCGCCACCATGCTGCAGAATTGCGAAGCCGCGGCCACGCTGCATTGGGCCTGCCAACTGGCGGGCATCGTGATCACGCCAGTCAACTGGCGCGCCAAGGCGGACGAACTCGATTACTGCCTTGAAGATTCCGAATCCTGTGCGCTCGTCTATCAGGATGTATCTGCACAAGCCGTCGCGGAGTCGAAGCGTGCTCCGGACTTGCCGCGCATCTATGTGGGCAGCGGCAATGCGGGCGACGCTTTCCTCTTCGACCGCATGGTTGCGGACCTCGCGGCCGACGTGATGCCGCGGGTCAGCGCCGAAGCGTGGTCGATCATGCTCTATACGTCCGGTACTACGTCGCGGCCGAAAGGTGTGCCGCGGCGTCACCGCGCCGAACGGTCCGCGGGGATCGCGCATGTCGCGCAGAATTTATATCGGCGGGGTGAACGCACGCTCGGCGTGATGCCGCTCTATCATACCATGGGCGTGCGTTCGCTGATCGCGATGTCGCTGATCGGCGGCACTTTCGTATGCCTGCCGCGCTACGACACCAGCCGGGCGCTGGCGCTGATCGCGCGCGAAAAGGTCAGCAACCTCTATCTGGTGCCGACGCTCTATCATGATCTCGTGCACAACAAGGAATTTGCATCGACCGATGTTTCGAGCGTGCGCAAGCTCGGCTTCGCCGGCGCGTCGATGACCGACGGGTTGCTGAAGACGCTGAACGATGCGTTCCGGCCCGAATTGTTCGTCAATCATTACGGCAGCTCGGAAATCTACACCTTCACCATCGACCAGAATGCGCCCGCAAAACCCGGCTCGGCCGGCAAGGCCGGCATCAATCAGCAAATCAGGGTGGTCTGGCTCAACGCGCGATCGGCGGCGGATGTGGCGTCTCCCAATGAGGAGGGCGAGATCGTCGCGCTGTTGGCGGGTGACGAGTCCTTTGAAGGCTATTGGCGCCGGCCCGACGCGGATGCCAAGTCGTTGCGGGACGGCTGGTACTTCACCGGCGACACTGGTTTCGTCGATGCCGACGGCGATCTGTTCGTGACCGGCCGCGTCGACGACATGATCATTACCGGCGGCGAAAATGTTTCGCCGGTCGAGATCGAAAGCGCGTTGTCGCTGCACCCGGCCGTGCATGAAGTGGCCGTGGTCGGCCTTGCCGACGAGAAATGGGGCCAGATCGTTACGGCATTTGTGAAGCGCAAGGGGCCTGTCAGCGAACAGGATCTCGAACAATTCTGCAGGGTGTCCGGCTTGGCGAATTTCAAGCGTCCGCGGCGTTTTGTATTTGTCGACGCCTTGCCAAAATCTCCGGTCGGAAAATTGCTGCGCCGCCTGCTTGTCGCGGGCGACTATCAGCGCGAAGACGCGCCGCCCTCCAACGCGGCCTGACAACACACGACATCAAGAAAGGAACCAAACATGCCCGCTCCCTACAGTTTCATAGATCAGCGCCTCGCTAAGCTTGACGGTTTTCAGGTCGAAATCGACGAAGCGCATGAGCGCGCCGATATCATTCTCAACCGGCCGCCCTTCAACGTCGTCTCGATGCCGCAACGCGATCAATTGCGGCTGGTATTCGAGACGCTCGACGAGGACGAGCGGGTGCGCATCATCGTGGTCCGCTCGGTCGGCGAGCATTTCTCCAGCGGCGGCAATATCGGCGGCTTCATGGAGGCGACGCCCGAGAAAGTCTCCAAGCTGGCCTGGAACATCGCCTCGCCGACGCGCTGCGCCAAGCCGGTGATCGTCGCCAACCGCGGCTATTGCTTCGGCGTCGGCTTCGAGCTGTCGCTGGCCTGTGATTTCCGTATCGCGTCGGAGACGACATTGTATGCGTTGCCGGAGCAGAAGCTCGGCCAGATTCCGGGATCGGGCGGCTCGGCGCGCCTGCAGAAGATGATCGGCATCACCCGCACCAAGGACATCGTGATGCGCTCGAAGCGGATTCCCGCCAAGCAGGCGTTCGATTGGGGTATCGCGACCGAATGCGTGCCCGATGCCGAACTGGAGAAAGTTACCGATAAACTGGTTGACGAACTGCGTACCTTCGCGCCGCTGGCGCAGCGCACCGCCAAGAAGCTGCTCAACGACACCGAAGACTCGACGCTGACGGTCGCGATCGAGCTGGAAGGCCATTGCTACAGCCGCCTGCGACAATCGGAAGACTTCAAGGAAGGCGTCGAAGCCTTTAACGCTAAGCGTCCGCCGAAATTTATCGGGCGTTGAAAATTCATTTTTGGGGCAAACAGGGAGGAATAAAATGACCGTTGCAAATGCAGAGGGGACCGGGGCGGTCCCCGCCGTTGCAAGCAAGCAAATGAGAAATGCGATCATCGCGTCGGTATTGGGATGGTCGCTCGATCTGTTCGATTTGTTTATTCTTCTTTATGTGGCGCCGGTCGTCGGCGCATTGTTCTTTCCATCCAATGTGCCAACGCTGTCGCTGGCCGCGGTTTACGCGTCGTTCGCGGTGACACTGTTGATGCGCCCGGTCGGCTCGGCGATCTTCGGTCATTATGCCGACGTGCATGGCCGCAAGAACGCGATGTTTGTCGCCATCGTCGGCGTCGGCATCAGCACCGCGGCTTTCGGCCTGTTGCCGACGATCGCCCAGGCCGGATTCATCGCGCCGGTGCTGTTTTTGATCCTGCGCCTGATTCAGGGCATCTTTGTCGGTGGCGTGGTGGCTTCGACCCACACCATCGGCACCGAATGGGCGGCGCCCAATCGTCGTGGCGCGATGTCGGGTCTGGTCGGCGGTGGTGGCGCCGGGATCGGTGCCTTGCTGGCGTCGTTCGTGTTCCTGGTGATGTCGTCGCTGTTTCCCGGCGATGCCTTCGCGGTGTGGGGATGGCGCTGCATGTTCTTCTCGGGGCTTTTGAGTTCGCTGCTCGGCTGGTTCATCTTTACTAATCTGGAGGAGTCGCCGTTCTTCAAGGAGCAGCAGAAGCAGAAGGCCGCGGGTACCATCACCGCGACCCAGTCGCCGGTGAAGCTGCTGTTTTCGAGCCGCTACCGCGGCGTGTTGCTGCTCAATCTGCTGGTGACGTTCGGCGGCGGCGCCGGCTATTACCTGAGCTCCGGCTATCTGCCGTCGTTTCTTAAAGTCGTGAACGGCATTCCCAACAGCACGTCATCTCTGATCCTGATGGGGGCGAGTGTGGTTGCGCTGATTTCCGCTGTCTTGATCGGTGGGCTCAGCGACATGATCGGTCGCAAGAAGACGTTTCTTATCGTCGGGGTCTGCATGCTGATCCTGCTGCCGCTGTGCTATCTCGGCATGGCCAAAGCGACGGATACAACGTCCATCACGCTGTACGCATTTGCGATCGCTTTTCTCGGCAACGCCGGCTATGCGCCCGTCTTGATATTCCTCAATGAGCGATTTCCAACCGAAATCCGCGCCAGCGGTACGGGCCTGTCCTGGAATATCGGGTTCGCGCTGGGCGGCATGATGCCGACCTTCGTGTCGCTCGCGAGCGCGAGCCCGGCACAGATCCCGATGTCGCTGTCGATCTTCGTCGCGGTGATCTTCGTGATCTACCTGATCGGAGCGTTGTTAATCCCCGAGACCAAGGGAGATTTCCGCTGATGGCGGAGGCGGCGGCCGGGAACACGCGGTCGCCGCCGCCCTTTGACGATATTATCATCGGTGGCGGCTCCGCCGGTTGCGTGGTTGCCAATCGACTGTCGGCGGATGGCCACCGCCGCGTGCTGCTGATCGAGGCAGGGCAGGATACGCCGCCGGGCGCGGAGCCGGCCGAAATCCTCGACAGCTATCCGATGCCGGTGTTCTTCGGCGATCGCTATGTCTGGCCCGGTCTGACCGCCTCGACGGGCAAGGCCGGGGATGGCCAGAACCTGTCACGCGCCTATGAACAGGGCCGCGTGCTCGGCGGTGGTTCCAGCATCAACGTGCAGTCGGCCAATCGCGGGCTGCCGCGCGACTATGACGAGTGGCGCGATCTCGGCGCGAAAGGCTGGGGCTGGGACGATGTGCTGCCCTATTTCCGCAGGCTCGAAACCGATCTCGATTTCGACGGGCCACTGCATGGCCGGGATGGCCCGGTCCCGATCCGCCGGGTGGCCAAGCCCGACTGGCCGCCGTTTGGATCGGCCGTGGGCGAGGCTTTCGCGGCCAGTGGCATCCCGTTCCGGCAGGACCAAAACGCCGAGTTCGAGGATGGAATCTTCCCGCCGGCTTTCTCCAACCGGAACGATAGCCGCGTTTCGGCAGCGATCGCCTATCTGGATCAGGCGACGCGCCGGCGCAGCAATCTGACGGTCTGGACCGGTACGCAGGTCGAAGCGCTCGTGATGGACGGCCGCCGCGCCGATGGCGTTCGCGTCACGAGGGACGGCGAGAGCGTCCTGGTTCGCGCGCGTCGTGTCATCGTGACGGCCGGCGCGATCCTGACGCCGGCGATCCTGATGCGGGCCGGCGTTGGGCCGGCTGCTGCGCTGCGCGCGTTAGGGATCGATGTCGCCATCGACCGGGCTGGCGTCGGCGACAATCTGCGGGATCATCCCGCGCTGACCTTTTGTCAGTTTTTGCCGCGATCGCTGCGGCTGCCGATCGCGCAGCGGCGCGCGAGTTTCGTCGCGCTGCGCTATTCATCTGATATTGAAGGCTGCGACCGCTCGGATATGTACATCACCGCCTCGGCCCGTGCCGGCTGGCACGCGCTTGGCGCACGGCTTGGGCTTTATTTTCTGTGGTGCAACCGGCCGTTTTCCGTCGGGCGGTTGTCGCTGGCGTCGCCTGATCCGCGCGACTATCCCACGGTCGATCTCAAGCTGCTGGAAGATTCGCGCGATCTTGCGCGGATGATGGCGGCAACGCGAAAACTGTTCGCGCTCGCGGTTCATCCTGCGCTCAATGCGGCCTCAGGTGATTTCTTTCCGGCATCGTTCTCGCCGCGGATCAAGAAGCTCAGCCAGTTCAACCGCGCCAATGGCCTCGCGGCGTCGGTGCTGGGTGCGATGCTCGATCTGCCCGCGGGGCTGCGTCACCTGGTCATTAAGCGATTTTGCTGAACGGCAGAGCGTTCGGCGATGTCGCCGCGGACGAGAGCAAGTTGGCCGATTTTGTGCGCCGCAACGTGTTCGGCGTCTGGCACCCGACCGGCACTTGCCGGATGGGCGACCCTTCGGACGCTCAGGCGGTGGTCGATCCCACGGGCCGAGTGATCGGTAGCGAGAATCTCTATGTGGCCGATGCTTCGGTGATGCCAAGGCTGCCGACCGCCAATACCAACATCCCGACCATCATGATCGCCGAAAAGATCAGCGACGCGTTGCTGTCGACCGGGTAATCGTCCGATCAGTTGAGATTAGATTGAGTTAGCAGATATGAACGCTCCCTCTCCCGCTTGCGGGGGAGGGCCGGGGTGGGGGTGCTTCAGCAAATATCGGTGTGGATGATAGACTTCCCCCACCCGCCGCGCTCTGGAGCGCAATTGCGCTCCGAGCGTGGCGACCTCCCCCGCAAGCGGGAGAGGTAAGTGAAGCTGCAGCCACCGAGAACGATTCAACCCAACCGCTTAATTGCTCGACAGCACGTCGCCGAACCGCGACCATGTCTTGCCGTCGAATTTCACCAGTTGAAACTGTTCGATCGGATAGTGATCCTGGGTGCTGGTGTTCAGCTTGATCCCCGGCAGCAGCAGCGGCAGTTCCAGATCCTTGATGTTGTTGGCCTGGGCCAGCAAGTTCTCGCGGCTGAGATTGCTGCCGCATTGCTTGAGCACCTGAACGAAGGTCGCGGCAATGGAAACGCCGATCTCGTTTTGCGGGTCGTTGACGTCGCCTTCGGGGTAATATTTTTTCATGAAGGCAAGATACCATTTGATACCCTCATCGTTCGCAAACTGCGGATCGACGGGGTCCTTGATATAGGCCGTCGAGATCAGACCCTTTGAGTTGTCGAGGCCCGCCGGCGTCAGCACCGTCGAAATCGAATTGGCATTTTGCACCAGGAAGTGCGTCGGATGCCAATCGAGTTCGCCGGCCTTGCGGATGGTCTGCGCCGCCGCTTTGGCGGTCGATGCGCTGAACAGCACATTGGCTCCGGAAGCCTTGAGGGTGATGATCTGCGAATCGATGGTGGGTTCGGAAACTTCGTAGGTCAGTTCCTTGACGATCAGTTTGTCGGCGGCATCGCCGAGCCCGGCCTTGAAACCCGCCACGAAATCCTTTCCGTAATCGTCATTCTGCGACAGGATCGCAACCTTGGCGTCCTTGATGTTGTCGCGGACATATTTGCCGTAGATCGCGCCCTCCGACCGGTAGGTCGGATACCAGCCCATGGTCCAGGGGTAATCCTTGTAATCGCCCCATTTCGACGCCCCGGTCGCGATGAAGATATGGGGCACCGATTTGCTGTTCATGTATTTGACGATCGCCGAATTGGTCGGCGTGCCCATGGTGCCGACAATGCCCAGCACCTCGTCGCCCTCGACCAGGCGCCGGTGTTGTTCGACCGTCTTGGGCGGGGAATAGCCGTCGTCGAGCGACAGCAGCCTGATCTTGCGGCCGTTCACGCCGCCTTCCTCGTTGATCATATTGTAATAGGCGGATTCCGCACGCCCCTGGGTGCCGTAAGCCGACAGCGGGCCGCTGTAGGGATTGGTTTGCCCGATCAGGATCTCGGTGTCGCTGACCCCGGGCCCGTTTTTGGTTTGCGCCAGCGCCGATCCGGCTGATAGCAGCAAACCAGACGCCAGTAGTGCTGCGAAGGGGTTGATATGTCTGGCCATGCTCGATTTCCCTTGCGTGTGTTACCGGCGGAGAGAGCTTCTATGGAAGTGTGACGACCTGATCGCGGGGAATGCCGCGCTCCTGAGCGATCTTGCGTTCCAGCGCGCCGCGTGCGTGAACCCTCGCGGCATCAGAGGCGATGTTGATCAGCGGTCTATCGCCGAGCCCGCGAAGCGTCGCGTATTGCGCCACCAGCACGTCCTCGTCTTCCTTGAAGGCGCGCTCGATCTCGCCGAACAGTTCTTCGGTCGCGGCGGGCTCGTTCTGCCGGTAGCTGTTCGCCGTCGACCACATGAACCAGCTTCGGTGCTCGGTCTCCGGCGTGATGCCGTAGAAGATACGCAGGCCGAATCCGCCGTCGCGGGCATCGTGCTCATAGGCGCCTTCGCCGACGTTCCGTGCACCGGTGAATTGCAGGATGCAGGAAGGCGCCACATATTCGAACTCGCCCCAGCGGTCGACCCGGCCGTCGAACTTCACGGCCTTGCTGTAGAGCGCCGGCGGCATGCAGTTGAGCATCCAGCGGATGAATTTGACGCCGTCTTTGGTGGGCTCGACTTTCATCTCGGCGCGCTCATAGGCGTCGACATTGCTGGCGAGCGTCGATTTGTGCACATAGGCGGCGTGGGTCTGGTCCAGCAGATTGTCGGACAGCAGCAGGTAATTGCAGTCGATCTGCTCGGTCTTGGATTTGTAGGGCCACTGCCGATGCCAGGGATAGCGGACGATCAGGTTGGGATCGGCCAACTCAGGCTTGCCCATCCATATCCAGATGAGATCGTCGCTCTCGACGACGGGAAAGCTGCGAACCCGGGCATTCCTGGGGATGATCTGCTGGCCGGGAATTTCGACGCAGATGCCTTGGCCGTCGAAGACCATGCCGTGATATTCGCATCGGATGTTGTCGCCGAACACCGCGCCGGCGGAGAGCGGCATGGCGCGATGGCAGCAGCGATCTTCGAGGGCATGGATGACGCCGGCCTCGGTGCGGAAGAACACCACGGGCTCGTTGAGCAGGGTTCTGGCCATGGGCGTCAGGGTAACGTCCTTGCTCCACGCCGCGACATACCAGGCATCGTAGAGAAACATTCCCGACCTCCGCTTTTTTACCACCGGCAAGACCAGTGCAAAGATCGTATCATAAATCAGCTTTCATACAACGCTATTTTCAGACGCGATTTTTCGGGCAGCCGGGAAGGGCGAAAAGCTGCCGTGACGGATCGCTTGCAGAAATGATAGGCGGCGGCCCCAATGCAGCCGAAGGTTATCGATCCAGCCGTGGCTGCGAAACCAGTCTCAGCTCTTGCTTCGCTTACGCGGAGTTGGCGGCTTGGCCGGGGCCTTTTCGCGCAACGGCGTCACATTCACCTCTGCCAGGTATCGCTGCAGAGCAATGGCGCGGTCGCCGGAATCGACCAGGCGCTGGGTCATGTCCAGCAGTTGATGAAATTCCCTGGCCGACAGGCAGTCGAACTGGACGTCATTGACCATGGTCTGCGTGGGCGCCAGGCGCTCCAGTAGTTCAGCGCCCCGCGCAGTGACGCTCAGGCTGAGCCGGCGCCGGTCGACGGGATGGGAAGCCTTTTCGATCAGGCCCTTTGCCATCAGCTTGTTGGTGACCGCGGTCACGAAAGCCCCGCTCAGATACAGATGATCGGCGACCGCGCGGACGTGCACCTCTCCCAGCGCGGCCAGATGCCGGATCGAAATCAGCGTCGTGTATTCAATGCCTGCCAGTCCGATGACGGCGGCGTGCCCTTCGCGAATGGTTTGATGGCGGGAAAAGAAGCCGAACAGGCTGTGGACAAGCCGCCGGAACTCCTGATCGGAGCCATTTACCAGCATCTCGGGCCGGGAGATCGTAAGCGCGGCTTTCGCGGCGGGGGACTTTTTAGTCTTTGGCTGAGGGGCTGATTTGACCACGTCGCATCCGCACAGGATTGGATTCTATCGGCGACCAGACTGGCTACTTTGCTGCCGGTTTGCAATCGCTCTATCCCCTGCATCGAATCAAACGACTCTAAAATATCGCCCTGCACAAACAGGGATAAACGGCGCTTTGCTCGCGGTGAGGGCCTGAATACGGCCGTAAAATCACAGGAATCGTCAGATAGTGGTTTAAAATAGGGGTTTGCGCATTGGCGGGTGGCTTGATTCCCAATAGTGTGCGTGAGGCGAATCAAACCAAGAGGACGCAAAATGGCAGTACAGATGACGAAATCGCAACTGATCGAGAAGATCGCTGCGGAAAACGAAATCGCAAAGAAGGACGTAAAGGGTGTGTTGGAGACGCTGGCGACCGTCGGCTACAAGGAGCTGAAGAAGACCGGCATCTTCCTCGTTCCTGGTTTTGCCAAGTTCGTCGTCATCAAGAAGCCCGCCACCAAGGCCCGTGCCGGTACCAATCCCTTCACCGGTGAGCCGATGACCTTCAAGGCCAAGCCGGCCCGCAAGATCGTCAGGGCGCGGCCGGTCAAGGCAGCCAAAGACGCGGTTTAAGTTTTAAAAGGCCCCTTCGGGGGCCTTTTTGCTTTTGGGGTGGCGTTCCGGGAGAAGCGACAATGCCGGCCTACTACATCGGCGAACACATGATCACGAACGCGGCGGTGTTTGACGAATACCTCGCCAAGGTGATGCCGATGATCGAGCGCTTCGGCGGACGCTATCTGACGAGGCGCGACAGCCACGAGATTCTCGAAGGCGACTGGAAACCCAACCGGGTGGTGATCGTCGAATTTCCCGACAAGGCCTCGATCCGGCGATGGTACGAGGCGCCCGAATACCAGCCGCTGATTGAGCTGCGCCAGAGTGCGGCTACCGATGTGATGATCATGCTGGACGGGGTGTGAATTTACTGCGTTTTGAATTTTGGCTGCTGCTCTAGCAAACTCACAGTGTCGTCCCTGCGAACGCAGGGACCCATAACCACTGTTGCTTGTTAAGAGACAAGGTCGTCGAACATCGTACCCAATATCGGGGCCGCGGCTTATGGGTCCCGGCTTTCGCCGGGACGACGAGAGTGGGGAGTTGAGACCGGAGAATTCGCATGCGCCATTTTGGTGGATTACGCTGCGCTAATCGTACTGAGTCAGAAGGTCGCAGGCTTCGACTTTGAGAATCAACTATTTGAGAAGATTCAGGATTGGCGCGCGAGGTGCTGACATGAATCGGAAGAGCGAAGATCAGGCGGAAATACGATTTGCAGCGTATGTTGAGGGTCTTGCGGGCGTGCTCGGGCACGCCGACCGGATTGGCCCACTGCGCGACTATTGCACTGGGCTGATGCTGCCGGGCGAACGCAAGAGCGTGGAGCCGATGGCGGCGAAGACGGCTCCGGCGCGGACAGCGGCACAGCATCAGTCGTTGCTGCATTTTGTCGGTGTCGCATCTTGGTCGGACGAGAAGGTGTTGGCCAAGGTACGCGAGATGGTGCTGCCTGCCATGGAGCGGCAGGGGCCGATCGAGGCGTGGATCATCGATGACACGGGTTTCCCCAAACAAGGTAAGCATTCGGTAGGCGTGCAGCATCAATATTGCGGGCAGCTCGGCAAGGAGGCCAATTGTCAGGTGGCCGTGTCGCTGTCGGTCGCAAACCACGCCGCCAGCCTGCCGGTGGCCTATCGGCTGTACCTGCCGAAGGAATGGATCAAGGACAGGCCGCGCCGGAACAAAGCAGGGGTGCCGCGGGACGTCGGCTTCAAGACCAAACCGGAGATCGCACTCGATCAAATACGGTGGGCGTGCGAGGCTGGCCTGCCACGCGGTTTCGCCTTGATGGACGGTGCTTATGGTACTGACTCACGGCTACGCACCGGCATGACGGCGTTGGGCGTGAGCTACGTCGTCGGCATTCAGCCGAAGATCCTGGTATGGCCACCCGGCACCGGACCGAGGCGGAAAGGCAAGCCGCTGAACAATACGGGGCGCCGCGACGAACCCAATCTGATCTCGGCCAAACGCCTGGCACGTGATCTGCCCAAAGATGCCTGGCACACGATCCGGTGGCGGGAAGGTTCGGCCGATTGGCTGTCGTCACGCTTTGCCCGCGTGCGCGTTCGGGTCGGGCATAGTCAACTCGCGCCGGAGTTGATATCGCAGGAATGGCTGCTGATCGAATGGCCCGAGGACGAAGCCGAGCCGACCAAGTATTGGTTGTCGACGCTGCCAGCCGATATCGACTTCCGCGAACTCGTCGATTTCGCCAAGCTGCGCTGGCGTATCGAGCGCGATTATCTGGAGCTCAAGCAGGAGGTCGGACTTGGGCACTTCGAAGGGCGCGGGTGGCGTGGCTTCCATCATCACGCCACCATGTGCATCGCAGCTTATGGATTCTTGATCTCCGAGAGGGAGACGATTCCCCCCTCAGCACCTCGTCGCGCCGCGCCATTCCAGACGCCTGCTCTACCCGAAGGTTATCGACCCAGAGGATCCCCCCTTGCGGCCTGAACGCCACATTCCAAATTCGATCGCTTCCATGCGCGTACGGTTGATCAACGCGCTCATCAGAACCCTGCCGCGATGTCCCTGTTGCGGCAGCAACGCCGCAACATACAGGCTACAAAAATTATGACGCAGTACGACTAATCCACCCTACGGAGTTGCTCATCAGATGGCGCGTCAACAAAGCCCTCATCCACATCGACGAACGTCGCCGGTACCAATCGCTTCCGATTAACCGTCAGCTCGAACACGTCTAACCGGTTGTAATAGCCGACCACATCGTGAAACTGCTTCGGCTCGATGCAGCGCTGCAGGTCGAACTCGGCATAGGCGATGCCTTCTTCGTCTTGCAGCGTGTCGCCGAGCACCTCTCCGGTTGGATCGACAAAGAAGCTCGCGGCGCACGGAGTACGATCAATGACGTCGGCGATTGAAGCATCGCGCGCGATCAGAAAGTCGCGCATCGCTCTGTCCATATAGCCGGCGGTGACGATGCCGAACGCCTTGGCCTCGAACGAATGCGCGCTGGCCCTGATACGGTTGGCCGCGACATTGTTGAAATTGCCGCCGGCATCAGGCCGCCGCGTGGGCCACATCGGCGGCCAGCTCGAGATGTGGATCTGCTCAGCCTGCGCCATCAGCGCGTAGCGCGCCAGCGGGTTGGTGTTCTCGCCGCAAATCAGATTGCCGACGCGGCCGACCGGCGTCTCGACGACCCGAAGTCCCGCGCCGTCGCCCGCGGCCCAGATCAGCTTTTCGTAGAAGGTCGGCACCAGCTTGCGGTGATGGTTGAGGATCTCGCCGGTGGGTCCGATCAGGACATTGCTGTTCCAGATCAGCCCGACGCTGGCGGGCGAGCTCTCGCTGATCCCCATCGAAATCGTGACGCCGAGCGTCCTGGCCTCGCTGCGCAACAGCGCGATCTCGGGCCCCTGTATCGAGACCGACTGCTCGGCCATCCGCACGAACAGGTCGTGGTTCTCGATCGGCGCCCATAGCGCTGCCCAGACCGGAAACGCCGGGATATAGGTCTCGGGAAATGCGATCAGACCTGCTCCGGCCTTGGCGGCTTCCCGGATGATCGAAATCGCTTTCGCAGTCGTGGCGGCGCGGTCGAGGAAAACGGGCGCAGCATGCACAGCCGCTACTTTGACGGAAGATGACATCGGCGAACCCTATATGCGTGCCTCGTGTTGCCTGATCGAGGCGGTCGAGACCAGATGCTTGTCGAGGCGCAATTCCGCACGCGACATTCCCAGGGCGAGGCCGACCAGTTGCGGCAGATGCAGGACGGGCATGTCGAGCTTCTTGCCGATATCGGTCTCGATCTCCTTCTGGAAGCTGTCCAGCACGGTGTGGCACAGCGGGCAGGGCGTCACCAAAGCCTGCGCGCCGTTGGTCTTGGCGGATTCGATGTGCTGTCCCGTCAGCTTGATCGCGATCCGCTCGTCATGCGCCGCGGTATGGAAGCCGCAGCACTCGGTGCGGCCGGTATAGTCGATCGGCTTGCAGCCCAGCAATTCCGAGAGCTGTTCGAGCGAGCGGTTGTTGCGCGAATCAATAAAACCATATTTGCCGGGCGGCCGCGTGATGTGGCAGCCATAAAAAGCCGCGACCGAAAAGCCGTTGAGGGGATTTACAACCAGCGTGCGCAGATGGTCCATGCCGACATCTTCGAACAGCACCCACAGGAAATGGGTCATGCGCGTGGTGCCGTTATAGTGCAGGCCCTCCGGCGCCAGCCGCTCGTTGACCTGACGCGCGATATCTTCGTCCTCCAGAAAACGCGCATTGGCGTCGATCAGATTGAGCGTGCAGGTGTTGCAGATCGTCATCAGCGGTAGCGCGTCGCGCTCGGCCAGCGCGAGGATCCTGACATTGAGCGCGAGGAAGCCGATGGGGTCGACGGCCCTGATTTCGCGGGCGCCGGTGCAGGTGGCGGACTCGATCTCGGAAAGCTGCAGATCGAGTTTCGGCGCGACGTTATGCATCGCTTCGTTCAGCTCGGCGCAGGAGCTTTTGGCGGAACAACCGGGGTAATAGGCGAATTTCATGAGTGTCCTGTATCCTTTTGGCTGAGCAGACGCCGAGCCGCGGCGATCGCGCCGGTTCTTTGCTTGAACAGCGTTCGCAGCGGCTTGATTTTACCAGCGATCAACAGTCGTAACGCGCGCGCCATGTTCTGCAGCGCGTTGAGGCCCTGAACCCGCAATACCAGCTCGGTCGGATCGATTTTGCCCCGCGATGCGATGATCGAGGTGAAAGTCAGGGAATGTTTTGCAAGATGGGGCCGCAGCGCCGCGGTCTTCGCCTTCAGCGGCTCGATCACGTGCGATACGATCGGGATCTTGGCGGGGCAGGCTTCCTCGCACTTATAGCAGGAGACGCAGTTGAAGATTCCGGCGTGCTCGAGTGCGCTCGCGACCTTGTCGAGGTCGTTGCGGGAATCGAGCGCGGTCTGGGCCAGTTGAACCAGCGGGGCCGGGCCTGCAAAATCCGTGAGATTGCCGAGGCCGATGACAGGGCAGGCCGAGAAGCACGCCATGCAGCTGATGCAGTCCAGCGCTTTTGAGGCGTGCTTCATGTCCTTGTGGGTCAAGGGCTCGGGGAATCCAACATAGTCATGATCGCGCACCAGCCATGGCTCGAACGCCGCGATGCGAGCCTCGTAAGGCGCGCGGTCGACGACGAGGTCGCGCACGACAGGTAGGTTGCGCAGGGGCTCCAGCGTCATCTCGGGCTCGACGCTTTCCCAGCAGGCGAGGACCTCGCGGCCGTTCATCCTGATGCCGCAGGTGCCGCACATTTTCGAGCCGCAGAACCAGCGATAGGCGAGATCGGGCGCGAGATTGTCCGCGACATAAATTAGTGCATCGAGCACGCGCATCGATTGTTGATAGGGGACCTCGAAATTGTCGAAGCGGATTTGCTCGCCGAGATCGCCACCGGCGCGGCGGATGCGCAGGCGAACGGGATCACCGACCGCGAGCCGGTGGTTGCGCGCGGTCAGGCTGTCGAAATTCTCGGCCTTGCCGATGCTTCTGGCGTCTACGGGCTTGTTCATCACCAAGCCACCGACAAATTGTCGCGCCTGGCAAAGCCCGGCTCGAAAAATGGCGTCTCGTAACGGCTTCGCTCGAAACGAAAACCGTTGTCGGTCTTGATCATGATATTGGCGGCGAGCCAACCGTCATTGTCGGTTTCCGGGAAATCCAGCCGCATGAAGGGCCCGCGGCTTTCGCGGCGTTCGATCGACGAGTGGATGATCAACTCGGCGGAATCGATCATGTTGTGGACGTCGATCGCGTCGAGCCATTCGTAATTGGCCGTGCGCGTCCCGCTGCGCAGGCTCATGGTCGGGAGCAGCGTGGTCCTGATACGCGCGAGGTCTTCGAGTGCGCCGGAAAGGCTCGCCGCGCTTTTTTCGACGCCGACTTTGTCCCACATCACGCTGCGGATTTTTGTCTTGATGTCGGCTGGCGAGGGACCCGGCTGCCGCATCGCCAGCAGCGCTTCGACGCGGTTTTGCTCGGCCGCGACTTCATCGTCTGGAAGCTCGCCGGGTGTTAGCCTGTCCCAGCCCTCCAGGATTCCATCGGCGACCGTTTTGCCATCAAAAGTCGCCAGCGCAATCAGGCCGTTGCTATGGCCGCCGAGACCGCCGGCCACATAAAGCCCCGCGACCGACGAACGCATCGTCGTGTTATCGACGAGAACGCCGCCCTGGCGGTAATGCGCGGAGACCGCGGTTTCCAGTAGCCGCTTGTCGGGATCGATGCCAAGCTGGTTGAAGGGTTTGCCATAGGTCGTGTAGGCGTCGACTTCTTTGGGATCCATGTTGTCGAAGCCTGCGAAGTAGCCGCCATCATAACGCGCCTTGCCGGCTCGGACCTGTTTGACCAGCGCCTTGAGCTGCACGGTGTAGGGTCCGAAAGCGAGGGGGTCGTCGGCTTGCTGGTTGAAGAACTCCTCGCCGTCGGCATTCACCATCCGCGCCGAGGCTTCCGAGCCGAGCACGGGATTGGGATAGATCTGCATCCGCTGCCAGCTCGGCGGATGGGCAACGTCGTTGGTGTGCCACCACTGCATTTCAAGATTGACCAGCGTCGCCCCGGCGCGCCACGCCATCGCGAGGCCATCGCCGGACATTTCGCGGGTGCCGGTGGAGCGGGTGTGCAGCCGGTCGGCATATCCGGTCGCCAGGATCACGGCACGGCCTAGCAAGGCGATGTGCTCGCCGCTCATGCAGTCGATCGCGAACACGCCGCACACGCTGCCGTCGGCACGCTTCAGGGAGACGCGTGACGACGGTTTCTTCGATGCGCTGGATGCCGGCCTTCATCACCTGCTTGCGGCGCAGGTCCATGAACGGCACGCCGGAATTACCCTGCACGTTGGCGGCGATGCTACGCACCGCGCCGGGGCTGGTGACGACATTGCCTTGATCGTCGCGGCGGAAATACAGCCCGGCTTCTTCAAGCTCGGGGTAATAGACCTTCTCGATCCACCGCCCGCACCGGCGCGCCCAGTTCTGATCGATCAGGAACTGGTTGTGATATTTGACGAGATACTCGGCCGTATTGGCGCGCCTGCTCCGGCGTATTGCCGAGCAGGGCGCCGCCCAGCACAAGATTGCCGGCAAAGATCGAGGCGCCGCTTTTGCCGACTAGGCCCTTGCAGACGATGATCGACTTGATTTGCTTTTTCGACAGTTCCAGCGCGGCGTAACACCCCGCCGCGCCACCGCCGACGATCACGACATCCGTGGTCAGGATCCGCATCTATCAATCATCCCGTTCACGGAATAAGGCATGTATCCAAAGGGGTTTTCAAGCGTGGCTCGCGTCCTGCGAAACCTTGCGGCAACCTAGTATGGCCCCCGTATAGTCGGCATTAGGGGTTTTTGCACAGGCAGGTGCTTATCTGAGGTTTGCCTGTAAGCTGACGAGGCGGACAGAACGGGATGGCGGAGCAGCCGAAATTGGCGTGGGACGATCTTCGGGTCGTGCTGGAAGTGGCGCGCCAGGGCAGCATCTATGGCGCCGCGAAAGTCCTGAAAGTCGATCATTCCACAGTGACCCGCCGCGTTGCGCATGTCGAACTGATGCTCGAGCGCCGGCTGTTCGACCGCTCCAGCCGCGGCATCCGGGCGCGTCCGGACACCGAAGAACTGCTCAAGCACATCCAGATGATGGAAGTCCATGCGGCCGCGATGCACGAGGCGATCGGGCTCGGTACCGAAAACCGCACCCGAACCGTTCGCGTCGCGACCATGGAGGGCCTGTCCAGCGGCTATCTCGCGCGCCGGGTCGAAGAGATGACGCTCGGTGATCCCTCGCTGCGGATCGAGCTGTTCAGCAATCCCCATATCGTGGACCTCCTGAAAAAGGAGACCGATATCTTTCTCAGCTTCTTCGATCCCGGGATCGCGGGGCTCGTCAGCGAACAAATCGGCGAGATCGCGATCTATCTCTATGGCTCGGAGCCTTATCGGATCAAGCACGGCCTGCCGCAATCGCGCGACGAACTCGCCGCGCATCGTTACGTCGGCTACATCCCCGAGATGATCTCGATCGACTCGGTGCGGTGGCTGGAGGAGATCGTGCCGGAACCGAATGTGACGTTCTGCAGCAACAGCGTGATCGCCCAGCGAAGTGCGGCGGTCGCAGGCACTGGGCTTGTGGTGCTGCCGGCCTTCGTCGGTGACGAAAGCCCGGCACTGTTTCGCATCATGCCGGAAGATATCCGCATCCTGCGGCGTGTGGATGTCGGTCGGGCTGGAGCAGCATCTGCTCAAGACGATCAAACAGACCGCAAAGGCGATCGCGCGCATTTTCGCGGCCGATCGCGAATTCCTGCTCGGCGGCGAGGATTCGCCTGACGCTCGGCTGCGCCGCGCTCATGCGCTGACGAAGTCTAACTAAACGCCATGGCCTTTGGTTGCATCGGCCTGTCAGCGGGTTCACTTGTCTCTCCCCTTGTGGGAGAGGTCGGATCGCATCGTCAGATGCGATCCGGGTGAGGGGTTACAGACTATCGATGACCTGAACCCCTCACCCCAACCCTCTCCCACAAGGGAGAGGGGGCGCACCTTCGTTGCCTTTGGAAATCGATTTAACCTCATCATGCTCGAGACAAAAGCGGTGTGAAGCGCTGACCGCTTGTTGTTACGCCGGCATCTTCGAAAGATCTGCGCGAATCGGCAGGTTCTTGAGCAGCTCTTCCTTCGGTATCCGCTTTTCGGTGACGAACTTGCCGTTCTTCACGCGGCTGATGTAGCAGTCGATGATCCCGGCGTGATCTTCCTTGCGGATGATCTTGTCGCCTTGGGGATGCCCGATCGAGTTCTTCATCTCCATGCCTTCGAGCGCCTGGATCACGCCCTCGACATCCTTGCGTGTCTTGTAGCCCGAGGCCTCGATGGCCCTGCTTGAACGCGAACAGATCTTCCCAGGCCTGCCAGCAATGGCTCTTGTCCATCACGAGGCTGCCGCCGATTTCGCGCGCATTCTCGTCGTCGATCTTCAGATGCTTGTTGAATTCCTTGTGGAACTCGTCGTTCTTGCCGGCGAGCATGCGCGGGAAGTTTTCAAAGAAGTAACCCGCCTTCCGCGGCACCCTGGATATCGTCGGGCGAGATCGCCTCGATGCTCGCCGAGGACGACAGCATCTTCATGGTCTTGTCCAGTCCCATGCTCTTGACCTGGGTGTAGAACGCAACCGAAAGCGCCCCGATGAATGCGGGGAGAATGACCTCGGTGCCTGCCGGAATTTGCGACAGGTATGGCACGAAGTCCTTGGTATCGACGGGGACCGCGATAGACGCCAGCACCTTGCCGCCGGCCTTCTCGATGAAGGCTTTGGATTCCTGATTGGTGCTCTGACCGAAGGCGTAATCGGCGTAGACGATCGCCCAGTTCTTGCCGAGATTCTCGACGCCCCAGGGCATGCTGGCTGCCGCGATCGAATAGGCGTCGGTTCCAGTCCGGAACGAATAGCGCGAACCTTTCGAGCCGGTGACTTCGGTGGCTTCTCCCATGGAGAAATAGATCGTCTTCAGTTCAGTCGCGATCGGCACCGAAGCCAGCATCACGCCCGAATGAACCGAACCGAGCACGAATTCTGCATTGCCACGCTGGATCAGATTGCGCAGCTTGCGCGCGCCGCTGGCCGGATTGGATTCGGTGTCTTCGGTTGCCAATTCCACCTTGCGCCCGGCGATGCCGCCGCCCTGGTTGACGACCTCGACCGCGGCCTTGGCGACCCTGTCATGCCACAGGCCCCAGGACGAGATGATGCCTGTCAGGTCACAATGATGGCCGATCACCAGCGGGCCGGACGCCTGCGCGAACGCATCCTTCATGATGGTAAGATTGGCGGTTCCGGCCGCGGCGCCTCCGGCCAGCGCGCATTCCAGAAAGCTTCGGCGGGGATAATTTTCTTTGCCATGATATCTCTCCTTACGCGGCGGGTTTTCGGGGACAGGCCAAGGTAACGGTGCACGATTTCGGTATTGGTCTTCAATTCGCCTGACGTTCCGGAATAGACGACCACGCCTTTTTCCATCAGGAACACCCTCGGGCAGAGTTTTAGAGCGGTCTCGACATTCTGCTCGACCAGCAGGATCGACACGCCACTCTGGTTGATGCGGTGGATCTCGCGGCGGATCTGCGACACCAGCAGGGGCATGATGCCTTCGGTCGGCTCGTCCAGGATAATAAGCTTGGGCCGCATCATCAGGCAGCGCGCAATTGCCAGCATCTGCTGTTCACCGCCGGAAAGCGTATTGCCGGCCTGTTTCAGGCGCTCTTTGAGCCGGGGAAAGCAATCGAACACGTAATCCTCGCGTTCGGTGTCGCGCTTGCCCTGGGTGCCGATGTTGAGGTTCTCCAACACCGAGAGGTTCGGAAAGATGCCGCGGCCTTGCGGGACATAGCCGACGCCGAGGCGAGGTATCTTATGCGGCGCGACGCTGGCGAGATCAGTCCCGTCGAATGTGATCTTGCCGCCGCTGCGCCCCGCAAGGCCCATGATGGCGCGCAATGTCGTGGTCTTGCCGACGCCGTTTCGCCCGAGCAAGGCGGCGGACTCGCCGGGCTTGATGTCAAAATTCACGCCCTGCAGGATGTGGAGCTTCCCGATGTGAACGTGGACGTCCCGTAGCTTAAGCATGGGCGGCCTCGTCGACATAGTCCTCGTCTTCGGGACGGCCCAGATATGCCTCGCGGACCTGCTCGTTGTCGGCGATCTCCTTCGGGTTGCCGCTGACCAGGAGCGCGCCCTGCGCCAGCACGGTGATGTCGTCGGCGATGCCGAACACGACTTCCATGTCGTGCTCGATGATGATGATGCCGATCGTGCGCGCCAGTTCGCGGATCTTCGCCACCGCGCGCTCGGTCTCCGCCGGGCTCATGCCGCAGATCGGTTCGTCCAGCAGCAGCAATTGCGGTTCGGATATCACGGCCATGCCGATCTCGAGCATCGCGACGTCGCCGTAAGACAGCGTTCCCGCGGTCTGGCCGGCGAGCCGCGTCATGTCCATCTGCTCCAGCACCTCATCGACACGCTCGCGGGTCTGCCGGTCGCGCGAGGCCGGGCGCAGCGGATGCAGGAAGCGCTGCGCGGATTGGCGCGTGATCGAGAGATTTTCCGAAACCGTGAGCTGGTTGAACACACTCTTGATTTGCATGGTGCGCTTGACGCCGAGGCGGCTGATCTGGTGCGGCTTCAGTCCTGAAATGTCGTGGTTGCGGAATTGCACCCGGCCGCTGTCGCTTTTGAGCAATCCGGTGATGAGGTTGAACAGCGTGGTCTTGCCGGCGCCATTGGGGCCGATCACGGCGTGCAGCTTGCCTTCGGGAAAATCGAGGCTGAGATTGTCGACCGTCAGCCCGCCGAAGCGTTTTGTCAGTCCCTCGATTTTCAGCATCGATCCGGTCATGGCTCGGTCCGAAGCTCAGGGGATGCGGGTATCTCGGCTGTATCTGCGGGCGTATCGACCCAGTCGCGCCACAGGCCGACAATGCCCTTGGGTGCGAGGATCACCACCAAAATCGCCATCACACCGACGATCAGCGAGTGGTGCTCCCAATGCGTCGAGACGACTTCGCGGATGATGATAAACAGACTGGTGCCCACCACAGGTCCGAACAGCGTGCCTGCGCCGCCGACAATGGCCCAGACCACGGCCTCGCCCGAAAACGTGTAGAACATGTAGGACGCTGAAGCATAGCGGCCGAAGAACGCAAACAGCGCGCCGGCGACGCCGGCCAAAAAGCCCGCCATCACAAAGGCGATCAGCCTGACAACATAGACGTTCAAGCCGATCAGCGAGGCCCTGACGTCGTTTTCCCCGGACCGCGAGGAAGGCTTTTCCGAGCGGGCTATTGACGACCAGATGCATCAGCAGAAAGCAGACCGCGACTGAAGCCAGAATGAAGAAGTACTGAAAGTTGGCATCGGCGAAACTGTACTGCACCGTTCCGAAGGAGAAGGTCGGCGGCAGCGCAAAGTTGATGCCGTCGTCGCCGCCGGTTACGGACTTGGTGCTGACCGCGAGGAAATAGAAGATCAGCGAGAACACGACGGTGATGATCGCGAAATAGTGCCAGGTCAGGCGCACGGCAAGAATCCCCGACACAAAGGCCATCGCCATCGCGGCGACGATCCCCAGCCCAAAGGCCGGCCAGAATGACAGGCCGAAATGATCGATCCCGATGCCGACGCCATACATGCCGAAGCCGAAGAACAGCGCCTGTCCGAACGACAACAGGCCTACATAGCCGAATAGAAGATTGGCGCTGGCGGCGAACAGCGACCAGATCAGAATTTCGGCGATGACGCTGACCCAGAATGGATTCAACAGGAGCGGGATGCTCCAGGGCACAGTCAGCAGAAAGACGGCGAAGACGGCCATTAGTCCGCGCTCGATCAGCACCCGCCGCTCACTTCGCAAATCCCTTGAACAGGCCTTGGGGCCGCAACAACAATACCGCGCTCATCAGCAGCAGCGACGTGATGCGGGCGACTGTCGGATTGGCAAAACTCTGGACGATGCCCTCCATCAGCGCCAGCAACACCGCCGCTGCGGCTGTCCCCGGCAGGTTACCGAGGCCGCCGACGATGACCGCGATGAAACACACCGGCAGCCAGATCGACACCGCCCCGGAAATCCACCGTCGTGATCGGTGCCGCGACCACGCCGCCGAATCCGGCCAGCGCAAAGCCGACCGCGAAGGTCATGATGTAGACGAGGCGGGCCGGGACGCCCATGGCGGTCGCGGTGTCGCGGTCATGACGTACAGCTCGCATCCAGGTGCCGAGCTTGGTGTAGTTCAGAAACAGGAAGAAGGCCGCAAGTGCAGCGATGGAAAAGCCGGCGGCATAGAGCCGGTAGATATCGTATTGGATGCCGAACAGCGACAGCGTGCCCTGGATCGGCGGCAGGATGCGGCGCGGCGTGGCGCCGAAGGTCATGCGCACGACTTCCTGCAGGATCAGCGACAGCCCGAACGTCGCCACGATCGACAAAGCAGGGTTGCCGCGGATCGGCTGGATCACCAGCCGCTGCATGATCGCGCCGAGCACAAAACAAATCAGCGGCACCAGCAGGAATCCAACCCAGTAATTGCCAGTGTATTGAAGCGAGAACCACGCCAGCACGGTGCCGACCATGAAGAAGTCGCCATGCGCGATATTGATGATGTCGAGAAGGCCGAAGATGACCGAGAGACCCAGGGCGATCAGGGCAATGATCAGCCCCCAGATCAGGCCGTTGAGCGACAGCAGTAATAACGTGTCGATCATGGCGCCGCGCCGGGCTGGCCGGCGAAAACAGCACCCATCCGCTGCCGGAGAATTCCCCGGCCTAAAGCGCGGCAACGATATCCCACCAAGAGCCCCTCTTCGTGACGTCCGCTCGGTTCCATCAGCTTAACTGAAGCCAAAGACGCATCAAGCGACCATTTGTTCGCAGTCGCCGCAATCGGCTTTTTCACACCACCGTGTGTAAGAATCCCGAACCGAATTGACTTCGGATCAAGTGGAATTTCTAATGCCCAAATCGATACCGGAATGGACGCGCGATGCTTTCGAATTGCTCCATTTTTGGTCAGTGCAGCACGAAATGCAAGCAATCAGAAAAAAACAAAAAGAAAGTTCATCCATGCGTGTCATCAATGTCGCCGCCGCTCAAATGGGTCCGATTCAACGCGCGGACAGCCGGCAAACCGTTATCCCGCGCATGCTTGCCTTGATGGACGAAGCCAAGGCCAAGGGCGCCGATCTGATTGTTTATCCGGAATTGGCGTTGACCACGTTTTTTCCGCGCTGGTACATGGAAGATCAGACCGAGGTCGATACCTGGTTCGAGCACGACATGCCGAACGACGCGACGCTGCCGCTGTTCGCGCGCGCGGCCGAGTATCAAATGGCGATGAGTTTCGGCTATGCCGAACGCACGCCCGACGGGCATCACTTCAACACCTGCATCCTGACCGATAAATCCGGCAAGATCGTAGGCAAGTATCGCAAGACGCATCTGCCGGGTCATTCGGAGTTCGACACCGCGCGCGCGTTCCAGCATCTCGAGAAACGCTATTTCGAGCCCGGCGATACCGGCTTCAAGGTGTGGCGCTCGATGGGCGGCATTTTCGGCATGGCGATCTGCAACGACCGGCGCTGGCCGGAGACCTACCGCGTCATGGGCCTGCAGGGCGTCGAGATGGTGCTGCTCGGCTACAACACGCCGTCGGTCAATTCGCAAAGAAGCGATGAAGGTCCGGAGAAGCGGCTGTTTCACAATCGCCTGTCGGTGCAGTCGGGGGCCTATCAGAATTCGACCTGGGTCGTGGCGGTCGCCAAGGCCGGTTTCGAGGACGGATTTCCACTGATCGGCGGCAGCCTGATCGTCGATCCCAATGGCGAGATCGTCGCGGAGGCCTCAACGGAGGGCGATGAATTGCTGTTCCATGCCTGCGATCTCGATGCGACTGTTTTCGGCAAGGAAACCATTTTCGACTTTGCCCGGCATCGCCGCATCGAGCATTATGGCCTGATCACCAGCCGCGTCGGGGCGATCGCGCCGCCGGAAGATTGAGCGCGCATTCTCTTTCTCCTCCGCTCTCTTGCGCCATTCGCAGCAACCTAGAACAGGCACCAAAGCCGATGTCCGGAATTCCGCTTCAAGATCTCAGTCCGCATGAGCGTTACAAGTTACTATGCGGCGTGGTGGTGCCACGCCCGATCGCGCTGGTGACGACGCTCGACACCAATGGCGCGGTGAATGCCGCGCCATTCAGCTTCTTCAACGTGTTTTCCGAGGACCCGCCGCTGATCGTGCTGGGGCTGCAGCACAAGGCCGACCACACGCCAAAGGACACCACGCGGAATATCCATCGCGACGGCGAGTTCGTGGTGCATATGGTGGACGAGGCGCTGGCGGCGGCGATGAATGATTGCGCGGTAGATTTTCCCTCCGGCGAAAGCGAGCCCGAAGCCATCGGATTGGCGACCACGCCATCGGTGGACGTCAAAGTGCCGCGGCTGACCGCCGCGCCGTTCGCGATGGAATGCCGGCGCAGCGTGTCGCTGGCGTTTGCGCCGGGGCGCGAATTGCTGGTCGGCGAAGTCCTGCGCGTCCATGCGCGACCGGGGCTGGTCGATACCGCCAATATGTATGTCGATTTTGACGCCTACCGGCCGATCGGTCGGCTGTTCGGCAATCTCTATTCCTATCAGCGTGAGCCGTTCTCGATGGTGCGCGAGAGCCATACGCAATGGAACGCGCGCAAACATAACGGCAAACCATCCGGTGATACCTAGTGCCGCGCGAACTGCACCGCGCCCAGCGCCATCGCCGCGGCGGCCTGCGTCGGATCGATCACGGGAATGCCGAGCGCGTCTTCCAGCGGCAAGCGCATCCGCGCCATGCCGGCGCAGCCCATCACGATCGCGCCGGCGCCATCCTCATCCTTCAACGCGCGTCCGACCTCGATCATCTTGGCCAGCGTGCCGCTGCCAGATGCGGTTTCCGCCACGCTCATATTGAGCGGCCGTTCGCCGGCCAGCCGGTCCATCAGCCCCATCTGGCGCAGATAGCGGATATGGCGGCGGATCGAGCGCTGCGCGATCGCGATCACGCCAAAGGTCTCCGCGCGCGTCATCGCGGCCATCACGCCGCATTCGGCAATTCCAAACACCGGCCGGTCGGTTCCCTCGCGGCAGACATGCAGGCCGGGATCGCTGTAGCAGGCGATCACGAAGGCGGCCGCGCTGTTGTCGCTCTCGATCAATCGGCGCAGCGGCATCGCGACGCCGTCAACGTCGGCCTGGCTCTCGATGCCGTAGGGGCCTTCGGCCAGCGTCGCGCACACAATCTCCGGCCCATCGGCAAAATCGAGCGGCTTCAGCGCGTCTTCCAATCCCTTGGTGACCACGGTGTTGGAGTTGGGATTGATGACGAGGATGCGCGGGCGGGACATGGTCAGTTCCTTGTTCACTTCCTTGATCAGTTACTTCTAAGTATCCTTGCAACTATCATGATTGACCTAGTTTCGAACGCGGGGTTCGCGCCGTCCAGCGATTTCTCGCGACCTTCATCATCCGCCGCCGGCTTTCCCTGCCGGGCGGCGGCCTAACGCTCCGGAGTATGTCATGACCGAACCCGCTTACGATATCGTGATCCGCGGCGGAAAAGTCGCGACCGCAAGCGATGTGTTCGAGGCCGATGTCGCGATATCGGGCGAAACCGTCGCTGCCATCGGCCGTAGCCTGCCGGCCGGCAAGCGCGAGATCGATGCGCGGGGCAAACTGGTGCTGCCCGGCGGCGTCGACAGCCACGCCCATATCGAACAGCTTTCGGCCGCGGGCATGATGAATGCCGATACGTTCGAGAGCGCCACGACTTCGGCAGCTTTCGGCGGCACCACCACGGTGATCTCGTTCGCGGCCCAGCACGTCGGCATGGCGCTGCCGCAGGTGCTCGCGGATTATCATGCGCTCGCCAAAAAGGGCGCTGTGATCGACTACGCCTTCCATATGATCATCGCCGATCCAACTAAAGAGACGCTTGAGAACGATATCCCGGCGCTGATCAAGCAAGGACACGGCTCGATCAAGATCTTCATGACCTATGATCGGCTCAAGATCGACGACGAACCCTTGCTCGATATTCTGGTCGCGGCGCGCGAATCCGGCGCGATGCTGTGCGCCCATGCCGAGAACCACGGCATCATCGCCTGGATGGTAAAGCGGCTGCTGGCGCGCGGCTACACCCATCCGAAGTTCCACGCCATCAGCCATGCCCGGTTTTCGGAAGCCGATGCCTTCAACCGCCTGATCGGCATGGCGGCCTTGGTCGATCAGCCCATCATGATCTTTCACGTCTCGACGGCAGAGGGCGCGAAAGTCATCCGCGATGCGCGGGGCGAGGGTCTGAAGGTCTTTGCCGAGACCTGCCCGCAATATCTGTTTCTCACCGCCGCCGATCTGGACAAACCGGGCGTCGAGGGCGCCAAGTGGATGTGCAGCCCGCCGCCGCGAACTGAATCAGACCAAGAGGCGCTGTGGCAAGCGCTCGCGCTCGGCGATCTCCAGACCATTTCATCGGATCATGCGCCATATCGTTTCGACGAGACCGGCAAACTGCGCGCCGGTCCCAATCCCAACTTCAAAGTGATCGCCAACGGCCTGCCGGGGCTGGAAGTGCGCCTGCCGCTGCTGTTCGATGCGATGGTCTCGAAAGGCCGTCTCGGTCTGGAAAAATTCGTCGAACTGACCGCGGCCGCGCCGGCCAAGATCTATAATCTGCACCCACGCAAAGGCTCGATCGCGATCGGCGCCGACGCCGATATCGCGATCTGGGATCCCCAACGTGAAGTCACGCTGTCGGACGAGATGATGCACGACCTCACAGGCTATACGCCCTATGCCGGCCGCAAATTGCAGGGCTGGCCGGTGACGGTGCTGTCGCGCGGCCGCGTCATCGTCGCCGATGGCAAGCGGTCGGCCGAGCCCGGTTCCGGCCAATTCCTCGCGCGCTCCGGCGGCGAAGCCGCAAAGCCGACCGGCCACCTGGTGGCGGATATGGACCCGGCGCGGAATTTCGGGGCGACCTTGTTGTGACGGCAGCACGGGGATTGCGCGCTTGAAAGTCCTGATCTTCGGTGGCGCTGGTTTTATCGGTCTGAATGTGGCTTCGGCGTTGCTCGCGCGTGGGCACAAGGTGATGGCGTTCGATCGTTCGGAGTTGCCGCGCGCGGCGCATCAGGATTTCGCGCGCCATGGCGATGCGCTGACGGCCGTGCAGGGCGATGTCACGGACACGTCGGCGGTCGAGCGCGTGATCGCCGGTGGTTACGACGCGATCGTTCTCGGTGCTGCGATTACCGCGGGTCCGGCGCGCGACGCGGCGGATCCCTTGTCGATCCTGCAGGTCAATCTGCTGGCGCAAGTTCCCATTCTGGAAGCCGCGCGGCGCAGCGGCGTGACGCGGATTGTCAATCTGTCGTCGGGGTCGGCTTATGGCGCAGCCGCCTCCCGGCATCCATTGCTCGACGAGGAAACACCATGCGATCCGGTCTCGCTCTATTCCATCACCAAATATGCGTCGGAGAGAGTCGCCGCACGGCTCTCCGAGTTGTGGCCTCTTGATATCATCAACGTTCGTCTGAGCGGCGTGTTTGGGCCATGGGAGCGCGCCACAGGTGTGCGCGATACGCCAAGTGCGCAAGCGCAGATCGTTGCATCCATGCGGCAGCAAAATCAGGCGATTTTGTCGCGTCCGGGAATCAAGGATTGGATTTACGCGCCTGATGTCGCCGATGCCGTGACGGTATTGATCGAGGCCGCCAAACCAAAGCATCGTCTCTACAATATCTCGACCGGGCGGGAATGGTCCGCCCTGCAATGGGGCCAAGACTTGGCTGCGCTGCATCCCGGCTTCGTCTGCCGGCTGGCCGAATCTGGCGAAGCTCCGACAGTCGATCTGCACGCCGATACCGATCGCGCGCCATTGTCGATCGCGCGGATGGAACAGGAGTTCGGCTGGCGTGCCCGCTTTGGCTGCGCGGACTCCGCGGCTGATCTCAGCGCGTGGTGGACGCGTCATGGGGAGGGAATCTGAAATATGAGCAGCGCGCTCACCGCTCTTGAGTTGCAGGTCCGCAATGACCTCGCCAAAACCTCGCATCCGAATGCGACCTGGCTTGAGCCGGTACCGGGACCGGATGGCAGACCGGCGCTGGATGTGCTGATCGTCGGTGCGGGCCAATCCGGGATCACCACCGCGTTTGGCCTGATGCGCTCACAAGTCACCAACATTCTGGTTCTGGACAAGGAGGAAGAAGGCCGTGAAGGGCCGTGGCTGTCCTATGCCCGCATGCATACGCTGCGCAGCCCGAAACATTTCACCGGGCCAGATCTCGATATTCCCTCTCTCACCTATCAATCGTGGCACGAAGCGTGCTTCGGCAAAGAGCACTGGCAGAATCTGACGCTGATCCCGCGCGTTCTCTGGGTGGAATATCTGCTCTGGTTCCGGCGCACGGTCGGTGTGAACGTGCGCAATGGTTGCGAGTTGCTCGAGATTGCGCCCGCGGCGAACGGCTTGCTGGCTGCGGTTGTGGAATCCGGCGGCGCGATTGAAACGCTGTACGCGCGAAAGATCGTGCTCGCGACCGGGCAGGAGGCGATGGGCAATTGGACCATTCCCGAGCCGTTGCGTCATCTGCCGGACACGCTGGTGGCGCGGACGTCAGACCCGATCGATTTCGGAGCGCTGCACGGCAAGAACGTCGCTGTGATCGGCGCGGGCGCCACCGCCTTCGACAATGCCGCGACCGCGCTGGAGGCCAGCGCGGCGGAAGTGCATCTGTTATGCCGGCGTGCGGAGATACAACTGGTCCAGCCCTATATTTGGCTGACCTTCAGCGGCTTCCTGCGTCACTTCAGCGATCTCGATGACGCCTGGCGCTGGCGCTTCATGAGTGCGATTATGGATTTGCGCGAGGGCTTTCCGCAGGCGACCTGGGATCGCTGCGCGCGGTTTGCCAATTTTCATCTGCATGAGGGCTCGCCGGTTGAGACGGCCAGAGACATCGGCAACGCGGTCGAATTGCGGACGCTACGCGGGAATATCTTAGCGGATTTCGTCATCTGCGGCACCGGCACCCACATCGATTTCGCCGAGCGTCGCGAATTGAAGAACTTTGCGGGCAATATCGCGACGTGGGCCGATCGCTATCAGCCGCCCACAAACGAACAAAGCCCGCGCCTCGGTCGCTATCCATATCTGGCCGATGATTACGCGCTCATGGAACGCGTGCCGGGACAAACGCCCTGGATTTCCAGCATTCATCTGTTCGCATTTGCATCCACCATGAGCTTCGGTCCGTCCGGCTCGTCGATCAATGCCATGACCACGGCAATCCCGAAACTGGTGCATGGCCTGACCCGCGCGCTGTTTCGCGCCGATCTCGACCGGCACTGGGCCTCCTTCAAGGCCTATGACGTGCAGCAGGCCGTCATTGTCAGGCCAAAAACGCCGGAATAACGCAGGGATTAGCCCGGTGATTGGGATATCGTTTGGCGCGTTATTTGCTTAAACTTTGGCCAAGGGTTTGAGCTTTGTACGGGGGATTGAACATGCGTTTTGGATATCACGGGCCATTGGTGGGCGCGGTCGCCGCGCTGGCGCTTTTGCTCGCGGCGGAGCCGGGCCGGGCGCAATCCCGTGCCGAGACGTTGCGCTATGTCACCGGCGCGTCCGTCAATACGCTCGATCCGAATGTTCCGGGATCGACCCGCGAATCCTTTGCGGTCAGTCTGAGCACCTACGATCGGCTGGTCTCGTTCGGCCGCAAGCAATTGAACGACAAATGGGTATTCGATCTCGACAAGATCAATGGCGAACTGGCCGAGTCCTTTGACGTCAGCCCCGATAAGTTGAAGATCGTTTTCCATCTGCGCAAGGACGCCAAGTTTCAGGACGGCACGCCCGTCACCGCCGAAGACGTCAAATGGTCGCTCGACCGCGCCGTGACCGCGCCGGTGCTCGGCAAAGCGCAATTGCTGACGGGCTCGCTGACCAGCCCCGATCAGTTCAAGGTGATCGATCCCCTGACGTTCGAGGTGACGCTGCCGAAACCCGACAAGCTCGCGCTACCCAATCTCGCCACGGTCTATCCAATCATCTTCAATTCCAAACTCGCCAAGGCGAATGCGACGGCGGAAGATCCTGGGCGATCGTCTGGCTCAAGGAGCATGCCGTTGGCAGCGGCGCCTATATCATCGAAAGCTTCAAGCCCGGCGAACAGGTGATCATGAAGCGCAACGAAGACTGGAATCGCGGCACTGCAGAGAAGGCCGCATCCTTCAAGCGGGTCATCATTCAATCGATTCCAGAGCCGGCGACCCGCGCCAATCTGGTCGAACGTGGCGATGCGGATATCACGGTCGATCTGCAGGCCAACGATGTGCAATCGCTGGAAAGCAAGGGCAAACTGACGGTGATCTCGACGCCGCAGTATAATTCCGTGACCTTCATTTCGATGAACAATACGATTCCGCCGTTCGACAATATCAATGTGCGCCGCGCCATCGCCTACGCGCTGCCGTATGACGACATGTTCAAGGCGGCCTTGTTCGGCCGCGGCACGCCGCTGTTCGGCGCCACCTGGGCAGACGGCAAGCCGACCACCAGCGCGTATCCGTTCCCGCAGCCGATCAAGCTCGATCTCGACAAGGCCAGGGCGTTCCTCAAGGAAGCCGGCATGCCCGACGGTTTCTCGACCACGTTCAGCTTCAACGTCGGTCAGGCCTCGACCGCCGAGCCGATGTCGGCTTTGGTGAAGGAATCGCTCGCCAAGATCGGTATCAAGGTCGATATCCAGAAATTGCCGGACGCGCAGATGTCGACGCAGATCAACGAGAAGAAGCTGCCCTTCTTTACCGAGGGCATCGTCGCCTGGTTGCCGTCGAGCGACTATTTCTATCGCAATTTCTATATCGGCGATCAGCGCTGGAACTACAGCAGCATCAAGAATCCGGAATTGACGGCGATCGCCCAGGAAGCACGCTTCGAGCCCGACAAGGCGAAATACGAAGAAGATGGCCTGAAACTCAACGCGATCCATTTCGCCATCATGCCGCAGATTCCCCTTTGGCAGCCGGCGCAGGACGCGGTAATGGCGCCGTCGATCGCGGGCTATACTTACCAGTTCCACCGTCAGGTCGATTATCGCGACCTCAGCCGCAAGTGATTGGAGAATGATCGGAGGAGCGCGACGGCGTTTGAGCGAGTCGGTCTATCCGCAATTTCCTTTCACCTCTCCCCTTGTGGGAGAGGTCGGATCGCATCGCAGATGCGATCCGGGTGAGGGGTTATGCTCTATCGATGGACCTGAACCCCTCACCCCAACCCTCTCCCACAAGGGGAGAGGGGGCGCACTGCCATTGCCGATGTGGTTTGGTCTAATTTCATCAAGCTTTGGTAGCCCAGTATGAAAAGTTTCGGCACAACCGTTCTGCGGGCAGGGAGGCGTTTTATGTCCTCGCTGCCGGCGCTGTTCGGTGTGCTGGTCTTTACGTTTCTGCTGATGCGGGTGCTGCCCGGCGATCCCGCGGTGTTCTTTGCTTCGGGACCGAATGCCGGCAAGGAAGAGATCGAAATCATCCGCAAGCAGATGGGTCTGGACAAACCGGTGCCTGAGCAATTGCTGCTGTACCTTTATGACGTCGGCCGCGGCAATCTCGGCCGCTCGCTGATGACCGGGCAGGCGGTTACGAAAGATTTGCACGATCGTCTGCCGGCCTCGCTCGAACTCACATTGACCGCGCTATTGATCGCGCTTGTCTCGGCGGTGCCGCTCGGGGTACTTGCCGCCTTGAAACCGGGCTCGGTGATCGACCACGGGGTACGGCTGTTTTGCGCGCTCGGCGTCTGTGTGCCGACCTTCGTTTCGGGGCTGCTGCTGATCTATGTCTTCTATTATCTCCTGGGTCTTGCGCCAGATCCGACCGGGCGGGTCGATGTGTTCACCTCGCTGCCGCCCTCGCATACCGGTTTTCTGCTGATCGATTTCCTGCTGGCCGGCGATCTTGAGGGCTGGTGGGCCGCGTTCAAGCAATTGATCCTGCCGGCCGCGACCATGGCGCTGTTCGTGATCGCGCCACTGGCGCGGATCACGCGGGCATCGATGCTGGTGTCGCTTGGCAGCGATTTCGTGCGCACCGCGCGCTCGGTCGGACTGTCCGGCTGGCACATCGTCGTGACGTATGCACTCCGTAATGCGATCCTGCCCGTCATTACGATTGCCGGCATCGTGTTCTCGACCATGCTCGGGGCCAATGTGCTGGTGGAGAAAGTCTACTCCTGGCCGGGTGTCGCGTCCTACGCGCTGGACGCGCTGTTGTCGTCGGATTATGCGCCGGTGCAAGGTTTTGTCTTGTTGATGGCCAGCGTGTTTGTCGTGGTAAATCTCCTGGTCGATGTCCTCTACGGGATCGCCGATCCCCGGGTGTCGATCTG
>JBBCHO010000002.1:0-444923 GCA_037201505.1 Bradyrhizobium sp.
GTGTCTGCCAAAATCAATCCGAGTGCCGGCAAGCCTGCCGATCCCGCCATGCTGGCGAATATTCCGCGATTGGTGACGGCTTATTTCGCCGGCCAGCCCGATCCGGCGAACCCGGCGCAGCGGGTGGCGTTCGGGACCTCGGGGCATCGCGGCTCCGCGCTCAACAATGCATTCAACGAGGCGCATATCGTCGCGATCAGTCAGGCGCTGTGCGATCACCGGCAAAAAGTTGGCCTGTCCGGGCCGTTGTTCATCGGGATCGACACCCATGCGCTGGCGGAGCCGGCGGTCGCGAGCGCGCTGGAGGTATTCGCGGCCAACGGCGTCGAGGTGATGATCGACCAGCATGACGGCTATACGCCGACGCCGGTGATCTCGCATGCGATCCTGACCTACAATAAAGGCCGCGAGCACGGCCATGCCGACGGCGTCGTGATCACGCCGTCGCACAATCCGCCCGAGGATGGCGGGTTCAAATATAATCCGCCCAATGGCGGCCCGGCGGATACCGACATCACATCGGGGATCGAGCGCGCCGCCAATTTCTACCTCGAAGACGGGCTGCGCGGCGTCAAGCGCATGCCCTATGACCGCGCCCGCAAAGCATCCTGCGTGCATCGTTATGATTTTATCGGGCCTTACGTCGCCGACCTGGCCAACGTGGTCGACATGGAAGCGATCAAGAGCGCGGGTGTCAAAATCGGAATCGATCCCCTCGGCGGCGCGGCAGTGCGCTACTGGCAGCCGATCATCGAGCGCTATGGTATCGACGCGACCATCATCAGCGACGCCGTCGATCCGACATTCCGCTTCATGACGGTCGATTGGGACGGCAAGATTCGGATGGATTGCTCGTCGCCCTATGCGATGGCGCGGCTGATCGGGATGCGCGACCGCTTCGATGTCGCCTTTGCCAACGACACCGATGCCGACCGGCACGGAATCGTGACGCGTTCGAATGGCTTGATGAATCCAAACCATTATCTGGCCGCCGCGATCGCCTATCTGTTCGAACATCGCCCGCAATGGAACAGGTCCAGCGCGGTCGGCAAGACCATCGTCTCCAGCGCGATCATCGACCGGGTCGCGAAAAAACTCGGCCGCGATCTGGTCGAGACCCCCGTGGGATTCAAATGGTTCGTCGATGGCCTGATCGGCGGCGGCTTCGGTTTTGCGGGCGAGGAAAGCGCCGGCGCCTCGTTCCTGCGCAAGGACGGAACGGTGTGGACCACCGACAAGGACGGCCTGATCCTCGGCCTGCTCGCCGCCGAGATGACCGCGCGTACGAAGCACGACCCGAGCCAGCTTTTCACCGCGCTGACTGACGAACTCGGCGTGCCCTATTACGAGCGCATCGATGCGCCGGCATCATCCTTGCAGAAGAATCTGCTGAAGGCGCTGACCGGCGAGAAGCTAGGAATGAAGGAACTGGCTGGCGAACCGGTCCGGGCTGCGGTGACGGCGGCGCCCGGCAACGGTCAGGCGTTCGGTGGCATCAAGGTTTCAACCGACAGCGGCTGGTTCGCCGCGCGGCCCTCCGGTACTGAAGATGTCTACAAGATCTACGCCGAGAGTTTTCGCAGCGAAGCGCATCTGCGGCAAATCCAGCAGGACGCGCAGGCGGCGATTTCGAAGGCGTTTGGGTGAGGTGATCTTCTCCCTCGCCCCGCACGCGGGGCGAGGTTAAGTAAGCCCCACCTACGCCGCCGGCGAAGGTGACGGCGATGGAGAAGAGGGCGCCGCGCCCTTGACGATATCCAGGTGAATGCCGCCGCATTTGGTGCAGCGCATGGTCCAGTATTCGGACCCGGCCCCGCCCCGAAATGATGCTGAGGACTTTCAAGCCCGCGTCGCATTCCGGGCAATTGGACCGCACCGCGGGGGCCGGCTTTGCATCGGATTCACGCATGGGCGGTCTCCCGCATCAGATCGACATTGGCGCAGCGCTGATTGAGATAGTCGATGCGGGGTCTTGGCATCCTCGATCGCGGCGTCGGGATCGGACCAGGCGAAACCGACTTCGAGTTCGGGGAACGACACGCCGTCGATGATGACGGGTTTCAAATCCGCGCGCCGGATCTTGGCGTGCCAGAGGCTTCTTCCGGCCTCGAACGTCATAATGAGAAAGCCGTCATAGATCATGTCATGGATTCCGCTGATTCAGGGAACCAAAGAAGACCATGCGGCCGCCAAAACGACTGTGAACTGGTTCACATCTCCCGGGGTATTTTCATCCCTCGAGCATTATCGGTTCTGATTGAATCAGAACCGGGCTCTAGTCTTTTGTTTTGACGCGTTTTCTTTACGCGAACCGGTATCCACTTCGCTCGAAAACGCTCTGGAGCAGGAAAAACCTGTGCCGCCAGCGACGTCTCATGGAAGACGGGACCGCCACCAGCGCGCGAGGAACGAAGACCGGAAGGTGGCCGCCACCCCCACAGAGGGGTGGCGGACCGGTTTTCCGCAGCAACCTCAGTTCGCGACCAGGTGCTGCTCGGCCAATTTGACGGTGACCATATCGAAGCGCGATTGCGCAAGGGAGTGCACACCAACCTGATGGAACCCGATCTTGAGGTATTTCCTGTCGACGTAGATGCGCAGGTAGCCGTAATTGTGGTCGTCGTACTTGGCCAGGATCAGGTGCTTTACTTTTGTCGCACTGCCCTTGCCTGCGTTGACGGCTTCTCCCTCAAGATATTTGACATCATCGCCGGGGTGAGGCTCCACGGCTGGATGTCCCTTTTGCGCCCGGACCAGGGTATTGACGTTGTGACCGCCGTCGCCGCAGACGATGAAGGGCACATTGATTTCCTTGCCGCCGAATTGCATGATCCGCGTATAGCGCTGATAATTATGCGCGTGACCGGACAGGAAGGCGTGGGGATAAACGCCTACCTCATGGCAGACCGCATCGATCTGCTCCAACATCGCGGTGCTGCAGCCGTGATTGCCGCCGGTGCCGCCTCCCCTGCTTTTTGGCGAATAGCTGAAGGCCGGATGATGGGTGGCGAGCAGGACGGCGCCGGCGAATTTCTCCTGTTTGATCAGTTGCAATTGTGTCCGCAGAAAATCGATCTGAATGTTGGTTACCGGCGGCCATTTCTTTTTCGGGTCGAGATTTGAAATCACGCCGGGATCTTCCAGCGCGTTACTGAACAGGCCGATGATCCGGACAAATGGCGCATCCAGCGTGAAATAGACGCCGGGCTGCGTCATCGCGGTGCGATGCAGCGAGCCCGCTTCCGTGGTGATGCTGGGTTGTTTCGAACAGAAGTTCCGTTGAAATGTCTGTAGCGGCGCGTCGGCGGGCTTGGTGCCGGGAACGACGAACGAGTCGTGATTACCCGGTATCGCCATGATCGGCGCGGGATAATTGCGGAACGGCTCGTAGAACTGATCGTAATAATATCGTGCTTCGCCGAAATTGTAGACGATATCGCCAAGATGAAACAGGAATGCCGGCCGGGTGCTTTCCGGCGACGACGCCACATCGAGGGTCACCTGATCGGCGACGCGCAGTTCGTTGGGGTATTTTCCCGCATTCGAAGCGCCGGAATCGCCGAGCGAGTGAAACACGATCTTGCCGGCATTGGTGATCTTTTTGACGATGTCCGGACCATGACTTCCGTAGGCTTGCGCCAGACTGAACATCTGGTCGTCGCCGACACGTGATTTCGGGATCGCGACGACGTCCTTTTTCGAGAGGTCCCCGATCTGCTTGTAAAGCGCATTGTCGCTGGGATGCGACGTGGAAAATCCGGTTGGGTCTGGTAGCGATCCGTCCTCGCCGAAAATGGGTTCGTGAAAAACCGGTTGCAGAAGTTTGGTATTGGCAGCTCTGGCCATGACAACCTCCCTTTGGCGAAAAATCTCCGGTGAATGTGATAAACCTATAGTGCAATCTAAAGATGAATTCAATCGTGCCGGATCGGCGCCCGACCGGGCCTGGCAGGACCAGCGGGCCGCGCCGCGGCGCGGACGATCCAGCGCCGGAACGCGGCGAAATCGCGCTGTCCGGTGCGAAAATCTCGATAGACCAGATACCAGCGCATGCCCTTCGGCACCGTCAGCGCAAACGGCGCGATCAGCCGTCCGGCGGCGAGATCGTCATCAATGTAGGGCCGGATCCCCATCGCGACGCCGAGCCCGTCGGCGGCGGCCTGCTGGGCCTGGCCGTAATATTGAAATTCGGATCCGCGCGCCGTGACCCGTCCGGCGCCGGCGGCTTTCAGCCATAGCGGCCAGTCCTCGGCCGCATGTGCGACGCGCAGCAGGCTCGGCCCCCTGAGATCACCAGGACGTTTCAATTGCGCGGCCAGCCGTGGCGCACATACCGGCAATAGATCGGCGGCAAACAACGGCTCGGCGACGAGATCGGGCCACGTGCCGTCGCCAAGCTTGATGCCGCAGCTCCAGTCATCGCCGAACGGCGCCGCCGCACCGCCGGTGGTGATGCGCACCTCGATGTCGGGCTGCTCGCGCTGAAAATCCGCCAGCCGCGGGATCAGCCATCGCATCGCAAAGGTCGGCCCGACGCCGATGGTCAGCACCCGGACGCTTGAGGGCGCGGTGACCTGCGCGGTCAGGCTGGCCAGCGCGTCGAAGATCGGCGTCAGCCCGCTTTGATAGGCGCGGCCGGCCAATGTCAGCGCCAGTCGGTTCGACTTGCGCTCGAACAGCGCGACGCCGAGGCGTTGTTCCAGCAGATGCACCATGCGGCTCACGGCGGCCGCCGACACGTTGAGCTCGGCGCCCGCACCGGCAAAGCTGCCGCTTCGCGCCGTGGCCTCGAATGCCCGGATGCCGTTGAGAAACAAAAGCCGTCGCATGCTACCCTCAGGAAAACTGATGCCAGGCCAAGATAACTCAGTTTGCGAAACTGGTCCAAGCCGGGCCATGAATGCCGGGCCATGACAGCATCGGCAAACCAACGCATGAAGGTGCAGCAATGGCCGAGGTCGCAGATCCGCTGGTGCTCGATTTCATCGAATGGATCGCGCGCGAGCCGCGGCTTTATGCCGAGGTGGTCGCAACTTGGCGCACCTCCTGTCCGCGGCTGACGATCTGGGAAGACGCAGCCGATGGCGGCTATGTTGCACGCGAAACCATTGCAGGCTTCGGGATGGTCGTGGCCGTCACGGAAGATGGCGAAAAACTGTTGCGCACCCATGGCCGGGTGAACTGAGCCCGCCGTTCCGGCATGGCTGTCATCACTTTCCGTTATTCGGGGCCGATGCGATTGACTCATCGGAGAGGCGTGACAAAGTCCATGCATCCGCATCCATCTTGCGATGCGTAAAAGCTCTCATCTAGGGAACGCGCCGATGATCGATCTGTATTACTGGAGCACGCCGAACGGCCACAAGATCACGATTTTTCTGGAAGAGACCGGGCTGAAGTACAAGATTTTCCCGATCAATATCGGCAAGGGCGATCAGTTCAAGCCGGAGTTCCTTAGCGTCGCGCCGAACAACCGCATTCCCGCGATGGATCACGAACCGAAAGGTGGCGGCAAGCCGATCTCGATTTTCGAGTCCGGCGCGATGCTGCAATATCTCGCCGAGAAGACCGGCAAGTTTCTGCCCTCCGATCTCCACGGCCGCTACGACGCGCTGCAATGGACGTTCTGGCAGATGGGCGGGCTTGGGCCGATGGCCGGGCAGAACCATCACTTCCGCAATTACGCCCAGGACAAAATCCCGTATGCCATCGACCGCTACGTGAACGAGACCAACCGGCTCTACGGCGTGCTCAACAAGCGGCTCTCCGACCGCGAATTCATCGCCGGCGATTATTCGATTGCCGATATGGCGAGCTATCCCTGGGTGGTGCCCTACGCCAATCAGGGCCAGAACATCGACGATTTCCCGCATCTCAAGCGCTGGCTCGAGACCATCCGCGAGCGCCCGGCCACGGTGCGTGCCTACGCGCTCGCCAAGGAGATCAATCCGAATTTCGGCCAGCCCTCGATCCGCACCGACGAAGAGCGCAAGCTGCTGTTCGGACAGACCGCGGCGGTGGTGAAGTAGCGTTGACCGGGGCGTGATGTCGGCGGCATCATAAAGTCCATCCACCGTCATTGCGAGCGAAGCGAAGCAATCCATTCCACGAGGTTACATAGGAAGAATGGATTGCTTCGTCGCTTACGCTCCTCGCAATGACGGTTGTTAATCCGAGCCGGAGCCAATCAGTGTGTCCCTAAAACTCTTCGAACTCGTCGGCGCCGACGAAACCCGTCCGTTCAGTCCGTATTGCTGGCGGACGCGGATGGCGCTGGCGCATAAGGGGCTTGACGCGGAAACCATCCCCTGGTGCTTCACCGAAAAGCACGCGATCGCCCCGCACAATTCCGAAAAGGTGCCGGTGCTGATCGACGGCGAAACTTCAGTGGCCGATTCCTGGGCGATCGCCAATTATCTCGAAGATCGCTATCCCGACCGGCCGTCGCTGTTCGGTGGCGAGGGCGGCCGCGCGATGGGCCGCATGATCAATTGGTGGGGCGACGTCGTCACAGTCGGCACGCTGGCGGCCGTGATCGTGGCGGATATCCCCGCGCTGCTGAAGCCGGTGGATGCGGCCTATTTCCGTCAAAGCCGCGAGGCGCGGTTCGGCAAGACTCTGGAAGAGCTCGCTGCCGCGCGCGACACTTCGGTCGAAGGTTTTCGCCGCGCGCTCGATCCGCTGCGGCTGACATTGCGAAGCCAGCCTTTTCTCGGCGGCGCTGCGCCGAACTATGCGGATTACATCGTGTTCGGCGGATTCCAATGGGCGCGCGTCGTCAGCCCGTTCAAGCTGTTGGCCGAGACCGATCCGGTTTACGCGTGGCGCGAAAAATTGCTCGACGCTTTTGAGGGCATGGCACGGAAATCACCGGGCTTTGACGTGTAGCGCTTGCAACCGCAAGCGTTGATGCGGCCCGGCAATCGTCAGCAACATAAATAAATAATATATTTTTGCGCGCTTCGTTGTGATGAAGCGCGCGAGCGCGGCGATGCGGAAAGGGTTTCAACGCATTTGCGCAACGTATAATCTCGGACACATCGGGGAATGTGTCAGTCTGTTTCTCGACAACTTGCTCCGCGATCGTCAGCGGCGCGTGGCTGCAGAGACGGGAGAGAGATGTGTCGTACAGAAAATCGGTTTTTGGAATCGGCGTCGCGGTCGGGCTTTTGACCGCCGGACCTCTCGCCTTTGCCCAGTCCCCCGCGGCGCGCCCGGACGCCATGCTCAACAACGGGCCGCCGGTCTGGGACGCCAATCACGACGGCGTCTACACCTGCGAGGAATGGAAATCCTTCATGGACCGGCTGTTCAAATCGGCCGATCGCAACCACGACGGCAATCTCAACCGAGCCGAGTTCGACGCCGTCAAGAAAGCCGATCCGACCCTGGCGGACGCAGATTTCGGCTATTTCGACGAAAACCAGGACGGCAAGATCACGCGTAACGAGTTCGTCGACAAACCGAGCGTGTTCATTCTGCGGTTCGACAAGAACGGCGACTGCAAGGTGACCCAGGAAGAAATAAAGGCAGCCGCGACACCCGCGACCGATCCGCGGGCTCCGCAAGAGCGGCCGCGGGATAGGTTTCATTGAACTTGCTGGCTCTATCCACGTCATTGCGAGCGGAGCGAAGCAATCCATCTTGCCGCGTAAAGGAAGAATGGATTGCTTCGTCGCTTCGCTCCTCGCAATGACGGTGATTACGTCTCAGCGTGTTGAACGATTTGAATCCGCCGCCTTCCGCAGGCAGTCGCGGCACAGGCAATCGCCGCCGTCGGCCGGCATCGGCAGGATGAAGGTCTCCTCGGCGCACCAGCAGGATCCCCCGACATTGCAGGTGAATTCCGTTCCGCAGCCGGAACAGGCGAGGCGGCGCGCGGGCGCATTTTCCAGCGAGGTGCTTTCCAATCGGGCGTTTTCTGACCGATTTGTCATGAAACCAACGGAATCCTGGTCCTGTTTTTCATGTCGGGTTCATCCCGAACGGGGCTATAATTCGCATCATACGCGCTGGACAAGCCCTAAGGGAAATCCGATGGCCCGCGATTCGCAAGCCGCTCTGGTCGCGCTCAATCGCTTCGGGCTTGGCGCGCGCGGCGGCGCATCCGGTGATTTCGTCAATGCGGCCTCCGATCCGCGCGGTTTCGTCAAGGCGGGACTGAGCCGGCCCAACGGCGGCCTGCTCGAATTGCCCGGGCTGTTATCGACCCCGGCATTGGCTGCCGCGGTGTTTGCCTATCAGGCGGAAATCAAGCTCGCGCGCGAGGCGGTCGCTAAATCGGGCGCGACGGCATCCGAGGCCAATCCTGAACCGCCGGTGCAAGACACCAAAGCGCCGCGACGAAACCTCTCCCTCAATAGCGTCGCGACGGAGATGACGGCAAAGCCTGAGACGCCGGGCACCAATGCGGCGATGCAATCGCCCGAATCGCTGCAGCCAAATGCGTCGATGCAGCCCAACGCGCCGAAACCGCCGCCGCAAAACCTCAACGTGATCCAGAAGACGTTTCGCACCGAAGCGCTGGCGCGGCTGCAGCGCGCGATGCTCTCGGAGTCCGGCTTCACCGAACGGCTGGTGGTGTTCTGGTCCAACCATTTTTGCATCTCGGCCAACAAGGGCGAATTGGCGCGGATGTGGGCGGGCTCGTTCGAGCGCGAAGCGATCCGGCCCCATGTGCTCGGCCGCTTCGGCGACATGCTCAGAGCCGTCGAACAGCATCCGGCAATGCTGTTCTTTCTCGACAATCAGCAATCGCTCGGCCCGGATTCCCGCGCCGGGCAAAACCGCAAGCGCGGTCTGAACGAAAATCTCGCGCGCGAGATCATGGAATTGCATACGCTCGGCGTCGGCGGCGGTTACACCCAGGACGACGTGACGTCGCTGGCGCGCATCATCACCGGCTGGACCTTCGCCGGACGCCAGGGACAACTCGGCACGCCCGGCAGTTTTGTGTTCAACGCCAATGCGCATCAGCCGGGCGCGCAGCTTTTGCTCGGCAAGACCTACGCGGACGACGGCGTCGCGCAGGGCGAAGCGGCGCTGGAAGATATCGCGCGCCATCCCTCGACCGCGAAATTCATCGCGACCAAATTCGCGCGGCATTTTGTGGCGGACGATCCGCCGCCGGCATTGGTGGCGCGGCTGCAGGATGTGTTTCGCAAAACCGACGGCGACCTCAAGGCGCTTGCAATGGCGCTGGTGGATTCCGACGAGGCCTGGCAGGCGCCGCAAACCAAGATCCGCAGCCCCTATGAATTCCTGGTCGCGATCGGGAGGATTTTGTCGCAGATCCCGGAGGACCCCACCCGCTATATCGGTGGTCTCAATCTTCTGGGTCAGCCGCTGTGGACGCCGGCCGGTCCGAACGGCTTTCCCGATACCAATGCAGCCTGGGCCGCGCCGGAAGGCATAAAACTGCGTCTCGATATTTCGGCGCAGGTCGCCTCGCGTCTCGGTGACAATGTCGATTCCCGCGACCTGCTGGAACTGGCCGCAGCCGATGCGGCCTCGATAGAGACGCGGCGCACCATCGAGCGCGCGGAATCGCGGCAACAGGCGCTGGCGCTGTTGCTGATGTCGCCGGAATTCCAGAGGAGATGACAGCCATGAACAGGATCATGGATTGCTGTGAAGGCCTGACATCCGCGGCGACTTCGCGCCGCGCGCTGCTGCTGGGCGGCGCATCCTTTGCCGCCTGGGCCTATCTGCCGAAATTCGCCCGCGCCGCCGACGGGCGCGATCCGCGCCTCGTCGTCATCATTCTGCGCGGCGCGCTGGATGGTCTCGCGACCATCGCCCCGATCGGCGATCCCGATTATGCCGGTCTGCACGGCTCGATCGCGCTGACCTCAGATGGCCCGCACGCGGCGTTGATGCTGGACTCGTTTTTCGCGCTGCATCCCTCGATGCCGCAATTTGCGCGGATGTATCGCGACAAACAAGCCGCGGTGATCCATGCGGTATCGACGCCCTATCGCGACCGGTCGCATTTCGACGGACAGGACGTGCTCGAAAGCGGTTTTGCCGGGCCGGGGCGGGTGCAATCCGGCTGGCTCAATCGCGCGCTGGAGGCGTTGCCCAAAGGCGAGAGGGTGATGAGCGGCCTTGCGATCGGGGCGACCGCGCCGCTGGTGCTGCGCGGAGCGGCGCCGACCGTCGGCTGGACGCCGGCGGCGTTGCCGCAGGCCGCCGACGACACCGCCGCGCGCCTGGTCGAACTCTACAGCCATCGCGATCCCGCGCTGGCGTCAGCGCTGTCGCAAGGCTTGCAACTCGACAAGGCCGCGCAGGGCGACGACATGAAACCGAAGCCCGGCACCAACAATGCCGGCGCGATGAAGCTGGTGGCACGCGGCACCGCCAAGCTGATGGCGGCCGATGACGGCCCTCGCATCGCCGCGCTCGCCTTTGACGGCTGGGATACCCACGCCAATGAAGGCGGCCCGGTCGGCCGTCTGGCGCAATTGCTGTCAGGCCTCGACGGTGCGCTGGCGGAATTCGAAAGCGGACTTGGCGAGCGCTGGCGCGACACGGTTGTCGTGGTCGCGACCGAATTCGGCCGCACCGCGCGGATCAACGGCACCGAAGGCACCGATCATGGCACCGGCACCATCGCCTTGTTGGTGGGCGGCGCGGTGAAAGGCGGCCGGGTGATTTCGGACTGGCCGGGGCTGAAGCCCGCCAGCCTTTATGAAGGCCGCGACCTCGCGCCAACCACCGATCTGCGCGCGGTGCTCAAGGGCGTGCTGCACGATCACCTCGGTCTGGCCGATCGGGTGCTGGCGCAGGCGGTGTTTCCCGACAGCGCGCCGGTGAAGGCGATGCAGGGATTGGTAAGTTCGTAGCTGTCATTCCGGGGCGATGCGAAGCATCGAACCAGAGATGTGCAATTGCACATCGGGGAATCTCGAGATTCCGGGTTTGTCCTTCGGACGCCCCGGAATGACGACCCCATTGAGTCCTCATCAATCTTCGTCGCGTTCAGCTTCCCGCGCTCACCTGTGTGCCGCGCAAAGTCGCGCTGTAATCGAATTGTACGTGGCAAAAAAAATGCGGCCCCGGTCAGACGCGGCGACTGACGGGGACCGCTGGGGGCGCGTGATCTTGCGACGGGGGGCTGATCAGGCGCGATCGAAAGCTAGGCCCGTATTGTTACGTACCCATGACAGAAGGACTTATCCACAGGCCAGGTTTTACGCGTGGCATGCGTGCGCTTATTCCGCGGCGCGCAAATGGCGGGTGAGACCGCGATCGCCGCCGCCGCGCAGCGATTGATAGTAGCTGGTGTCGGCGGGGTCGTCGGTGCGACGCACGAGATCGGTGACCGGCGCGTAGCTCAGCATGCGTCCGCCGTCGGGGAGCGCGGTGCAGGAAAAGCGCAGTACTTTTCCGTTGGTGAGATTGATATCGATCGGCGTGGAATCGCCGACGCGCATCATCTCGGTTCGCTCTGCGATGAACGCGCTCAATTCCTCTTCCGGCATTTCATACGCGCCGTTGTCGCGGCCGTGATACATCAATGCGATGAAGGGCGGCTTGCTGTCGGCCTTGGCGTCGGGGAGCGAAAAGTATTCGCGAAACGCGCGGTTGATGAATTCGGCGCGAGTGTCTGAATCCAGGAGCACGATCCCGATGTCGACCTGGTCCATTGCCGCGGACAGGCGCGCCGCCGTGGCGTAATGCCGGCGCTCCAGCGCGAACGCATCCATCAATCTCTTGCGCAAAAGTCCGGTGATCCCGGCGGTGCCGATCGCGGTGACCGCCAGCATCGCCAATCGCACAAGATCGGATGTGTCGTAGCCGGGCGTGGCGCGGTGATTGAGGAAAAACAATGCCGAGCAGGCCACCGCGATCGCGGCGCTGGCCATGCCCGACGCAAGGCCGCTCAGCGAGGCCGCGAATGCGACAATGCAAATGAACAGCGGCGCAGGATTGGGAACGGCAATAATGAGATGATCGACAAGGATGGCAATCAATGCCGTCATTGCGGTGAGAGCTGGACCCAAGATCGCGCGCCAGTTGAACTGCATGCCTGTTCTCGCTTTTCAACGAGAATAAGTCATGCGGCGTGACAATTGGTTGCATCAGCGGCGGGCTTTCCTCCGATGTCCCTAACGAATGATTGAGTGATTCAATACGGGTTTCCGATTTTTTGGATCGAATGATAGTGATTTCCGATGGAACCGGGTTCCATGCCCAAGGGTTAGCGCTGGAATTTGTCAGCGCTGAAATTTCAAAGGGATATCCATGCCAGCCATTTCGCCGTCAGTCCTGCCGGTCCTGATGCTGTTCGCCTCCAACGTCTTCATGACCTTCGCCTGGTACGGCCATCTGAAATTCAAGGAGAGCTGGCTGCCGCTGGCGGTGCTGGTGAGCTGGGGCATCGCGTTCTTCGAATACTGGCTCGCGGTGCCCGCCAATCGCTGGGGCAGCGCGGTGTATAGCGCCGCACAGCTCAAGACCATGCAGGAAGTAATCACGCTGATCGTGTTCGCCGGCTTCTCGGTGTTGTATCTGAAGGAGCCGCTCGGATGGAATCACGCGCTGGGATTTGGATTGATCGCGGCCGGCGCGTTTTTCATTTTCCACAAATGGTCGTGAGGCGCGCGCGTATTGAGTCTGTGGGAAGTAGTCTCACAACACCCCAGTCGTCATACCCGCGAAAGCGGGTATCCAGTACGCCGCCGCTTCTCGGTTCGGCCACCGGCTTCTCTGGAATACTGGTTCCCTCCGCTTTCGCGGGGGATGACGAGTTTGCCGGATTTGGAAAGCGCGATGTTACTTCGCAGCCGGCGATGTCTGCACCGTTCCCGCCGGCCTGCGCGCGAGCGCGTTCTCGCCGCGCGTTCCCGTCGCGATCAGGAACGACGCTGTCAGCAGGATCGCCACGGTCAGGGCCGCGGTAACGATGACAACAGGTGACTTCATCCTTATCCGATCGGGAATCTGATCGTCGCGCGTGCCGCGCAAATGCCGAGGGGGTTGGAAAGATCTACGCCGGTATCGGCATCATCGCCATGCTGACCTTGATCGACAGCACGGTGAGGGTCACGATCAAGCACAGCGACAGCGAGCCGATCGCAAGCGAAGCTGCGACGGCATCGATCAGTCGGGATGAGGCAACTGGCGCGGAGCGGCCGTTAAAGCCCACTGCGCCCGGCGACCGTAGCATGGCCGGGAATCCTTCAATGCACGGGCGAATCACCCGTATCGCACTGAGATATCGCCGGGATCGCCGGCAATATTGCGGCGGCTGGACCCTTGAAAATGGCCAAATGACGGCAGTTTATAAGGTTATGCCCGCTATTTCGGCAATCTGAAGCACTTTCCGAAGCTCTTAAGCTTCAGCGGCGATGCCGGCCGATTCGTCGACCGCGTTGCCCGGCCGCCAATCCATCGCGACAAAGCCTTGGGTCTGTTCGACCCGCCGCAGCCAGGCGCGGATCGCGGGGAAGGTCGCGAGGTCATAGTCGCAGCGGTCGGCGACGTGGGTGTAGCCGTAGAGCGCGATGTCGGCGACCGTGAGCTGGCCGGCGGCGAAATATTCGTGGGTCTTGAGGTGATTTTCCATCACCTGCAACGCGGCGTAGCCGCGCTCCATCCAGTCTTCCAGCGCGTGGGTTTGCAGGTCGCGGCCACCTTTGACCAGCGACAGCCAGAAATAGGCCGCGCCGATATTGGGCTCCAGCGCATGCTGTTCGAAGAACATCCATTGCAGCGCTTCGGCGCGTTCGATCCGCGTGTCCGGCGCGAGCGGGGTGCCGCCGGCGACATACCAGAGAATGGCATTGGATTCGGCGAGGTAGCGTCCCTCCGCGACTTCGAGCAGCGGAACCTGGCCGCTGGGATTCATCGCGAGAAAATCCGGCGTGCGGCTTTCGCCATGCAGAATGTCGATCTCGATCGCGTGGTAGGACGCGTTCAGAAACGCCAGCGCAAGGCGGACCTTGTAGCTGTTGCCGGAGCGCTGCATTGAATAGAGCTTGTACATTCCAGATTTCATTTCGAGAGATAAAGAGACGCGGTGCGCCGAAGACGCTTTGTCACGCTGCAACGCGGCTAAACAATGATGCCGATGCGGTGCGGTCGCAAGGTCTCGAACATGGAAAAGGTCGAAAACCTTTGCCGCACTGCAAACACGCAGAAAATCATGCCAACACGGCCTGACAAATCAGATCACGCTTGCGCGATTCCGTGGCCGCCGGCCGCCACGTTGATGTGTTCACGATCAGCGATCGCGCGCCGCACGATGCAAACATACAGCGCCAGCAACACCACGAGGCCGAGGGGGATGCCGGTGACGCCGGCAATACCCCGCGACAGCAACGGCACGATCCAGGCCGCGGCCAACAGGCTGATTTCGAAGCTGCGAAAACCGGTGCGCATGCCGTAGCGGACAAAAAACGCCATCGCGACCGCGAGCACCACGAGGTCGTAGTCGAGAACGTGCGGTGAAGCCAACAGCGTCGCGACGACGAGGAGCGCCGATTTGAGGTCGCGATTGCCGGCCGACAACCAGGTCCATGCGGTGCCGCATACGACCGCGACCGACACGATGCCCTGGGCTAAATAGGCGAGCGGGATGCCGCCGCCCCACATGCGCACCGCTGCAAACACGCTTTGCAGTTTCTCAAATCCGACGTCGCCCTGCTCGAGCAATAGTTTGCGCGAGGTCTCGGTGGACGCGGCGAACGCAAGCCAGAGGTCGAAGCCGAAGATCAGGCTGGTTATGACGACCAGCGCGACCACGGTAATCCCCGCAGCAATGATCGTGCGCCATTGGCCGGCGGCGAGCAAGGCAATGGGGATGACCAGCGCAAATTGCGGTTTGTAGGCGAGAAGACCAAACAGCACGCCTGCGAGGATTGGACGGGAGGGCAGCGCCAGCAGCGCCGCGCCAAACAATCCGGCGGTGAGAAAGCCGTTCTGACCGTGACCGAGGTTGATCAACACAGCGGGAAAGCCGGCGGCAACCACGAGCCAGGTTGAGCCGATCGTCATTTTCCGTTCGCGGACGATGAAGCCGATCACGGTGAGGTAGAATGCAAAACTGCCGATTTGCCAGACCGCCAGCGCCACCGGGTATGGCATCGCGGCGAGCGGGGCCGCCAGCAACAGGAAGATCGGCGGATACAGCCAGCCAAAATACGGTGTGGCCGCGCCGAAGATCTGCCGCTCGCGGGCATAATGGGCGGCCATGGTGTAGACATCGCCGGCCCGGCCATCGAGCACCAGCGAACCGGCAGCGTAGAAGCTCGAAAAATCGGTCCCGATCGGTTTGCCGTTGCGATCGCTGAGGCCGTCCGATAATGCGATCCAGCCGATCACGGCGATCACGCTGATGCCGAGCAGGATCAGGCTGTAGCCGCGGATGCGCGCAGGGGTCAGCCATGCGCCGGATCGTAGCGCCTCCCACCACGGACTTTGCCAGAAATGAGCCATTTCGCCGCAGAATTTTAGGAATGTTGCGCCGACCCTAAAGTGACGTCCTTTAACGTTCCCTAAAGTTTGCCCGATGGGATCAAGCTTCTTGCGATGGGAAGCCTCGGGCTTTAGGGTGCGCCGATCCCAAAAAGAGAGTCGAGGATCGGTGCACCAGCCGTGTTCACGACATTTGCAAGGAGATGATGATGCCGTTCCTGTCCGCTGCGCTCGACCGTGTGAAGCCGTCCGCGACCATCGCGGTAACGGATAAAGCACGTGAGCTCAAAGCGGCGGGCCGCAACGTCATCGGTCTTGGCGCAGGCGAGCCTGATTTCGACACGCCGGCCAACATCAAGCTCGCGGCGATCCACGCCATCGAGGCCGGCAAGACCAAGTACACGGCAGTCGACGGCATTCCCGAACTGAAGGCGGCGATCATCGCCAAGTTCCAGCGCGAGAACGGCCTGACCTACAAGCCGAACCAGATCATCGTCGGAACCGGCGGCAAGCAGGTGCTCTACAACGCCCTGATGGCTACCATCAATCCGGGGGACGAGGTGATCATTCCCGCACCCTATTGGGTCAGCTATCCGGAAATGGTCGCGCTCGCCGGCGGCGAACCGGTGCCGGTGATCTGCACCGCGGAGCACGGCTTCAAGCTGCAGCCCGAGGCGCTGGAAAAGGCAATCACGCCCAAGACCAAGTGGATCATCCTGTGCTCGCCGTCGAACCCGACCGGCGCCGCCTACACGCGCGCCGAGTTGAAGGCGATCACCGACGTGCTGGTGAAATATCCCAGTGTGTGGGTAATGACCGACGATATGTACGAGCATCTGGTCTATGACGATTTCGTCTTCACGACGCCTGCGCAGATCGAAACCAAACTGTACGACCGCACGCTGACCGTGAACGGCGTCTCAAAAGCCTATTGCATGACCGGCTGGCGTATCGGTTACGCCGGCGGTCCCGCGGCCTTGATCAAGGCGATGGCGACGATCCAGTCGCAGTCGACTTCAAATCCGTCATCGGTTTCGCAATGGGCGGCGGTTGAAGCGCTCAACGGTCCGCAGGACTTCATTCCGGTCAACAACGCTGTCTTCAAGGAGCGCCGCGATCTCGTGGTGTCGATGCTCAACCAGGCCAGGGGCATCGATTGTCCGCGGCCGCAGGGCGCGTTCTATGTCTATCCGTCCTGCGCCGGTACCATCGGCAAGACCGCGCCGTCGGGCAAGGTCATCGCCAATGACGAAGACTTCGTCACGGAGCTCCTGGAAACCGAAGGCGTCGCGGTGGTGCAGGGTTCGGCGTTCGGGCTCGGCCCGGCATTTCGTATCTCCTATGCGACCAAGACCTCCGATCTCGAAGATGCCTGCAAACGCATTCAGCGGTTCTGTGGCAATTTGAGATAGTCAAATCACATCCGCTTTGAGTTCTTGATGTTTTGACGGCGATAGTTTGGAAGCGCCTTGTTTTGGACACGGCGCTTCCTTCCTGTCCCGCCCGCAAGCCTTAGTTCCTCTTTCAGTTCCTCTTGCGGAGATCGAAACTCATGAAATTTACGACCCTTGGCATCGCTGTCCTTGGCATCGCCGTTACCTCGCTGGTTGCGTCGGTTGCGACTGCCAACGCGCTTCCGCCGGTACGTGCCGGTATCCTGCAATGCGAGGGCGGTCAGAATGTCGGCTTCGTGGTCGGCTCGGTGACCAGTCTCGAATGCGTGTTCCAGAGCGAAGGCCGCCGTCCCGAGCCCTACATCGCCACTGTGCGCCGCTACGGCGTCGATCTCGGCTTTACCGACCAGACCAAATTCTCTTGGGCGGTGAACGCACCGAGCCGCCAGATTCAGCGCGGCGATCTCGCGGGCAATTACGGCGGCGTCGGCGCCAATGCGTCGGTCGGGGTCGGCTTCGGCGGTAACTTCCTGGTCGGCGGCGCGCAGAATTCCTACGGGCTGCAGCCGCTCAGCGTGCAGGGCCAGACCGGCTTGAACGTCGCGGCCGGTATTGCGGATATCGAACTGACGCCGGTTCGGATCGGGCATCGGCACACTCGGCACCACCGTCACGGCTGAAAACCAAAAACTTTAATGAAAGAGGTCCGCGCAAGCGGGCCTTTTTTATGAGGTTGTTCATGTTGGATGGTTTCTGACAGGTTTGCCGTACGGCAAATCTGGCGTGCCCATAGATGTTGTGTCATAGACAGGCCCGGCGTCCGGAGCAGGGCGCTCCATAATTCTCTGCTCGCATCACACTCTTCAGCCGGAGATTTTTCCATGCGCCGTTCATTCCTCCTTGCCGGGGCCGTTCTCACTACGCTGGTTGCATCGCTCAATAGCGCCAACGCGCAGCAGCCGATGCAGCGCGTCCAGGTCGGCATCCTCGAATGCCGCGGTGGCGCCAGCATCGGATTCATCGTCGGTTCCGTGACCAATCTCGGTTGCGTGCTGCGCGTCGACGGCATGCCGGAAGATCGCTACGTCGCGACCATCCGCAAGGTCGGCGTCGATCTCGGCATCACCCAGGAATCGGCGCTGGCGTGGGGCGTCTACGCGCCGGTCGCCCCGGCTCGGGCCCGGCGATCTCTCCGGCAATTATGCCGGTGCGCAAGGCAGTGCCGCGGTTGGCGTCGGTGTCGGCGGCAACGTGCTGGTCGGCGGTTCGAACAATTCGATCGCGCTACAGCCGCTCAGCGTGCAGGGCCAGGTTGGTCTCAGTGTCGCAGCCGGGCTCGAAAGTCTCGAACTTCGTCCGGGACGGTAAGGGATTCTGTCTGCCGTCATTCCGGGGCGATGCGAAGCATCGCCCCCGGAATCTCGAGATTCCGGGCCTGATGCTAACGCACCATCCCGGAATGACGGAACGCGGAGCATGGATTGCTTCGCTGCGCTCGCAATGACAGTGCTTAGTTCCGGCGCCGGCCGCTCGCATTGTCCATCCTGCACTGCAGCGACGTTTTCCGATTGCCAAATTGGCGTTGCGGGGGGAGCATCCGCCTGCCGACCCAATCAAGGGCCGAGCTCCAACTGAGGAGGCGGCAATGGGACATGACGTCAGAAGTCCCCCAGGTAATAAAGAATCGGGCTCACGGTGCATTGCACTGGTGGGCCCTTTCCAAAGCGGCAAGACCACACTTCTAGAAGCAATATTGGCGCGCACCGGCGCCATCCCGCGCGCCGGCAGCGTCGATGCCGGAACCTCGGTGGGCGATGCCAGCCCCGAGGCCCGCCGCCACAAGATGGGCGTCGGACTGACCGCCGCCACGGCGAACTTCATGGGCGACAGCTACACCTTCATCGATTGTCCGGGCTCGGTGGAATTCGCGCACGACATGCGCGCTGCGCTGCCGGCGGTCGATGCCGCAGTCGTGGTGTGCGAAGCCGACGAACGCAAGCTGCCGCAGCTTCAGATCATCCTGCGCGAGCTCGAGGATCTCGGGATTCCGCGCTTTCTGTTTCTCAACAAGATCGACCGCGCCAACAAGCGCATCCGCGAGACGCTTGCGACCTTGCAGCCGGCGTCGCGGATTCCGCTGGTGCTGCGCCAGATTCCGATCTGGAACGGCGATCTGATCGCGGGCTTTGTCGATCTGGCGCTGGGAACGCGCCTTTGTCTATCGCGAGCACAAGGCCTCCGAAGTCGTGACATTGGCTGGCGGCGATCTCGACCGCGAAAAGGAAGCCCGCTTCTCGATGCTGGAAAAACTCGCCGATCACGACGACGCGCTGATGGAGCAATTGCTTGAGGATGTCCCGCCGCCGCGCGACGCGGTGTTCGACGATCTCGCCCGCGAATTGCGCGAAGGGCTGATCTGCCCGGTGCTGCTCGGTTCGGCGATGCGCGAGAACGGCGTGCTGCGGTTGATGAAGGCGCTGCGGCACGAAGCGCCCGGCGTTGCCGTGACTGCAAAGCGTCTGCGTGCGTCCTCGCCAAGGACGCGCTGGGTTATGTGTTCAAAACCGTGCATCTGCAGCACGGCGGCAAGCTGTCGCTGACGCGCCTGCTCGCCGGTCATCTCGATGACGGCGCGATGGTGCAATCATCCTCCGGCGAGAGCAGCCGGGTGTCGGGGATATCGGCGGTCAATTGCGCGCATGATACCAAGCGGCCCGCGGCCGAGGCCGGCGATACCGTGGCACTCGGCAAGCTCGATAGCGTCAAGACCGGCGACACGCTCTCAAGCGGCAAGACCGCGCCATCCGCACTGGTGCGCGTCGAACCATGGCCGCCGGTATTGGCGCTGGCGCTGTCGGCGAGCGATCGCAAGGACGACGTCAAACTCGGCCAAGCCCTGCTGCGTTTGAACGAGGAAGATCCCTCGCTGACCATGATCCACAATCCGCAAACCCACGACATCGTGTTGTGGGGACAGGGCGAGATGCATCTGCGGGTCGCGCTGGAGCGGCTGCGCGAGCGCTTCGGCGTCAACGTCCAGTCGCATCCGCCGACGATCGGTTATCAGGAGACCATCCGCAAACCGATCACCCAGCGCGGCCGCCACAAGAAACAATCCGGCGGCCATGGCCAGTTCGGCGATGTGGTGCTCGAGATCAAGCCGATGACGCGCGGCGGCGGCTTTGAGTTTCACGAAAAAGTCGTCGGCGGTGCGGTGCCGCGCAATTATATCGGCGCGGTGGAGGAGGGCGTGGTCGATGGATTGCTGCGCGGGCCGCTCGGCTTTCCCGTCATCGATGTGCAGGTGACGCTGACCGACGGCTCCTATCACAGCGTGGATTCTTCCGATCTCGCGTTCCGGACCGCGGCGCGGATCGGCGTCTCCGAAGCGCTGCCGCAGTGCCAGCCGGTGCTGCTGGAGCCGATCCATGTGGTGGAGATCGTCTGTCCGACCGAGGCCACCGCGAAGATCAACGCGATCCTGTCGGGACGGCGCGGGCAGATTCTCGGCGTCGACACCCGCGAGGGCTGGCCGGGATGGGACCGCGTTCGCGCCATGATGCCGGAAGCCGAGATCGGCGAGTTGATCGTCGAATTGCGATCGGCGACCGCGGGTGCCGGCAGTTTCACCCGGCAGTTCGACCGCATGGCCGAAGTCTCAGGCCGCGCCGCCGATCAGATCATCGCCGCGCATCGTGTTGCGGCGTGATGGTTGATCGTCATTCCGGGTTCGATGCTTCGCATCGCCCCGGAATGACGGCTTGAACCACTTCCCAATCCCGCCGCTTTCATGAACACTGTCGCCCGTCACGGCGATGGGCCCATGATCTTGCTTCAAGACGCAACCTTGCGCTGGCCTGTGCGCTGAGTGCGCTGGCCGTTATGTCGATGGCATCGGCTTCCTGCATCTTGGCGGATTATTCATCTCGTTCATGAGCGGTAACTCGACGCGATTAGGTGTCAGTCTCGCCGAAGGACACTGGTCGGGTGCGGCCGAGGCGTTGGGCCTGATCGCGTTGTTTGTGGCCGGGGCGGCCTGCGGCAGCCTGATCGTGCTCGGCCGTGGCGCCAACCGGCAGCCCGGGGTGCTGCTGGTGGAGGCGGCGCTGCTCGCGATCGCCGCGCTTTGCTATGCGTCGGGTTTCTCGAATGCCGCGGTCGCTGCGATGGTATTGCGATGGGACTTGAGAACGCGGTGTTCCAGATCGATGGCGGTGCCGGCCTCGGCCTCACTTACGTCACGGGGGCGCTGGTCAAGGTCGGCCAGTTGCTGGCGGCGGCGCTAACCGGCGGCGCGCGCTGGGCCTGGCTGCCAAATCTGTTGCTGTGGGCGGCGCTGGTGGCGGGCGGAGTGTGCGGCGCGCTTGCCTATCATTGGATCAATCTCGCCGCGGTCTGGTTTGCGGCCGGCGCGGCACTGGCATTGAGCGGGATAGTTGCCGCGAGCGTTCACTTGTAGATTCTACACCCGAATGCCGCTTGCGAGGATGGCGTCCGCCAGTTCGGCAGCGGGTCCGCTTAAGGTTTTGCCGGTGCCGAGCAGAACGAACTCGACGGTGCCGAGATCCGGCAGACCGTGACCGCTCGGAATCTCGGCAAGGCCGGTCGGGATCAGGTCGCCTGCGAAAATCGTGACGCCTAGTCCGGCCAGCGCCGCGGCTCGCAGTCCGCTCAAACTGCCGCTCGCGCACACGATGCGCCAGGGACGACCGCACCGCTCAAGCGTAGCGAGAACGATTTCGCGGGTTATGCTGGGCGGTGAATAGAGAATCAACGGTACCGGTATCGATGGATCGAGGCGCGGAAGATCGCCGGACACCCAGGCTAACCGATCGCGCCAGACAACGCGTCCGCGATCCTCTCCCGGACGACGTTTGCCGCAGACGAGGTCAAGTTCTCCGCGCTCAAGTTTCTGGTTGAGTTCGCCACTCAGGCCAACCGTGAGTTCGAATTCGACGAGTGGATGCGTGCGAACAAACTCCCGCAACACTTCCGGCAGCAGCGACGTCACGAAATCCTCCGATGCGCCGAACCGCAGCCGGCCGCGCAACTCGGAGCCCGCGAAATAACGCGCCGCCCGTTCGTTCGCGGCCAGGATGCCCCGGGCGAACTCGATCATGGCTTCCCCGTCAGCCGTCATCGTTACCGAATGGGTATCGCGAACGAAGAGCCGGCGTCCCGTCTCGTCCTCAAGCTTGCGGATGTGCTGGCTGACCGTCGACTGGCGCAAGCCAAGGCGCTCGGCGGCCCGGGTGAAACTCCGGGTCTGGGCGATCGCCAGAAAAGTCTGAAGCAGGACCGGATCCAGCATGGCTCTATCATCATAATATTCGATTACAGTAATAGATGCATGCTACAATGACCGGGATGTGCCGATATTCGAGGGAGACATCACTTTCAAACTAGGCTTTGCAAACGAGGCTTGAAATGATTTTGGTCCGCGCCGTCTGGTCACGCATCGACAAGTTCCTCGCGGCCATCTTGCTGACCGTTGCTTTCGCCGCCGTCCTGCCGGCCCGCGGCCATGCGGCCGATGCGGTTGGCTGGCTGACGAGTGCCGCCATCGTGCTGCTGTTTTTCATGCATGGCGCGAAGCTTTCGCCGCAAGACGCGCTTCTTGGCGCGCGGCATTGGCGGCTGCACGCGATGGTGTTCCTAAGCACGTTCGCGCTGTTTCCTTTGCTTGGAATTTCCGCGCACTTGCTGGCCCCAAATTTCCTCCCGGGGCCATTATGGGCCGGGGTGATTTTGCTGACCGCGCTGCCCTCGACGGTGCAGGCCTCGATCGTTTTCACGTCCGTGGCAGGCGGCAACGTGCCGGCCGCGATGTTCAGCGCTGCCGCCTCAAGCCTGATCGGCGTTTTGTTGACGCCGCTGATCGCCGGTTTCCTTCTCAGCCAACATGGCCTCGATATCTCTGCGCACTCCATTATGGCCATCCTGGTGCAGTTGCTGCTGCCCTTCGTCGCCGGCCAGCTGTTGCGGCCGTGGATCGGCGCCTATCTCGCGCGCCATCCGCGCGCGCTCAAGAGCGTGGATTACGGCTCGATCCTGATTCTGGTCTACATGGCTTTCAGCCGGGGCGTCGTGGACGGTATCTGGCATCAGATCGACGCGGGAGATCTGTTCAGGGTCGCGCTCGTCGATGTCACGCTGCTCGCGACCGTCATGACCATCCTGATTTTTGCGAGCCGGCAACTCGGGTTTTCGCGGGCCGACGAAGTCACCATCGTTTTCTGCGGATCGAAGAAAAGCCTCGTCAACGGCATCCCGATCGCAGCCTTGCTGTTTACGGGGCATGCGGGGCTCGTGGTCATCCCGTTGATGCTGTTCCACCAGATCCAGCTCATGGTCTGTGCGTCGCTCGCGCGGTACTACGCAGCGCGCCGGATCACGGCGACCGACGCATCAAGCCGGGAATCCGAGGCCCTTTCTGTTTCGATTTGATCGAAGCGAGGGCCCCGAGCATTGACAGCGAACGCGGTCTGTCGGATTTGAGCAGGACGGTGCCCGTCGACCGGGTACTGCGATGGGATCGACGATGACAGCCACGACCAAACCGCGCGCCGCATGCCTGATCGGATGGCCGGCGGCGCATTCGCGTTCGCCGCTGATCCATCATTACTGGCTGCGCACGCTCGAGATCGAGGGCGGTTACAATATCGAGGCGGTGCCGCCCGAAGGCTTTGCCGAATTCGTGCTGCATCTGTCGGCGCATGGTTTCGTCGGCGCCAATGTCACCCTTCCGCACAAGGAACGCGCGCTGGCGCTCTCGACGCCGGATGCGCGCGCCCGCGCGGTCGGCGCCGCCAATACGCTGTGGTACGAGGGCGATGAATTGCGCTCGACCAATACCGACATCGAGGGCTTTATCAATAATCTCGACGCCTGCGCGCCGGGCTGGGACGCAACAGAAGATGCGCTGGTGTTGGGGGCCGGCGGATCGTCGCGCGCAGTGGTGTTTGGCCTGGTCGAGCGCGGCGTCAAGCGGGTGCATCTGGCGAATCGGACCATCGATCGCGCGCGGGCGCTGGCGGATCAGTTCGGCGCCCATGTTCATCCCGTCGCGTGGGATGCGGTTGACGATCTGTTGCCGCGCGCGGGACTGTTGGTCAACACGACGTCGCTCGGCATGCACGGCCAGCCGGCGCTTCAGATCGAGATCGCCCGGCTGCCGTCGCAGGCGATCGTCGCCGACCTGGTTTATGTCCCGCTGGAAACACCGCTGCTGGCGGCGGCCCGCGAGCGCGGGCTGAAGACCGCCGACGGGCTCGGCATGCTGCTCCACCAGGCGGTGCGCGGGTTTGAATTGTGGTTCGGGCAGCGCCCCGAGGTGACCCCGGCGCTTCGCGCGCTGGTCGAGGCCGATCTCACAGCCGATGTCACAAAGGATTGAACCGGAAGTTCGTGGAGGCTTCCGTATCCCCTGCTAGGGATGGCTATCGGAGGATGCCCCATGAAATCCTGTCGTTTTGGCAAATCTTATCGTTTTACTTTGTCACTCGCTTTGCCGCTGGCCGCGCTCACGCTGATGTCGGCGGCATCTCTCGCGGTCGCCAGCAGCCGCCGACGCCGTCCCGGGTTCGCGGCACCATTGAGGCCGTCGACGGCGACGTGCTGTCGGTCAAATCGCGCAGCGGCGAGGACGTCAAGTTGCGCATGTCCGACGATATGATGGTGGTCGGGATCATCAAGATCTCGCTGGCCGATATCAAGCTCGGCTCGTTCATCGGCGCCACCACGGTGCCTGGACCGGACGGCAGTCAGAATGCGGTTTGAAGTGCATGTATTCCCGGAAAACATGCGCGGCACCGGCGAGGGGACGCGGCCGTACGATCTGCGGCCAACAGCACATGACCAATGCCACGGTGGCGCAGACCGTCGCCGGCAATGACGGGCAGAACCTCACCATCAAATACAAGGACGGCGAGAAGAAAATTGTGGTCGGGCCCGATACACCTGTCGTGACTTATGTTCCCGCCAACAAAACCGAATTGAAGCCCGGCGCCAAGGTGATCGCTTTCGTGAAGAAGCCTGCCGGACGGCATGTTCGAGACCAATCGCATCAGCGTCGGCAAGGATGGGCTGACGCCCGCCGATGTAACGACTGCTCCTGCTTTTCGTAACGAGCAGGAGACCCACCCCACGGGCGTCAGCCCTGGATTGGCCGCTCAACCGAAATCCTTGAGGGAAAAATCATGCCGAAACTATCTTCGTTCGTGCCGCGCGCACTTGCTTCGCTCGCGCTTGTTACCGTGTTGAGCTCGGCCGCGTGGGCCCAGCAGCCGCCGACGGTGCGCATTCGCGGCACCATCGAGAGCGTTGATGGCGCGGTGCTGACGGTCAAGTCGCGCGAAGGCACGGACATGAAGGTTCGCGTCACCAGCGACGTGACGGTGATCGGCGTCGCCAAGTCCACAATGGCCGACATCAAGCCGGGATCGTATATCGGCGTTTCGGCGATGCCGGAGGCCGACGGCAACTCAGAAGGCGCTCGCGGTTCATATTTTCCCCGAAGCCCAACGCGGCGCGGCCGAAGGTTTCCGGCCCTGGGACCTTCGCGCGGGCAGCACCATGACCAATGCGACCGTCGCCCAGACCGTCGAGGGCAACGACGGCCAGAACATTCTGGTTCGTTACAAGGACGGCGAAAAGAAAGTCGTGGTGCCGCCGGAAACCCCGATCGTCGCCTTCGTTTCGGGTGACAAGTCCGAATTGAAAGGCCGGCGCCAAGATCATCATCTTCGGCGCGGTGAAGAAGGACGACGGCGTGCTGGAAGCCAACCGCGTCGGCGTCGGCCGCGACGGCATTGCCCCGCCGATGTGACTTTTCGATCTTAGATCGAAAAGTCATTCCGGGATGGTCCGAAGGACCAGACCCGGAATCTCGAGATTCCGGGTTCGCGCTTTGCGCGCCCCGGAATGACGAACGCATAAAACCGCGATGTACTTCCCCTCTCCCCTTGTGGGAGAGGGTGGCCGCGATGCGAAGCAGCGCGGACGGGTGAGGGGTTACAGTCTATCGATAGAAAGAGACCCCTCATCCGGCGCTTCGCGCCACCTTCTCCCACAAGGGGAGAAGGGAAGTGAAGGCCGGGACGACGATAGAGTTCGCCGCTAAACCGCGATCACATGGTCGTCGATCTCCGCGATGGTGTTGACGCCGCACAGTCCCATCGTGGTCGAGAGTTCCTTGGCGATCAGTTCGATTGCCTTTGTGACGCCGGGGGCCGCCATAGGCGCCGAGGCCATGGATATAGGCCCGTCCGATCATGCAGGATTTGGCGCCGAGCGCGAGTGCGCGCATCACGTCCTGACCGGAGCGGATGCCGCCGTCGAACAACACTTCTATCTTCGAGCCGATCGCATCGACGATCTCCGGCAGCACTTCGATCGAGGATGGCGCGCCGTCGAGCTGGCGGCCGCCATGGTTGGACACCACCAGCGCCTGCGCGCCGGTCTTCACCGCTTCCTCGGCGTCCTCGACATCGAGAATGCCCTTGAGGATCAGCTTGCCCGGCCAGATGGAGCGGATCCACTCGACATCCTTCCAGTTCAGTGTGGTGTCGAACTGCGTCGCGATCCAGGTCCCGAGCGCGGTGATATCGTCGGTGCCCTTGAGATGGCCGACCAGATTGCCGAAGGTGCGGCGCTTGCCGCGCAGCACGCCGGACACCCAGGCCGGCTTGGTGGCGAAATCGACGAACTTCGACAGCGTCCATTCCGGCGGCACCGCCATGCCGTTCTTGATATCGGCATGGCGCTGCCCGATCACCTGCAGGTCGACCGTCAAGACCAGCGCGCTGCATTTGGCCGCGATCGCGCGCTCGATCAGCGCCTTGATGAAGCCGCGGTCCTTCATGACGTAGAGCTGGAACCAGAACGGCTTGTCGACATTGGCGGCGACATCCTCGATCGAACAGATCGACATCGTGCTCAGTGTATAGGGAATGCCCGCGGCCTGCGCGGCGCGGCAGGCATGGATTTCGCCGTCGCCGAACTGCATCCCGGTCAGGCCGACCGGCGCCAGGATCAGCGGCAGGGCTGCGGGTTCGCCGAGAATGGTGGTCGACAGATCGCGTTTGGACACGTCGACCAGAATGCGCTGACGGAACTTGATCGCCTGCAGATCGTCTACATTGGCGCGCAGCGTGTCCTCTGAATAGGAACCGCGGTCGCAGTAATCGAAGAATGCCTTGGGCACCTTTCGCATATGGCGCTGGCGCAGATCCTCGATGCAGGTGATGTGTTTCATGGACGTTCCAAACCCTAATTGCCTTCTTGTATTCACGGTGTTGGCTGTTCATCTAGCATGCTTGGGCCTGCCGCAAAATCGCTTCACGCCTGCAGGCTGCCAACCCATGAGGAAGTTGCCATGACCGGACCGCGATCCAAGGCCGAGAACGCTGAAGACGCCGACAAGCGCCGGCTCGACGAGGCCCTGGAAGAGGGGCTGGAGGAGACCTTTCCCGGTTCGGACCCGGTCAACGTCACCCAGCCGGCGCCCTCGAAAGCCGACCATCACGTCAAGCGCCGGGATTGACGGGTGCTTGGGCGGCGGGCCGCACGCGGGCGTAATGCGTGCGATAACAGCAGGTTAGTGCTGATCGCGGAATTGGCCGATGGAAATGATTCATCATATTTTTTGAAGCCATTTTAGCGTCGAAGGCCGTATAACCCCCTGCAGGACAGGACGATTGGGCGTTCGGGGCTTCTCGGGTTGAGAATCCCCTGATGCTGTTGGGGGTTATATGAGCCGCAAATATTTCGGTACGGACGGGATTCGGGGCCGTGCCAACGGTCTGATCACGCCGGAACTGGCGCTCAAGGTGGGGCAGGCGGCCGGCCTGGTGTTTCAGCGCGGCGATCATCGCCACCGTGTCGTGATCGGCAAGGATACGCGGTTGTCCGGCTACATGATCGAATACGCGATGGTGGCCGGCTTTACCTCGGTCGGCATGGATGTGCTGCTGCTCGGCCCGATGCCGACGCCGGCGGTGGCGATGCTGACCAAGTCGATGCGCGCCGATCTCGGCGTGATGATCTCGGCCTCGCATAATCTGTTCGAAGACAATGGCATCAAGCTGTTCGGCCCGCAGGGTTTCAAACTGTCCGACGACGTCGAGATGCAGATCGAGCAATTGCTCGACGAATCGCTCGACCGCCGGCTGTCGCAGAGCGCCAGCCTCGGCCGCGCCCGCCGCATCGACGGCGTGCATGACCGCTACATCGAATTCGCCAAGCGCACGCTGCCGCGCGATCTCAGCCTCGACGGCCTGCGCGTGGTGATCGATTGCGCCAATGGCGCGGCCTACAAGGTGGTGCCGGAAGCGCTGTGGGAACTGGGCGCCGACGTGATTTCGATCGGCGTCGAGCCCGATGGCTTCAACATCAACAAGGAATGCGGATCGACCTCGCCGGAAGCGCTGAGCCGCAAGGTGCGCGAAATGCGCGCCGACATCGGCATCGCGCTCGACGGCGACGCCGACCGGGTCATTCTGGTCGACGAGCGCGGACATGTGGTCGACGGCGACCAATTGCTCGCGGTGATCGCGCAGAGCTGGAAGGAAGACGGCCGTCTCGCCAAGCCGGGCATCGTCGCGACCGTGATGTCGAATCTAGGCCTGGAGCGTTTTCTCGAGGGGCAGGGCATCGAGCTCGTGCGCACGCCGGTCGGCGATCGCTATGTGCTCGAACAGATGCTGAGCCCGCGGTTACAATGTCGGCGGTGAACCCTCAGGGCATATCATCCTGTCGGATTACGCCACCACCGGCGACGGCTTTGTCGCGGCGCTGCAGGTGCTGGCCGTGGTGCAGAAACTGCGCCGCCCGGTCTCCGAAGTCTGTCACCGCTTCGACCCGCTGCCGCAGATCCTGAAAAATGTGCGTTATCGCAGCGGCAAGCCGCTCGATGACGCCGACGTCAAATCGGCGATTGTTGACGGCGAAAAGCGGCTCAACGGCCATGGCCGGCTATTGGTGCGCTCCTCCGGAACCGAGCCGGTGATCCGGGTGATGGGCGAGGGCGACGACCGCATCCTGGTCGAGGAAGTAGTCGATCACATCGTCTCCGCGCTCGGCCATGCCGCGGCAGCCTGACGGCTTCGTTCCAATCCCCGTGGGGCGCTGATCGCATCGCAGCCATTATCTAATGGTGGTGGTCGCCGTGGCGCGGCCATCGTAGGAAACGCCTATTGAGCGTTTTTACGAATCTCTTTGGGAATTTTGCCTTGAACAAGCCTGTCGTCGTGTCAGAAGAAGCGCTGGTCGCGCCGGTCGTCGTGCCCGACGTGTCGGCTGCTTCGATCGCCAAGATGGCGGCGGGGCCGGCCTATGTCGTGCTCGCCGGCATCAGCTTCTCGCATTTTCTCAACGACACCATGCAGTCGCTGATCGCCTCGGTGTATCCGATCCTCAAGGACAATTACGCGCTCGACTTCACGCAGATCGGGCTGATCACGCTGGCATTCCAGTTCACGGCGTCATTGCTGCAGCCGGTGGTCGGACATTTCACCGACAAGAAGGCGCAGCCGTTCTCGCTTGCGATCGGCATGGGATTTACATTCTTCGGCCTGCTGCTGCTGAGCATCGCCCATCAATATACCATCATCCTGATCGCCGCGTCGCTGGTGGGGCTGGGTTCGGCGGTGTTCCATCCGGAATCGGCGCGCATCGCGCGCCTCGCCTCGGGCGGCCGCTTCGGTTTCGCGCAATCGGTGTTTCAACTGGGCGGCAGCGCGGGAACGTCGATGGGGCCGCTACTGGCAGCCTTGATCGTGGTGCCGTTCGGCCAGCCCAGCATCGCCTGGTTCTCCACCATCGCGTTTCTGGCGATCGTGATCCTGTGGCGGATCGGGCTGTGGTACAGACCGCAGATCACGACACGGAAGGCGGCAGCGGTCGCGCTGCATCCGGATGCGCCGACCCCGCGCCAGGTCACCATCGCACTTTCCGTGCTGGTGGCGTTGTTGTTCTCCAAGCAGCTCTACGTCTCGAGCCTCTCAAGTTACTACATTTTCTATCTGATCGACCGGTTCGGGATTTCGACCCAGGCGGCGCAGATCTATCTCTTTATCTTTTTGGCCGCGAACGCGGCCGGGGCCTTTTTCGGCGGCCCGCTCGGTGACCGCTTCGGCCGCAAGATCGTGATCTGGTTTTCGATTCTGGGCGCGCTGCCGTTCACGCTGGCGCTGCCCTATGTAGGCCTCTATGCGGGCGCGGTGCTGACGGTGTTCATCGGCCTGATCATTTCCTCGACGACATCCTCGATCATCGTGTTCGCGCAGGAACTGGTGCCGCACCGCTTCGGAATGATTTCCGGCGTGTTCTTCGGCGTCGCATTCGGCATCGGCGGATTAGGCGCGGCGGTGCTCGGCAAGCTCGCCGACCACACCAGCATTGCGTTCGTCTATCAGGTCTGCGCGTTCCTGCCCGCGATCGGATTGCTCGCGGTGTTCCTGCCGAAGATGCCCAAGACGGCGCATTGAAGACTGCGCATTAAATCTTCGCTTTGAAGTCAGTGCATTGAAGTAGCCGCATTGATGCGGCGCAAAATCCCGCCGGTTCCCCGATAATACATTGTTAGGAATTATGGCGCGTTCGCCATTTTCTTGTCGCTGACTGCGCAGGCGCAAAAAAATCAGCGCACATGAAACAGATTATCAACCTTAAAAATTAGGGTTAAGCGCCGCTTAAACATTTGATGGCATCGTCCGTCCGTGAGTTTTTGGATGTGAGGCCTCCGTTGTCTCACCGGACAAAAGGACGAAGCCAATGCGTAGCGTTAAGTATCTGATGGCCGCCGGAGCGGCATCCCTGTTGTCGTCGGCGGCGCTCGCGGCCGACATGCCCTCGATCATGCCGGCGCCGCAGCCGTATTACGCACCGCCCCCGGTACAGGACTTTGGCGGCTGGTATCTGCGCGGCGATATCGGCATGACCAACACCAGCGGCAAGCTGTTTGCTCCTGGCTACAACGACGCATCGACGGTTTCCGTTTCGCAGGTTGGCCACGAGTTCACCGGCGGCACGTCATACGGCCTCGGCGTCGGTTATCAGTTCAACAGCTGGTTCCGTGCTGACATCACCGGTGAGTATCGTTCGCGGGTGAACTTCAGCGGCAATGACTTCGTTGTCGTCAGCAACTTGCAAGGCGTTCCGGGCAACTCTCCACTCGGCGACACCTACAATGGTGGTTATTCGAGCTGGGTCGGACTGGTCAACGCCTACGCCGATCTCGGCACGTGGTGGTGCATCACGCCGTTCGTCGGCGCGGGTGTCGGTTTCGCGTACAACAAGACCACTGGTTTGTCGGATAGCGCGACGTTCCCGGCCAACAATTTCAGCACCAGCCTGTATCAGGCGCAAGGCGCATCGAAGACCGATCTGGCCTGGGCGCTCCATGCGGGTCTGGCCTACAAGGTCAACAGCAACTTCACCATCGAACTGGCGTATCGCTACCTCGATCTCGGCTCCGCCGTCACCGGCGGTGGCTCGACCTTCGCCGGCACCACCAGCCTGCGGCCGTTCCAGTTCAACAACCTGACCTCGCAGGATGTGAAGCTCGGTGTGCGCTGGACCTGCTGCGAAGTAGAGCCGGCGGCTCCCCCGCCGCTGATCCGCAAGGGCTGATCGCTCTCTGGTCTGTTAAGGTTTGCTAACGGCGCGGGATCCTCTCGCGCCGTTTTGCTGTGTGTCGTCGTGCGATCCTGCAAAGCGGCTTACGAAAGCGATTTGGGTTTTCGGCCGCGATCATTCCCGTTCGGCGCGCCGCGACAACGATTGGTTAAGGTTAACGAGCCATGATCAACGCGAGTTCAAGGTGTTCGACGGGAGTGTTGCGATGCGTAGACTTCTGCTGGCGGCGATGATGATCGGAGCGGCGAGCGGCGCGCAAGCAGCCGACATGCCCGACTTCCTGCGTGGCTCGGTCGGCGTACCCGTGGCAACAAACTGGCGCGGCTTTTATGTCGGCGCCCAGGGCGGCTACGGTTCTTCCGACGAGAACTTCAATGGCGGAGCGCCCCCTAACATGATCGCGGCCCTGATCGCCAATAACGTCATCCAGCAGATGGGGATCGCACAGTGGAATCTTCAGCTCGGCAAGGAATCCCAGCGTACATCCGGCTACGGTGCCTTCGCCGGATATAATTGGCAGTGGGATGAGGTCGTTGCCGGTCTGGAAATGTCCTATCTGCACGGTTCTTTCGGCGGCGCGGCCAGCGCGACCGCGGGTCCGCTCGTCGGTGGCCCGTTATCCGACAATTTGTTTCATACGGTTTCGGTGAACTCGACGTCTTCGATCGCGATCTCGGACATGGCGACGTTCCGTGCGCGTGCAGGTTACGCCTGGGGCTGCTTTTTGCCCTATATGTTCGGCGGGTTAGCCCTCGGCAATGCCGATATCTCGAACTCCGTAACGGTCAATGATGCCGGTAGCACGACGAGGTTTGGTCGTACCACTACATTTATTCCGCTGACTGCGGACGATGCCGTGCATAATCACCTGATCTACGGCTACAGCGCGGGTCTCGGTTTCGACGTCAATTTGATGGGCGGTCTCTTCTTGCGCGGGGAGTGGGAATATATCCGCTTCACCTCCGCGGTCGACACCAGCATCAACACGGTGCGGGCCGGTCTTGGTTACAAATTCTGAGCAGCGCGCCGCGCGGATAATTTCGCGCCCCGATCCGGTTGACAGAATTCCCATGGGCTGTTGGTCTATGGCCTCGATAGAGGCATCGGCAGCCCATGAAAATCTATGGCGATCTTGGTTCGGGCAATTGCCTGAAGGTGAAATGGGTCTGCGACCGGCTGGCGTTGCCCTATGTCTGGATTTCCATCGATATTCTCAAGCGCGAGAGCCGCACGCTGGAATTCCTGAAACTCAACAGCGCAGGGCAGGTGCCGACGGTCGAATTCGATGACGGCCGCACATTGGCTCAATCCAACGCCATCATTCGCTATTTCGCCCGTGACAGCGACCTGATCCCGGCCGATGCCTTCGCCCCCGCCAAGATGGACGAATGGCTGTTCTGGGAACAGTTCAGCCATGAACCCTATATCGCGGGGTGCCGGTTCCAGATGGTGTATCTCGGCAAGCCAGCTTCCGATCTCGATTCGGACAAGATCAAGCGGGGCTACACCGCGCTGGCGCGGATGGAGCAGCAACTCGCCCAGACGCGATTCCTGGTCGGCAATACCTTCTCGCTCGCCGATATAGCACTGCTGGCTTACACCAGGCTGGCGCATGAGGGCGGCTTTCACCTCGACGGCTATGCCGCCGTGCGGCGCTGGATCGGCGAGGCCGAGACAGTTTTGGGACTGCCGGCGGCGTGTTGAGCGACGGGAACAATCATGGCTGAGATTTCCCCGGTTACCATCCGGCGCGCCGGTCGCGGCGATGTCCTGTCGATCGTGCGGATGCTGGCGGACGATCCGCTCGGCAGCGGCCGCGAGCGCGTTGAGGATCCCTTGCCGGAATCTTATTTTCAGGCGTTCGAGGCGGTCGATCGCGACCCGAACATCCAGCTCATGGTAGCGGAAGACCGCGAAGGCGTTGTCGTCGGTTGCCTTCAGTTCTGCATCTTGCCGGGGTTGAGTTCGCAGGGCGCCTTGCGTGGCCTGATCGAGGACGTTCGTGTTGCTGCGCATTGCCGCAGCCGCGGCATTGGCGAACAGATGGTGCAATGGGCGGTTGCGCAAGCCCGCGCGCGCGGCTGCAGACTGGTCGAGTTACTGACGCACAATAGCCGCATCGATGCACAGCGGTTTTACAAGCGGTTGGGATTTGCACAGAGCCATGCCGGGATGACGATACGATTTTGATACAGCGTTGTTTTGATACAGCCGGATCGTTCAGCTGGATGAACGCGGCGTTGCAGCGATTGCCAAACACGTTTTGCCATTCGTTCGGATTAACACCCGATAAACTACCCGGCCTTTCGTCATTTTTTTTGCAGAACGATCCGTGACAGTTTGGGCTATCCCGTGGGCTCGGGCAGCTTGGGGACGGCGCATGAAAAATTATTCGATCGTTCGGATCGGCAACGAATACGTCGTGCAGGCCGGCGATGAGAGCGTGCTGAAAATTTCCAGCCGGCGCAGGGCGGCGCGGCTGGTCACCGACGCCGATGAATTGCTGGATTCCGAATCGCCGTTGCCGACGCAGGCTTTGCCGGCGCCGACTCTGCCGGTCGAGGCCGCGCCATCAATCGCCTGTGATCCGATCCTTGATCCTTCCGAAGTTCCTTGACGATTCCGGGCTATTCCCTTATGCACCGCGGCGGGACACCTCCCCCCAACGGGAGGCTTGCTATCTGGAAGGATAGATCATGACTGCAGCGAAGCCCGCTTCGCGGCCTAACGTGCCGCATTTTTCGTCCGGCCCCTGTGCCAAGCGCCCCGGCTGGACCCCCCAAACCCTCGAAGACGCCGCGCTCGGCCGTTCGCATCGCGCGAAGATCGGCAAGGCCAAGCTCAAGCTCGCGATCGAACTGACCCGCGAAGTGCTTGAAGTGCCTGCGGGTTACAAGATCGGCATCGTGCCGGCGTCCGATACCGGCGCGGTCGAGATGGCGCTGTGGTCGCTGCTCGGTGCGCGGCCGGTGACGACGATCGCCTGGGAATCCTTCGGCGAAGGCTGGGTCAGCGATATCGTCAAGGAATTGAAACTCAAGGACGTCACCAAGCTGCATGCCGGCTATGGCGAAATCCCCGATCTGAGCAAGGCCGATCCTGCTTCCGACATCGTCTTCACCTGGAACGGCACCACCTCGGGCGTGCGCGTGCCCAATGCCGACTGGATCAAGGCTGATCGCGAAGGCCTCACCATTTGCGACGCGACCTCGGCGGCGTTCGCGCAGGATCTCGACTGGGCCAAGCTCGATGTGGTGACGTTTTCCTGGCAGAAGGCGCTGGGCGGCGAGGCCGCGCATGGCATGCTGGTGCTGTCGCCGCGCGCGGTGGCACGGCTGGAGAGCTACACACCGGCGTGGCCGCTGCCAAAGATCTTCCGCATGACCAAGGGCGGCAAGCTCAACGAAGGCATCTTCGAAGGCGAGACCATCAACACGCCCTCGATGCTGTGCGTGGAGGATTATCTCGATGCACTCGGCTGGGCGAAGTCGGTCGGCGGCCTCAAGGGCCTGATGGCGCGTGCCGATGCCAACACCAAGGTGCTCGCCGACTGGAAGGCGAAGACGCCGTGGATCGACTTCCTCGCCAGGGATCCGGCGATCCGTTCCAACACCTCGGTCTGCATGAAGGTGATCGATCCCGCGATCACCGCGCTGAGCCCGGACGCGCAGGCCGATTTTGCGAAAAAGCTGGTCGCGCTGGGTGGAGAAGGAAGGCGCCGGTTACGATTTCGCGCATTACCGCGATGCGCCCGCGGGCTGCGCATCTGGTGCGGCGCCACCGTGGAAGCCGGGGACGTTGCGCTGCTGACGCAGTGGATCGACTGGGCTTTTGCAGAGACCAAATCCACGCTCGCCAAGGCGGCGTAGTTCTTACCCTCCCCTGAAGGGGGAGGGGTCGACGCACCGTAGGTGCGGCGGGGTGGGGTGATCTCTCTCCGATCCGACGCACTCAGGATTTCATTCGGCAGCTTCACCCCACCCCGGCGCTTCGCGCCGACCCTCCCCCTCCAGGGGAGGATGAAGGAACACCAGATGACAAAACCCAGGGTTCTCATTTCCGACGCGCTGTCGCCCGCCGCGGTGCAGATTTTCAAGGACCGCGGCGTCGAGGTCGATTTCCAGCCCAATCTCGCAAGGACAAGGACAAGCTCGCCGAGATCATCGGCAATTATGACGGCCTTGCGATCCGTTCGCGCACGAAAGCCACCGCCAAGATCATCGAGAGGGCAACGCGGCTGAAAGTGATCGGCCGTGCCGGCATCGGCGTCGACAATGTCGAGATACCCGCAGCGACCGCCAAGGGCATCATCGTGATGAACACGCCGTTCGGCAATTCGATCACCACGGCCGAACACGCCATCACCCTGATGCTGGCGCTGGCGCGGGAAATTCCGCAGGCCGACGCCTCGACCCAGGCCGGCAAGTGGGAGAAGAACCGCTTCATGGGCGTCGAGATCACCGCCAAGACGCTCGGCGTGATCGGCTGCGGCAATATCGGCGCCATCGTCGCCGACCGCGCGCTTGGGCTGCGCATGAAGGTGATCGCGTTCGACCCGTTCCTGTCACCGGAACGCGCCCGGGATATCGGCGTCGAGAAGGTCGAACTTGAGGATCTTTTCAAGCGGGCGGATTTCATCACGCTGCATACGCCTTTGACCGAGAAGACCAAAAACATCATCGACGCTGCGGCGCTGGCCAAGATGAAAAAGGGCGTGCGCATCGTCAATTGCGCGCGCGGCGGCCTGGTCGACGAGCAGGCGCTGGTCGATGCACTGAATTCCAGGCAGGTCGCGGGCGCGGCGTTCGACGTGTTCGTCGAGGAGCCCGCCACCACAAATGTGCTGTTCGGTCATCCCAACGTGATCTGCACGCCGCATCTCGGCGCCGCCACGACCGAAGCGCAGGAGAATGTCGCGCTGCAGGTCGCCGAACAGATGTCGGATTATCTTCTCAACGGCGCGATTTCCAACGCGGTCAATTTCCCCTCGATCACGGCAGAAGAAGCGCCGAAGCTGAAGCCGTTCATTGCGCTCGCCGAAAAGCTCGGCTCGTTCGCCGGCCAGCTCACCGAGAGCGGCATCGCCAAGGTGCAGATCACCTATGAGGGCCATGTCGCCGAAATGAAGATCAAGGCGCTGACCTCGGCGGTGTTGTCGGGGCTGCTGCGGGCCAATGCTGGGCGACGTCAATGTCGTGTCCGCGCCGGTCGTCGCCAAGGAGCGCGCATGGTGGTCGACGAGATCGTGCGTGCGGCGCAGAGCGACTATGAAAGCCTGATCACCGTCACGGTTACGACCGAACGGCAGGAACGCTCGGTGTCGGGCACGGTCTATGCCGACGGCAAGCCGCGCCTGGTCGATATCAAGGGCATCCGCGTCGATGCCGAATTCGGCAAGTCGATGATTTATGTCACCAACGAAGACAAGCCCGGTTTCATCGGCGGCTTTGCCAGTCTGCTCGGCGCGGCCAGATCAATATCGCGACCTTCCATCTCGGCCGCAACCAGCAGGGCGGCGATGCGATCGCGCTGGTCGAGATCGACGGCCCGGTGCCGGCGGACGTGCTCGCCAAGGTGCAGGCGTTGCCGCAGGTGAGGCAGGCGAAAGCTTTGGCTTTTTAAGAAGCTCTTTGATCTTTTAAAACGCTCCGGCCTTTGGCGGTTTGAGTCTCTGATTCAAGCCGCCGGTTCGCCGAAATTTTGCTTTCGCCAGCGCAAAACAAAATGGGTACGTAGATATACGGGTGCGGGCGAGAAATCGCGCGGCGATGACGGGCTGTCTTGGCATTGAAGCCGTCCCGCGCACCTTTCGTAAGAAATTACTAAAGAATTCTCACCATATTGTGAGGAGATTTCTTATCCCTCCATCGCGCGCCGTAAACACACACCCCCGGAGACTTCCCCGTGAAGCTGAACAATCTGACGATCGTTCCCAAACTCGGCATCCTGGTGAGCGTCACACTGTTTGGCCTCTGTGTTGCGGTGTCCTCGCGGGCTATCTGATGCAGCGTGAAATGCTGAACGCCCGCGTCGATCAGGTCCGCGCCATCGTCGATATGGGCCGCAACCTCGCGATCGGGCTGCAGAAGCAGGTGGATGCCGGGCAACTCACCAAGGAAGCCGCGCTCGCCGAATTCGGACGCCGCGCCAACACCCTGACTTACGACAACGGCGCCGGTTATCTGTTCGGCACCAATTATGATGGCATCACCGTGCTGTCGCCGGATCCCAAACAGATCGGCACCAATCGCATGGACGTCGTGGTCAATGGCCGGATGATCTCCCGCGAATTGCTCGATGGCGTGAAGGCCAAGGGCGAAGTCCTCGTGACTTATGATTATGTCAGGCCCGGCGAGGACAAGCCGATCCGCAAAATCGGTTACGCGGTCGCGGTCCCCGGCTGGAATATGTATCTCGGCACTGGTGCCTATCTTGAGGATCTCGACGCCAAGCTGAAGCCGGTGATCTGGTCGCTCGGCATTGCGACGCTGATCATCGCGCTGGTCTCGGGCGGCATCGCCTGGATGATCGGCCGCAGCATCAGCCGGCCGCTCGGCGAACTCGGCGCTCGCATGCGCGGGCTGGCCGATGGCCAGCTCGATGGCGAGATTCCCGGCACCGAGCGCGGCGACGAGGTCGGCAAGATGGCCGCCACCGTTCAGATATTCAAGGACAATGCGCTGCGCATTCGCGGGCTGGAAAAGGTCGAGGCGGAAACCCAGGCGCGCGCCGGGGGTTGAGCGCCGCGCGGCGATGGAGAGTATCGCCAGCGATTTCGAGCGCAGCGTCAAGGGGCATCGTCTCCTCCGTCGCGACGGCGGCCAAGGGCATGCAGACCACGGCGCAATCCATGACCGCGACCGCGAGCGACGCCAGTGCGCGCGCTGCGACGGTTGGAGCTGCATCGGACAGCGCTTCGAACAATGTTGGAACGGTTGCCGCGGCTGCGGAAGAACTGTCGAGCTCGGTCACCGAGATTTCCCGGCAGGTGACGCGGTCGAGCGAGATCGCCAGCAAGGCGGTCGGCGATGCCGAGCGCACCAACGCTACGGTTCAAGTATTGTCGACCGGCGCCGAGAAGATCGGCGAGGTCGTCAAGCTGATCCACAGCATCGCCGCGCAGACCAATCTGCTCGCCCTCAACGCGACCATCGAGGCGGCCCGTGCCGGCGAATCCGGCCGCGGCTTCGCGGTCGTGGCCTCCGAGGTCAAGGCGCTCGCCAACCAGACCGCCAAGGCGAACCGAGGAAATCTCCGCGCAAGTTGCCGCCATGCAGTCGTCCACCAGCGATGCGGTGCTGTCGATCGGCGGCATCACCGAAACGATCGCGCAGATGAGCGAGATCACGGTCAGCATTGCCACCTCGATCGATCAGCAGGGCGAGGCGACCCGCGAGATCGCGCGTAACATTCAGTCGGTTGCGGCCGGATCAAGCGAGATCAGCGCCCATATCGGCGGCGTCACCAGCGCGGCGGCGGCGACCGGCCTTGCCGCTTCGGACGTGCTGTCCAATGCGCGCGAACTCGACAACCAGTCGGGCATGCTGCGTAGCGCGGTCGATGAATTCCTCGCCAAGGTCCGCGCGGCGTAAGCGGATCTGCAAGCGCGTGAAGGCTTTGGCTGAATCGGTCTCTCGCCGGATTTCTTCCCCTCTCCCATTGGGAGAGGTCGGATCGCCTTGGCGATCCGGGTGAGGGGTTAGGCTCTATCGATAGACCGTACCCCCTCATCCCAACCCTCTCCCCATGGGAGAGGGAGCGCACCGCCGTTGCCGTAACAGATCAACTTAAACTCATCGCGCCCTAAAGTTCACGCCGCGGAGCTCTGTCGCGACGCGATCACGATGCCGGCCAGCACCAGCGCATAGCCGATGAGATGAAATAGCTGCGGCTGCTCGCCGAGCAGCAGGATCGCCATCGCCGAGCCGAACACCGGCATCAGATGAAAGAACGGCGCGGCCCGGTTCGGCCCGATCAGCGCGATGCCGCGGTTGAAAAACAGGTATGCCAGCGCCGATGGAAAGGCCACGACATAGATCACGGTCGCGATCGTCACGGTATCGAACTTCAGCGTAAAGCCGGTCGAATATTCCCAGATCGCGAACGGCAACAGCAACAGCGCGCCACAGCCGGTGGTGAAGGTGATCAGCGAGAGCTGATGCGTAACCGGCCGGCGCGGCATCAACGCCGAATAAAGTCCAAACGACGCCAGCGCGCCGGCCAGCATGATGTCGCCCTTGTTGAACCTGATCGCGGCGAGCGCCATCCAGTCCCCGTTCAGGATGATGGTGAGGACACCGGCAAGCGAGATCGCGATCCCGGCGAGTTGGGCCCATGTCAACCGAACGCCGAACAGCGCGAGCGACCACAGCGCGACGAACAGCGGTCCCGACGACTGGATCAACAGCGCATTCAGCGCCTGGGTGTATTGCAGCGCCCAATAGGCCAGCGCGTTATTGAGGGCAAAGCCGGTCGCCGACAATACGATCATGAGCGGAAGCCGCGCCCACAATGCGGGCCAATCCCGCACCAGATGCGGCCACGCGAACGGCAGCAGGATGAAAAAGCCGCCGATCCATCGGATGCAGGACAACGTCATCGGCGGCATCTGGCCGGCGACATAGCGCCCGAGCACGATGTTGCCGGCCCAGAACAGCGAGGTCAGGCTCAGAAGCAGATAAGGCTGGTTGCTGAGCCATCTGACCGGATCGGAGGCCGGCGGCGGTGGGACGGGGCTGGTCATGGCTTACAGGCGAGTTGTGCCGGATTCCTATCCGGCGACAAGCCCTGCGCCCCGCAATGCTACAATGTCCTGGGCTCATCCGGGTGAGGCGCTTCGCCATCGCCTCCGTTTTTATCCTCTGTTTTATCTTTGGCCGTGAAAGGCATTGACGAAATTATCCGACACCAGAAATTCGAGCGCCTTGCGCAAAGACGCTGACTTGGCCGTGCCAAATCCTGCTTCGAAGCCGCGCTGGGCGCGGGCCCATAGCACCTCCGATTCCGCAAGCTTGGCCCGCCCCTGGGCCGTCAGCGACACCAGCCGGTTGCGGCGGTCCTGCGGGTCGACGCTGATCTTGACGAATCCGTCGCGTTGCAGCGGCTTCAGATTATGCGTGAGAGCGCCGCGATCCATCACCAGCGCCTCGGCGAGTTCACCCAGCGGCGGGGTTCCGGAGCGGGCGATCTGGATCAGGATGGTCCGCTGAGTGGAGCGCAATCCGCAGGGCTCCAATGCAGAATCATAAAGCTGCGACACACGCCGCGTCGCCTTGCGTAAAGCCGTGCAATTGCAAACGCTTTTCTGGCCATAGCTATGAGTTGCCATGTTTCGCCGCTCCAAATCCGGTCTTGACTATTGCTTGCATATACACATACTCCCCAATGATTGCATATGCAAGGGATTGCGAAGGCGCCGGGAGGACCAAATCCGGCGCGTTTCGCGGAAGATGGAGAGAACCGATGCCCCTGGTACGTATCGACCTGCAAAAGGGAAAAGACGCCGCCTATCGGCAAAAGGCCGGGCAGGTGGTTTATGAAGCCATGGTCGCCCACACCGGGGTTCCCAAAAACGACCATTTTCAGATCATCGGCGAGCACGCGATCGAGAATTTCATCTTCGATCCGGACTATCTCGGCATCCACCGCACCAACGATCTGATCTACGTCCAGATATTCTTCAACGAAGGACGCTCGGTCGCGCAGAAACAGGCGCTGTACAAGGCGATCGCCGAAGGGCTGTCCGCCGCGCTGAAAGTTCGGATCGAAGACGTTTTCATCGGCCTCGTCGAGGTGAAAAAGGAAAACTGGTCGTTCGGCAACGGCATTGCCCAATACGCTTCCTGATCGATCCGTTGGAGCGCCCGCAAATGTTAGCCATTCCAGAGCAGCCTAAGCCGCAGCCATCAGGCCTTCACGCATGCTGGTGCTGATCTGTGTGTCGGCGCCCTCGTTCATGCTGCAACTCGACTCGAATATCGTCGCGGTGTCGCTGCCATCGATCACGGAATCGCTGGGCGCCACCTTCGCCGGTATCGAATGGGTGATCACGGCCTATACGTTGTCCTTTGCCTCGCTGCTGCTGCCGGCGGGCGCATTGGCCGATCGCTTTGGGCGCAAGCGCGTTCTGGTCACCGGGCTGGTGCTGTTCACGCTGGCGTCGTTCTTCTGCGGTGCGGCACCAAATCTCGACACGCTGATCGCCGCGCGGGCGGTGCAGGGCATCGGTGCGGCGCTCCAGCTCTCAGCCGCGCTGGCGACGCTGGCCAGCACCTTCAAGGGCGACACCCGCGCCCGCGCCTTTGCATTCTGGGGCTCCGTGGTCGGGGTCGGCATTACGCTGGGGCCTATCGTCGGCGGCCTCATCACCCAGGCGTTCGGCTGGCAATGGGCGTTCTATATTAACCTTCCGATCGGCGCGGTCAGTATCGCGACCATCCTCGCCGTGATCGATGAATCCCGCGATCCCGGCGCGGTTCGCTTCGATCTGCCGGGCGTGCTGACCTTCAGCGCGTTTCTCTTTCTCACCACGCTCGGGCTGATCTCGGGCAATCATGACGGCTGGACCAGCCCGCATATTCTCTTCGAAGGCGCGGGCGCCGTGATCTTCTTCCTGCTGTTTATCGTGGTCGAGAAGATTCAGGCCCGCCCGATGGTCGATTTCTCGTTCTTCCGCCGGCCGACCTATCTCGGCGCCAATATCGCGCAGTTTTCCTTTGCAGCCGGCCTGCTCACGATGCTGACTTTCATGCCGATCTACTTCCAGCACGCGCTCGGCCTGTCGCCGCGCGCGGCGGGACTGTTGATGCTGCCGATGGCGCTGCCGCTGTTCGTTGTGCCGCGGATCGTGACTTCGCAACTGTCGCATCGCCTGACCGGGCGCACGCTGCTGACAGCGGGTCTGGCGCTGGTCGGCCTCGGGCTCGCCTTCATGGCGCTTGTCGCTGATACACTCGATTATCGGCTGATGGTGATAGGCATGCTGGCGACCGGGGTCGGCGCGGGCTTGCTGAACGGCGAGACCACCAAGGTCGGGATGACGGTGATCCCCGCCGAGCGGGCCGGGATGGCTTCCGGCATCTCCGGCACCATGCGCTTCACCGGCATTGTGATCGGCTTTGCCGCCCTCGGTGTGGTCCTGTTCAGCCGGATCGCCAGTTCGATCACGACGGCGCTGCCTGCTCTCAGTGAAAACGAACGGCTGGGATTCATCCGCGAGGTCGCATCGGGCAACCTCTCGGGTACGGGTATCGCGGCGGCGCATAGCGCCGAATTGCACGCACTGGCGCAAAAGAGTTTTGCGGACGGATATGCGGCGCTGTTTGCGACCAGTGCGGTGTTCTGCCTTGTTGCGGCTGTTGTGACCTGGTTGCTGGTTCGCGATTCCGACACCGCGCCGATCGCGAAGCGGGCGCCGCTGCAAGCATCTGCGCAATCGGCCGAACGTTAAGCTAACCCGCAACCACCGGCTTGCGCGACGCCACAAAAACGCCGGTCAGTACCAGCGCGAAGCCGATGACGTGGAACAGGTGCAACTGCTCGCCGAGAAAGACGATCGACATCACGGTTCCGAACACCGGCGCCAGGTGAAAGAACGGCGCGGCGCGGTTGGCGCCGATCAACTGCACGGCGCGATTGAAGCAGACATAGGCCAGCGTCGAGGGGAATACCGCGACGTAAATCAGCGACAGCAGATTGGTCGCATTCAGTTCCATCAATGGCTGTGTGATCATTTCCCGGATCAGGAACGGAATCTGGCAGGCCGCGCCGCAGCCGAACGTGAAGGCGGCAAACGACAGGCCGTCAATCCGCGGGCGTTTCAGCGACAGCACCGAATAGATCCCGAAGATCACCACGCCGACGAGGAAAATGAGATCGCCCTTGTTGAAGGTGAGGCTGGTGAGCACCGAGATGTCGCCATGCAGCAGGATCGCGAGAACGCCGAGCAGCGACAGGCTTATTCCACAGGCCTGCATCAGTGTGAGCCGGATCCCGAGCAGGATCAGAGACCACAACGCGACGAACAGCGGTAGCGCTGACTGTAGCAAAAGAGTGTTGAGCGCCTGGGTGTATTCAAGCGCCCAGTATTGCAGCGTATTGAAGATCCCGATTCCGGTGACGGAGAGGAAAATCATCATGCCGAGCCGGTTGCGGATCGCGCCCCAGTCCTGCCGCAGATGCTTCCAGGCAAGGGCAGGATGATCAGGAACGCCAGGGACCAGCGCAGGAACGACAGCGTCACCGGCGGAATGTGACCGACGGCGAGGCGGCCGACGATCGCGTTGCCGGCCCAGGTCAGCGCGGTGATGCAGAGCAGCAGATAGGGCTGGTTGGCGATCCAGTGTTTTGACGGCGTGTTTCCGGAAGACGTGGCGTTCGAGGTTGGATCGGAAGCAGACATTCGCGAAAGTCCGATGGCGGCTGGAGAACACGACACCGCGGCCACGCCCGGTGCAGGCACCGGGCCGGAATTTCGACCCGGCATGCTTGACAGACACGGATTTTCATCGCGCATCAATGCTGCCGGACGCATCGCCTCCATGCGCGGAAAGGGCCGCGAGTTGCCAGCGCGTGCCGCAGGGGTTCCAGCGTCACTCCGCGCTGGCGCCGGAGGCCTTGATGATCGGCGTCCATTTGACGAGATCGGAAGCGATCAGGCGCGCGAATTCCGCGGGCTGCATCTGATCGATCGGATCGAGCCCGGCCTCCTTTAATTTGGCCTTTACCGTGGGATCGGCCGCGGCTCTGGCGAACGCGTCGCGCAGCCACTGCACGATCTCGGGCGGCGTGCCGGCAGGGGCGCCGTAGCCGAACCAGGTTACGAGGTCGTAGCCTTTAAGACCGCTGGCATCGAGCGTCGGCGCGTCAGGCAGATAGATCGAGCGCGTCAAACTGGTGACCCCCAGCGGCTTGAGTTTGCCGGCTTTGATTTCCTCGATCACGGTCGGCAGATTGAAGAAACCCATGGTGATTTCGCCGTTGACGATTTTTTTCACCCCCTCCACCGAAACCAGATGCGGCACATGCTTGATCTCGACGCCGGCGATAGAGGCGAACAATACGCCGCCCAGATGATGCGATGTGCCGATCCCGCCCGACGCATAAGTAAGCTGGCCCGGCGCGGCCCTGGCGGCGGCTGCGACTTCCAGCGGCGTGTTGGCGGGATTGGTGGGATGAACGGTCATCACATTGGAGACCGCCGCGATCGGCGTGATCGGGATGATCTTCTGCGGGTCATAACGGAGCGTCTTGTACAGGCTGAGATTGAAGACGTGCGTGCCCTGCGTAATCATCGCCAGCGTGTAGCCGTCGGGTGCGGCCTTCTCGACCTGTTCCATCGCGAGGCCGCCGCCAGCGCCCGGCTTGAGTTCGACCACAACCTTCTGGCCGATATCTTTCGACATCGCCTCGGCCACCACAGCGGCGACGAGATCGGCCGTGGTGCCCCGGCCGAACGGCACGACGATGGTGATCGGCCGGTCCGGATAGGGCGCCGCGTGAAGTGACGCCGCGCCGATCAAACACGCGAGCAGGACGCCTGACATGGTGGTGCGCATCAGATCATTACCCCCCGAATCCGTCATCCCGGCATCAGAGCCTAGCATGCACCGGGCGCAGGCCGTGCGGGATGGCGATGGTGGATGGCGCTTTGCCGCGCTGCCTTGGCGCAGCCACATATTTTCAGGGGATATCAATGGGTTGGAAGGGCCTCAGGGCCGTGCTGGGCTACCCTTCTTGCTTGCGTCAATAGCCCGCATCCTTTATCCGATGGGATGCCTCGCATGCGAGCGGCCCCGGCCGTGTTTTGGCTGGGCGCATGATCCGGCAAAGTGTGCCCCTGGGACGCGATCCCTGGGCGACTGGCTTTCCCAGGGGATCATGCTCGAACAGAGATAGTTGCAGAGGGATTACGCGCGAAATGGCCAACGTTGTCGTCGTCGGCGCCCAATGGGGCGACGAGGGGAAGGGTAAGATTGTCGACTGGTTGTCGGAGCAGGCCGACATCGTCGTGCGCTTCCAGGGCGGCCATAATGCCGGCCACACACTTGTCATCAATGGCCAGACCTACAAGCTGGCGCTGCTGCCGTCGGGCGTGTTGCGGCCCTCGAAGCTCGCGGTGATCGGCAACGGCGTGGTGTTCGATCCGCAGGCGTTTCTCGAGGAAGTCACCAAGCTGAAGGCGCAGGGCGTCGCGGTCAGCCCGGAAAATCTGCGTGTCGCCGAAAACGTCACGCTGATCCTGCCGCTGCATCGCGAACTCGATGCGCTGCGGGAGTCTTCCAATGAGGCGACCGCGATCGGGACCACGCGGCGCGGCATCGGCCCGGCCTATGAAGACAAGGTCGGCCGCCGCGCCATCCGCCTGATGGACCTCGCCGATCTCGACACGCTGCCGCACAAGATCGACCGGCTATTGGCGCACCACAACGCGCTGCGGCGCGGGCTCAAGCTCGACGAAATCGACGGTGCGGGAATCCTGCGCGAGCTGACGGTGCTGGCGCCGCAGCTTTTGCCCTACGCCGAAACGGTGTGGCGGCTGCTCGATCAAAAGCGCCGCGAAGGCAAACGGATCCTGTTCGAAGGTGCGCAGGGCGCGCTGCTCGACGTCGATCACGGCACCTATCCCTACGTCACCTCGTCCAACACGGTGGCGGCGCAGGCCGCGACCGGCACCGGCATGGGCCCGGGCGCGGTCGGCTATGTGCTCGGGATCTGCAAGGCCTATACGACGCGGGTCGGGCAGGGGCCCGTTCCCGACCGAACTGCATGACGCGATCGGCGAGGAGATCGGCCGCCGCGGCAAGGAATTCGGCGTCAACACCGGGCGCAAGCGGCGCTGCGGCTGGTTCGACGCGGTCCTGGTGCGCCAGACGGTGCGGACCTGCGGCATCAACGGCTTGGCGCTGACCAAGCTCGATATTCTCGACGGTTTCGACAGCATCGAGGTCTGCACCGGCTACATGCTGGACGGCAAGGAAATCGACCATCTGCCGGCCGGCGAGGGTGCGCAGGCCCGGGTGGTGCCGGTCTACGAGACCATCGAGGGCTGGAAAGAGCCGACCGCGAACGCCCGTTCCTGGGCGGATTTGCCGGCGCAGGCCATTAAATATGTCCGCCGGGTCGAGGAACTGGTGGGCTGTCCGATCGCCTTGCTTTCCACCAGCCCGGAACGCGAGGATACTATTCTGGTCCAGAATCCGTTTGAGGCTTAACGAGATGTTACCGGAAAGCCGGCATTGTTGAGTAGAAATGGCTGATTACTACCCGCTGATTGCCCGCGCCATCGCCGGACTGGACCCCAGTGCTCCCGGCGAGAGCCGGCGTGCGCTTTATGAGCGGGCGCGCTCCGCGCTGATCGCGCAGCTGCGCAGCGTCGAGCCGCCGCTCAGCGAATCCGAAATCACCCGCGAGCGGTTGTCGCTGGAAGAAGCCGTACGCAAGGTCGAATCCGAGGCCGCGCAGCGCGCCCGGGACGCGTCGCGCGCTCCCAGCGATGCGCCGCGCAGCGGCGGTCGCGCCGGCGACGCGTTCCGCGCCAACACCCGTCCAACGGCACGGCCGGGCGATCCGGCAGCCTCGCCGCCGGCTCCGCCGCGTGCGCGACCGGCTGCGCCGCCGCCCCCGCGCAGCGAGCGTCCGCCGTTAGGGCCGGAAGACCGTCCGGACCGCCAGGAGCCGCGCCCGCAGCGGATTCTGCGCGACGGGCCGCCGCCTATTCCGTCCGCCCCTGCGCAGGACGCGCCGCTGCCGCCGACCCGCGAACGAGTGGGTGCGCCGCGCCGCGGCCCCGACAACAGCGCGCCACAGGCCGCGCGTGGATTCCGCGACATCACCGCCGACGCCGACGAACTCGGCCGGGCCGCCGCGCAGGCCAACCGCGCCGCGCGAAAGACCTACGCCAACGTGCCGTCGCCCTCGCCGGAATTCGACCGGCTCGAGCCGAGCATGGAAAATCGCGGCGATGGGGATTCGCCCTATTCGTACGACGAATCCATCGAGGAGGCCGAACGCTACGCGACGCCGCAACAGCCGGCGCCACGTCCGCGTATTTCGCAGGAGCGGGGTCGCGAGCCGAAGAAGTCCGGCCGCTCCGGCGTGGCATTTCCGTTCAAGAGCGCGATTGCGATCGGCTTCGTCTTTATTCTTGTCGGCGCCGGGATCCTGTGGGGTAAGTCGGCGGTCACGGCCGTCAGCGGCATGTTCAAGCCGTCGACGACGGTGGTCGAAGCGCCCAAGGACGGCGGCACGCCGCTGTCGAAGCCGAAGATTCCCGATCGCGTCGGCCAGCCGTCGTCGAGCGACCAGATCGCGCCGGTGGCGCAGAAAGTCGTGCTGTATGACGAGGATCCGTCCGATCCCAAGGGCAAGCAATATGTCGGCTCGGTGATCTGGCGCACCGAACAGATCAAGGCGGCCGCCGGCCAGAAGGCCGACATCGCCGTGCGCGCCGACATCGAAATTCCCGATCGCAAGTTCAAGATGACGATGTCGTTCCGCCGCAACACCGACACTTCGCTGCCGGCCAGCCATACGGCGGAACTGACCTTCATCCTGCCGCCTGATTTCTCCGGCGGCGGCGTCAGCAACGTGCCGGGCATCCTGATGAAGTCCAACGAGCAGGCGCGCGGCACGCCGCTGGCCGGGCTCGCGGTCAAGGTCACCGACGGCTTCTTCCTGGTCGGCCTGTCCAACGTCGATGCCGACCGCGCGCGCAATCTACAGCTTCTGAAAGAACGTTCGTGGTTCGACGTGCCGCTGGTCTATGTCAACCAGCGCCGCGCCATCATCGCGATCGAAAAGGGCGCCCCCGGCGAGCGCGCCTTCAACGACGCCTTCGCAGCGTGGGGCGAGTAGGGCGGCTAAGCGTCGGTTCTCGGTTATAATTCGCCGTATGCCTTCTCGTCAGTCTCGGATGTCCATTCGGAAAATGCCACGAATGGATCCTCTCCGGCCTCCACCGCCTTGTCGAGCAGGATGCCATCGTCACTGAAACGATAGCGCACGGTATCGCCATGCTTCAGCTTGAGTTGTTCGCGTACCTCAAGCGGAATCACCGTCTGGCCTTTGGCCAAAACCATTGAAAAAGCAGCGGGCCGGCGAAAGGTCGGGCTCATGCGTCCAAGTTGACTTGCCGGTCCGGCTTTTTCAAGTGAGCGGGCTGTTTGCACGGGAGCGAAAATCGCTATGCTGACCAAAACGTATGAGGTGCGGCAATGAGGCGGTATCTGATTTTCGCGGCGCTGGCGCCGTTGCTGGGCGGGTTTTTGGCTGCTGCTGACGACGACCGTGGTGTCTGGCTATTGGAGCCACCCGCCCAGCCTGTCGGAGGCTGAAAAGTTGTTCACGGTGTTCGCCCGGACCATGCAATACAGTTATCTGTTCGGCGTCCTGCCGGCGCTGATGCTGGGCGCGGTGGATGATATTCTGTTTCACGTCCGGCGAATTGGCTGGGTGGCGCGGATGCTGATCGTAGGCTTAATCGGCTTTGTGGCGTCGGAATTTCTCTACGGCTCGCGCGGCGCCGACACCGGCGTTACCCAATTCATTCTCTATGGCCTGGTCGGCTTTATCCCCGGCACGGTTTCGTCCTGGCTGTCGCATGAGGTGATCGCCGAGCCGGTGACGGCGTGAACTTGCGCCTGTCGCGGGCGCTCCCCATCTGAGGGCGATGGCACACGACGATATCTTTCCCGGCAAGCCCATGCGTTCCAGCACCGCGTTTCGCGGCAGCAAGGCGCGTGGCCCGGTTATCGATCAGGACGGGCGCGAGATTCCGGCGGAATCGCTCGGCGAGCAATTCCAGCGGTTCCGGTTCGATTTCGGCCATTCCAGCGCCAACCCGTTCGGCAATCTCACCCGCGAGCAGCGGCTGGCGCGGCTTGATGCGGTGGCCAAGCTTTTGGACGTTGCCTTCATGCTGCCCGGCACCAAGATCCGCTACGGCGTCGACGGCATCATCCGGCTGATCCCGATTGTCGGCGATCTCTTTGCGACCGCATTCTCGCTGTGGCTGGTGCGCGAGGCGCGCGCGCTCGGCGCACCCTGGTACATCACCACGCGAATGCTCGGCAATGTCGCGCTGGAGGGCGTGGTCGGATTGGTGCCGGTTGCGGGCGATGCCTTCGACGTACTGTTCCGCGCCAATATCCGCAATGTGCGAATGCTGCGGCGCTGGATGGACAAGCAGCCGCGCTAAATCAAATCAGATTTTCGTCGGTTGGCGTCCAGCAAAAACCCCCTCCCGAAGGGAGAGGGCATGCACAGTCGTGCAGCAAAACGGGATTACGCCGCGTCGGCGTCGGCGTCGTTGCTGGCGGGCGCGGGCTCCGGACGAGGACGGCGCGGCAGCGGAAAATCCTGGCTTTCATACAGCGTGCGGATACCGCTCTGGTCGAAGCGAGCTTCGTCGACCTGCAAATAGGCGCCGTTCAGCGAATCCGCCGGCAATTCCTCGATCGCGAACTGCACCGCGGCGGCCGCAGTGTCGAAACGGCGATACGCGAAGCCGGCCCGCTTCTTCTTGCGGATCGCGGCAGGGAAAAGTTCGGCGGCAGTGTTGTAGCTGAAGGAAGCCATGGTCAGTGACCCTTATCTTTTTAGTGAGAACGCGAACAAAGCCGCGAACGGATCGCACGGGCGCAGCTAAAGCGATGGGGCGCCGGTGCACGTCATTTCAGGACAGCCCCCAATATAAGCTCGTTTGACAGAAATGCGACTCCTGACAGCCCTGATGATGAATCCGGGTAGTTGTACGCCGAAACCATGATAAGCTATGTTATTTCAATGGCTTGTCAGGACTACAGCTTGCCGAGCAGCACCAGGATGAGCAGCACTATAAGAATGACTCCGCCCAGACCCATTCCGGAATGGCCCATCCCGTAGCCATAGCCCCCAAAACGGCCGCTGAAGCCGCCGAGCAGGAGAATGATCAGGATGATGACGAGTATCATTCCAAGCGACATGGCACTCTCCCCGATGGGCGGCCGACGCACGAAAATCGGCCGCTCCGGCCGAAGCAAAGCATATACCGTCACCCGGTTCCAGCGCAGGAACCGGGTGACGCGGGTAGACGTCTTTATTTCGGCTGCAGTTTGAGCGCCGCCGAGTTGATGCAGTAGCGCAGGCCGGTCGGGCCGGGGCCGTCGTCGAATACATGGCCGAGGTGGCCGTTGCAGCTCGAGCACAGCACTTCGGTGCGGATCATGCCGTGGGTGATGTCGCGCTCTTCGTCGACATGGCTCTCCGCCGCAGGCGCGGTGAAGCTCGGCCAGCCGCAGCCGGAATCAAACTTGGCGTCGGATTCAAACAGCGTCTGTCCGCAGCCGGCGCAGGTATAGGTGCCGGCCGTGTGCTCATGCTCGTACTCGCCGGAGAACGGCCGTTCGGTCGCCTTCTCCCGCAGCACCGCATATTGCATCGGCGTCAGTTCCTTGCGCCACTCGGCTTCGCTCTTCTCGACCTTGCCGGGCATCGTCTTGGTGTTGGACATGGAACCTCCTTCGGTTTTCTTACTTCAGTTGGTCAGCCTGGCGCTGACCAGCGTCGGCTTCTCGATGTAGTTTTCGGCGAAAATCTTCTTCAGGTTTTCGACCTTCGGGATGTCGTTGTAGGCAATATAGGGTTGGTTGGGGTGTAGCGTCAGGTAGTCTTGGTGATAGGCCTCGGCTGGAAAGAACCCTTCCAGGGAACCGACCTTGGTCACGATCGGTTTCTTGTAGACCTTGGCAGCGTTGAGCTGCGCGATGTAGGCGTCGGTCACCTTCTTCTGCTCGTCATTGGTGGTGAAGATCGCGGAGCGGTATTGCGTGCCGCTATCCGGGCCCTGGCGGTTCAACTGCGTCGGATCGTGCGCCACCGAGAAGAAGATCTGCAGGATCTTGCCATAGCTGATCTTCTTCGGATCGTATTTGACCTCGACGGACTCGGCGTGACCGGTCGTGCCGGTCGAGACCATGTTGTAGTCGGCGGTGCTTTTATTGCCGCCGGCGTAACCGGACACCGCGTTGACGACCCCTGATGTGTGCTGGAACACGCCCTGCACGCCCCAGAAGCATCCGCCCGCGATGACGACGGTCTGGATGCCGTCGGCCGCCTTAACATCGGCCGCTGGTGCTGGAATGATCACGGCGTCTTCCGCGGCCAGCGAAGGTGCGACCACAAAGGCGGTGGCCGCCAGCGCTCCAATGGCGGCAGCGTAAAGCGAAAGGCGGCTGAATTGGCTACGGGACATAGGGGCTTCCTCTTGAGGTCAGCGGGTTGGGGGTAGTTTAGAGCGGGAGCGGCGGTTCGCAATCGGGCCGGTCTCCTTGTTGCTTCTAGATACGGGGCAAAGCGGATGTTGTTACGGCCCAGGGGACACTCATTCGTGAATAAATGTCCATGTTCCCAGTCTGTTAGGAAGCAAACCGCAGCCTGCGGCAAAGCGCCCGAACGCCAAACTGAACCCCAGCCATTATCGATGGACACATAGTCATACCCTTGGGGCTTTTCGAGAATGCCATTGCGCGCCGTTTTTGTATCCGCCGTCGTGCTCGCAATATCCGGCCCGGCGCTGGCCGATGACCTCCAGACCTGCCGCGACCGGCAGACCGAGGACAAGGCGGGGCGCCTGGAAGCCTGCGAAAAGGTGATTTCGGCCGGGCAAGTCACCGGCAAGGATTTGGGCAACGCATTGGCGGTACGCGGCAACGCGCTATTGGCCAGGCACGATCTGGATAAAGCGATCATGGCATTCGGCGCCGCGCACGAGGCCGATCCTGACAACATCAATTATCTCATATCTCGCGGCGTCGCCTATGAGGACAAGGGCGATGACGACCACGCGATGGCCGATTTCAATCTGGTACTGCAGATGCGCCCCAATATGGCGCTGGCGCTCAACAACCGTGGCACGCTGTATCTGCGCAAAGGGGTATTCTCAAGCGCGCTCGACGATTTCAACGCGGCGATCAGGATCGCGCCAAAGCTCTATCTCGCTCACACCAATCGCGGCCGCGTTTTGACGGTCAACAAGGATTTTGATGGCGCGCTCGCGGACTTCGCCGAGGCCGAACAGATCGATCCGGCACAACCCCAGGCGCGCAGCTATCGCTGCATGACCTACACAGCCATGGGCCAGTTCGACAAGGCGATCGCGGATTGCACCAGCATTATCGAAAAGGCTCCGAAAATCTGTTTACTGTGACCAGTCGCGGCGACGCCTATCTGGCGAAGGGCGATCTGGAAGCCGCGCTGAAGGACTACAATTTCGTCCTCGGCCTCAACCCCAATTTCGTGCGCGCGCATGCCGGCCGCGGGCAATTGTTCGAGAAGAAACGCGACCTGGAAAAGGCGCGCGCCGAGTACCGGTCCGCCGCCTTTGCGTTGACGCCTTATGACAACATCGACACCAAATTTGCGCGCCAAAAGGCGCGGGAGCGGCTGGCCGCGCTGACGCCGGCAGGGCCTGCCGGAACCGCGTCGCGTCGCATCGCGCTGATTGTCGGCAATGGCGCCTACAAGAATGTGCACGCGCTGGAAAATCCGCCGCGCGATGCCAGGCTGATCGCCGGCGCGTTGCGCGATATCGGATTTCAGACCGTGACGCTGGCCAACGATCTCACCCGCGACAAGTTCTTCGAGGCGTTGCATGCGTTTGCCGGCGAGGCCGAAAAGGCCGATTGGGCTGTGGTGTATTACGCCGGGCATGGGCTGGAGATCGGCGGCGTCAATTATCTGGTGCCGGTCGATGCCAAACTGGCGGCGGACCGCGATGCAGAATCCGAAGCGGTGGCGCTGGAGCAGGTCATCGCGGCAGTCGGCGGCGCGCGCAAGCTGCGTCTGGTGATGCTGGATGCCTGCCGCGACAATCCGTTTGCACCGGCCATGCAGCGGACCATGGCCCTCAAGCTGGTCGACAAGGGCCTGTCCAATATCGAACCGGAAGCAGGCTTCATGGTGGTTTACGCCGCCAAGCACGGCGAGACCGCGCTCGATGGCGAGGGCGGCGACAGTCCGTTTGCCATTGCCCTGGCGCGCGACATCAGGGAGCCGCGTGTCGAGGTCCGCAAACTGTTCGACATTGTTCGCGACGACGTCTGGAGCGCGTCCAAGCATCAGCAGCAGCCGTTTACGTATGGCTCGCCGCCGGGGCGAGAGGATTTTTACTTCGTGGCGGGGAAGTAGGGGCCGCCCCCGTCATTCCGGGCGATGCGTAGCATCGAGCCCGGAATCTCGAGATTCCGGGTCTGGTCCTTCGGACCATCCCGGAATGACGGTGATCTTCACACCACGATACTCAGCCGCTTTGCGGCGCGCGTGATCCCCGTATAGAGCCACCGTGCACGGCTTTCCTGGAACGCAAAGCTTTCGTCGAACAGCACCACATCGTCCCATTGCGAGCCCTGCGATTTGTGAACCGTGAGCACGTAACCGTAGTCGAATTCGTCATAGGGCTTGCGCTGTTCCCACGGGATGGTCTCGATCGCGCCGCCGAAGCAGTCGCCGCGGACGGAAACCTTGGTCACCTTATGGCCGAAATCCTCGTCGGGCGACAGCCGCATGGTGATGATCTTCGATTTCGACTGCGCGCGCGATTTCACGCGCCACAGGCCACCGTTGAACAGGCCCTTCTTGCGGTTGTTGCGCAGGCACACCAGCTTGTCGCCCGCGACCGGCAGGGGATCTTCGATGTTCTGCTTTTGCCGCACCCGCATGTTGTAGGAGCGCCGCGTATTGTTGCGGCCGACCAGCACCTGATCGGCGCTCATGACTCTTTCAGGATCAAGTTCGGAACGCGAGACCACTTCGCTTTCGCCGTAACGGCCGATGTCGAGGTCGCGGCCCTCGCGCACGTCCATCGACATCCGCACGATCGGGTCGTCCTGCGCCTGGCGATGCACCTCGGTCAGCATCGAGTCCGGTTCGCAATCCGTAAAGAAGCCGCCGCCCTGGATCGGCGGCAATTGGGCGGGATCGCCGAGCACCAGAAGCGGGCAGTCGAACGACATCAGATCGCGGCCGAGTTCCGCATCGACCATCGAACACTCGTCGATCACGATCAGCTTTGCCTTTGAGGCCGGCGCGTCGTCCCACAGCTCAAAGCTCGGCTGCTCGACGCCGGATTCGCGGGCGCGGTAGATCAGCGAATGAATGGTGGAAGCGTTGTCGCAGCCCTTGTTGCGCATCACCAATGCGGCCTTGCCGGTGAAAGCCGCGAATTTCACCTCGCCATCGACGCCGTCGGCGATGTGTCGCGCCAGCGTGGTCTTGCCGGTGCCGGCATAGCCGAACAGCCGGAAGATCGGCGGCGTGCCGTTCCGGCCCGGTTTCGCCTTCAGCCAGTCGGCGACGGCCTTCAGTGCGGAATCCTGATGCGGCGTGAATGTGGGCATGAAATAGGTTTGGGGTCTCGGTGGGGAGGGTCGTGCGCGAAGCTACGACTCACAGTCCCCAAAACTAACCATTCACGCGGTCAGCGCAAGCAGGCTTCCGCTGCGTCAAAGGGGGGCGCTTGCCCAAGGCGATTGGGGTCGTCGGTTAGCGATCTCTGGTATAGAAGTGACAAAAGCCATTCCTGACGGAGGTTGTCGCGTTGTCCCCACGTCACATGAATCTCGCCGGATTTCTCATCGCTGGCCCGGTCGCGCATAGCCATGCGCTGTGGCGAAATCCCGCCCACGAAGTCCCGTTCCTGACATCGGATTATTATGTCGAAGTGGCGCGCACGCTGGAGCGCGGCAAGTTCGATCTGATTTTCTTTGCGGACAGGCTCGCGATTGCCGATCGGTTTGGCGACGACAAGGAGGTCGGACTGCGCCACGGCGACCAGGATTCGACGCGGATGGATCCGGTCCCCATTCTGGGCGCGCTGGCGGCAACCACGCGACACATCGGGCTCGGCGCCACGCGCTCCACCACCTATGACCAGCCCTATCATCTCGCGCGGGAGTTCTCCACCGTCGATCATCTGTCGAACGGCCGGGCGGCCTGGAATGTCGTGACGTCGATGAATGACGGCGAAGCGCTCAATTTCGGGATCGAGAGCCATCTCAGCCACGACCAGCGCTACGATCGCGCCGAGGAGTTCATGGAGCTCATCTTCAAGCTCTGGGATAGCTGGGAGGACGGCGCGCTCACGCTCGATCGCGCCGGGGGGATCTACGCCGATCCCGCCAAGGTGCATTACGTCAAGCATGCAGGCACCTATTTCAAGTCGCGCGGACCGCTGAATATTCCCCGGGGGCCGCAGGGGCGTCCGGTGATCATTCAGGCCGGCGCTTCGGATCGCGGCAGGGCCTTTGCGGTGAAATGGGCGGAGGTGATTTTCAATATCTCGCCGACGCGCGACCACATGAAACGATCCACCGAAGGCGTTCGCGAGGAGGCATTGCGACTGAAGCGGCCGGAAGGAAGCTGCAAATCGCTGACCGCCATCATGCCCTTTGTCGGCCGCAGCCGCGAGGAGGCGCAGGAAAAACGGGATATGGCCAACGCGCTGGTGGATCCGATGGTGGGGCTATCGACGCTGTCGGCGCATTCCAATGTCGATCTGAGCACGCTCGACCTTGATGCGCCGGTCGAGCAATTGCGCAGCACCGGGACCCAAAGCCTGATCGCGATGGCGTCGCGGATCGCCCGGGACAATTCGCTGAGCCTGCGCGAGATCGGCCGGAAATACGGCGAGTGCGTGCTGGTGCCGCAACTGTGCGGCACGCCGAAGCAAATCGCCGACGAGCTTGCGGATATCTTCATCTCCGGCGATGCGGACGGTTTTGTGGTCTCGCCGGCATTCCTGCCGGATTCCTTTGCCGAGTTCGTGGATGGAGTGGTGCCGGAATTGCAACGTCTCGGCGTGTTCCGCGAGGACTACACGGCTTCGACCCTGCGGGGACATCTTCAAACCTGAAATATCGACGGCGGTGTCCCGGGTTACGCACGAAACACTATTTCTCGACGGCGCAGGCTGAAGCATGTTTGCTCTCTTTTATGCGCCGCCGGAGGGACAACTTTATTATTTTCCCAGGATTGGCCCGCATGTTGCAAAGCAAACTATTGTATCGGCACCAATTCCAGCAACCTTCGGCAGCGGTATCTTCCGCCCGATATGGCCGGCGCATCGTAAAGCATTTCAATGGGTTCAGCCGCGACAGCGCTTCCGGATTCCCTCGATCTCAGGATCGTGTCGGACTTGCCGACGCGACGCGCGGCTGCGCCGCTCACGGGCGCGGTTGAGCAGCCGATGAGCGACGTGCCGCTGCTCCAGGTGCTGGGACTGCAAAAGACCTATGGTGGGTTGCAGGCCGTCGCGGGCGTCGATCTCGATTTGCCCGGTGCGCCCGGCGGGCGGATTACCGGCCTGATCGGCCCCAACGGCGCCGGCAAGACCACGCTGCTCAACATCATCTCGGGCTTGGAGCGCGCCACCGCCGGCCGCGTGCTGTTCCGGGGCAATGATATCGGCGCACTGCCGCAGCACCGGCTTGCGGCGCAGGGCCTGGTGCGAACCTTTCAGATTTCCCGCGATCTCGGTCAGCTCACGGTGCTGGAGAATTTGCTGCTGGCGCGTCCGCAGCAGACCGGCGAAAAGCTGTTGAAGCTGTTCGCGCAACGTAAGCAGGTCAGGCAGGAAGAAGAGGCGGCGATCGAGACGGCGCGCGCGGCCCTTCTCAAAGTCAATTTATGGCGGCTGGCGGATGCGCCGGCGGCGAGCTTGTCCGGGGGCCAGAAAAAGCTGCTGGAGCTCACCCGGACGCTGATGCTCAAGCCGAAACTGGTGCTGCTCGACGAGCCGGCCGCGGGTGTAGCACCGGCGATGGAAGAGATCCTGATCGACACTATTCGCGGCCTTGCGGCGGACGGCGTCGATTTCCTCATCATCGAACATGATCTCGATGTTGTCGCGGCGCTGTGCGAGGAGGTCTATGTCATGGCAGCCGGAAGAATATTGACGCAGGGGTCCTTTGCAGAGGTCACCGGCGATGCCCGTGTCGTCGAGGCCTATCTCGGGCTAAAGACATGACGGTTTCCGCCAACGCTCTTGAGGTGCGTGACGTCTGCGCGGGTTACGGCGCGTCTGACATCATTGCATCCGTGACGCTGCGGGCGGCGCGAGGGCGGATCACGACCATCGCAGGGCCCAACGGCGCCGGCAAATCGACGTTGATGAAGACGCTGGTTGGATTGTTGCGGCCACGACAGGGCCAGATCCTGATCGGCGGTCGCGATATCACGCCGTTATCGCCGCCGCAGCGCGCGCTGGCGGGGCTGGGATACGTTCCGCAGGAACGCAATGTTTTCAAAAATCTGACGATCGGTGAAAACCTTCGCATCGGCTTTGAATTCATTCGACGCAAGGCGCCGGAAAAAGAATTCAATGTCGCGCGCGACCGCGTGCTGGATCTCTTCCCGGACTTGACGGCAAGGCTAAGCGCGCTTGCGGGAACGCTCAGCGGCGGCCAGCGCCAGATGCTGGCGATGGGCTGCGCGCTGATCCCGGGACCGACCACGCTGTTGCTCGATGAGCCCTCGGCGGGACTTTCGCCGCGCTATGTGACGACGATGCTCGACGCGGTCGCCGCGGTGAATCAAGCTGGTGTTAGCGTGATCATGATCGAGCAGAACCTGATCGAAGCGATGCGGGTTTCCCACGATGTCGTCCTGTTGGTCGCCGGAGGCATCAGGGGCAAGTGGGGCGCGGATGTCTTTTTGTCCGACCCCGAAGTGAGATCGCTGTTTTTGGGCGGCGCGAAGGCGAAACCTGGCGCGGAAAGGCTCAGCGATGATGCAAGCGCTGCTTAACGGCCTCGTCTCCGGTCTGCTGATCGCGCTGCCCGCGATTGCGCTGTCGCTGACTTACGGCATCCTGAATTTCGCGAATTTCTCGATCGGCGCGATGATCACGACCGGCGCCTATCTCGCCTATATCGCCAACACGTCTTTCGGCGCGCCGATCGTGCTGGCGGCGCCGATCGCGGCGATTGCTTTGGCGCTGATCGCGATCGCGATCCAGCGAGGCGTCTATCGCCAGATCCGCAATGCCGATCACGTTACGCTGCTGGTGGCGTCGATGGGCGTCGCCTTCGTGCTCGAGAACGTGCTGCGTTTCTTTTACGGCGCCGACGTCCGCACCCTCGATGTGCCGGTCGCGCGGCCCTTGATCTGGCATGGCCTGCGGCTCAACCACGAACAATTGCAGATCGCGGTGGCCTCGCTGTCGGCGATGGCCGCGATTGCCTTTCTGCTCAAGCGGACGCGATTGGGCCGCGCGATGCGCGCGATTTCCGACGATCCGGATCTGGCCGAAGTGCGCGGCATCGAGCGGGCACGCACCGTCGATTGGACCTGGGCGATTTCGGGCGTGCTGACCGCGCTCGCGGGCGTGATGATTGCGCTCGACAGCATCGTCGATCCCCTGATCGGCATGAATTATCTGGTTTCGGTGTTTGCCGCCGCCGTGATCGGCGGGCTCGGCAATCCCTTTGGCGCTGTTGTCGGTGCGTTGATCATCGGGCTGGTGGAAGAAACCTCGGCGCTGGCGGTCTCCACCACCTACCGTCAGGGCATCAGCTTTGTCGTGCTGGTGCTGGTTCTGCTGATGCGGCCGCAGGGTCTGTTTGGTGCCGTGAGAATCCGACGATGACCGGATATCTCGTTGCGATCCTCACCTTCGTCTCGCTGGCAGTGTTGATCGGCTTTGCCCTCAATGTGCAGTGGGGCCAGGCAGGCATGATCAATTTCGGACTTGCGGGGTTCTACGGCGTCGGCGCCTATACCGCCGCGATCCTGTCCAAGCAGGGCGTCGATGGATTCACGGCTACCGTCGCCGCCATCGCGTTGACGGCCGCGATTTCCGCGGTTGTCTCGCTGGCCACCATTCGGCTGCGCGAGGATTATCTTGCCATCACCACGCTGGCGTTTTCCGAGTCAGTGCGGCTGGTGCTGATGAACGAGACCTGGCTCACCGGCGGTTCCAACGGCATTCGCGATATCCCGCGTCCCCTGGTTGGCCTGATCGGCGGCCAGTATTACGAAGCTTTCTTTCTGGCTCTCTGTCTTGCCCTGGTCGCGATCGTGTATTGGGTTCTGGACCGAATCATCCGTTCGCCGTTCGGACGCGCGATGCGGGCGGTGCGTGAGGACGATGTGGTCGCTGCGACGCTCGGCAAGAATGTGCTGGCGTTGCGGGTCAAGGCATTCGCGATCGGCGGCGCTGTCATTGGTCTGGCGGGCGCGCTGCATGCCTATTACTTCAGCTATATCGATCCCGGCGAGTTCGCAGGTTTTATCACCGTCTATGCGTTCATGACCGTGATCGTCGGCGGCAAGGGTTCGAACCGCGGCCTGCTGGTCGGCGCATGTACGGTCATGGTGCTGCTGGAAGGCACGCGGTTCTTGAAGGATTTTGTGCCGTTTCTTTCGGCACAACAGGCGGCCTCGTTGCGGTTGGCGCTGATCGGCGCGGGGCTTATTCTAATTCTGATTTACAGGCCCGACGGTCTTGCGCGGGAATATCGCCTGTCGGTGCAAACGCCCGACCGTCCCAAAGCCAATAGCTGATCACTGGAGAAAGCCATGTCACGCGTATCGATCAAAACCCGTACGGATTTGCCGGCTGAGCTGCAGCCGCTGTGGGACAAAATGACCACCTATGGCGCGTTCGAAAATCAGGCCGGCGTAATGGCGCACCGGCCGCCGATCTTCAAGCATATCTGGTCGATGCTGGTCGATCTGGCCGACGAGGCGGTGGTGTCGAAGCGCTATCTCGAACTCGGGCTGGTCGCGGTCTCGCTGCTGAACAAGTGCACCTATTGCGTATCGCATCACGCCCCAAAACTCGCGATCCAGGGTGTGTCGGAGGAGGGCGCCGAGCGCCTGCTCGACTTCAAGGATCATCCCGAGCTCGATGACGTCGACAAGCTCGTCGTCGAATATGCCATCGCGGTCACCAACAACTGGAACAAGACCCGCGATGAAGTCTTCACCCGGCTCCGAGAGCACTTCTCCGAAGCGCAGATTGTCGAATTGACCTGGCGCATCGCGCTGTGTGGGGCCTTCAATCGCTTCAACGACATTCTGCAATTCGATATCGAACAGGGCGTCGTGGTCCGCGAAGCCGCCGAATAATAACGAACAAGGAACATCCCATGAATTTCTCCCTCTCTCGCCGTCAACTGATGGGCGGCATCGCCGCATTGCCCTTCGTACCGCGCCTTGCATATGCGCAAGCCAACGAGCCGATCCGGATCGGCGTGCTGGCGCCATTGACCGGTGGCGGCGGCCCCTATGGCGTCGACATCGTCAAGGCGTCGAAACTCGCCGCCGACCAGATCAATGCGGCGGGCGGCGTGCTCGGCGGCCGCAAGATCGAGCTGTTCGTCGAAGACGACGAGACGAGCGCGACCGCGGCGGTCAAGGCGGCCCGCAAGCTGCTCGATATCGACAAGGTCGTCGCGATCACCGCGATCTGGGGATCAGCGCCTATACTGGCCGTGCGTCCGCTGACGCTCGAAAAGAACGTGGTGCTCACCGCGCTCGGATCGGCGGACGAAGTCACGGAAGGCGACACCAAGGGTCTGGTGTGGCGCTTTCAGGCCCGTGCGTCGAGTTGGGGCGAACCGGCCGCGCGTGCGGTGCTCAAGGGCGGTTACAAGAAGATTGGCCTGCTGCACCTGCAGAACCCGTTCGTCGCTTCGATGATTCCGTCATTCCTCAGCACGATCGAACAGGGCGGCGCGCATGTCGTGTCGGACGTCGAGTTCAAGCCGGACCAGCCGTCCTACCGCGCGGAGATCGAGAAGGTCTATGCCGCCGAGCCCGACGCCATCTTCGTGCCGGGATACGTCAACCAATTCACGTCGATCGCCAAGGAAATCTACCGCGGCGGCTACAAGGGCAAGGTGTTCTCATTGACGATAGCCGCGGCGGCCGGCATCGACGGCTCCAGTCCGTTCGTCAAGAATGTCGGCAAGGAAGTCGCCGAAGGCATCGAGCATGTGCAGCCGATCAGTCCGCTGGATCGTCCGGAATACAAGGCCTTCGTCAAGGCGCTCGGCGCGCCCGACGGCACCGTGTTTCCGTTCGCGGCCCTGCAATATGACGCGATCAACGTGCTCGCGGTCGCAATCGAAAAGGCGAAGTCGGCCAATCCCGTTGAATTCGCCAGGGAGATCCGAGTTGTCACCAACGGACCGGGAACGAAAGTCGCAACCGGGGCCGAAGCGCTGGCGCTGGTGCGCAAGGGCGAGGCGATCGATTTCACCGGCGCCGGACAGGACCTCAAATTCGACGAGCGCGGCGAATTGATCGGCCGGCCCTTCCTGCATCAGGTCATCCGCGACGGCAAGGATGTGATCGTGGGAACCGTTGGCGGTGCGGCGTAGAGCCATTCCCTTCACCTCTCCCTTGTGGGAGAGGTCGGATTGCATCGTAGATGCAATCCGGGTGAGGGGTTACACCCTACCGATAGACTGTACCCCTCTCCCCAACCCTCCCCACAAGGGGAGAGGGGGCGCACCTTCGTTGTTGTCGCAGAGCGATCCTGTAACAGGCAACGCGCCTCACATCAGGCGAACCTCGTGCGGCGTCAAATTGAACAGGGAAATTTCTCTTTCTTTGACAAAGCCGCCGGTTCCGGATTCCCGCGCGACCAGTACATAATCCGTGCATTTGTCACCGACGCGTTCGGTGGTGAACCGCCTGCGAATTTTCCTGCCGTGAACGATATTGAAGTACATCGCCGCACCTTCGTCCTCCAGCTGCAGAAAGCACGGCAGTTCCTCGCGTTCCTCGCCGAGATGACGGACGACATAAAGCGGCATGATGTTTCTCCCATCCGGCTAGGGATGTCTTGCAGGAGGCAACAATGATCGCGCCGGAGCTGTTTTTGAATTCCAAAGTTTGAATGGGTTGCGCAGGAATCATTCTCCCGATGCCGCCCTCCGAAGATGAAACCTGAGCAGCTCGTTTCCAGATCACGCGGAGGGGACGTGGCAGTAACAAGACTTCCGCCGCAGGTCGGTTAGCTGGAAGAATCTTTCCCGGCGTAGCCAAGTTGCATGAAAGGCCATCTTATTTTCCGCAGGTCATTGGCGAAGCCGGCCGTCCGACACAGATTGAACCTGTCATTCGCCGAGGAGTCACTCGGATCAACGAGGGACTTTCAATACGCACGCGTGAACGCTCGGCTCTTTAAACGCCAGAACCAACAAAAAGGAGAACAACATGGGACTGCAAAACGAAAAGATCGCCGCGTTGTCGTTTGTGACAGCCGACCTCAACTACCTGACGCCATCAGCCGATCGGCCGCGTACCTACACTTTTGAGCCGCCGTCCGGCCAGCCGAAGTCGAACATCGTGCCGGATCCGCATAGCCTGCCGATTTATGACATCCGTCCGATCAGTGAGACGGTTTCGCTGGATCGCGAGGGGTTCGCGCTGGTCCGGCAAACAAGTTCGGTCAAGGATTTCTACAATGACGACGAGATCAAGGCCGTCTATTATCCGGAAGCCGAGCGGCTGATCAAAGCCGCCACCGGCGCCGACCGGGTGTTCATCTTCGATCACACCGTCCGCAAGCGGGTCGAGGGCGCTGAAGATCGAGCCGGCAATCTTCTGCGCCAGCCGGTTGCGCGCGTCCATGTCGATCACACCGCGAAGTCAGGTCCGCAGCGCGTCCGCGATCTCATTCCGGATGAAGCGGAGGAACTCCTGAAAGGCCGGGTTCAGATCATCAATATCTGGCGGCCCATCCGGGGTCCGCTGCTCGACTCGCCCTTGGCGGTCTGCGATGCGCGCACCGTACATGCGAGCGAGTTGGTGGCTTCCGATCTGGTCTATCCTAACCGCGTCGGCGAGACCTATTCGGTGAAGTACAATCCCGAAAATCAATGGTTCTACGTGCCGAAAATGGCGGTCGACGAAGCCTTGTTGCTGAAGTGCTTTGACTCCAAAACAGACGGACGGGCGCGTTTCGCACCCCACACCGCCTTTGCCGATCCGACCACGCCCGCCGACGCCCCGCCCCGCGAGAGCATTGAGCTGCGAACGCTGGTGTTTCATAAGTAAGGCGGTTCGATTGAGGAATATTGAAAGGGCCGGCATCGTCGCTGGCCCTTTTTGCATAGCGTTTCAGGATTGCTGTACATCGCGTGTGGTTTTTACGGAATGAAAACCGTTTCACCTCAAGCCAACGCAATTGTGGAGATAATCTCTCCGTTCACTTTCACATTCAAAATTCCATTTCATTGACGATTGGGATGCCGCGACGCATCATTTCAGCATCCACTTAAGGCGCGAGCACTGCAAATTCGCGACGATTGAAGCAAATTTACTAAAGCCAATGCGACGCAGATCAAGGGCCGCAGCAGCAATGCGTTGCGCCGATGGCGGCTTGTTGCCGTCCAACAGGAGAAAACAATGTCGGAAGACAAGAACAAGAAAATGAACAGCGCGTTTCTCGACCGCCGCACCTTGCTGGGCGCAGGCGCCGCCGCGGCATTTGCCGCGCCGATCGGCGTGTTCAGCGCGCAGGCTTTTCCGTTCCGCAGCGTGACGCCGAACATCGACTTCTCGGAGTTCCCGATCTGCAAGACCGCTTCCGACGCACCGGCGCTGACGGGCGCGCCGCGGAAGCTGAAATTGTCCTGGAATGCCGGCGCGGTCTGCCTTGCGCCGCTGGTGGTGGCGATCGATCACGGCTTTTTCCAGAAACAGAATCTCGACGTCGAACTGGTCAACTACAGCGGCTCGACGGATCAATTGCTCGAGGCGATTGCGACCGGCAAGTCCGATGCAGGCCTTGGTATGGCGTTGCGTTGGCTAAAACCGCTCGAACAGGGTTTTGACGTCAAGATCGCGGCGGGAACCCATGGCGGCTGCATGCGGGTGCTGTCGCGTACCAATTCGGGCGTCGACAAGCTCGCCGACCTCAAGGGCAAGGTCGTGGCGGTCGGGGATCTTGCCGGTCCCGACAAGAATTTCTTCTCGATCCAACTCGCCAAGCAGGGCATCGACCCGAACAAGGACGTCGATTGGCGTGTCTATCCCGGTAACTTGCTGCAACTCGCTGTCGACAAGGGTGAAGCCCATGCGGCCCTCGCCTCCGATCCGATCGCGTATCTCTGGCTGAAGGACAGTAATTACAAGGAAGTCGCCTCCAATCTGGATGGCGAATACAAGGACAAGAGCTGCTGCATCGTCGGATTGCGCGGCAGCCTGGTGCGGGAAGAGCCGCAGGTTGCGCGTGCCATCACCCAGGCCTTGCTGGACTCGGCGATGTTTACTTCGCAGAACCCGGACAAGGCGGCAGCCTCGTTCCAGCCTTACGCGCCCAAGAACGCCAGCTTCGAGGATCTACAGGCGATGGTGCGGTATCACACCCATCATCACCATCCGGTGGGCGCGGTGCTCAAGCAAGAACTGAAGTCCTATGCGGACGATTTGAAGCTGGTGTCCGTCTTCAAGCCGAGCACCGATACGACGAAATTTGCGGAGCGCATTTATGTCGATCTATTCAGTGCCTGAGGCGGTCGGGCTCCCGCAATCGGTGGAAGAAGGCGCGGCGTTTGCGGGACGATCGCTGTCGTTGCCCAGGCTATCGTTCTCAAGGCTGGTTTCAGCAAATGGAACCGGCACTATTGCCAGCGTGGCATGGGCCGTCTTCGGTGTCTCCTGTCTGAGGTGGGAAGATCTCGGTGATTGGTCGCGAACGCATGAAGTCGCGATTTCGGCCTTTGTTATTGCCGGTATTATTCTTGCCGCGACATTGGCCCGAAGCCGGCTCGGCCGTTTCGGAGCCGGTCTGCAGCAGCGTGCGCCATGGCTGCTGGTGCTCGGACTGGTCCTGACCCTGTGGGAGGTCGCGACCGCAAAATTCGGCTGGCTGCCGCTGCCGTTCTTTCCGCCGCCGCAAGCCATTGTCGAAGTCTATACCGATGATCTGCCAAAACTGTTCGACAGCGCGTTTGCGTCCGTCAAGCTTCAGCTTGGCGGTTATGCGATCGGCGCTGTCGTCGGATTCCTGACCGGCGTATCGATTGGATGGTCGCGCAGCGTCGGTTATTGGGTGCATCCGATTTTGCGATTCATCGGACCGTTGCCGGCGACGGCGTGGCTTCCGGTCGCGTTTTTTACTTTCCCATCGAGCTGGAGCGCCAGTACCTTCCTGATTGCGCTGGCGACGGCGTTTCCGGTCACGGTCTTGACCTGGTCCGGCGTGGCGAGCGTCAGCAACGCCTATTATGACGTGGCGCGCACGCTCGGCGCCAAGCCCTCGTTCCTGGTGCTGAAGGTCGCTATTCCCGCGGCCCTGCCGCATGTCTTTGTCGGTCTGTTCATGGGGCTCGGATCTTCATTCGCCGTGCTGGTCGTCGCCGAAATGATCGGAGTGAAGGCGGGTCTCGGCTGGTATCTGCAATGGGCGCAGGGCTGGGCGTCCTATGCGAACATGTATGCCGCGCTGATCGTGATGTCGCTGTTGTGCTCGGGTGCGATCACGCTGCTGTTTAAAACGCGCGACCGGCTGTTGGTCTGGCAGAAGGGTGTCGTGAAATGGTAGCGCTCGCGATTGCTGAACGCGTGTCGACGGCGCTGGCCAGAGGCGCCGCGCTGGATGTCGAGGGCGTCAGCCATGCCTTCGATATCGATGGCGCGGTTTTGCCGGTGCTGGATAATGTCAGCTTTTCGGTCAAGCCGGGCGAGTTCGTCGCTTTGCTCGGTCCGTCCGGATGCGGCAAGTCGACGTTGCTGCGTCTGGTCGCGGGCCTGGAGCCGCCACGATCGGGCACCTTGCGCGAAGACGGCGATCCGATCACCGGGCCGTTTCCCTCGCGCGTCGTAGTGTTTCAGGATCCGACGTTATTTCCTTGGCGAACCGTCTGGAACAATGTTGCGCTCGGGCTGGAAGCCCAGGGCATTTTGAAGACCCAGCGTCACCGCGTCGATGCGGCGATCGAGCTGGTAGGACTTTCGGGCTTTCGTAATGCCTATCCGCATCAACTCTCGGGCGGTATGGCGCAGCGGGTCTCGCTGGCGCGGGCGCTGGTCAACGATCCCCAACTCCTCATTCTCGACGAGCCGCTCGGCAAGCTCGACTCGCTGACGCGCATCACCATGCAGGCAGAACTCGCCGCGTTGTGGCAGCGCAGTGGATTCACTACGTTGTTGGTGACTCATGATGTCGAGGAAGCCGTGTTTCTGGCGAATCGCGTCATCGTGTTCAGCGACCGCCCGGCGCGCATCAAGGCCGATATTGCAGTCGATCTTCCCTATCCACGGCATCGGGGCGATCCGAAACTGGCAGACCTGCGCCGGAACATTCTGGGATTGCTCGGATTGGACGCAACATGGTGAGCATCAACCGCAAGGAACTTCCGGCTGACGCAACGCCTGACGTCTTCGAGCGCGCCAACGCGCTGGCTTCCGAATTTGCGACCCGGGCGGCGCAGCACGATCGCGACGCAAGTTTTCCGTTCGAGAATTTCGATGCGCTGTCCGAGGCCGGATTGCTGGCGCTGACCGTGCCGGCTGCGCTCGGCGGCCATGGCGCAGGGGCGCTCGATGCCGCGCGCATCATCGGCATCTTCGGAAAGGCCGATCCATCGACCGCATTGGTGCTGTCGATGCATTACATCCAGCATCTGGTGATGGCGCGGAGCGCGCACTGGCCGGGGCGTCTCGCACGCAAGCTGGCCCGCGAAACCATCGAAGGTGTGGCATTGATCAATGCGCTACGGGTCGAGCCCGATCAGGGTTCGCCGTCGCGCGGCGGCCTGCCGGCGACGATCGCACGCAGGACCGAAACGGGATGGCGGCTTTCGGGCTGCAAGATCTATTCGACCGGCGCGCCGATCCTGAAATGGTACGCGGTGTGGGCCAAAACCGATGAGCCGGATGTGCGGGTCGGTGTGTTTCTGGTTCCGGCGGGATTGCCCGGGACCCGCATCGTCGAGACCTGGGATCATCTGGGGCTGCGCGCCAGCGGCAGCCACGATGTCGTATTCGATGATGTGGTGTTTCCGCTTGATTACGAAATCGATGTCCGCAAGCCCGTGGAATGGCTGGTGCCGGATCTCACCCAGGCGACAGTTCATGCGATCTTCGTCGCGGCGATCTATGATGGCGTCGCCCGCGCGGCGCGCGACTGGGTTATCGAATTTCTCAAGAGTCGCGTGCCGTCCAATCTCGGTGCGGCGCTGTCGACGCTGCCGCGGGCACAGGAAATCGTCGGCGCTATTGAAGCTAATCTGGCGGTCAACGCCCGGCTGATCGAAAGCTTCGCGGGAGATTTCGACAACGGCGTCCAGCTTAGTCCGTCCGAAGCCAATATCATCAAGCTTACCGTCACCAACAACGCGGTCGCGGTGGTCGAGCAGGCACTGTCGCTGACCAGCAATCACGGCCTGACCCGGGCCAATCCGCTGGAGCGGCATTATCGCGATGTGCTGTGCGGACGCGTCCACACCCCGCAGGACGATGCCACCCGCGTGATCGCCGGCCGTCTGGCGCTGGGCCTCTGAAGAGGAGACGACGGGGAAAATTTCGCTGCGTTTTAGCTCGCCGTTGAAACAAACGCTGCGCTCGCGGCCTGTATGACAGGGGGCTTGTGCTTATTTCCGGGCCGTCCTCGACACTTATTTCGCGCCACACCATCATCATAACACCGCCTGAACTGGAGCCGCCAATGTCCGTCGAATTCATCGGATACATCACCAACAACAATTCGTCCGAAACCATCGTGCGGAACGGTCCTGTGCTCGATCGCCGCTATATCGAGACCGTGGCGAAAGCCCATGAGACCGCCGGGTTCGACCGCGCGCTGTTGGCTTTTCACTCCACGACGCCGGATGGGCTTCAGGTCGGCCAGCATGTGCTCAGCGTGACCGATCGGCTCCATGTCATGATCGCGCAGCGGCCGGGTTTTACGGCGCCGACCTTGCTCGCCCGGCAATTGGCGACCATCGACCAGTTTTCCGAAGGCCGGGTCTCGCTGCACGTGATCACCGTGGCAATGCCACGGAGTTGCGGCAGGACGGCAACACGCTGGACGACAAGGATGAGCGTTACGCCCGCACCGATGAATTTCTGGATGTGCTGCGGTCGCAATGGACCAGCGAAAAACCATTCAGCTACAACGGCAAATATTATCAGGTTCAAAACGGATTCTCGCAGGTAAAACCCTATCGCAGCACCGGCATTCCGGTTTTCGTCGGCGGTGCGTCCGATGCCGCGATCGAGGTCGCGGGTAAGCACGCCGATACATTCGCGCTGTGGGGCGAATCCTACGCTCAGGTGCGTGACGTGACCGCGCGGGTGCGCGCCGCCGCTGCCAAGCACGGACGGCCCACGCCGCGCTTCAGCCTGTCGATCCGTCCGATTATTGCCGACACAGAAGAGAAGGCCTGGGCCAAGGCCGAGGAAATTCTGGCGCGCGCGACTGCGCTGCAGGACAAGACCGGTTATCGCAAGCCGGCCGACGGTCACGCGACCGCCGGTGCGCGCCGTCTGTTGGCGCTGGCCGATCAGGGCACCCGGATCGACAAGCGGCTGTGGACCGAGATCGCCAAGCTCACCGGCGCCAACAGCAACACCACGGCATTGGTCGGCACACCAGAGCAGGTCGCCGAAGTATTCGGCGATTACTACGATCTCGGCGTCAGCCATTTCCTCATTCGCGGCTTCGATCCCTTGATCGACGCGATCTACTATGGCCGCGAAATGATCCCGCGCACGCGCGAATTGATCGCCGAGCGCGCCCGCGCCCGGGGAGTGGCAGCCGAATGATACGCGCTCTCCTCATTGCCGGCTTTTTGCTGGGCGCGATCGCCTCGGCGTCGGCGCAGACCACGCTGCGGGTCGGCGACCAGAAGGGTAATTCGCAGGCCGTGATGGAAGCGGCCGGCGTGCTCAAGGATGTGCCCTACAAGATCGAGTGGAAGGAGTTTCCGGCGGCCGCACCGCTGCTGGAAGCGCTCGGCGCCGGCGCCATCGAAACCGGCGTGGTCGGCGACGCGCCGTTTACCTTTGCCGCGGCCGCCAACGTGTCGGTGAAAGCGATCGGGGCCATCAAGCAAAGCCGCGAAAGCCTCGCGATCCTGGTGCCGCGCGACTCTCATATTCACAGTTTCGAAGATCTGAAGGGAAAGAAGATCGCGACCGGCCGCGGCTCGATCGGCCATCAGCTTATTCTGGCCGCGCTGGAATCCAAGGGGTGGTCGACGAGCGATGTGCAGATCGTGTTCCTTGCGCCCTCGGACGCCAAGGTGGCCTACACCCAAGGCTCGGTCGACGCGTGGTCGACCTGGGAGCCGTATGTGAGCCAGGAAGAAGTGCTGTTCCAGTCGAAGCGATTGCTCAGCGCGGAAGGTCTGGCGTCCGGATTGAGCTTCGAGGTCGCCTCAGCCAATGCGATCCGCGACAAGCGGCCGGAGCTGGAGGATTTCCTGCGGCGGCTGACCGCGGCCCGCCTGTGGTCGCTGACCAATGTCAATGTCTACGCCGAGACCTGGGGCAGACTGATGAACATTCCGCCGGCGGTGGCGATCAACTGGTTGAATCGCGCGAAGATCCAGATGGCGCCGATCGATGACGGTGTGGTGGCGGAAGAACAGAAAACCATCGACCTGTATTTCCGCGCCGGCTTGATCAAGCAAAAGCTCAATGCCGCCGACATCGTCGACCGTTCATTTGCCGGGTTTTTGGGGAAGGGCGCAGGCCTTTAGGCCGGCGCGGTTCTGCGGCGACCGTGGTCCTGCGGGATCGGCCGATCAGCGCTTTTTGGGGCGCGCAGTCATTCCTTCTCCGCAGCCAGATTTTGCGAGAAGAGCCTTATTACAAAGCGCCGAAGAAAAGAATTCTATGAGATTGCCGTTATTGCTGGTTTCGCACCATATTGTTCCAAATTAAGGCGAGTTTCGGGGCCGGCAATGCTGCACGGAACCCACCCCGTTAATCAACCTCTTTAACCAACTTTAGGGAAGTCGGATGTCGGATATCGCGGTCAAAGCATCGGCGGAGCCAATCACGCTACGGGCGCGGCTGAACGAGGATTGGCTCGCAGTCGTCATCGGCTTGCTGGTGTTCGGTACGGCGCTCCTGAGCATCGGCGGAACCGACGTGCTGGGCTGGGCGGTCACCACATCGGTCTATACCGATCTGGCGCAGGCGCTCAATCCGTTTGCCAAGGCCTATGCCTGGCTCGGTGGCGGCGGTTCGCTGCTCGCGACCTATGCCGCGCTGCTGGTGGTGCTGAGTGCCGGCGTCGTCACGCTCGGCGGCGATGTCCGTAAATTCGCGCTCGCATTCACCGCCGTATTTGCGATTGCCTATGCCAGCTGGATTTTCGGCAGCTACGCTTACGTCGCCGCGGTGACGCCGGCCGAGCAGGCGAAATTCGGTCTTTCCTGGTCGCTCAAGCTCACCAACGAGGGCGGCTTTGTGGTGGCGCTGCTGTCGGGCCTGGTGATCGCGAATTTCTTTCCGCGATTCGCCGAATGGCTGAAGGAAGCGATCCGGCCCGAACTCTACATCAAGATCGCAATCGTCATCCTCGGCACCACCGTCGCGGTCACGGCGGCGGCCCGCCTGAACCTTGCGTCGTCGCTGTTGCTGCGCGGTGCCGCGGCGATCATCGAGGCGTATCTGATTTACTGGGCGGTGATTTACTACGTCGCGCGCAAATGGTTCGGCTTCAGCCGTGAATGGTCGGTGCCGCTGGCGTCGGGCATTTCGATCTGCGGCGTCGCGGCGGCGATTGCCACCGGCGGCGCGATCCGGGCGCGGCCTGCGGTGCCGATCCTGGTGTCGTCGCTGGTGGTCGTATTCGCGGTCGTTGAAATTCTCATCCTGCCGTTCCTGGCGCAGACTTTCCTGTGGCAGGAGCCGCTGGTGGCCGGCGCCTGGATTGGCCTCGCGATCAAGACCGACGGCGCGGCCGTAGCCGGTGGCGGCATCACCGAGGCGCTGATCATGGCGAAGTCGGCCGCGGAAGGCATCAAGTATCAGCCGGGCTGGATTCTCGCGACCACGACCACCGTGAAGATCTTCATCGATATCTTCATCGGCATCTGGGCGTTCATCCTCGGCTACATCTGGACCAACCATATCGACAAGGGACCGGACAAGGCCAAGCCGATCGAGATCTGGCAGCGGTTCCCGAAGTTCATTCTCGGCTTCATCTTCGTCTTTGCGGTGTCGCTGTGGCTCGCGGTCGGCTCGACGCCGGAGATCGCCAAGGCGCTGCCGGCCGCGGCGGGCGAGGCGAACGTGTTCCGGGTGATCTTCTTCGTCCTGACCTTCTTCTCGATCGGCGTGCTGTCGGATTTCCGCAAACTCTGGCAGCAGGGTTTCGGCAAGCTCGCGGCGGTCTATTTCGTCAGCCTGTTCGGATTTGTGATCTGGGTCGGGCTGTTCATTTCATGGCTGTTCTTCAGCGGCTTCAAGCCGCCGCTGGTCAGCTAGTCTTTAGCCTCGTTCAAAGGACAGTCCATGTCGCAACCTGATCTCAAAAGCGAACTCAACGCGGAAGTCGAGCCGCTGCTGCCGATCGAAAAGAAACTGATCGGCTGGAGCCTCGGCCTGGGGCTGGTATCGCTGGCGATCCTGATCGCCTTCAATCACTTCGTCCCGATCAAGCTGTAGTCCAGCAATCGGATGCTGGTGGCGGCCGAGTTGCCGCCCGGCGCGGCCGGTCGCCATTGATTCCGGGGCTCGATCTTCCCATCGGCGCAGAATTGACCTTTTATGAACAGCCCTGTCCCGATCCTGTCCGGAGCGCCCGTGCCGCCGCCGAGCGACGTGCAAACCCAGCCCATCCAAATACAGCCTATTATCGCGTTCGCCGGTGTCAGCAAGGTCTATCCCGCGCGCCATGAATCGGCGGAGGTCGTGGCACTTCACGAGATCGATCTGCAGGTGCCTCCAGGTGCGATCGTCGGCGTGATCGGCAAAAGCGGCGCGGGCAAATCGACGCTCATTCGCCTGATCAACGGTCTGGAACGCCCCACTAAGGGAAGCGTGCTGGTCAACGGCACCGATGTAACAACGCTCGGCGAGCGCGACTTGCGCGCGGCCCGCCGCTCCATCGGCATGATCTTCCAGCATTTCAATCTGCTGTCGTCGCGCACGGCGTTCGAGAATATCGCGCTGCCGCTGGAAATTGCTGGTGTTGCCAAAAGCGAGATCGCAGGGATCGTCGAGCCGTTGCTGGCGATGGTGGGGCTGTCCGACAAGCGCGACCGCTATCCGGCCGAACTATCCGGCGGCCAGAAGCAGCGCGTCGGCATCGCCCGCGCGCTCGCCACCAAGCCCAAGGTGTTGCTGTCGGATGAGGCGACCTCCGCGCTCGATCCGGAAACCACTGATCAGATACTGTCGCTGTTGAAGACGATCAATGCCGAATTGAAGCTGACCATCGTGTTCATCACCCACGAAATGTCGGTGGTGAAGAAGCTCGCCGACCGGGGTCGCGGTGCTCGAAAGCGGCCGCATTGTCGAGCAGGGCACGACGTTTGAGGTTTTCGCCAATCCCCGCCACGAGACCACAAAGAGATTTGTCGGCTCCATCACCGGCGGCAATGTGCCGGATTGGCTGCGCGCGAAACTAAGACCCGAACGCCTTGCCGGCGACAGCGCGGTATTGCATGTCGGGTTCACGGGACGAGGGGCCGGCCAGCCGGTGCTGTCGCAGCTTTCGCGAAACCTCGGAATCGATATCAACATCCTGCATGGGCAGGTGGAGACGATCGCGGGGCGTGCCTTTGGATCGCTGTTTATTTCGGTCGCGGCCGAACCGGAAGTTTTTCGCGAGGTGATCGCGACATTGAAAGCCGGTCAAAACAATGTGGAGCAGCTTGGCTATGTCGCCTGAGATCCTCCAGTTGATCGCGTGGTCGACGCTGGACACCCTCATGATGGTGGGACTGGCCGGCCTGTTCGGGACCCTGCTGGGGCTTCCGCTCGGAATCTTCCTGGCGACCAGCCGGGCCAATGAGCTGTTTCCCGCGCCGGGCGCCAATCGCATCCTGGGTTTCATTGTCAATGCGACGCGCTCGACGCCTTTCATCATTCTGGTGGTCGCGATCGTACCGCTGACCCGCCTGATCGCGGGCACCTCGATCGGCACCCGCGCCGCGATCGTGCCTTTGACCATCGCCGCCATTCCCTTTATCGCGCGCGTCATCGAGGCCGCGATCCGCGAAGTCGATCAGGGCCTGGTCGAAGCCGCGCGCGCCTTCGGCGCCAGCCCGCTGCAGATCGTCCAGAAGGTGTTGCTGCCGGAAGCGATGCCGGCCGTGACCTTGGCGTTGACGCTGACCATTGTGAGCCTGCTCGGCTATTCCGCGATGGTTGGCGCGGTCGGCGGCGGCGGGCTCGGCGATCTCGGCATTCGCTATGGCTATCAGCGCTTCATGCCGGATGTCATGGCGACGGTCGTGATTGTGCTGATTGTGCTGGTGCAGGGCGCGCAAACCCTGGGCGAGGCGATCGCGCGCCGGCTCGACAAGCGCAACCGGAATTCATGAGTCATATTTCACAGGAAAAAAATCATGTCGCTACGTCATCTCATGATCTCCACCGCCGTTGCGGCCCCTGGCATTCGCCGCCAACGCCGCCGGCGCCGAAACCATCAAAATCGGCGCCACGCCGGGTCCTCACGCTCAGATCCTCGAGGCGGTAAAGCCGATCGCGGCCAAGAACGGTCTCGACATTCAGATCGTCGAATTCACCGACTATGTAGTGCCCAATGCGGCGCTGGACGCCGGGGATCTGCAGGCGAATTCGTTTCAAAACCAGCCTTATCTCGACAATCAAAAGGCCGATCGCGGCTACAAGATCGAACCTGTCGGGTTAACCGTCAATTTCCCGATGGGCGTCTATTCGAAGAAATACAAAAGCTGGGACGCGGTGCCGCAGGGCGCGACATTGTCGATCCCGAACGATCCGACCAATGGCGGCCGCGTGCTGTTGCTGCTGCAGGACAAGGGCGTGCTGAAGCTCAAGCCGGGCGTCGGATTCAAGCCGACCATCGCAGACATCACCGAGAACCCCCGAAAATTCAGGATTGTCGAGGTCGACGCGGCGCAGACCGCACGCACGCTTGACGACGTCGATGTCGCGGCCGTCAACACCAATTACGCCCACCCAAGCCGGTCTCGATCCGGTCAAGGACGCGATCCTGCGCGAAGATCCCAAGGGACCCTATGTGAATTTGATCGCGGTGCGCGCGGCCGACAAGGACAAGCCCTGGGTCAAGGTTCTGGTCGAAAGCTATCACTCGCCCGAAGTGCGCGACTTTGTGCTGACGAAATTCAAGGGCGCCGTATTGCCAGCGTGGTAAGGGCGAGCGCCGACGTCCTTCACCTCTCCCGTTGTGGGAGAGGTCGAATTGCATCGTTAGATGCAATTCGGGTGAGGGGTTACGGTCTATCGATAGACTGTACCCCTCTCCCCAACCCTCTCCCACAAGGGGAGAGGGAGTTCACTTCCGCCGCAGCTGCAGATCAATCTGATCTCATCACGCTCGACCGTTCACTCCTGCAACGCCGCGAGCAATTCATCCGGCCGCTCCACCATCATCATATGACCCGCGCCCGGCAATATCACCGTGCGCGAATTCGGCAATGCCGCGGCGAGCGCCTTGCCTGATTTGGCCGGGGTCATCATGTCGCGTTCGCCGAGGATGAATGTCGCTGGCACCTTTACCTGCGCGGCCGCGTTCAGCGCGTTCGAATAGGCGTTGCAGGCGGAGAGATCGTTGAACAGCACGCCGGGGCGGCACTGTTCGAGCACCCCGCTGCGCGCCGCTGTGCATCCATAATCCCGGCGCGAGGCTGCCGCCGAGTTCGGCCGCAAAGCCGAGCCCCCAGATCGAGACCATATCGACGGCCGCGTGATCATTGGTCTCCGCGGCCTTCAGCAAATCGGGTCCGACCGTCATGGTCGCCGCGGTGCCGATCAGGCTGAGCGCCGATACTTTGGCCGGGTGCCGTGCTGCGGTCTCGAGCGCAATCAGCGATCCCATGGAATGACCGACCAGCCGCGCTTTTGTCGCGCCGGCGGCATCGAGCAAGGCTGCGGTCCAATCGGCCATGTCCGCGATCGTGCTCAACGGCGCGCCTTCCGATCGGCCGTGGCCGGGCAAGTCAGGCGCGAGCACGCCATAGCCGTGATGCGCGAACCATCGGCTATGCAGCGCCCAGGTGGTGTGATCAAAGCCGGCGCCGTGCAGCAGCACGATGGTCGGCTGCGAGGCGTCGAATTCCCGGCCTCCGGTAGCCACGAAGACATCCTTGTCGTTGACGGACAACTGCATGGCTCAAGCCTTCTGCGACATACGGAGCGCCTGGGCGAGGTCATCGACAATATCGGCTGATGATTCGATGCCGACCGAGAGCCGCACCAGCTCCTCGCCGATACCGGCGGCCTTGAGCTGATCGGCGTCCATCTGCTGATGGGTCGTGCTGGCGGGATGAATAACCAATGTCTTGGCATCACCGACATTGGCCAGATGGCTGATCATCCGTAAGCCCTCGATGAATTTCTGGCCCGCGGGCCGCCCGCCCTTGATTCCAAAGCTGACGATAGAGCCCGCACCGCGCGGCAGCAATTTTTTGGCCAGCGCGTGATCCGGATGGCTTTCGAGCGAGGGATGCAGCAACCACTCGACCGCCTTGTTCGCGGCGAGCGCCTCCAGCACCACCTGTGTATTGGCGACGTGTCGTTCCATGCGCACACCCAGCGTCTCGACACCCTGCAGCAATTGGAACGCATTGGTCGGCGACAGGCACGCGCCGAAATCACGCAGCCCTTCGGTGCGGGGCCCGCATGATGAACGCGGCCGGGCCGAATTGCTCGTCGAAGACGATGCCGTGATAGCCGGCAGAGGGCTGCGTCAAAACCGGAAATTTGCCGGAGGCGCGCCAATCGAACCGGCCGCCATCGACGATCACGCCGCCGATCGCGATGCCGTGGCCGCCGATCCATTTGGTGGCCGAGTTCATCACGATGTCGGCGCCGAGCTCGATCGGACGGCTGAGAAACGGCGTCGCGAAGGTGTTGTCGATCAACAGCGGAATCCTGGCGTCATGCGCGATCTGCGCGACCTCGGGAATATCCAGCACTTCGAGGCGGGATTGCCGATGGTCTCGCCGATCACGAGTCGAGTGTTGGGCTTGATCGCCGCGCGAAATTCATCCAGCGCGCGGGGTTTTACAAAGCTGGTGGTGATGCCAAAGCGCGGCAGCGTATGCGCCAGTAAATTGATGGTGCCGCCATAGAGCGACGCGGAGGCGACGATATGGTCGCCGGCATTGAGCAGGGTTGCGATCGCCAGATGCAACGCGGCCATGCCGCTCGCGGTACAGATGGCGCCGACACCGCCTTCCAGCGCGGCCAGCCGTTCTTCCAGCACCGATGTGGTCGGGTTCGAAATCCGCGTATAAATATGCCCGGCGCGTTCCAGGTTGAACAATGCCGCGGCGTGCTCGGAATCCTGAAACACGTAGGACGTCGTCTGATAGATCGGGACCGCCCGAGCGCCGGTGACGGGGTCCGGATGCTGGCCGGCATGGAGGCTGAGGGTCTCGAACGCAGGCGGCTTGGGTGCGGGCATGATGAGCTCGAAGCGATGCGTTTTCAGGGGATATGGCGGTATGATTTGCCATAAACGGGCTCCGATTGTTAGCCTTGGATTGTTGGCCTTTGGGCCTCCCGCCGCCCCAATTTCCCTCGAGCCGGATTCCCGTTCCCCGACCGGTGCAGGGTTAACAATTCTTCACCTTGCACGTGTCGAGAATAATGCGCCGCGAGCGGCCGCGATTCGGCAATAAACACGTCGTTGCGGAGCCGTCGGAGAGCATTGTCATTGCTTTTTTTGCAGGGCACTCGACACCTCTGCGGACCATCCCCATCATCCCAGACATCGCGTCATCGCGAGATAAAAACTGCTGAATTTGAAGGCACCTGGCCCATGAGCCTGATCGAAAACCTGCCGCGCATCCGCAAGCTGCGCCTGCCGCGTGCGGATGGCTTGGTCCAGTGGATCGTACCGCTGGCGATCATCGCGATCTGGCAGGCGGCCTGTGTGACCGGATTTGTATCCTCACGCGTGCTGCCGGCGCCGAGCGACGTCGCGCTGGCGGGATGGAAGCTGCTGCTGTCGGGCGAACTGATCCAGAACATCTGGGTCAGCTTCTGGCGCGCCGGTATCGGCTTTATCATCGGTGGCAGCATCGGCTTTGCCTTTGGGCTGGCCAACGGCCTGTCGCAGCTCTCCAGCCGGCTGACCGACACGACCTTGCAGATGGTGCGCAACATTCCGCATCTCGCTTTGATCCCGCTCGTCATCCTGTGGTTCGGCATCGATGAATCGGCCAAGCTGTTTCTGGTGGCGCTCGGGGTGTTCTTTCCGATCTATCTGAACACGCTGCATGGCGTGCGCACCGTCGATCCGCAGTTGATCGAGATGGGGCGGATCTATGGGATGACCGACAGCGAATTGTTCCGGCGCGTGATCTTTCCGGGCGCGCTGCCGTCGATTTTCGTCGGCGTGCGCTTTGCGCTCGGCATCATGTGGCTGACGCTGATCGTGGCGGAAACCATCGCGGCATCGTCGGGCCTTGGCTATATGGCGATGCAGGCCCGCGAATTGATGCAGATCGATGTCGTGGTGCTGAGCATCCTGATCTACGCCCTCCTCGGAAAGGTCGCCGACAGCGCTTCGCGCGCGCTGGAGCGGCTGACGCTGTCCTGGAATCCGGCCTTTCAGAAGCATTGAGAACTGATATGCAAGAAGCCCTGAGTTTTCGTTTGCCGGATGCCGAGCCCGTGGATCCTTCCGATATCGTCGAACAGGGCCGGTTGAAGCGGCGCGACTGGGAAGTGTTTTCGCGCGGATTGCCGCTGACGATCCGCGGCCTGCGTAAATCGTTCGGCGACCATCAGGTGTTGCGCGGGATCGACCTGCACATTCCGGCAGGCCAGTTCGTGGCGATCGTGGGACGCAGTGGCTGCGGCAAGAGCACGTTGCTGCGGCTGATCGCGGGGCTCGAGACCATCGATGACGGCACCGTCAGCTTTGGCGAGGAAACCCGCCCTGAAGATATCAGGGTGATGTTTCAGGAGCCGCGGCTGTTGCCATGGGCCAAAGTGCTGTCGAATGTCGAGGTCGGTCTTGGCCGCGACCGCGCATCGCCGGACGCACAGGGCCGTGCCGAAAAGGCGCTTGCCGAAGTCGGCCTCGAGGAAAAGCGCGGTCAGTGGCCGGCGGTTCTGTCCGGCGGGCAGAAACAGCGTGTCGCATTGGCACGCGCGCTGGTCAGCGATCCCCGCGTGCTGGCGTTCGATGAGCCGCTTGGCGCGCTCGACGCGCTGACGCGTATTTCGATGCAGCGGCTGCTGGAGCGGGTGTGGCGCGATCAGTCCTTCACCGCGATTTTGGTCACGCATGACGTCGCGGAAGCGGTCGCATTGGCCGATCGCGTGCTGGTCATCGAAGACGGCCGCATCGCCCATGACGTCAGGATCGATATCCCGCGTCCTCGCCGGCGCGGCTCCGCCGACCTTGCCGCGCTGGAAGGCTCGATCCTGCGCGATCTGCTCGGGGCGGGCGATGAATCATCGGACACATGAGGCTGCCATGAACACGGCTGTTCGCACCATCAAACTGGATCAGGGGGTCGTCGCAGACGACTTTCGCGGCGCCATGCGGCATCTGGCCGGCGGCGTCAGCGTGATCACGGCCGGGCGCGGCAAGGACATCACGGGGATGACCGTGACATCGGTCTCGTCGCTGTCAATGGATCCGCCGTCGCTGGTCGTCAGCATCAACCGCGCATCGTCATCCTGGCCGCTGCTGAAACGCCATGGATTTTTCGGCGTAAATATCCTGACCGCCGATCAACTCGATATCGCCGAGCGGTTTACCGGCAAGGGCGGTCTCAAGGGCGCCGAGCGTTTCGCCGGTGCCGAATGGACCACCGGGGCCTCCGGCGTGCCGCTGCTGGTGGGCGCGCTGGCCGCGATCGATTGCGAAGCCGAGGATATCATTGAACGTCATTCCCATGCCGTCGTGATCGGGCGCGTGCGGGATCTGCGGCTGTCGTCGCGCACCGCGGCGCTGGCCTATTGGCAGGGACAATATGTGGCCGTCGACCAGAACGAGGATGCGCTCAGGCTGGCCGAAGTCAGCGTCCCGGCCCCGCGCGATCGGCACAGGGCCTGACAGGCTCTGGCCGCGCCGCGCCTGAGAGGTGGCGTTTTCTCTGTTCGAAGCCTAAAAGCTTCCCTTGATACCGGCGCTGCGGGAATCAGGGGGATCAGATGGAACGCAAGCTTCTTCAGATCGCCTTTGCGCTGGCCGGCCTGCTCCTGATCGCGTTCGGCCTGGCCGGCGTTTTCTTTGGCGCCAGCTTTGTCGATCTGTCCGGCAGCGTCGAAATGGACAGCTATTTCCGCTTCTTGAAAGGCATGCTGCTGGGGATCGGCTTGATCTACTGGTCGTCGATCCCGGATATCGCGCGGCACTCTGAGCGGATTTCGGTGGTGACGTTCATCCTGGTGCTCGGCGCCGTCCCGCGGCTGCTGGCGGTGATCAGCCATGGCGTGCCCACCATCGGCATCCTGATTGGTCTGGCCGGTGAACTGATCTTTGCGCCGCTGCTGTGGCTGTGGCATCAGCACGTCGCCGTCACAGCACAACGCAGCGCCTTGACTTGATGAAACGCCTCGCGGTTTTTGTATTTTACGGGATCGGCGCGCTGGCGATCGGCTACCTCGCGCTGTTCGCCTATGCGACATTTACCGGACGCGAGCTGCAGCCGGGTGACCCGATTCACATCTTCCGCAAGCCGGATGCGCCGAATTATTCGTGATTATCTATTTCTTCCGTCATTCCGGGGCGCACGTAGTGCGAGCCCGGAATCTCGAGATTCCCCGGTGCGCAATTGCGCACCTGAGGTTCGGTGCTTTCGCACCATTCCGGAATGACGGAGGATAATCACGCCGTCGCGGCGATGCGATGAAAATCGCCGGAGCCCGCGGGGGTGATAGGCAATCCGCCGTCGGCATATTCGTTCAGCTTGTTGCGCAGCGTGCGGATCGAGATGCCGAGGATATTCGCGGCATGGGTGCGGTTGCCGAGGCAGTGCTTGAGCGTTTCAAGAATGAGATCGCGCTCGACATCCGCCACGGTGCGCCCGACCAGTGCGCGGGTCACCTGTTCGGCGGCGAAAGTAGCGTGCGCCACCGCCGGCACCGTCTTGGTGAGATCGAGGCGGTCGCCGTCCGGCGTCAGGATGGCTTCCGCGCCGATTTCGTCGCCCTGTGCCATCAGCACCGAGCGATGCATGGTGTTTTCGAGTTCGCGGACGTTGCCCTGCCAGCGATTGGAGGTCAGTACCCGCCGCGCCTCGGCCGATATCGGCCGCAATGGCACGCCGTTGGCGTCGGCATATTTCTTGGCGAAATGCTGCGCCAGTTCGAGAATGTCGGCCGGGCGCTCGCGCAGCGGCGGAATCTTCAGGTTCACGACATTGAGCCGGAATAGCAGGTCCTCGCGGAATGAGCCTTCGCGCACCGCATCGGCCAGATTGCGGTTCGAGGTCGCGATGATGCGGATATCGACCGGCACCGGCCGGGTGCCGCCGACGCGGTCGATCACGCGCTCCTGGATCGCACGCAGCAATTTGGATTGCAGCCGCACGTCCATTTCGGAAATTTCGTCCAGCAGCAGCGTGCCGCCGGTGGCTTCCTCGAATTTTCCGACCCGTCGTGCAACCGCGCCGGTGAACGCGCCCTTCTCGTGGCCGAACAGCTCGGATTCCAGCAGATGTTCGGGGATGGCCGCGCAATTGATGCTGATGAACGGCCGCTTGGCGCGGTTGGAACGGGTATGGACATAGCGTGCCAGCACTTCCTTGCCGGTGCCGGATTCGCCGGTGATCATGACGGAGGCGTCGGAGCCGGCGATCTGCTGCGCCAGCTTGATCACCTTGGCCATGGCTTCGTCGCGGTAGACCAGGTCGCGGGAATCATTGGCGACTGCGGCAAGCACCGCTGCGATCAGTTCCGGATCTGGCGGCAGCGGGATGTATTCCTTGGCGCCGGCATGGATTGCGGCGACCGCGGCGCGGGCATCGTTGGTGATGCCGCAGGCGACGATCGGTACATGGATGTGTTCGGCCTCGAGCCGCATCACCAAATCGCGGATGTCGAGCGCGACATCGACCAGCAGCAGATCGGCGCCCTTGCCGCCGCGCAGCACCCGCATCGCCTGTTCGTGGTCCTCCGCATGGGTCACGGACGCGCCGTTGTCCATCGCGATCTTGGTGGCTGTCGTAAGCTGGCCCTTCAGTGTGCCAACGATGAGAAGCCGCATGATAATCTCCTGTTCGTCTGTTCGCGCCCATTATGCGCGTGTCGTTAGAGTGAGCCTTAGTTCTTTTCGGCCTTGATGATTTCCGTCATGGTCACGCCGAGCTTGTCTTCCACCAGAACAACTTCGCCGCGCGCCACCAGCCGGTTATTGACGTAGATGTCGATGGCCTCACCGACGCGGCGGTCGAGTTCGAGTACGGTGCCGGGCCCGAGTTTCAACAGCTCACCGACATCCATCTTGGAGCGGCCGAGCACGGCGGAGACCTGAACCGGCACATCGAACACGGCTTCCAGATCGGCGGCGATGCGCGAAGCCTGTTCGTCTTCGTGATAGGCGATGTCGTCGGTAACAGGCGGTTGCGCGGCGTTAAGATCCGGGAGCGGAACCTGTGCGTCGGTGTCACTCATGGTTCAATCCTCAGGTCTGGTTGCGGGACGCGATGTAGCGTCCGACAAGTTCATTGATCTTGGCTTCGATGGCCTCGCGCTCCAGCACGACGCCGCCATCCGCCCATTCGATCTTGCAGTCGCCGGTGGCGATTTCCGGCTCGGCCAGGATCACGAGACGACCCTCGAAGCCGCTTTGCTTGGCCAGCCGCTCGATACGCTCATGGGCGGCGTCGTATAGCGATTCGTTGATCCGGACCACGAGATGCGGCGTGGCGACCAGATGCGAGAAGCAATCCTTCACCAGCCCGATGATCTCGCTGAGCGGCTCGGCGGCAATCAGCGTGCTGCACAGCTTGCGCGCCACCGCAACCGCGACATCGACCGCCTCGGTCTCCATCCGGGTCTCGATCCCGGAAAAGCGTTGCGCGATGCCGCGGATATTGACCCCGATTTCCTCCAGCGCGGCCGCGGAACGCCGATCGCTTTCCGCCTTGGCCTCGCGCTGGGCGGCATCGTAGCCGTCGCGATAGGCGCGTGCCTCGGCTGCCGCCACCTTCTGGGCGATTTCCGCTGGCGTAGCCGGGCGCTCGCGCATCCGGTCGGGCGCCGAGAAGTCCATATCGAACAGGAATTTTGCGGGGGCGGCCATTAGTACACCAGCTCGTCGTCGGCGCGGTTCTTGGTCAGCATGATTTCACCCTTGGCCGCGAGGTCCTTGGCAAGGTTGACCAGCAGCGCCTGCGCTTCATCGACGTCGCGCAACCGCACCGGTCCCATCGCGGCCATGTCGTCCAGCAGCATCTTGCCGGCGCGGGACGACATGTTACCGAGGAAGAAGCCGCGGACATCCTCATTGGCGCTCTTGAGCGCGATGCCGAGCTTGTCCTTGTCGACATTGCGCATCAGGGTCTGGGCCGATCCGGAATCCAGCTTGACGAGGTCGTCGAAGGTGAACATCAGCGCCTTGATGCGCTCGGCGGATTCGCGGTTGTCTTCTTCCAGCGAGGTGATGAAGCGGGTTTCGGTCTGGCGGTCGAAATTGTTGAAGATCTCGGCCATCACCTCGTGGGCGTCGCGGCGGCGGGTCTGCGACAGGTTCGACATGAATTCGGTGCGCAGCGTCGATTCGACGCGCTCGATCACTTCCTTCTGCACCGCTTCCATCTTCAGCATGCGGCCGACCACGTCGAGCGCCATGTCCTCGGGCAGGATCGCGAGCACGCGGGCGGCATGTTCTGGCTTGAGTTTCGACAGCACCACCGCGATGGTTTGCGGATATTCGTTCTTGAGGTAGTTGGCCAGAACCTCTTCCTGAACGTTGGAGAGCTTTTCCCACATGTTACGGCCGGCGGGGCCGCGAATTTCGTCCATGATGCCGCTGACGCGCTCGGCGGGCAGATAGAGCTGCAGCAGTCGCTCGGTACCGTCGAAAGTACCCATCAGCGCGCCGGAGGCGGACATCCGCGACACGAATTCGAGCAGCAGATCTTCCACGACGTCCGCCTCGACGGTGCCGAGCGTCGACATCACCATCGACAATTCGCGCACTTCGTCGTCGTCGAGCAGCGACCAGACCTTGCCGCCATATTGTTCGCCCAGCGCCAGCATCAGGATCGCGGCGCGTTTCGGGCCGCTCAGCGACGGGCTTTTTGGACGATCGCCCTGACGGCTCGCCAGCGAGGCGATGACGCTGGTGATGTCGCTGGCATTGTTGGTGGCTGGGGGGAGGGCCATGTCAGATCACGCCGGTTCACTGAGCCATTGACGAACAATGTTTGCAGTTTCGTTGGGATTGCGTTCAGCCAGTTCGCCGACGCGATGCACTGATTGGGCGTGGACCTGGCCCTGAATCTGGGCGACGTCGATCATGTTCTGGGCCGTGGGACCGCCGGGAACGAGGCTCTGGCCGGCGGCGCCGGGCGCCGCGGTGCCGTCGGCCAGCGCCGGCAACGATCCGTCGCCGCCAAGGGTGGGGACCACTTCGGCGGCCAGGATGCGCTTGACCAGCGGGCGGATCACCATGAACAGCACCACGAGGCCGAGCAGCATCATGACGGCGAGCTCGATGATGTACATCACGTCATCCTTGGTGAACTGCAGCATGCCGAACATGCCGGTCGGCTCCGCGATCGGCGCGACGATCGGCCCTTCGGCGAATTTCAGGTTGACGACCTCGACCTGATCGCCGCGCTTCTGGTCGAAGCCGATGGCCGAGCGCACCAGCGCCGCGATGCGGTCGAGCTGATCTTTATTGCGCTCCTGATAGACCATCTCGCCTTTTTCGTTCTTGACGTAGCTGCCGTCGACCAGCACGGCGACCGAGATGCGATTGACCCTTCCGGCTTCCGTGACTTCGGTCTTGGTGGTGCGGGAGATCTCGTAATTGTTGGTTTCTTCGGTCTTCTTGCTCTGGTCGCGCGCGGCCGGGCCGGCGGCGCCCTGGCCCGCATTGCCGGCAATTCATTGCCGACCGTGACCTGGCCGTTGGTCTCGGCGGTCGCGCTGGATTCTTCCGGGTCTGGCTCGAACGCAGCACCCGGCCTTCGGGGTCGAAGCTGTCCGATGTCTTGGTGATCTTGTTGAAGTCGAAATCCGCCGAGAGCTGGACCCGGGCGCGGCCGGCGCCGACCACCGACGAGACGATCGCCTCGACCTCATTGCGCATCCGCTTTTCGAAACCGGCGCGGCGCTCGTCGCCAATGGCGTTGTCGGTCTCGCCGCTGGCGCCGTCGGCCAGCAATTGACCGGCTTCGTCGACGATCGATACCCGCTGCGGCTTCAGTCCGTTGACGGCGGAGGCGACCAGATGGCGGATCGCCCTGATCTGCTGCGGTTCGAGGGCGCCGCGCACCCGCACCACGATCGAGGCCGACGGCTCGGGCGCCTCGCGCGCAAACAGCGGCCGGTCCGGCAACACCAGATGGACCGCGCGTTCTGGACCTTGTCGATGGCGCGGATGGTGCGGGCCAGTTCGCCCTCCAGCGCGCGCAAATGATTGATGTTCTGGACGAAGCTGGTGGTCCCCAGCGCGTCGGATTTGTCGAAAATCTCGTAGCCGACGCCGCCGCCCTTGGGCAGGCCGCCCTCGGCGAGCTTCATCCGCAGCCGCGTGACCTTGTCCTTGGGCACCATGATCACGGCGCCGTCGTTGCGCAGCTCGAAGGGAATGGCCTGGCGTTCCAGGTCCTTGATGATGGCCGAGGAGTCCTCGAAACTGAGATCGGTGAAGAGCGTGGTCATTTGCGGCGTGGTGACGCGCATGATGACGAAAGCGAAGAAGCCGAGCAGCGCGGTTGTCACCGCGACCATCGCCATCAATCGCGAAGCGCCGAGACCCCTTAGAAAGCCCACAAGACTCTGCAAACTAACCGCCCCTCAGATTCGGCCCCAAAACGCCGACTGGGCAATTATTGCCTATGGATGGTTTCGATATGGTTAACGAAGGTTAAGAGACCCGCAAAAGTTCAAAATAGAAAAAATCGGCTTCGCAGGGCGAAGCCGATTTGTTTCAAATGCCGCGCTTGGGGGAGCGTTTATTGGCGATATTGCTGGATGCGGTGGTACGCAGCCCGGCAAGGCCGTGTTGGTCGATGGAAAACTGCCAGGAAAGGAATTCGTCCACCGTCAGCGTGTAGCGGCTGCAAGCCTCCTCGAGGGAGAGCAGGCCGCCGCGAACCGCGCAACGACTTCGGCCTTACGGCGGATAACCCACCGTTTGGTCCCGGGTGCGGGAAGATCCGCAATTGTTAACGGACTGCCGTCAGGCCCGATGACGTATTTTACCCTCGGGCGATGGGGTTCTGTCATGGCGTACTCACAAACTCTCAACCACTGAACTCACGGTAACAACCTACGCCCCCCGGCTTAAAATTTGCCTAAGCCCAAGGAATCAATACGACAGCAATACGAATCTCCTTGAAAATGACGGGAACCGGCCGTCCGGGCGCGATTGGCGCCCGGATCGACCGGCGTGAAGGCTTTGCTGTGAAGGCTCGGGTGGTCTTGGTGAGTGCTGCGCCTCCGGCAAGGAGGCGCTTGTCGTCAGTTCACGATGCTCTGATCTGGTTGACCGTGAAGGTCTGGCCGCCGATCGACAATAGCGCGGCGATTGGGTGAGATCGACCGAATTGACCACGCCCTCGACTTGCGTGGTGACGGCCACGCTGTTGTTCGCGGCGTCCTTGGCAGTTGCGGTGAGGGTGTAGCTGCCGACGGGATATTGCGTGCCGTCATTGCCCTCGCCGTTCCATGTGAACGGCTGGCTGTTGCCGGCGGTGGCATTGTAGGTGCCGGAGAAGACGGTCTGACCGTTGGCGGCGGTAATCGTGACATCGAGGGTGGATGCAGAGGGAACGCTGAGCAGCCAGACCGCCTCGTTGGTGGTCGACGAAGTGGCGGTCAATGGCGCGGTTGTGCCCTTGACCACGGCCGTCTTGCCGACGAAACCCAGCGCCTGGGTCGATTGCGAGGTCTGCTGCAGCGATACCAGCGTAGCCAGGGAGTCGTTGGTGTTGAGCTGTTTGCTGAACGCCGGCGAATTCGACCAGCTGCTGGGTGAACTGATTGGTGTCCAGCGGGCTCAGCGGATTCTGGTTCTGCAATTGCGTCGTCAGCAATTGCAGGAAGCTCTGGAAGTTGCCGGCGATCTGCGAGGAGGCCAGCGCGCTCGAGGCCGCGGCCGACGAGCCGGAAGAGGATGTGCCCGACGGAAGCGGAGTTGTTCCCGATACGACCGAGGGGGAAGTGGCTGCTGATGTGGTCATGACTGTCTCCTCAGACCCTGATGTCGACGCCGCTGCTCGATCCGAGCGAGCGGCCGTAGGTTCGTCCCGCGATGGAAGCGGGCATGGTGTCGTCGTCGCTGATAACGAGCCGCTGGGCATTGCGGGATGTATCGCCGCCGCTGTTCTGGCCCGAAGACTGGTCGCGCAGGCTGAATTGCAGACCGTTATTGCCGGTCTTCAATCCGGCATCGTCGAGCGCGCGCTGCAATTGCGGCGCGTCCTGGCGCAGCATCGACAGCGTTTCCGGCTTTTCAACTGTGAGATGCGATGTCACCTGGCCGTTGCTGTCGATATCGATGCGAACATCGATGCGGCCGAGCTCGGCCGGATCGAGCCGGATTTCGAAACTGCTCTTGCCGCTTTTGACCGAGGCGGCGATCTGGACCGCCAATCCACTCAGCGGCACCGCGGCACCCGTCGCCGCGGTGGCGGTCAGCGAATTGGCCGATGTCGTCGCCGTGGTCGTGACCTGCGGCTGGATCGTGCCGGCCGTGGCTATGGTGTTGTCCGATGTCTCGGTGCCGGCATGCGTTGTCGCGGCGGCCGAGGTGTGTTCATGGGCAGATGTTGCGCCGGTTGTGATGGAGGCGGCGGCCTCGGCGGTAGCCGTCGCAGCCGCGTTGGCGGCCTCCGGCTTGCCGGTGCCGGCTGATTGTTGCGCCTGGCCGGTCTGCGCGGTCGCTGTGGTTGAATTCCGTTGCCGCCGTCTCGGCTGCTGCGGTCTCTGATGCCGTTGTCTTGGATGAACTCTTCGCCGTAACGGGCGGGGTGGCGGCAACGGCTGTCGTCAATGAAGCGGCGTTGACCGCTGACGTATCGGCTGTGGTTGCCGATTGATCCGCAGGTGTAGCGGCGGTCTGGCCCCGCCGACCACGGTCACCGTGATCTTGGCGCTCGTCGTTGCGGTGGTGTCTGTCGTGGTCGTCGCCGCCGCGGCTGTCGTCGCGGTCGGATCCGTCGTGACTTGCGGTGTTGCGGCGGCCTGCGCGGAGATCGCCTGTGACTGGCCGCGATCGCGGCGGCGGCGATCGCCAGCGGCGCGGTGGCGCTGCCGGAAGCCGGCGCCGGCGCGGGCGTACTTGTCGCGGCGGTGATGACGGGAAGTACGACCGCGACCGGCGTTGGCGTGGTCAGGGCCGATCCGGCCTGCTGGGCCAGCACGGTCGGATCAACAGCCGAATTGTCGTCGGTGCTCGACGTCGATGTCGCGGTTGATTTGGTGCTGCCGCTCTTCGACGTGCCGGAATTGCCGCGGGATTGCTGGCTCGCGCCGGAACCAGCCGCGCTGTTGAGTTGGCACCGGCATTATTGGCATTGGCATCGGAAGGCGGTGCAGAATTGTCGTTATTGTTGTTGTTATTGCTCGGGTCGTTATTGGCAGCCTGGTTGGACGCGGCATTGTTCGCCGGCCCTGAATTGTTGTTGGCCGGGGCGGCGCGTTGTTGGAGTTGTTGGGCTGAGCCGGCGGCTGCTGATTTTGCTGCTGCTGGGACGCCGGGGCGGCGTTGTTGGCGTCATTCGCCGTATTGTTGTCGACCAGCGACGCAAAAATGTCGTTTCCAGGCAGCTGATCCACCCGTATCTGGCGTACCGTCACGCCTTGGAAGGACATGTTCGCGGCGACTTCTGCATTGACGCTAACCACGGGCGGCCTCTTGCAATGGAACTGCCAGCAACTGACAGGTACTGCCTGGAGATCAGCAAGGACCGGGCCAGCCCGATTTCAAAAAAATATCCATATATATCAATGATTTATTTTGGAGACGCCCAAACTGCGGCCCTGCGCCAGCGCTTCCTTTTCTGCCCGGCGGCAAGATTTGCCGTTTGCGGGCGTCAAAAACGCGCCCCTGCAAAACGGCGGCCATGCAAGTGACCATGATTGCCTCTCGCCAAGACGGCCTATATTAAAGAGCAGCTTTTCAGCCGCCCGCTCCAAAGCCCTCTGGCCGCACCGCGGTTTCCTGATCGTGCAGCGTCTGGCGCGCGCGATCGCACCAATGACCGGAACCATGCTCAACAGTCTGGATCTTGAAGGCCGTCCGCAGGACACTAGGGTCGTTGTCGCCATGTCCGGCGGCGTCGATTCCTCGGTGACGGCGGCGCTGTTGAAGTCGCAGGGCTATGACGTCGTCGGCATCACGCTGCAGCTTTACGACCATGGCGCCGCCACCCACCGCAAGGGCGCCTGCTGCGCCGGGCAGGACATCCACGACGCGCGCAATGTCGCCGAGCGGATCGGCATTCCCCATTACGTGCTGGACTATGAAAGCCGCTTTCGCGAATCCGTGATCGACAATTTCGCCGACAGCTACGCGTCGGGCCAGACACCCGTGCCCTGCATCGAGTGCAACCGCTCCATAAAATTCCGCGACCTGCTCAAGACCGCGCGCGAGTTGGGCGCCTCAGCGCTCGCGACCGGGCATTACGTCGCCTCGCGCCGCATGGGCGACGGATCGCGCGCGCTGATCTGCGCCGCCGATGCCGATCGCGACCAGAGCTATTTCCTGTTCGCGACCACGCGCGAACAGCTCGATTATCTGCGCTTTCCGCTGGGCGACATGACCAAGCCGCAGGCGCGCGAACTGGCGCGGCGCTTTGAACTTGAAGTCGCCGACAAGCAGGACAGCCAGGACATCTGCTTTGTGCCGACCGGGCGCTATACGGATATCATCGGCCGATTGCGGCCAATGCGATTGAGCCCGGCGATATCGTCGATCTCGACGGCCATGTCATCGGCCAGCACCAGGGCATCATTCACTTCACCGTCGGCCAGCGCCGTGGCCTCGGCATCGCGTCGGCCGCGCCGCTCTATGTGATCAGGCTCGATGCCGACAGCCGCCGCGTCGTGGTCGGCCCGCGCGAAGCGCTGCGGATGGATCGCATCGTGCTGCGCGACGTCAACTGGATCGGCGGCGGCGCGCTCGAGCACGCGGTCGGCGGCGGCCTCGAGATGTTCGTGCGGGTGCGCTCGACCCGTGCGCCGCAACCGGCATGGCTGCGCGCCACGCCAGACGGCCGCTATGAAGTCGAACTGGTCGCGGGCGAAGAGGGCGTCTCGCCCGGTCAGGCCTGTGTGTTCTACGATGCGGCTTCCGGCCAGGCGCGCGTGCTTGGCGGCGGCTTCATTCAAAGCGCCACCGCGAAGCGTGCAACGGCGAACGGTGCAGCGAAGGCAATCGCCGCACCGCAGCCGCTGATCGAAGCGGTGCGCGGATAAAAAAATAATCTCGGGCGGAAAATCTCAAGCGGATAATTTTTAAGGCGGGGCATGGCGTCAGATATCGACCGCGCGGGGGTCGCAAAGGCTTATGGGCGCTGGGCGCCGGTCTACGATCTGGTCTTCGGCAAGGTGTTCGATCACGGCCGCCAGTCGACCATCGCCGAGGCCGACAGGATCGGCGGGCGGATTCTCGATGTCGGCGTCGGCACCGGATTGTCGCTGTCGGATTATTCGCGCACCACCAAATTATGCGGCGTCGATATTTCCGAGCCGATGCTGCGCAAGGCGCAGAGCCGCGTGAAGACGCTGGGGCTTTCCAATGTCGAAACGCTCGCGGTGATGGACGCGAAAAATCTCGCCTTCCGGATTCGTTTTTCGATGCGGTGGTGGCGCAATATGTCGTCACCGCGGTGCCGGACCCCGAGGCCACGCTGGATGATTTCATCCGGGCGAACTCATTCTGGTCAATCTCATCGGTGCCGAGCGCGGCGCGCGCCGCCTGTTCGAACTGGCGTTCGCGCGTTGGCCCGCCGGCTCGGCTGGCGCCCGGAATTTCCATGGGCGCGGGCTGACGAACTGGGCCGCCAAACATGGCGGCGTCAGCCTGACCGAGCGGCGGCCGATGCCCCCGATGGGGCATTTCTCGCTCATTCGTTACCGCAAAGCCTGACGAAGACCTGAAAACAGCGCTGTTCCCGCGGAACCTCCGCGCGGTCAGGCCGTTTCCTCCCGGCATGATGAAATCCGCACTCTTTATATCCTGCGTGTTGTTGGCGGCACCGGCCGTGGCAATCGCGCAAGCTCCGCCCAGGTCCCCCATAACCCCGGTGGCCGAAAACCGCGGTCCCTGCGGCAGCCACCCGCTGCGCAACCGATGCAGCCGGTGCCGTCCCAGGGCAACCGGGGCGGCGAGGGCACCACGACCGGTCAGCGGGCCGAGCCGCTCGGCGACAAAACTGGCGAAATCCGACGGCGTGCTGTGCCCGCCTTCAGGCGTCGATCCGGAAATCCGCGCGCCGACCCCCGAGGCCGGCAACATGCCGGTGATTTCCGCCGCCGGCAGCCCCGGCGGCGACCCCACCATCCGGCCGAAATAGCGGCGTTTTTCCCAGATACTTGCAAAGAGAACGACAGGATATGCGCAGGATGCCTTGAAGCGCGTCCGGTTTGCTTGACACGACCCGGACCGGCTTCTTATATGCCGCGCGTTCGCGACCGCGGTATCCAAAAACCGCGCCGGGGGCCCTGTGGCGAGGTAGCTCAGCTGGTTAGAGCACGGGAATCATAATCCTGGGGGTCGGGGGTTCGAGTCCCTCTCTCGCTACCACCAAAGCTGCGGGTGCCAATTCGCAAAATTCATCAATAGAATCAACGAAAAACGTCCCTCGCGGAGTCTCCGATGTGTTCTGTGGCACATGCTTCGATCACGCTTGGAGTCATCGGTTTTGGGTCGTTCAGCATTCAATTTCTCGGCGCGAAGGCCGTTACACTTCCAGATCCGCGCGCCGGCTTGCCTGGCGTCGGCCTATCGGTCGGGCCTCATTCGCCTTGCTTTGGGAACCGCGAATTACCAAATGGCTTCCACCCGGGCAGCGCGCATTGCTTCCTGGATGTTGAGGATCAGAACGATGGACGGCAATCCGCGTCAGGCGATGATTGAATTGTGGCCTCGGCGCAGGCATTCGCGCTCGAGCCGGTCAGAAACGAAGACGACTACATCGAGCGTAAAGCATTTCAGGGCATCGCCTTCGAAATCCAGTTCCTAGTTCGGCATTCCGGCGCCAAGCCGGACGAAATCGTTCCTGGATGGGAACAGCATTTCGTGACGCTCATTCGTGAAAACGCGCGGGCCGGCATCAAGATCGAAAAGGATAACTCGCTGGAGGGCCGCATCGAGCGTCGCCGGGAAGAATTGTTCGCCTTGGGCTGCGATCTCGTGGTGCCGCCCGTGACTACTGTAGTCGCCCCGACCCGCACATGCTTTTGAAAGCCCGACCATCAGCGTACCGGCAGAAAAGATCCGAAAGACGGGTCGGCTGTCGAAGCGCTTGAGAGTTTTTTACGTTTGCGCAATGGCGAGAAAGGCGACGATGGCGCGAAAAACGATGTCGCTCCGATTATCCACTTCGCAATCGATTTATGGAAAGATCCGTGGGTCGCTGACGTTGGACCGGAGGAAATTGTTCAGCTCAAACAAGCAATGCCGGAGGTGCCTACCACCGAAGGATTTTCGGCAGGCGAGCGCTCACTGTTTCGACGCTGGTCGATCGCCAAGGAGAAAAACTATCTCGTTGAAAACGCCGATGGAGAAAAGATCAGGCTGAAACGGATTTCCCAATCGACGCTCGATAAGCGCTACCGAACCGGCCTCAATGCGTTCTGGGCGTTCCTCATCGGTAACGCGTATATTGCAACAGTTGATGGAGGACTGATTAGACAGCTGTCACAGAATGATCGTAAGAGGAGCTTTCGCTCACAACCAATCCCGTTTTCGTTTCCGAAACATGGATGGCCGGAAGGTTTATCGTGCAAACGACTCGACTGAAACGCGATACGAGCGGGAGGCAGCCGAGCTCGGTTTGCCGGAGATTCGGTAATAAGTGATCAATTGTCCCCGGCTCCGGATGGCATTGACCGCGGCAGGTAAATTTCCTGGTCGTACAGCTGCCGGTGAGGGGAACCCCTGCGCAGCTCTTGGGGCGAATGGCGGCCAATCTCAGCTCATGGCAGGAATGAAGCAGTCAGATGAATGATTAAAGTTTTGTCGCAAATGGAATCGGTTCGCTGACTGATGAGGAACCATGAAAACGGAGTTGGTTTCGGACTGATAAGGTTTTGCGCAAATGGAATCAGTTTGTGGACTGATAAGCAAAGAGCACAAACCTTATCAGTTAGCAGCTATTGAAAACTGCCCATCATTCTAGAACCGTCTCGAGTTGCTCGGTCGCTGCGACCACACTACCCGGCGTGATAGAGTATAGTTTAGTCGAGACTGGAATTCGAGGATAGCTGCCCCAGCAGGGTTATTTATTTTGGAATGATATCGCCTTGAACGCGCGAACGGTGCCCGCGATGGCCGTTTCGACGGGAAGGCGTTCAATGCTCGACGCTCCCACAAAACCCTGCGCCGAGGTGCGTTCCATCACGTAGTGGACGTCATCAGGACTTTCCATCGGGCCGCCGTGGGCGAGGGCGATGACATGCGGGTTTACGGACCGCGCTGCGTCGATGATCTCCTGTGTAGTCCGGGCGGCTTCGTCCAGCGACATGGCGGCCTCTGCGCCGATCGTTCACCGCTGGTGAGACCGACATGGGGGACGACGACATCGACGCCGGCCGATGCCATGTCCCGGCTCTCGTCAACAGAACGAACGTAACAGCAGGTGTAGAGACCTGCCTCGCGCGCCATTCCGATCATTTCGACTTCGCGCGCAAAGCCGAGGCCGACGGCCTCGAAATCGCGCCGAATAGCTCCGTCGAACCGCGAGACCGTCGGATAGTTGATCACTCCGGAAAACCCGACATCCTTGATTTGCGCGAGAAAACGCCGATGTTGCGGGTCGGGTCGGTGCCGCAGACGCCTGCGATGACCGGTGTGCGTGCTACGGCGGGCAGAACGTGCCTTTCGCCCAATTCGAGCACGATGTCGTTAGCATTTCCATACGGCATCAGTCCGCTGATGGACGGCAATCCATCCATGCGAAACTTTCCGCTGTTGTAGATGATAATAAGATCGATACCCTCCCATTTCGGCGCATTTGGCGGGACAAGCCATTGCCGGCTCCGCCGGCAATGATCGGGCTGCCCCTGGACAACGAAGCACGCAGCCTTTCTTCTACTTGTTCTCTCGTGAACTGTTGTCCCATGGGCTGCCTCATATCCTGTACGTTGTTTCAGGCTCAGTTAGACGGTTGATCCGACGCGAGCGTTTCAGACCGATAATCTTGCAGTAACGTCAGCAATTGCGCGACGGCGGTCTCGGCGCAAATCGGGTTGTTGATATTAGCGTCCATTCGCAAGATGTCCGCATGCCCGTTCAACGCCCGTCACCCGCCGCGTCGATAAATGCGCGGTCGCTGTCGGGTTCATAAAACACGCCGCCTTTTCGATCGTATTCGGAAAATCCCCGCAAGGGCAGGATAAGCACCGCTCGTCGCTTTGCACGGGAAGCTTTTCGCCGACCCAGCGGCCGAGTGTGGCATTTTCTTCGGACGTGGTCCGCATCAGTGTCGTATTGGGGCTATGGGCGTGAAGCTGGCGATGACGGTATCGCTCCGGCACGGTGTCGGGCGTCGTGAAATTGACCATGTCTATGGCGCCCGGCAGCACCACTTGAGGAATGCCGAATTCGCCGGCGGCTTCAAGCCGCTTGGGACCGGCGCTGAGAAAACCACCGCAGAGCTCGTCGGCCAATTCGGTAATGGTCAGGTCCAGCACCGCGTCGATCGCGCCCTGTGCGATCAGTCCTTCCATCGTCCGGCCGCCGGTGCCATTGGCATGGAAAATCATGGTTTCGCAGCCGTGTTGTGTCAGCAAGCTATGGCATCGCATCGCGGCTTCGGTCGTGACGCCGAACGCGGTGATGGCTACCGTGGGACGTCTCTGTCGTTCTGTCTATGTCTTTGGCCGGTGTCGATTTCCACCATTCCACAAATAGCTCCGGGCGCCATTGGCCAGGACATCGCGGATAATCGGATTCATCCCGATCAGGTCGGTGACCGTGTTGACCATCGTGATGTCACGGGTGCCGACATAGCTCGCGGCCTTTGGCGTCGAGGCCATTGTCGAGATCATGACTTTGGGCAGGCCTACAGGAAGGGCCCGCATCGCGGCTGTCGCCACAGCAGTTCCTGACCCGCCACCCAGACCGAGAATGCCGTCCAGTTCTCCGCGCGATACATCTGCATGACGACGGTTTCAGCGCCGATCGACATGATCGCCAGCGCCTTGCCCCGATCTCCGGCCAGCGCCAGTTCGCCGATGTCCGAGCCCGCCGCGCGGGCGAGTTCGGCGCGCGTCTTGTCGGCCAGGAGACCAGGTTCTCCCAGCACGCCAATATCGATCATGACGACCCGATGACCGCGGCCTTCTATCAGCGCCTTGACGCAAGCTGCGTGCTCGCTCTTGGTGTCAAGCGTACAAAGAACCGCGATCTGTTTGCGGTCATCCTTCATGCGTCGGGTAACCTGGTTGGTTAGCGACCATTGCCGGTGGCATGCAGGTTGAGCGCCATCATCACCGCGCGATGACAGGGTGTCGGAACGCCGGCCTCTTCGCCGAGCTTGACCATCAGGCCGTTGAGCCATTCGAGTTCCAGCCGATTGCCGCGCTGCAAATCGGTGTACATCGAGCCCTGCGCCTCCACCGGCAATTCGTCGATCTGCTCCAGCACGTGCTCGGCATATTGGCGGCAATGTTGATGCCCTTGGCGCGCGCGATCGCCGTGCCCCTCGCTGGCCAGTCCGATCAGCATCTGGCGTCCCCAGTGATCGCTGCGGATCGGCCCCCTCGGTGGAACGGCAGAAGGATGTCGCTCCGCTATGAGTCGTGATGAAGATGAATTTCATCCAGAGTGCCGCGAGCACGTCCTTTTCGATCAGGCTGTCGATTTTGGCGCGCTGGCAGACCGCCAGAAAATTCTCGATACGGGGCGTGCGCCGGTTGTCCAGTTCGCCGAAGCCGAGCGTAACACCATTCGCCGAATTGCCGGATTACGCCCGGTTCGGTGACGGTGACAGGCGTCGCGGCATAGCCGCCGATGACGTGTTGAGGCCCGAGCAGTTCGACCAGACGCCTTCGGCATAGATTCCGTTCTGGAAGGAATAGACCGCGGTATCGGCCTTCAACATCGGCTTGATCTGTTCGGCTGCTTTGTCGAGATCCCACAGCTTGACGCAGAACAGGATCATGTCGACCGGTCCGACTGCTTTCGGGGCGGTTGCGATATGAATCTTTTCAATGAAGGCGTCGCCATGATGGCTCAAGATCTTCAGGCCTTTCTCGCCATCGCCTGAAGGTGAGGGCTTCCTCGCCCGATAAAGTGCACTTCTTCGCCGGCAGCGACCAAACGTCCGCCAAAATAAGAGCCGATGGCTCCGGCTCCCATCACCGCAATCTTCATTAACCTGCTCCGATCTGAATATTCGTATCCGCGAAAGACCCGACGCCCAAATGACTAACCCTGACGCCGTTTCTGTTCGCTCCTGAGGATCATGCTGTCGAGCGAGAATTCCGCGATGTTGAACCAGAGCAGAATATCCGACCGGAATTTCTTCCATGGCTCGTAGACCGCGCGAAAAGATTCGTTTGTTTTGGCGATCTCTTCGTAATGCTCGAACGTCGTCTTCTCGCAGATATTGAGGATTTCCTGCGGGAAGGGTTTGAGGATGGCGCCGGCCGCCACAAGCCTTTTGAGCGCGATGGGATTGCGTGCGTCGTAGGCAGACACCATCCAGTTGTTCGCTTCGGCGCAGGCGGCTTCAAGCGCGGCCTGATAGGCAGGGGGCAGATTGTCCCAGTGCTGCTGATTGATGAACAGGTTCGTCTGCGCGCAGGGATCCCCACCATCCGGGATAGTAGTAATATTTGGCGACCCCGCACGAAGCCCAGGCGCTCGTCGTCATAGGGGCCGATCCATTCGGCGGCATCGATCACGCCGCGTTCGAGCGACGGATAGAGATCGCCCGGCGCGATTTGCTGCGGCACCACGCCGAGTTTGGCGAGAATCTGGGCGCGAGGCCCTCCAACCCGCATCTTCAAGCCACGCAGATCGTCGACCGTGTTGATCTCCTTGCGAAACCATCCGCCCATCTGGGCGCCGGTGTTGCCGGCCGGAAAATGCAGCACGCCATATTTCTTGTAGAACTTGCGCATCAAATCGAAGCCGCCGCCTTCGTTGACCCAGGCAGCCTGTTGCCGTGCGTTGAGCCCGAACGGCATCGCCGTGTCGAAGGCGAATGTCGGATCCTTGCCGACATAGAAGAACCGCTCGGCGTGTAACCGCATTCGACGGTCGCGTTCTGGACGGCGTCCAGCACCTGCAGGGCTGGGACCAGTTCGCCGGCCGCAAACGGCATGATGTGGAAATTGTTGTCGGTCAGCGCCGCGACCCGTTCTGAAACCCGCACCACCGCGCCGTACAGGATGTCAAAATTCTTGGGAAAACTGGCGGCCATCGCCATTTTACGACCGGTCTTGATTGAGCCACCGCGGGCGCGGCCAAAAGAACGGAAGCCGCCCCCGCCACGGACGATTTGAGGAGTGTTCGCCGCTCCATGAATTCCTCCCATAATATTTATTTTTTGTAAGATTGTCGATTTTTATGCTAAATGTCAATTATGTTGCTTTGGCGAGGGCCACGATGAAAATCACCGATGTCAGGACGTACCTGCTTGAGAGCCCGCTGCAGCGGCCGTTCGCCTATTCACGCGGATGGGCTGAGCGTCGCAGCGCCGTGCTGGTCGAAATCTCGACCGATGCGGGGCTGACCGGTTGGGGCGAAGCGTTCGGCCCGGGGCGCATGGCGATCGGCGCGCTGAAACTGGTGCGTCCGCTTTTGATCGACGCAGATCCGCTCGCGATCGAAAAGATATGGGACGATCTTTATGGCCGGTTTCGCGATCACGGTTCGAAAGGGCCGAGGTCGATGCGTTGAGCGCGATCGACATCGCGCTGTGGGACATCAAGGGCAAGCATTTCAAGCTGCCCGTTCATCGGTTGATGGGCGGTCCGTTGCGAACGAGCGTGCCGGCTTATGCGAGCGGAATGTTTCGTTACCCGCGATGGCGATATCGAAACCAATCTCGTCAAGGAGGCGGAGCGGCATTTGGCGCGCGGGTTTCGCGCGATGAAAATGAAGGTAGGCTTCGGCGTCGAGGCCGACGCAAAGGCTGTCAAAGCGGTACGCAAAGCCATCGGTCCCGACATCTCGCTGATGATCGATGCCAATGGCGCCTATGATGCTGTCAATGCGATCCGCCTCGCGCATCGCATCGACGATTGTAATGTCGCCTGGTTTGAAGAGCCGGTTCCGCCCGAGGATATCGAGGGTTATCTCGAGCTCAAGGCAAGGCAGCCGATTCCCGTTGCCGGCGGCGAGGCCGAGTTCACGCGCTTCGGTTTTCGCGACATCCTGGCGCGGCGCGCGATGGATATCATCCAGCCCGATATTTGCGCCGCCGGCGGTTTCTCCGAATGCAAGAAGATTTCCGACATGGCGCACGCCTTCGGCGTCCGATGCAGCCCGCACACCTGGGGAACGGCGATTGCAATATCCGCGTCGCTGCATTGGCTGGCGCTGCTTCCGAATACGACGTCGGCGCTGTTCCCGGTTCCGCCATTTCTGGAATGGGATTGCACCGAACACGGTATCCGAGACGCGCTGCTGACCGATGCGCTCCGGCCGGTGGATGGCATGGCCAGGATTCCGGAAGGACCTGGCCTTGGCGTGGACATTGACCGCGAAGTCGTTCGGAAGTTTGAGGTACAATGAAATGCAGGAATCGCTGACCTCACGGAAACCGCCTCGATGATCAAAACAATCCAGCCGGACGATACAAGGAGCCTGACGGAATCGACCTATCGTCTGATCCGAAGCGACATCCTGTCCGGATCCATCCAGCCCGAAAACAAGATGCAGATCATCGATCTCAGCCAGCGTCATGGCACGAGTGCCAGCGCGGTGCGCGAAGCGCTGTCACGTCTGGTGTCCGAGAGCCTTGTCACGCAGGAGGTGCAGAAAGGCTTTCGGGCGTCGCCGATGTCGGTACGCGAATTCCGGGAAATTACCGATCTGCGGATCATGCTCGAAATGCAGGCGCTCCGCAGCGCGATCGCGCTCGGCGATGAGGAGTGGGAAGCGGAAATCGTTGCCGCCTATTATCGTCTCGAGCTTGCCGAAAAGAGAGTGGCAAAACAGGAGCTCGAAGCTGCCCTCGACTGGGAAACCAGAAATCGGGATTTTCATGATGCGCTGGTCGGCGCGTGCGATTCGCAATGGCTGATGCGGCTTCGCGCGCTTCTCTATGATCACTCCACCCGGTATCGCAGTTACAGCCTGTCGACGGGTGCCATGAGGCGCGACAGTTCGCTAGAGCACCAACTTCTGCGCGCAGCCGTTCTTGCCCGCGACACCGAGGAAGCCTGTGCGCTCATCAAGAAGCATTTTCAGGCAACGCTGGATACTTACCGCTCAAGCGTGAATTCATAGATCCAGCGCACGCAAAGGACGCAAGTCCTCCGATCACGGGCAAGTGTATCGCTTTGGTGGGCAGTCATCCCGGCGCGCTTGACAGATCTTCCAGATCGGAAATATCATAAGGTAACAATGTTACGTCAAGAGCGTAACGACAAAAGCATAAAAACAAAAAAGGGAGGAATTCATGCGACTTGGATTGGCTGAGGCTGCAGGCCACCGGATTCTGATTGCGCAACGCAAGCAGGAAGTCGTCTCGCTGGAAGGCACATCGCTGCCGAACGATCCCCTTGCCATTCTGCTGGATCCGGCATTGAGCAATAAAGCCAAGGATGCCATCGCCAAGGAGGCAGTGGTCGATCCAGCGACGCTGAAATTCCTGCCGCCGATGGCGACCATCGGAAAGATCATTTGTGTCGGCCTCAATTACGCCGACCATGCCGCTGAAAGCCCATATGAAAAACCGAAATTCCCGGTTTATTTCCTTCGCACCGAAGAAGGCGTGATCGGCCACGGCGCTCCGATCGTGCGACCGCAGATTTCCGAACACCTCGATTTCGAAGGCGAAATGGTCGCCGTGATCGGCAAGGCCGGTCGGCGCATTTCGATGGACCATGCGCTCGATCACGTCGTCGCCTATTCCGTGTTCAATGATGGATCGATCCGGGACTGGCAGTTCAAGGGTCCGCAATGGACGTTGGGCAAGAATTTCGACAACACGGGGCCTTTCGGGCCGTTTCTTGTTTCTGCCGATGAAGTGCCGGCGGGCGGTCTCGGCTTGCGGATCACGACGCGCCTGAACGGCCAGGTGGTTCAGGATGCCAACACCAATGATCTGATATTTCAGGTCCCTGAATTGATCGCACGCGTCTCTGAAGCGATGACGTTGCGGCCCGGTGATGTGCTGGTGACGGGCACCCCGGCCGGCGTCGGTTTCGCGCGCAAGCCGCCGCTGTTCATGAGGGATGGCGACGTTTGCGAGGTTGAAGTCGAAGGTATTGGCCTGTTGAGCAACCGGATCGTCGACGAGCGCCTGTCGTGAGTTCGGCGTCGCTGAGTTCGTCGACTCTTGGATTGCGCATTGCCGCCGACGTAGGCGGCACGTTTACCGATGTCGCCGTTTTCGACGAAGACTCAGGCGGAATCCGGCTGGGCAAAACCCTGACCACGCCGAGCAGCCTGATCGAGGGCATGAATCACGGGGTCGGCAAGGCCGGCGCGGATTTCGCCGATGCCCGGCTATTCCTGCATGGCACCACGGTAGCGATCAATGCGCTGCTTGAACGCAAGGGCGCCAGGACGGCCTTGGTCACGACCAAGGGCTTTCGCGATATCTATGAGATCGGCCGTATCAACCGGCCGGAAGCCTATAATCTCTTTTTTCGCAAGCATCAGCCGCTGGTCGAGCGCGCGCTCCGCGTCGAGGTCAATGAGCGGATGGATGCTGCCGGGGAAGTGCTGCGTCCGTTGATTGATTCGGAAGTGGAGGCCATCGCGCGCCGCCTTCAGGATGAGGGCGTCGAGGCCGTAGCCATCCTGTTCCTGCATTCCTATCGCAACCCGGATCATGAAATTCGTGCCCGTGACATCATCAGCAGGATGATGCCGAATGCGTTCGTGACAGCCTCGCACGAACTCAGTCAGGAATATCGCGAGTTCGAGCGCTCCTCCACGGTCGCGGCGAACGCCTATATTGGGCCGCATGTTACGCAGTACCTCTCCGAAGCCGATCGCGTGCTCAGCGGCGTCAAGTTTCACGGAAAATTCCTGATCGTGCAGTCGACCGGCGGCCTCTATGACGCCGCGCAAGCCCGCCGCGAATGTATTCGAATGCTGGAATCCGGACCCGCTGCCGGCGTAATCGGGACGCGGGAACTCTGCGCAGTGATCGGCTTGCGCAACGCGATCGCCTTTGACATGGGCGGTACGACTGCGAAAGCCGGCGTGATCCTCGACGGTGTCGAACTGACCGCGAACCAGGTCATGGTCGGCGGTTATGCTGAAGGCCTGCCGATCCAGATTCCGATGATCGACATCGAGGAAGTCGGAACCGGCGGAGGCTCGATCGCGCGTCTCGCGCACGGCAAGTCGCTGCGTGTGGGCCCGGAAAGTGCGGGCGCCGTTCCTGGCCCGGTGTGTTACGGCAACGGCGGCACTGAGCCGACCGTGACCGATGCCAATCTGCTGCTCGGCAGGTTGGCGCCTGATCTTTTCCTCGGCGGCGAGATGAAACTCGATGTCGAGGGCGCCACGCGCGCCATGACCGATCAGATCAGCGGGCCGTTGGGACTTTCGGTCGCTGAAGCTGCGGACGGAATTATCCGCATCGCGGTGACCCAGATGGCGAATGTCGTCAAGCGCGTGACCACCGCGCGCGGCCTCGATGCGCGCGATTTCGCGATGGTCGCTTATGGCGGCGCGGGGCCGTTGCACGCGGTACTGGTGGCGAGAGAACTGCAGATTCCGCGGGTAATCATCCCCAACGCACCGGGCCACTTCTCGGCCTATGGTATGCTGGTCAGCGATCTCAGGCGCGACTATGTGCGCACGCTGTTTGCGCGGCTGGTCGATGCGCCCTTCGACAGCTTCAACGCGATCTTCCGCGAATTGGAACAGCGTGGCCGCGAGGATATCGACGAGGCGGCTCCTGAGCGTCTCGATATTATCGTGAAACATGCGGTCGATATGCGTTACGTCGGCCAGGAGCATGCGGTCACCGTCGAGATCGATCATAAGGCTTTCGAGGCGCGCGACATCGATGCGATCAAGGCTGCGTTCGATGCCGTGCACAGCCAGCGCTACGGCTATGCTTCAGCCGACGAGTCGGCGGAAATCGTGAACCTCCGGCTGTCGGTGATTGGCGTCATTGCCAAGCCTCGCCTCGCGCCGCTCGACGCTGCGGCAAACACGTCGGCGGATGAGGCGCTGATCGGCGTTCGTCCCGTCGAATTCGGCGTGATGGGCGGGCGGCTGGAGACGCCTCTCTATGATCGCGTGCGGCTGCGTCGTGGTCACCGCGTGACGGGTCCCGCCCTGATCCAGGAATACGCGTCCACCACTGTCCTTTTGCCCGGCGACATCCTGACGGTCGATCAGATGGGTAATCTGGATATCAAGATCGAGGTCCAGCCATGACCCCCGTCCGCTCGTCGCAAGATCCCGTTACAACGGAAATCATCCGCAACGGATTCATCGCCGCCACCGAGGAGATGAAGACGAATTTGATGCGGACCGCCTATAACATGATCATCTACGAAGCTCTCGACTTCACCGTCGGCTTGTTCGATCGATATGGTAATACGATATCGATCGGGCTGGGGTTGCCGATGTTCATCCGCGGCATGAGCGAGACGATAAAGGCGAAGCTGCGGCACTTCGGTCCTGATGGCATTCATCCCGGCGACGTGCTGCTCACCAACGACGCTTACACGACGGGCAGTCATCTCAACCACATGACGTTTTCGGTGCCGATCTTCGACGGCGCCGATTTGATCGGCTTCTCCGCCTGCATGGCGCATTGGCAGGACATCGGCGGCACTCTGGACGGTATGACCACGGATATTTTCTCCGAAGGCCTGCAGATGCCGATCGTCAAGGCCTGGAAGGCGGGCGTTCCCAACGAGGATATTCTTTCGGTCATTCGCATGAACGTCCGCTTGCCGGAACGCGCGATGGGGGACTTAAAGGCTCAAGTCGCCGCCGTTCGGACAGGCGAGAAAAGGTTTCTCGAACTGGTTCGCAAATACGGCCGGCCCTCGGTTCATACTGCGATTGAAGCGATTTTCGATCATGCCGAAGCGGTCTCGCGCGACAGCGTCGCGCAAATCCCGGATGGGACTTATGAAGCAGAATCGTTCATGGACGATGACGGTATCGATATCGGCCGGCGCATTCCGATCCGTGTGAAGATCGTGGTTGCGGGCGATCAGATGACGATCGATCTCACGGACGTCAGCACCCAGGTCAAGGGCTTCTATAATTCGGGCCAGACCGCAGGGCTTTCGGCGGCGCAGGTCGCGTTCAAGTGCCTGACCGCCGGACTCGAACTGCCCGTCAATGACGGCGCGTTTCGCAATCTGAAAATTGTGTTGCCCGCCGGCACCGTGGTGAGCGCCGAGCGTCCGGCGCCGATGCGTTGGTGGATGACCTATCCGATGACCATCGTCGATACGATTTTTAAAGCGCTGGCATCGGCGGTGCCGACCAGGGTAGCTGCCGCCCATCATGCGGATCTGGTGATTGCGTCGATCAATGGCCGTCAGCCGCGCGACAACAAGCTGTATCTCTATCTCGGTGGGCTGATCGGCGGCGGCTGGGGCGCTAAGCACGGCGAGGACGGCATGAGCGCCACGGTGGCGATCAATGACGGCGATACCCATAATGGTCCGAGCGAGCAGGTGGAAGCCAAATTCCCGTTGATTGTCGAACGATATGCGTTGCGCGAGGATTCCGGCGGTGCCGGAAAATTCCGCGGCGGCCTTGGCACCGAGCAAGTGGTGCGGGCGCGGCATCCCATCATGTTCAATGCTCAGATCGAGCGGGTCGATTGCCGCCCTTGGGGTCTTTTCGGGGGTCTGAGCGCACTCGGCAACGAGGTTCGGCTGGAGCGGGGAGGCGAACTGGAGCGCTTTCCGACCGGCAAGGTGTTGTCGCAGAAAATCGAGGCGGGGGATGCTTATACCGTTTGCTCGGGCGGCGGGGGCGGCTACGGCAGTCCTCTCGACCGCAAGCTAGATGACATCGAGAATGACGTCCGTCAGGGATATGTATCGAAAGCCGCTGCGCACGAGTTCTATGGTGTGGTATTTGACGGGCAGGGCCGCATCGACAAGCAAGCAACGGCGCTGCGACGGACGGATATGCGACGGCGCGGCCTGCCAAAGGATCGGCCGTTTTCGACGGAGGATCATTCGGGTTGGGGTGGATGTCCATATTGCACCAAGCTAATTCAGCCGCATCCGGAGGGACGGGCGATGGCGATCGAGGCCGCTGCCAGCGGCGTTGGGGCCTGGCGGTGTTGTTGAAGCGGAGATGGTTGCAATGATCGAAAACCGCAGTGGCCCCCGACGTGCTGCAAAGCCGGTGGAAACCACTGTGTTGGCGGTGGAGCGGGCCCTTCAGGCGATTGAAATGCTTTCCGGCGCGGCTGATGGCCTCAGCCTTGCGGAGATTTCCCGCGAACTCATCATCAATAAGGCCATTGCGTCGCGCCTTCTCGAAACGCTCGAGCATGCCGGTTACGTCTGGCGTGACGACACCGCGCAACGCTATCATCTTACGTACAGAGTCAGTAATCTCGGGCTCCGGCAGTTGCAGCAATCTGGCTTGCTTGGACAATGTACAAGTCTGCTGGAGGACCTTGCGGAACGTACGGGTGAACTGGTCAGGCTTTCCGTGGTCGAGCGCGGAGAAAAGATCACCTGGATCTATGCGGTGGTGGGCACCCGCCGTACCCTGCGGATCGATCCGAATTTTAATTTCGAGGTCAGTATTCACAGCCACGCAACCGGAAAGGCATGGCTGATGATGCTTAAGCCGGAGCGTGTTGGGGAATTATTGAAGCGCGACGGAATGGCCGCGCTGACGCGGCACACGAATGTTGATATGAAGGTTTTGCGCAAGGAACTCGATGCCGCGAGCCGCCGCGGTTTCGCGACCACTTACGAAGAAAATGAAATTGGGGTCGGTGCGGTCGCGGCACCCATCATGGCGCCGCGGTTATCGGGAGGCACCGAATGTGTCGGCGTTATCTCTGTAGCTGCGCCCACGAACCGCATGACGCGGGTCGAAATCGAAAACTGCGGGCCGCTCGCCGCCGAAGTTGCCAATCGCCTTGCCCTCATGTGGCCGCTGGACGAGCGCGCGCCCGTGAGACTGCAAAGACCGGCCTGATCGATGACGAATATAACGGGAGAAAGCCATGGCTCGCTTTAATCAATTTGTTCCTCAGGGTGTCATCCCCGCGGTCCTGTTGCCGTTTCACGATGATCTGTCGATCGACGAGCCGAACTTTCGCAGTCATCTGCGGGACGTCGCGGCGGTCGAAGGCCTGTCGGCCATCACGGTCAATGCGCATTCCACCGAAGTCGCCTCATGTACCGCAGAAGAGCAAAGCCGGGTGATGGAAATTGCCGCCGATGAGGTCGGCGACCGCCTTCCATTGATCCACGGGGTTTGGGCCGATGGCAGCCTCGAGGCGGCGCGGATCGCCAAACGTGCACAGGCAGGCGGGGCATCCGCGCTGCTGGTGTTTCCGCCCGCGCCTTTTACGCTCGGGCAAAGCGCCGATATGGCGCTGGCGCATTTCAAGACTATCGCATCGGCGTCCGATCTGCCAATGATCGTGTTTCAGTATCCGCTCGCGACCGGGCAGGGCTATCCTCAGGCAACACTAGATCGCTTGTTCAACGAAGTCCCGACCATTCGCGCGATCAAGGACTGGACGCCGAACGTGCCGCAGCACGAGGAGCAGATGCGGTCACTGCGATCGCGCAGCCGTCCGGTCAATGTGTTGACGACGAACAGCGCCTGGCTGCTGAGTTCTCTGGTGCTCGGATGCGATGGACTGTTGTCGGGAAGCGGCAGCGTGATCGCCGATTTGCAGGCCCGCTTGTTCCGCGCGGTTAAGGCCAACGATCTCGCTGAAGCACGCCGGCTGAACGATCGGATTCATCCGATGGCCAGCGTGTTCTATGCCGACCCGTTCGTCGACATGCATAACCGGATGAAGGAGGCCCTTGTTCTCCTTGGCAAGTTGCCGCGTGCCGTGGTCCGGCCGCCACTGGTCAAGATCAGGGAGCCCAAGATTGCGCGCATCCGCGAGGCGCTGATCGCGGCGGGATTGCTCGACGCATCCGGAAAACGGCGCGAGGCCGCCTGATACGAATCAAGCTGAACGGTTGAAGCGGGCGACACGACCCGTAAACCTGAATCAATAAAACCGGGAGAGGAAGCTGTAATGACGAGGTCGTTAGTTTGTGCTGCCATGACGTCGGTGGCCGTGTTGGTGTCCACAGGGATCGGTAGCGCGCAGGAAAAGCCGCCGGTCAAGATCGGTTTTGTCACCGAATTGACCGGTGCGTGGACGTTTTTCGGCACCAGTTGTGTCGCGGGTCTGAAATTCGCGGAGAAGCAGATCAATCCTCCGGGCAAGCGCAAGATCGAGTTCGTCATTGCGGACAACCAAACCAGCCCGGCCCAATCGGTCGCCGCCGCCCGAAGCCTCGATGTTCAAGACAAAGTGCTGGCCTTGAGCGGCCCGACCAGCTCCGACACCGGTCTTGCCGTTTATGGTTATGCGGAACAGAACAAGGTGCCGTTTGTGGTGCCGGTGGCCGCGTTTCCACAGCTGACCAAGCCCGGCAGCCGCTACACCGTTCCGCCTCGAGCCTGACGCGGTCGGCTGGGGCTACGCGATCTCGAAATTTGTCGAGAAGCAGAAGCCAGGCGGCACCATCGCGCTGATCTATTCGGATTACGCGCTGATGCGGGCGATCACCGCCGGGCTCAAATACCAGGCGCCGCTGTCGGGCCTCAAGATCGTGGCGGATATCGCGTTTCCGCAGGGCTCGAACGACGCCACCGTGCAAGCCGCGCAAGTCCTCGCGGCTGCGCCGGATTATGTCGTCGTGATCGGCGCCGGCGGCTTCGACAACACCATCACCAATCAATTGCTTGATCTTGGCATCAAGCCCAACCAGCTGATCCATCCGTTCGGGCTTACTACCCAGGTGATGAATTGGGGCAAACGCAGCATCGGCTCATATTACGGGACGTTCTTTGACTCCAATCTCGACGTATTGACCGATGAAGGAAAATCGTTCGTCGAGCAGTTCATTGCGCAATATGAACGGCCGCCGTCCTATGGCGAGAACTTCTGCTACGTCACCGCGCACGTCATCCGCGAAGTGCTGGACAAGAATCCTGAGGCTGCCGACGACCGTGAAAAATTCCGCGAAGCGATGTCGGCGTTGAAGACCAGGGAAACGACGTCGAACATTCCGATCGAGTTCGACAAGAACGGTGCGCGCAAGGAATACATCTACATCATGCAGATCAGCGACATCGTCGGGAAAGGGTATAAGGCAAAACAGACCTTCTATACCGAGTGGGACCCGGAAGTGATCCCGGTCTACACGCTGGTTAAGTAACCGCCGAAGCCCGCTGCGAGGTGTCGCGGCGGGTTTGCTGTTTTCCGGGAGTGCTGCTTGTCTAACGCAAACCTCATCATCCTGCTGTCCACCATCTCCACCGGCCTGATCCTCGGCGCGATCTTCTCGCTGGTCGCGGTTGGGGTGACGATCGTCTATGGCAGTATCTGGATGCCGAACGCCGCCAACGGGCAATTCTTCCTGCTGGCGGCGCTGTTCGGCTGGACCATGACGGTAAGCTGGGGTCTGCACCCGGCGATCGCCGCGGTACTCGTTATCGGGCTGAGCGTCCCGCTTTCCTACGCTTTGGAATTCGTGTTGATCCGCCGATTTTATGATGTGCCCAACCGGAATATCTCCTACTTCGTGCTGAGCCTCGGGATTACGCAGATTCTCGCCGGTATCTTCGCCTTCACTTACGGACAATGGAGCGATCAGTTCCAGTTGCCGCCGTTGATCGGGGGCATCACCTTCATCGGGCCGATGCCGATCGCCAACAACCGGTTGCTGGTGCTGGTGCTCGCGTTGGCGATTCTCGCAGCGCTGTTCGCGCTGCTTCGTTACCATCGTTATGGGCGAGCGATCCGGGCCGTGTTCCAGAACCGCGATGCTGCCGCGCTGCGAGGGGTCAATGTAAAGAGCAGCTACAGCCTTTCTTTTGCGCTCGGCAATGCGGTGATCTTCGCGGGAGGCGTTCTGTTTGCCCTGGCCTACAGTTTCGATCTGACGATCGCCTGGACGATGTCGATCACTGCCTTTGCCATCATGATTATTGGCGGTCCCGGTTCCGTGCTGGGTGCGCTTATCGTTGGCATGGTCTTTGGCTTCACGCAGGCGGCGGTCAGCACGGTCGCAAGTCCGACGATCGCTGCGTTCTCTTATCTGGGAGCCATGCTGCTGATCCTGCTTTTCAAACCATCCGGATTGTTCGCGCGATGATGCAAGGCTTCAAGACCGATGGCCATGTCCGTGGCCGGTCCGCGAACATCCTGCTGCTGGCGGGATTCGTCGTTATCGCGTTCGTGCTGCCGATCGTACTGTCCGGAAACCGCTATCTTGCGTTTGTCGCCGGCGTCACGATGATCCACATCCTGTGGGCCTGCGGCATGAACCTGCTGTATGGTTACACCGGTCTGATGCCGTTGATGTTCGCAGGCATCGCCGGAATCAGCGCGTATACGGTTGTCGACCTTACCGCCAGCGGGTGGTCGTTTTGGCTGGCGCTGCCTGTCGGCGCGCTGGCGGCCTCGATAACAGGCACTGTTCTTGGACTGCCATCGCTACGGCTGAAGGGATTCTATTTCACGCTTTGCTCTCTCGTGATCCAGACGGTGATGACGCTGGGCTTCATTTATTTCTCGGGTCTCACCAATGGCGACACCGGTTTTTCACAGATTCCGCTGCCTTCGCTGTGGGGCGAACCGCTGTCCAGCCTTAGTTACGACATTGTACTTTCTGCGGCTGCTGTACTCGGCGTGACGGTCTTGATCGCGATCATGCGTTCCACTCTTGGGCGTCGGCTGATCGCGATCCGCGAGGATGACGAACTGGCCGCCATGCTCGGAATCAACGTCACTGGCTACAAGATGATCGCCTTCTTTACCGGTTCTATTTTTGCGGGCATCGGCGGAGCGTTATATGCGCCCTATATCGGTTTCATCTCGCCGCGTTCGTTCGATGTGCTGATCAGCATGAACATCTGGCTGATGGTTGCGTTTGGCGGTCGCGGGACGATCTGGGGGCCGGTGCTCGGCGCCGCGCTGCTCGCGCCGCTGTCGTTTTTTTTGCAGGAGTATTACACGATCAAGGACGTGCTGTATGGCGCCTTGATTATTACGGTCATTGTGTTGATGCCGGCCGGTCTTTTGGGCAGCCTTGGCCGAACGCCACGTTTACCGGCGGCAGAAGTCGATGCGCCTGTTCCCCGCCGGAGCCCGAAATGACCGAAGTCCTCCTTGAAGCTAAGGCTGTCTCGAAACGCTTCGGCGGTGTTGTCGCCTTGAAGGGCATCGATCTCGTTCAGTATCGGGGCGAGACTTTGGGCATGATCGGACCCAACGGATCGGGAAAGACCACTTTTGTAAATCTGATTTCGGGCCATACCCGGCTTAGCAGCGGCTCCATCGCGTTCGACCGGGTCTCGCTCGCTGGCAAGAATCCTTCGCAGGTCGCCAAGGCAGGTCTCACGCGGACCTACCAGGCGGTGCGCGTGTTCGGCGAACTCACGGTCCGGGAAAACGTCGCTACGGCCCTGGTCGATGCGCGCGCCCGTTTGGGCGCCGAAGCTGTCGACGAGCTCGCCGACTGGTTACGAATCTCCCATCGCTATGACGCTCGTGCCGGCGGTTTGACCTTGATGGAGCAACGCCAGCTCGAGTTGCTGATGCGTCTGGTCCAGCAACCCAAACTAATGATGCTGGACGAGCCCGTCGGCGGCCTGTCGTCGAGCGAGGTGCGGACCATGATCGGGCTGTTGTCTGAGCTCAAGTCGCGCTGCACGGTTTTTGTGATCGAGCACACGATGAAAGTGATCCGCGAACTCGCCGACAAGGTTGTCGTGCTCATGGCCGGCGAGAAGCTGGCCGAGGGGTCGCCGACCGAGATCCTCGCCGACCAGCGGGTGATCGATCGTTATCTTGGGACTGCCGATGCTTAAAATTGCTGACCTCACCGTTCGCTATGGCCCGTTTCTGGCAGTTGACCACCTCGCGATCAGCGTCGGTGCCGGCGAAATCGTCGGCGTGGTCGGGCCGAACGGCGCCGGTAAATCCTCGACGGTCAAGGCGATTGGCGGCCTGGTACAGCCGAAATCTGGGCGGCTCGTTTTCGATGGCAACGATCTGGGGCCTGTCCCGCCTCACAAGCGGGTTAGTCTCGGCATCTCGATCGTGCCGGAAGGGCGCGGCTTGTTCTCGCGAATGTCGGTGGAAGAAAATCTCGTTATCGCGGCTGATCCGCTGAAAGACAAGGCTAGATGCACCCATAACATCGAGCGTTGCTACGCGATGTTTCCGGTCCTCAAGCAGAGGCGATGGCAAGCCGTGGGCACGCTGTCGGGCGGACAGCAGCAAATGGTTGCCGTGTCGATGGGGCTGATGTCCGATCCACGGCTACTCGTGCTGGATGAGCCGTCTCTCGGGTTGGCTCCCATCGTGATCGGCGAGATTGGCCGGGCATTGGGAGAACTCCGCAAACAGGGGCTGACGGTTGCGCTGTTTGAACAAAACGCAAAGCTGACGTGCAGCATCGCGGATCGGATCTACATCCTGGCGACCGGCAAGGTGCGGCATCACAATCGTGCGGCCGATCTTTTGAACGACCCGGAGATCCTGGATCATTTGGTTTAGGTTGCCCTGTTTGGTCGTTGTCGTGCACGTTGATTAAGCAAGAGAAGAAAAGGACGCAGCGTGAAAATCGGAATAGCGGGTTTGGGTCGCATGGGCGGTGCGATTGCCAAAAGGTTGATCGATGTCGGTCACAACGTTGCGGTCTGGAATCGTGATCCGACGAAATCGAAGCCGCTTGGGGAACAGGGCGCGGTCCTGGCCGCCTCGCCAAAGGAACTTGCAGAACGGGTCGACCTGGTTATCACCATTTTGACCGACGCCGCCGCCATCGAGAGTGTCTACAACGGTTCTGCGGTCTGTTGGCGGGTGATGTCGCGGGCAAGCTCTTTGTAGAAATGAGCACCGTACAGCCCGAGACGGAGCGGTTACTGGCCAGGCAAGTGCGGGATCGGCAAGGGGCGCTGCTCGAATGTCCCGTGGGCGGCACGGTGGGTCCGGCCTTGAACGGGAAGCTGCTCGGATTTGCCGGTGGCACGAAGGAAGATTTCGACCATGCGAAACCGGTACTCGATCAGCTGTGCCGCCGGGTCGACCACGTTGGCCCTGTTGGCGCGGGATCGAGCATGAAGCTCGCGATCAATCTGCCGTTGGCTGTGTTCTGGCAAAGTTTCGGAGAAGCCTTCGCGTTGGTGCAGCATCTTGGCCTGGACACCTCTGTTCTCGTCGAGATGTTCACGGAGTCATCCGGCGGTCCCAATGTGCTCAAGGCCCGCGGTTCGGCGGTCGCCAAGGCCTTGCGATTGGAAAATTCGGGATCGGCAACGTTCGACTGCGACTCGATCCGTAAGGATCTGCGCACGATGATTGCGGAAGGCAAGGATCTCGGCTTCGCGCTGCCGCTCGCGCAGCAGACGCTCGGCGTCTTCGACCAGGCCAGCAAGGACGGCTGGGGCGGCAAGGATTGCACGGAACTGCCGGCGTTCTGGTCGGAAAAGCACCGCCGCGACACAGCAAGCTAAAATCCGGAGGATGAAATGAAGGCGATCCCCACAGTCGACGGGCATCACCACATATGGCGCTTGCGCGATCTCACCTGGCTGTCAGGGCCATCCGTGCCGCGGATATTCGGTCCTTACGAAGCGATCCGTCGCGATTACACGATCGACGAATTCAGGTCGGATATAGCCGGCAGCAACGTCATCCGCTCCATTTACGTTCAAACCAACTGGCCAGCCGGCCAAAGCCTCGATGAAGCGAAATGGGTACAGTCCGTGGCTGACGCCACCGGGTGGCCGCATGCTAACGTCGCTCATGCCGATCTGGCGGATCCGGATGTTGGTACTTTGATTTCGCGACTGGTTGAGTTGCCTTTGACGCGCGGCATCCGGCAGCAGATCCATTGGCACGCCAACCCGCAATATAGTTTTGCGAGCCGCCCGGACCTCATGAACGATCCACAATGGCGAAGCGGTCTTTCGCAAGTTGGGCGGCACGGTCTGCCGTTCGAGTTGCAGATTTTCACAAGTCAGATGGCGGATGGCGCAAAGCTGGCGCACGACTTTCCCGGTATAAACTTCGTGCTCGAACATGCCGGGATGCTGGAAGACAGGTCGGCAGATGGGTTGGAGCGTTGGCGCGCGGGCATGCGCGCGCTGGCCGATTGCAGTAACGTCAACGTCAAGCTGTCGGGCCTTGGTACATTCGACCATGCCTACCGGTTCGAGCTGGTCGCGCCTGTTATCGCGGATACCGTGGCCATGTTCGGTGCCGACCGTTGTCTCTATGGCAGCAACTTTCCCGTCGAAAAGCTTTGGACCGATTACGCCTCTCTTTACCAAACGTTCAGGCGGGCCATCGAACTGCTTTCCGAAATCGATCAGTGGAAGATATTGCACGATACGGCGACGCGCCTCTACAGGCTGTGACGGCGGCTCTTCCGAAAGGCCTCGCATCCGGGTCGAAATACTCACGTTCCGGTAGGATGGCTTCGTGCTGCTCTCGTAATCTGACTGCGGACCCAGGGATCAGCCATGGTGTGGGTGATGGCTCGTTTCCGAACCTCATCTGGCAGAAACGAAACCTCTCCATACATGCGGGACCATTTCTGGCAATGATCAACGAGCTCGCGCTCGCGTTGCTCCCATGCGGACAAGCGGTCCGGAATGTCGCGCCGGTCCGTGACGCCTTCCATCGCGACGGCCAGCGCCAGGCCGATCTGCATCGCCATGCCGCCGCCTTGCCCGAGATTGGGGGGCTGTGCATGGGCTGCATCGCCGATAATCGCCGATCTCCCCGCGGACCATGATTTAACGCTGATGGTGCTGTAAGGACTCCAGGGGATAATATCCTCCACCCTTTCGATCAGATGCGACCAGTGCGGGAATGATGAGGCCCACGCCTTCTTGTCGAGAGGACTGATTTTACCGGCATCGTCTTCCTTTGGACAGGTAAAGGCGAGATACATTTCAGTCGGTGTCAGCGGCGTGATCAAAAAGCGACGCGTGCCATTCCAGTTTTCAATATATTTGTCACGGCCGTTGTCACCGAGGTCTTGTTGCGTCCCGGGAATGATGGCCCTGAGCGCTCCCTCAACGGTCTGTTCGTGAAAAAGCTCAAGGCCAAGCGCGCGCCGTACCGCGGACCAGATCCCGTCCGCGCCAACGACTAGATCAGCCGCCTCGGTATGACCGCCGCCAAAGTGAAGCTCCGCCGCGGCACTCGCGCCGATAACTTCCGCGCCTGTGCGGATCTCGACACCGGCGCCGATGGCAGTGTTTTTCAGGCTTTCCAGAAGATCTTTTCGCGGAACTGTGACAAGGCGCATATCCGGTGGAAACTCACCGGCATCGATGACTTGATTCTGGCCATCGCGCTGCTCCATGGCGCGGCCGTGGAAAGTATCGGGGCGAACCACACTGGCCCCGATGGCTTCGAGAATTCGAAGCCCGTTCTCCCATATGTAGATGCCCGAACCCGCCGCACGAACTTCCGGCTGACGCTCAAACACGGTAACAGCCCAGCCGCGCCGGGCGAGGGCGGTCGCGGCTGTCAGTCCCCCGAATCCGGCGCCGGAGATTATCGCTCGCAATTTCGCCGGCATCACATGTCTCCCCTTCGTTCGAGATCAGCTTGCGAGGTAGAAATCGCGGATGGCCTTGGCCACCGGCACTGGGCTTTCCAGCGTCGGAAAATGAGTTTGGCCGGGTATGTGTAGCGGGTGAAACCAGGGATGACCTGCGGCAAAATTATTCTGGAAATCCCGGTATTCCGAAGACAGCGGTTGTGAATAGACGTGCAGGACCTGCGGTTTGCTGGCGAGGGCCTCCATGCGATCCAGCGGGCTACCCCATTTTCGGTAGGCGCGCTCGATCTCTCGACATGCTCTGACCCACATCTCCCCTTTAAACCATGGCATCTCGGTGCGGATGTGATTGATGACGTCGGCATTGTCGGTGGCGGCCACCCACTCATCGAAGAAACTCTGTCGCCCGATGTGGTAATTCACGGGGTCCTGGCCTTCCTTCAACTGCTGGTAAAAGCCGTCATGCGGGGTCATGAGCCAGTCGATCACGACGGTCTTGTCGAGCTTGGCAGTACCAAACTTCTCGCACAAATCGATATTCACCCAACATCCGTGAGAGGTCGAGACGAGGTTGAATTGCTTCAGTTTTTTGGTTTCGATGAATTTAGCGACGTCATCGACGAGATCGGCTTCGGTAAAATCACCATGCAAGGTTTGCTCGGCATCGTGTCCCCTGAAATTCGGGCACAGCACGTGAAAGTCTTTCGAAAGCAACGGTGCCAGATTTTTGAACAGACGATCGTCCTGGGCCCAGCCCGACAGCAAAACGAGCGCGCGCGGGTGTTCCGTTCCGCTCTCCGTATAGGTCATGGGATGATTGTTGATGGTGATAGATTCCATGTTCGGATCCTCGATCTGTGTGGACGGAAAACAAATTCAGGCGGATTTTTCCTTGACCGCGAAGCCGGCCATTTTGGCGTAGCTGCCGCCTATCGCGGCAAGCTCTTCGCGGGTGATGACGTCTTCGAGACGATCGAACCCGTTCGGGGCGCGCTCGGATACGACGTCGACGACACGTTCGGGGCCGCCGCCACGATTTGAGCGCACGATCGCTGACGTAACGGGAATTCGCTCGGCCTCGTAGGCGCGGATCGCTTCGTCAACCTGGCCGCCGGAAAGATACTGGGCGAGGCGTTTGCCGTCGATCACCGCCTGCGCCGCGCCGTTCGATCCAACCGGAAACATCGGATGGGCGGCATCGCCGAGTAGCGTTACGCGCCCTTTGCCCCAACTGGCCAATGGCTCGCGATCGCACATCGGGTATTCGAGGAAGTCCGAAGTCGCCGTGATCATGGCGGCGACGTCCAGTCCCGGAATCCTGAATTGTCTGGCAAACGGAATGACCTCATTGAGAACGCCGTGCCGGGCCCAGCTCTCCCGCCGTGGCGGCGGCGCTCCACCTTCGCTGATTTTGCTGCAAAGAACCCAATTGGTCAGCATCGTGCCCTCTGTCGCGCCGGGCAGGATCGGATAATAGAGCAGCTTTTCCTTCATATCGCCGGACACAATCATGGTGTCACCGCCATCGAAGACCGGCCAATCGACGACGCCGCGCCACATCATGATGCCGTTCCATTGCATCTCCCCGTCTTCGGGGTGAAGTTGCGCGCGCACCGCTGAATGAATGCCGTCGGCGCCGACCAAAGCCCGTCCGGCCTGTGTGAAAAGGCTGCCGTCCACGCAGCGAAAATGCGCAGTTACTCCCGAATCCGATTGTTCAAAGCTCTCGAAGCGATGGCCGGGACGAATCGCAGTATCGCCACAGCGTTCGCGAACGGCGGCCAGCATGATCGCATGAAGCCTGCCGCGATGGATGGAAAGTTGCGGCAGATCGTGACCCGCGTAGAGGCCCCGCGGTTCGTTGAAAATAAGCTGACCAAACTTGTTGATGTAGCGAAGTTCCCGGGTCCGTATGCTGACTTTTTCAAGTGCCGGAAGGATGCCGAATTCTGCCAACTCACCCGTTGCGTGTGGCAAAATATTGATGCCCACACCCAAGGGCTTTAGTTCTGGCGCGGCATCGAACAAGATGAACTCGATGCCGAGTTTCTCGAGTGAGAGCGCTAGAGCAAGACCGCCAATACCGGCGCCCGCGATGATCACCGGCACATCTGTTCTCCCACTCCCAAACTATTATAAGCTTAAATTAATTTGGGAATAGCGCAAGTATCAAGTCTAAAGGGATAGCAGTCTTGCGCAGACTCGAACGGCGAAAAAACCCGGGAAGCTATTGCTCATTGGGCGGCCCGGCGCGTAACGATGGCAGGCGAGGTGGCGTCAATCTGCCTATCCGGACGTGGCCGTTGACACCCTTGGTCGCCACAAATATCTTTTGACCAGTCACGTGTGGGTGACAAGGCGCCGTGCCAAGATTTGTCTTTTCAGGAGTTTTCGTTGATGAGGAAAATTCCAACGAGCTTTCCGATCGTCACGCGGCGCACGGCAGTAGTCGTGGTCGATATGCAAGAGTTGTTCTGCAACCCGCAAGGCGCGGTTTACGTGCCGGACACGGCCGGCATTGTCGAGCCGATCTCCAATTGCGCTGCAGCGGCGCGCAAGGCTGGCATGCCCCGTTATCTTTCTGCGGCACATCGTGCGCGGCGACGGCAGCGATACCGGCCGGATGCGAGACATGTATCCGACCGTCGACGCGATGCTTGCCCCGCGGTACCCCGGGTGTCGAGATCATCGCCGCGCTGGCGCCCATCCGCGGAGACATTGTCGTCGACAAGCTTGGCTTCAGTGGATTTCACAACACGGATCTGGATACGGTGTTGAGATCGCACGACATCGACACCATCATCGTGTGTGGCACGGTTACCAATGTCTGCTGCGAGACCACCGTGAGGGATGCGGCGCACCGGGAATACAAGGTGGTGGTGCTTGCGGACGCCTGTGCGGCTATGGACTATCCCGACATGGGATGGGGTGTCCTTGCCGCGGCCGAGATTCAGCGGTGAGCCTGACGACCATTGCCATGGAATTCGGCGAAGTGACAACTACCGCTGATGTCATCCGGAGGATTGAGGCCGCCCTCCGCCAGCCAATTTGACGCCGTTGCCTGATTTTTCGCGTCGTCGCATCACAGCCCGAGATAGCTTTCCCTGATCGATCCAGCCCGAGCAGGTCCACGGCGGAGCCTCCATCCGGACCTGTCCGTCCTCGAATACGTAGCCGTAGTCGGCGAGGCCGAGTGCGGCCTGTACGTTTTGTTCCACGATGCAGATGGTGATGCCTTGATCGCGGATCGCCCGCAACTGGCTGAAAACCTCGTCGGCCATCTTGGGAGCCAAACCAAGGCTAGGCTCGTCGAGCAGCAGCAGCTTGGGCATGGACATCAGGCCGCGCGCAAGCGCCAGCATCTGTTGTTCGCCGCCCGACAGGGACCCGGCGTGGGAGGAGCGCCGCTGCAGAAGGCGGGGGAACAGTGCATACATCTGATCGCGCCGAGCCTTCCAGCCGGCATGCGCACGGCGTGCGAACGCGCCCACGCGGAGCGTCTCGTGTACGGTGAAATCTGGGAATACAAGTCTGCCTTCCGGTACCAAAGCCAGGCCAATATCCAGCCGCTCATAGGCCGGGAGCTTGCCGATCGCCTGGCCGTCGAAATGGATCGCGCCGCTTTGCAGCGCGATCAGTCCGCTCAAGGCGCGCATCAGCGTGGTTTGCCCGCACCGTTGCTGCCGATCACCGCCGTAATGGCGCCTTCCCGAATGACAAAATTCACGTGCTTCAGGATTTGTATTTCGCCGTAGCCAGCGTTGATGTCCGTTGCCTCGAGAAGATTAGACATGAGCGTGTTCGCCGAGATAGGCCGCGATCACGCGCGGGTCGCTGGCTACTTCCGCGGGTTCGCCATCCATGATCTTTTTTCCGTCATGCAGGACCAGGATTCTGTGACTGAGCCGCATCAAGGCCTTCATCACATGTTCGATGATGATGATGCTCAACATGCGCGTTTCGCGAAGGCGGCGGATCAGATCGAGCGCGTCGTTCGCCTCGCTGGCATTCAGTCCGGCGAGGACTTCATCGAGCAGAAGCAAACGTGGCTTGGTCGCGAGGGCGCGGGCAACTTCCAGCCGCTTGCGGCCCGCCAGCGTCAGAGCGGCCGCCGGCAAATCGCGCCGATCGGCAAGCCCGACCTCGTCAAGGATCTCCAGGCACTGCGTGCGGGCGTGACGCAGCGACATGGGTTCGGCCCCTGCCGTAAAGCGCACCGATCATGACGTTGCCCAGTACCGTCATTCCGGGGAAGGGACGCACGATTTGAAATGTCCGGGCGACGCCCAGGCCGTTGACCCGATGCGGGCTGCGCCCGTCGATCCGTTCTCCTTCAAGCAGGATATGACCGGCGGACGGCGCTACGTTCCCGGCAATGAGCGACAGCAACGTGGTCTTGCCGGCGCCGTTCGCGCCCATCAATCCAAGGATTTCGCCCTTTTCCATGCTGAAGGAAATATCCTGCAAAGCGACAATGCCGCCGAACCGGCAGGTTAGGTTCTCGACGCGCAGGAAACTCAAGCGCGCCTCCGTTGCGCAAGCGTCGTCAGTTGACCGTAAATCCCCCTCGGAATGAACAAAACGAAGCTGATCAGCAGAATGCCAAGAAGCACGAGGTAGAATTGGGGCGCGCGCGCCCAAAGCAGTTCCGACAGGATCACAATGAAGGCCGCGCCAAAGATCGGCCCTGGCGCCCCGTCGCTGCCGCCGATGACAGCCATCGTCACGATCGTGAATGAGGTGGTGGGGCTGAACAGTTGCATCGGTTCGAAAAAAGGTAGTGCGAAGCACCCATACTGCGCCGACGACACCTGGAATAAACGCGGAGAGAACGAACGCCATGATTTTCAGGAAGGTGACGGGAACGCCGACAGTGGATGCGGCGGTTTCGTCCTCGCGAATGGCGCGCAGGCCGGCGCCCCAGCGTGAGCGGGCAAGTCCCCAAGTCAAAAGGGTCGCAAGGACGGCCAGCAACAGCATGATGTAGTAAAGGAACACCGGATCAGGCGTATCAAACAGAAGACGGCCCGCTTGACTCAAGGGCCGCTTCGATCGCGATAACCACATATTTGCAGAGTTCGGACAGGCCAAGCGTCAATATGACGAAATAAGGCCCGCGGACGCGCAAGGCGGGATAGCCGATAAGGAGCGCAAGCGCAGCGGCCGTGAATCCGGACGCGACTAATATCTCCCACAGCGCTGCGGATTGCCACAGCAGCGCCATGACGTAGGCGCCGGCTCCGTAAAACACTGCATGGCCCAGGGACACGTAACCTGTCAGGCCGGAAAAATGCGACCCAGCTCTGGGTGAGCGCGATGCCGCTGAGAAGCTGAAGTGCGACGCCAAGCCAGTAGGCGTTCACGATTTGCGGTGCGCCGACGAACAACGCGAGAGCTGCAATGATGGAGACAATGGTCAAAGCGCGCTCTTTCATCGCGCACTACGTCCAAGCAGGCCCTGCGGGCGAATGAGCAGTACAGTGATGAAAACACCGTACAGCAGGATCGAGCGATACGCAGCGGACGTCAAGGCAACCCATAGATCTCGATGATGGCCAGTAAAACAGCGCCGAGAATTCCGCCGCCGAGATTGCCGAGCCCTCCGAGGATGATGACTACGAAGGCGGAAATCGTATAAGGAAATCCACCGAATGGCGTTACCGTCTCGGTCATGCTGACCAGCGACCCTGCAAGGCCGGCCATTCCGAAGCCGACACAAAATACAAGAAGCTGGATGCGGTCGGCGTTGATGCCAACCAGCGAGGCGGCGTCGCGCTGCTGAATCAGGGCTCGGGTCGCCAGACCGAAGCGGCTGAACTGGAAGAACAGCACGCAGCCGGCGCTGGCGACCGTACCGAGGCCCAAAACCGCCAGCCGGTTTAATTCGACCCGTGCGTCGCCCACCGCCAGAATACTGTTGAGGTAGCCGTAGCTTCGAGGATCCGAGGTGAAGGCCATGGACAGACCGTTCTGGATGATGATCGCGAATCCGAAGAAGATCAGCAGAGAATTGGCTTCGAGCCTGGCGGCGAGTTCGCGGTTTCCGATTACATAACGCACGATGCTCAGGTAACACGCTGCGCCAAGGATGGCCGTCAGTAGAACGGCCTCCGAACATGGACCATAACGGTCCGATTCCAACCAGTTGAAACACCCAGTAAGAAAAGTATCCGCCAAGCATCATGAGGTCACCATGCGCCACATTGAGGAGGCGCATGGTGCCGTAGATCAGATTCAAGCCCAGAGCGACGAGTGCGTAAATCGAAGCCAGTATCAGGGCCGAAAGCAGAAGTTGAGTTGAGGCGATTTGATCCATCGGGCCGCCAGGTTAGGTGATAGGATGTCGCCTTAACTACGCTCGTTCAGTTTACCCAGGGTCCCTTCTTCTGGAACGGGGCCGTCTCTTCTTTGGGCGGCCAGACGATCTGCGGCTTGCCGTCCTGAATCTGGAGGAACATCGTCGGAGTGGTGAATTTTCCACCCCTGTGAACTTCACAGGACCGTCGATCGTATCGAAACGTCGTGGAGGAAATCTCCTTGCGCAGTTTTTCCTTGTCCAGGCCCACCTTTGCCACGGCGGCTTCGGTGATTTCACAGGACATATAGGCCAGCGCCACGTCCAGGTAGTCTGGCGCCTGGTTGAATTTCTTCGAATACGCCTCGAAGAACGGCATTCCCTTTGGCCATTTGGTTTGATACGGCGACCAATGTCCCATCGTCATGACGCCGTCGAGGTTCTTGCCGAATATCTTGCCGAAGAAGTCGGCCGTGGGACCTACCAGCACGAACTGGAACGGCGCGGTTAATCCCTGTTCCCGCGCGGCCTTCATGAAGAGGATCGAGTCGGCGGGGAAGGAAAGCGACAGCACCGCATCGGGCTGCTCTTTTTTAATGGCGCTGACGATGGACGTCATATCCTTCACGTCCATGGCGTATTGCTGAGAGGATAGCAGCTTGATGCCGGAATCCGTCAGCGCGGCCTTGACATACTTTTCCATTTCCTGGGCGAAGGGCGACTGCAAGGTTGAAATCGAAACCGACTTGACACCCTGCTTCTTCATCAGGCTGACGAGTTCGGGTCCCATTTTGTCCGGGATCGCCGAGGTTGGAAACCAGATATTGCCCGGCTTGATCGTTCGGAGCTGAACCGAAGCTGCCGTACTGCCGACCATCGGAAACTTGTATCGCTCAAGAACACCGACGATCGCAAAATGGAACGGCGTGGCATAAGGCGAGAGCAGCAGATCAACCTTGTCGTCGGTAATCAGCTTCTCATAGATCGCGGCTTCCTTGGTAAAGTCTGATTGATCGTCATATACGACCAACTGAATAGGGCGCTTGGTGCCGGCGACATCCATCCCGCCTTTGGCGTTTAAATCGTCCGCCCACATTTGATACGCATTCAAAGTGGGGATTGCGGCCGGCGCGAACGGGCCGGTCTTTGCGATTCCGACGCCGATCTTGACGGGATCAGCGGCGTAGGATGGCAGTGCGACGCTCAGTGCAGCGGCTGCCAAAACTGCCTTTAAGGCAAAGTTCCTGAAACTCATGCAACGATCCCCCTTAAACGCCCGAACCATGATGGTCGTGGGACGTGTGTCACCCGCGGTCCGCCGAAGTTCGGTGCGCCAAAGTTTGGGGGCGCCGGACGTGGAGAACCATCCTCAGTACAAAGAATAGTCAGATAAGTCTTTTAGGCATAAATAGTTTTAGGCTTGAAGTTTCCTACTTATCAAGGTCGCCTGACGCCCATCTTGCAGTTTTTTTAAGCAGCACGTCATATCGAATCGGAGAAAAAATCCGGATTTTTTGCTGGACCGTGCGTGGCGTTCACGAAGAATGCGGCTCGTCCAGCGGGATGCAATGAACGACAGGATGGCGATATCCGCCCGGTAATTTGACGTGTGTTCTCCAACGTCCCCTACCGAGGCGTGCGTGAGACACCTCACTCGTCGGCTAAATTTTCGCGCAAGGTGCGGCCTTCATAGACCGTCCGGAATCGACCTCGCCGCTGCAGTTCAGGGACCAGATGGTCGATGATATTGATGACGGGTGTCCGGTGCCCCGCCTGCGAGATCGGGATCATGAAGCCGCCTCGAGAACCGGTTGCCTCGAACATTTCCTCCAACTGATCGGCGACTTTCGCGGCACTGCTTGCAACCGTCGTGTTGTAACCGGTCGCCGCTCGCACGCCGTGGTGGAAAAATTCTTCACGCGTGATCTCAGTACGATCTCCGATCTCCTGCGCGAGAATATGGATGTAACCCACAGGCGAAGCATTTGCCGCGACGATGCGCTCCTGGACTTCAGCCAGCGTGAAGCGCGGCGGCAAAGTCCCCATGTCGAAGCCGGTATTATGCGACAGCCAGACACCAACTGCATCTTCCGGCAAGTCCGCAAGCATGTTTTCCTTGAGCGCGAGTGCTTCCTGTTCGGTTTCGGCCACGATCACGCTGGTAGACCAGAAAATCCCGACCTTCTGCGGGTCACGGCCTTCAGCCACAAGGGCAGAATCGAGGTCGTTACGTTGCTTTGCCATCGACGGAATAGCCCTGGCCATACCGAAGACGTGATCGGCGACATGCGCCGCGGCGCGGGTGCCGCGCGGCGAGCCGCCCGCCTGGAGGATGACAGGCTGACGCTGCGGCGAGGGAATTACGCTCAGCGGTCCTTTGACCTTGAAATATTTTCCGACATGATTGATCGCGCGCACTTTCGCTGGATCGGCGACGATTCCGGTCTTTCGATTCCAGACGAACGCGTCTGGCTCGACAGACACTGGTCCACAGCGCCCTGCAGACATCGATGAATTCCTCAAGCCGATCATAACGGGCGCCGTGATCCGGCAACTCGTCAAAACCGTAATTCGCAAAATCGGACATCCGCAGCGACGTGATGACATTGAAAGCCATTCTGCCGTTGGTAACGTGATCGAGCGAGTTGAGAAGCCTCGCGGTGTAGAAGGGATGCATGAATGTCGACGCATAGGTCAGCCCAAACCCGATATGACTTGTGACGCGCGACATCAGAGTAATCCACGGGCTCATATCGAACCGCGGCCAGCCGATGCCGTAACGAATGGCTTCCTCCATGCCGCCCTTGAAGTTGTTGGGAATGCCGGTGCCATCGCCGAAGAAAATCATGTCAATGCCGCCCGCTTCGGACAGACGGGCAAGGTCCTCGAAAACTCCCGGAGCTGGAAAATGCGCGCCGACCCAGGACTCGGGATTTCGCCATTGCGCGTCGGCTTCATGCCACGAAAAATCGAAAGCCAGATGCATCTTCCGCTTCAAGGCGTATCTCCCGGGTTCGTATAACGCTGGATTTCTAGCAAAAAGCGGGCCATCGACCCGCGAGTTTGCTGCCCATGATTGGATTAACGCCACCGACATCATTGCCGCAGGAGCTGAACGATTTTAACGCGGCTCGCTCATGCACGCTTTCTCGACGCGATGCTCCGCTCCTCACGCACTTGCCCACCAGATGTGCTTACGTATGCAAAAGTGGGCGAAAAGACTGGTCTTCGCTCATCCCGCGTGCATTTCATGCCGGTTGTTTGAACTTGTTGGCCTGCGTCGTAGGTCTAATCTCAGCCGCATAAGTTCCTGCTGATCTGGGGTCCGAATGGGGACTCGCGAAACAAATGGGGCGCGTTATGAAATCTCCAATCGAAAAATCATCCATGCTGACGCGGCGCAGATTGATCGCGACGGCTGCCGCTGCAAGTGCTGTCCCGTTACTGGGGCGCCCAGCCCGCGCGGCCGACAAGATCAAGCTGGCCGGCATACACGCTGTTCCACTTGAAAATGCCTGGAGTTCGCGTGTCCATGCCGCCCTGACCGCCGCGGCGAAAGATGGGGTCATTGACTACGTTTACTCCGAGAGCGTCGCCACGGCAGATTATCCGCGCGTTGTGCGCGAATATGCAGAGCAGGGTGCTCAGATCATTTGGGGCGAATCTTTTACCGTCGAGGCGGACGTCCGCAAGGTCGCCACCGAATATCCCAAGATTGGATTTTTGATGGGATCCGGCGGCAAGCCCCAGGCCAACAACTTCGGTGTCTTCCAGACCTTCAATCATGAGGCGGCCTATCTGGCAGGCGTGATGGCCGGCAAGATGTCGAAAACCGGCGTGTTCGGAACCGTCGGCGGCTTCCCCATTCCCGAGGTCAACGTGCCCGTCAACGCTTTTCGTCTTGGCGTTAAACAAACCCGGCCCGACGCCAAGTTTCTTATCGCCTATATCAGGACGTGGTTCGATCCAGCTAAAGCGAAAGAAGCCGCCACCGCCCAGATTGATTCTGGAGCCGACATCCTGTTTGGCGAACGAATTGGCACCGCGGATGGCGCCCAGGCCCGCAACGTTCTGTCCGTCGGCAACTACCTGGACTATACGCCGCGTTATCCGAAAACCGTGTTTGCCAATGCCGTTTGGATGTTCAGGCCGATCATCGACGGTTTCATCGCCGATTACCGCGCCGGAAATCCCATGAACAAGGATTATTCGTCGTATTCCTTGATGAAGAATGGCGGAAACGAACTGGTCTATGCCAAGGATCTCGTCACCCCCGAAGCCGTCGCCGCGATGGAGGAACGCAAGGCTGCGATCATGTCGGGGAAATTGGAGATCCCTGTCGACGCCTCAAACCCGGCGTGAGGCGGTTGAAGTCGCAATGGCTGTAGCAGCCGTGAAGTCCTGGAATCCCGTCAGGACTTTTGGGGCTTGCCATGGTTGTACATGATCCCAAGGCAATGAGTTCTGCGATCTCCGTGACGGACATCGACATACGCCAGCGCGAAGTACTTGAGCTTTACAAGATAACCAAAACGTTTGGAAAGCTCGTCGCGAACGATGATATTTCCTTCAAGGTCTACGAAGGAGAGTTGGTGGCGTTGCTTGGCGAGAATGGCGCCGGCAAGACCACTTTGATGAATATTTTGTTCGGGCACCTTTTACCCGATGCGGGACAAGTTGCCGTCTTTGGCCGGGAAATGGAGCTCGGCCTGCCGCGCGCCGCTATCGCTGCGGGCGTCGGCATGGTCCATCAGCACTTCACGCTGGCTAATAACCTGACCGTTCTTGAAAATGTCATGGTGGGCACCGAGGCGCTCAATCGCGTGGCGTCGGATCGAGCCGGTGGTCGGCGCAAGCTGACCGCGCTGGCCGAACAATTTGGGCTCGCGGTCAACCCCGACGCTTATGTCAGCGACCTTTCGGTGGGTGAGCGGCAGCGCGTTGAAATTCTCAAGGCGCTCTATCGCGACGCGCGTATTCTGATTCTGGACGAACCGACGGCGGTGCTGGCCGCGCCGGAAGCAGAACGTCTGTTCTCCACGTTACGTACGATGGCGCAGAAGGGTCTTTCGATCATTTTTATCTCTCACAAACTCGGTGAGGTCATGGAGGCATCGGACCGAGTCATCGTTCTGCGTGCCGGCCGGATCGTCGCCGAGAGGCGAACGCGTGATACGGACCAGGCGACGTTGGCCGAACTCATGGTCGGGCGCCGCGTCAACCGTCCGGTCCGACAACGCAGCGAGCCCGGCCGTGTAGTGCTCGCCGCTGAGCAACTTGGATTTATCGAGCGTGGCGAGGTCAAGCTTCGCGATGTCAATTTCACGGTCCGCGCTGCCGAGGTGCTCGGTATTGTTGGAGTCTCCGGCAATGGTCAGGCTGCGCTCGGTCATGTTGTTTGCGGGATTGATCCGCCAACCCAGGGGCGCCTGACGCTCGACGGTGCAACGATGGAATCGTCTCGGACGACGGCCAGCGCCGGCGTCGGCCGCATCCCCGAAGATCGTCACGCCGAAGGCGGGTCGTCGGCGAAATGGCCATCTGGGAAAATGCCGTCCTCGAACGTATTGGTGAGAACAGATTTTCCCCGATTTGGCCTCGTTAACCGGAAAGGTGCTCGGGCTTTTGCGGCAGAATTAATCCGGCGGTTCGATATTCGCGGCGGCGACGTCGATCAGCAGGTCCGCCGTTTGTCGGGGGGCAATATGCAAAAACTCATCCTCGGCCGCAATCTGGCCGGCCAATTGCGATTGCTCGTCGCTAACCAGCCGACCCGCGGCCTGGACGAGGGCGCAATCGCGTCGGTTCATACGGAACTCCTGGCCGCGCGGGCGTCCGGGACCGCCGTGCTGCTGATTTCCGAAGATCTCAATGAAGTTTGCGCGCTTGCCGATCGCATTCAAGTGATCTTCAAGGGGTCGCTTTCAGCGCCGCTGGCCGCAGAGGCTGCCGATGCGCGGACGTTAGGCCTCATGATGGCAGGTGTCTGGGAGACTGCCCAGTGAGACTCGAACGGCGCGTCGACATTTCGATGGCCCTTGTCGTGGCGGCGCCCCTGGCCGCGATTGCGAGCGCGCTGATCATCGCAGGCTTCTTGATTGCCTTGGCTGGAGCAGATCCGTTCAAGGCCTATAGGATGCTTGTTGTTTCAGCTTTCGGCTCCCGGCTCTCGATCACGGAGACATTGGTCCGGGCCACTCCCTTGATTTTCACGGGCCTCGCCGCTGCGGTCGCGTTTCGAGCCCGGATTTGGAATATCGGCGCTGAAGGCCAACTCTATGCCGGCGCACTCGCGAGCGCGGCAGTCGGCCACTCAGCGGTCGCCATGTTCCCGGCGCCCCTTGCCATTACCCTGGTCATCCTGATCGGCGCCGCGGCGGGAGCAATCCTGCTGATCGGGCCGGTTTTTCTCCGAATCCGCACCGGCGCCGACGAGGTCGTCACCACGCTTCTTCTGAATTTCATTACATTCTTGTTCGTGTCCATGATGATCGAAGGACCGTTGCGGGATCCGGACGCGTTGGGCTGGCCACAGTCCTTTGCAGTGGATTCGAGCATCACGCTTCCGCTTTTGGTCTCGCGCAGCCGTCTGCATGTCGGTTTGCTGCTGGCATTCGTCGTGGCGCTGGCCGTCTGGTTTGTACAGGCTCGGACGGTCTTCGGCCTGCAGGTTCGGGCATCCGGACTTAACCCCGAGGCCGCGCGCTTCGCGGGCATATCGCTGCCGCGGTCGCTATTGGTTGTGGCCGGGCTCTCAGGCGGATTGGCAGGTCTTGCCGGCACGATCGAGGTTCTTGGCGTGAGAGGATATGTCACGACGGACATGTCGCCCGGCTGGGGCTATTCCGGAATCATCGTTGCCATGCTGGGAGGGCTTCACCCTCTGGGCGTCATCGCCAGTGCGATTTTTGTGGCGCTGGTTTTTGTTGGCTCCAACGGAATGAGCCGCGCCCTCAATATTCCGAGTTACATCGCCGATGTCATCGTATCGGTGTCTCTTCTGACGATGTTGCTCTCTCTGTTGTTCACCAATTACCGGATTCGAAAATGATGGATGCGCTCGGCATCTTGGCGACGGCCAGCGTTTGGGCGGCGACGCTGCGCATTGCGACGCCCCTGATCTTCGGCACGCTCGGCACGTTGCTGTGCGAGCGTTCGGGGGTGCTCAATCTCGGCATCGAAGGCATCATGACAATTGGCGCAATGGTTGGCTGGCTGACCGTCTACCGTAGCGGCGATCTTTGGCTCGGACTGTTCGCGGCCGCACTCATCGGTGCGCTGTTCGGATTGATCCATGCTGTTTTCACCGTGTCGCTCGGCCTGTCGCAACATGTTACGGGCCTCGGTATAACCCTGTTCGCCTCGAGCCTGGCCTACTATACGTTCCGCCTCGCCGTTCCGATGGCTGCATCGCCGCCAACCATAGTACCCTTTCAGCCGTGGCGCGTCCCGTTATTGTCAGATATTCCGTTTCTCGGAGAGGCCATCTTCGTGCAGGCCGCGCCGACCTACATCGCCGTCATTCTGACCGTGATCGTCGGCTACGTTCTGGTCTACACGCCTCTGGGCACGGCTATTCGGATGACGGGCGAGAATCCGCACGCTGTCGAGGCGCAGGGGCTCAACCCAATTCGCATCAGGATATGGTCTGTCGTCGCTGGCAGCGCCCTCATGGGAATGGGGGGAGCATTTCTCACCATCGCGGTATTTAACAGCTTCTTTCCAACGATGGTGCAGGGCCGCGGCTGGATATGTACCGCGCTCGTGGTTTTTGCGTCATGGAAGCCGTGGAAGGCTCTGGTCGGTGCCATTCTGTTCGGTTTATTCGACGCTTATCAACTTCGACTCCAGCAGGTGGTTGCGGGGGCAATTCCCTCTCAGATATTTTTGATGATCCCCTACGTGCTCTCGATAGCGGCACTTGTGGTGTCAACGCAGCGCGCGCGGGTACCGCAAGCCTTGATGCAGCCGTTCCGGCGCGGGGAGCATTAGCGGTGGAAGCATCAACAGCCAAGCGGTGGCACGACGTTTGCTCGCATTCTTTGTTACGGTGAGGAACAGCTAATGCGATTGACCACGAACGAAGACAGAGAGGCTATTCGGGAGCATCTCATTGAGACGCCGCGCATCGCCCTGAATGGACGGGAGGCCGGTAGCGGCCCGGTCGCAATTTTCATGCATGGGATTACCGCCGTAGGCGCGGTATGGGATCCGATACTTGATCTTACCAAGGGCTCCTTTCGATCGATTGCAGTGGACCAGCGCGGTCACGGACGCAGCGGCAAGCCCGAAGGCGACTACTCTGCTGCTGCATTCGCCGACGATGCGCTATCGCTCATCGAGACGCTGGACTGTGGGCCTGCTGTTTTGGTCGGCCATTCTCTCGGAGCACGCAACGCCGTTGTGGCGGCTGTGCGACGCCCTGACCTCGTCAGTTCGGTCGTTGCAGTGGATTTCACGCCATTCATTGAGGATGATGTCTTCGATACACTGGAGTCGCGCGTGAATGGCGGGAACCGCCCGTTCGATTCTGTCGGCGACATCGAGACTTATCTGCAGAATCGCTATGTCAACCTGCCGCCGGACGCTGTGCGCCGACGAGCCAAGCATGGCTACCGGAAGGTCGCTGACCAATATTGGCCGCTGGCCGATCCTGACGCGATGGCCGGGACCGCCAAGGGCTTGCGGGAGGATCTCGTTGTAGCGTTCTCCGAGGTTACGGTACCCGTTGTGCTCGTCCGCGGAGCGCACAGCAAGCTTGTCTCGCTAGAGGCTTGGGAGACGACGAAGCGATTGCGCCCTGACATGCAGGCGATTCAGATCGACGATACCGATCACTATGTGCCGGAAGAGGCGCCCGAAGTGGTCGCTGCAATCGTCCTGTCGGCGAATGGATGTTAAACCGAGCAGTTTCACTGACGATCGTACCATCGCGGAGCGGCGGCCTATCTATTAAGGAACCCGGATCAAAATGACCAATATCAACCGGCACAACGGAAAGACGCGGCATGCGGAGATCGCGGGTGCGGGGTTTGCTGGCCTCACTGCGGCCATCGCGCTCAGGCAGCGTGGCTGGACCGTGCGCTTGCACGAGAAGGGTCCGGAATTGCGCGCGTTCGGCGCCGGCATCTATCTTTGGCACAACGGCTTAAGGGTTCTCGAAGGACTTGGGATCCTCGAAGACGTGCTTTCTGGCTCGCACACGCCGCCGACGTACGAAACCTGGATGCATAACAAGAGCGTGTCACGCGAAACGTTCAACGGGCTTCCCTGGCGCATCATGACGCGTCAGCACTTGCACGATGCATTGGCGCGAAAAGCGAAGACGGAGGGCGTCGAGGTTCTGGTCAATTCCGAGGTTATTCAAGCGAAAACTTCAGGGCAAATCACGCTGGCGAATGGCGAAGTGCGAGAGGCTGATCTTGTGGTCGGAGCTGACGGGGTCGGATCGAAAGTCCGAGACTCCATCGGCTTCGAACAGGACCGATGGATATCGACGGACGGATTGATTCGTCTCATCGTCCCCCGCAAGAAAAAGGAACTTGGTCATGGCGAGTGGGACAACACGATTGACATGTGGAATTTCTGGCCACGCGTTCAGCGCATCCTTTATTCGCCTTGCAACGACAACGACCTCTATCTGGGTTTAATGGCGCCTGCCACCGATCCCAATGGCTCGCGTGTGCCGATCCAGCTTGAATGCTGGGTCGAGATGTTTCCGTTTCTTGAACCGGTGTTGATCGAGGCCGCCAAGCTTCAAGCAGCTCGTTATGACCGGTACGAGACGACGAAGCTGGACGTCTGGACCAAAGGCAAGGTTGCCTTGGTTGGAGACGCCGCCCACGCGATGTGCCCGGCGATCGCACAAGGGGCGGGCTGCGCCATGGTCAATTCCTACAGCCTCGCGATGGAGCTCGACGAAATCGCGAACGTGCAAGATGCTTTGCCGGCCTGGGAGAAGCGCATTCGGCCCGATTACCGATCGTTGCCAAGCCGTTTCCGGCGAATATGCCGCGAACCGGTCGCTTTCCAAAGGAAACATGTTCGATCAGAGGGCGCTCGAAGCAGCTCGCTACGATCCTACGAGGCGCGTGTTTTCCTGGTGATGGCTGCCACCGACATTTTTGAGAGCCCCTCATAACACCAGCGGCCGAAACGCTCGATGCGAGAAATCCTGCTCGTCCCGGAGTGCGATGCACAAATCGGCTTGCCTTGATGGAATATCTATTCTAGAACGTATATTCTAAATGCAGGTAGCTAACGCAATTCTGCAGCGCTGGGAACGATTTAAAAGGGGCATGGATAGAATGACGCAATCAGTTTGGGATCGCTGGACATGCGCACTGGCCGTGGCGGGTTTTTCCGCGTTGGCCGCGTTGAGCAGCGCGCAGGCCGCGGAAAAGGACAAGGTGAGCTTCGCGCTAAATTGGGTTCCGGGCCCACAGCACACCGAGTTTGTTGTCGCGAAATATAATGGCTTCTTTGAAGCCGAAGGCCTGGATGTCGAAATGCATCCGCCAGCGGCCGCCACAGATCCAATCAAGCTGGTGGCGAGCGGTCAGGACCAGGTTGGGATCAGTTATGCGGGCGACATCATCGGAGCGCGCGCGCAGGGAGTGCCGATCGTTTCAATTTCGGCGATCCACCGCAAAACCACGCTGGGTCTTTCGTCTCGACCGGAGGACCACTTGACGAAGCCAAAGGACATCGAGGGCAAGATCATTGGGCTAACCCCCATGCCGAACAATCGCGCCATGTTCTGGGATTTCGTAGCTAAAAACGGAATCGATAAGTCAAAGATTCAGGTCGTAACGGTGCAGTTTAATGGTCCAACCATTGTTGCAGCCAAAAAAGCCGACCTCACTGACACCGTTTCCTGGTACGAGCTGGGTACTTTCAAGCAGATCACCGGCGTCTACCCAAACTACATGCAATTTACGGATTATGGCGTGCAGGACGGTTATTATTTCTGCATTATAGCGTCGGAAGAGATGCTGAAAACCAAACCTGATCTTCTGCGCCGCTTCAACACGGCCGTGCTCAAGGCAGAGCAGTGGACTGTGGAGCACCCCGATGAGGCGCGCAAAATTCTGCTAGCGCATGTTCCGGAGGTTTCGGAAGAATTCGCCAAGCAATCACGTTCAATCATCGACAAGATCGTGCGGGACGAAGGTACCGCCAAGAACGGGCTGGGATGGCAGGACGCGCAGCTGTGGACCAAGATGGCCGATTGGTATTATGAGCAAAAGGTCGTCGAAAAGAAAATCGATGCTGCAGGAGCATTCTCCAATGCAGTATTGCCGCAGACACCCGTTTTGATGGGGCCGTGAGGCCCTCCCGGCCGGTACAAAGACAGGTACTTCATGAAGGGAAGTCCTCCAGGCCACTGGGGGACTTGAAGCGGCGCTGCAGCGCAACCCCCCGCAATGACGGTCCTCGCTCAGCGCACTTTGCTTTTCGCGGTTATGCCGGCTAGCCGCAGAAAGAACTGGAATGGCCACCGATAATCTGAAAATCCAGCTTCGAAATGTAAGCAAGGCGTTCGCCAATAAAGGCAGCATTACTGCAGCGGTCGAGGACGTCAGCCTCGAAGTACGACCTGGTGAGTTCATCTCCATCGTAGGCCCCAGCGGCTGCGGGAAAAGTACAGCGTTTAACATTATCGCGGGCCTGATCAGACCTGACATGGGCGACGTGCTCATTGACGGCCGTTCGGTTGCAGGCCGACAAGGACAAGTCGGCTACATGCTGCAAAAAGACCTGCTGCTTCCCTGGCGTACGGTTCTGCAGAACGTGACGCTCGGTGCCGAGCTGTTAAATCGCAGCCGCGCGGCCACTCAGCGCGAAGCACGCGATCTGATGACGACTTTCGGCCTCCAGGGCTTCGAAAACGCATGGCCGTCGCGTCTGTCAGGCGGTATGCGGCAACGCGCAGCACTCATGCGCACCGTGTTGTCGCATCAAGACGTGATGCTGCTTGATGAACCTTTTGGGGCGCTCGATGCGATGACCAAAAGTCTGATGCAGGAGTGGTTGTTGGAAATCTGGACGCGCTTTAACCGCACCATTGTCTTCATCACCCATGATATCGACGAGGCAATTTTCCTTTCTGACCGTGTCTATGTCATGACCACGCGTCCCCGGGCGGCTGAAGGCCAGCATCGACGTAAATCTGCCACGTCCCCGATCATCTCATGAAATCACCACGACTCCGGAGTTTGGCGCAATCAAGCACCAGTTGCTCAACGCGTTGCGTGATGAAATCATGAAAGCGTATGGTTCTCCCAAGCTGCAAGGCTGACTTGTTCCGCTCAGCTAACTCGATGCCGTCCTAAGGGTAGTTAATGGAGCTTTCTGATAACAGGCTTGCCCGAATTCTCGGCGATTTCGTCGCGCCGATGATCGTTCTCGGGGCGTTTTTTATGCTTTGGGAATGGCTTTGCGTTCTCTTTAAAGTGCCGGTCTTCGTCTTGCCGAAGCCTTCCGACATCGCGGCGCAAATACTCAAAGATCGCCTGCTGCTCTGGCAACATTTTCAATTCACACTGAAAAATGTGATTTTCGGATTCTTCCTCGCCTTCATCGTGGCGATGATCCTGGGATTCCTGGTCTCCCATGTTCGCCTCATCAATCGCGCAATTTATCCACTGCTGGTGGCGTCGCAAACCATCCCCGTAATCGCAATCGCTCCTGTATTTATCATCTGGTTCGGTTACGGCATTTTGCCAAAGGTGATCACCACAGCGCTTATCTGCTTTTTTCCGCTGACAATTAACACCATCACTGGCTTTACGTCGGTCGACCCGGAAATAAAGACTCTTTTTCGCGCGTACAATGGCGGTTGGTTTCAGACATTCGCGAAGCTCACGCTTCCCAGCGCCCTTCCATTCATCATGTCGGGCCTGAAAATATCTGCAACCCTATCGGTGATTGGCGGAGTTATTGGCGAGTGGATCGGCTCGGAAATGGGGCTCGGTTATTTGATCATCCAGGCGGGCGCTCAGATTTCAGACGGCGCGGTTGTTTGGCGCGATCACCGTTCTCGCTTTCATGGGGATTTTGCTTTTTCTGGCCGCGTCACTGCTTGAACGACTTGTGACGCCGTGGGCGGGACGCTCACCGTGCATGATACTTATCCATGGCAGCTTCAACGACACTTAGTTCATTCGCACGGGACATGCGTCGCCGAAACCGATGTTCGTCGCCGAAGACTCACTCAGGATCAGGATCGTTGAAATGGTGAAAGCGAACGAGAGCGCTATGGCTGATGTACTGTGCGAGAGGGACGTTCCGGTCAAGATGCGCGACGGGACGGTGTTGAGTTGCGATGTCTGGCGTCCGAAATCTGACGAAAAGGTTCCGGCGCTCCTGCAGCGCCAGCCTTATGACAAGCGCCTGGCGCAGGCCTATGTTTACGCTCACCCTGCCTGGTACGCCCGCCCAAGGCTATGGCGTGGTTGTGCAGGATTCGCGAGGCCGCGGCAGCTCCGAAGGTGATTTCTATCCACTGCGCGGCGACGGGAAGGATGGCTTCGACGCGATCGCCTGGTGCGCGGAGCAACCCTGGTGCTCTGGGAAAGTGGCTAGTTTTGGGTTCTCATTGCCCGGCCTCAATCAGTTGCTCGCCGCGGCCGAGAAACCGCCTGCGCTTGTCACAGCGATTCCCGGCTTCTATCCGCAGGGTATGTATGACGGCCTGACTCACGTTGGCGGTGCTTTCGGTCTTGCGGCCGTTCTCGATTGGGCGCTGCTGCTGGCCTCGGACGCAGCTCGCCGCGCCAACCGTCCCGAGCTGCTCGAAGATATCCGCCATGCCGCAGGTTGCGGCGGCGCGGCGCCAACGCTTGCGTTGAAAGACATTCCGTTTCTCGTTGAACCGGATCTGATGCCGTTCCTGAAAGACTATCTCGAACATCCTTCCTTCGACGCCTATTGGCAGGAATTCGAGATTGGCGAGCGGTTCAACCAGATTAATGTGCCCTGCCTGCATCTGTCCGGATGGTACGACAGCTTCGTCACTCAGACCATGCATGCCTACGAGCGGTTCACATCGGAAACGCAATCCGAGCATCGGCTTCTGGTCGGGCCTTGGTATCACATACCCTGGACCCAGCAGGTCGGTGCGGTGGATTTCGGCGATGCGGCGCGCAATATGGCGGACGAATATCAGCTCGCGTGGCTCGATGCCTGGACCAAAGGACGACGTGAGGCCCTTGACGCGTTGCCGCGCGTCAAAGTTTTCGTGACCGGAAGCAACACCTGCACGACGCCGACCACTGGCCGTTACCCGGAGTGACCACGCAAACCTGGTATTTGCACAGCGCCGGGCGCGCCAACTCGCTCAGTGGCAACGGCGTTCTGAACCTCGATGAACCCGGTGCGATCGAACCCGCGGATTATTTTTTCTACAACCCGACTGCACCGGTACAAAGTATTGGCGGGCATTCCTGTTGTTACCCGGAAGCCGCGCCGATGGGGCCGATGGACCAGCGGAATGTCGAAGTGCGAAACGATGTGTTGATTTACAGTTCGCCGCCTCTGGAGCAATCGGTCTGGGTGGCCGGCATCGTGAAAGCGCATCTTTTCGCTGCAAGCTCTGCGCGCGACACTGATTGGGTCGTCAAGCTGTGCGACGTGTCTCCTGATGGCCGATCATTGAACATTCAAGAGGGCGTAATCCGCGCGCGCTTCAGAAACGGGTTCGATCAACCGAGCCTGATCGAACCGACAGCATCTACGAATATGCGATCGAAGTCGGAGCGTGCTGTCATCGTTTCGAGGCCGGCCATCGCATCCGCCTCCAGGTAACAAGCAGCAACTTTCCCGGAATCGACCGCAACCCAAATACGGGTGGCCCGATCGGCATGGAAGCACCCTTTGAATGGATACCAGCAAGCCAGACGGTGTTTCATGACGCAAACCACCCCTCGAGTGTCAGTCTTCCAGTTATGCCGACCTAGCAGAACACCCACGAAGCTCGGCCCGCGGATGAAATCCTGGATCCGGAATCCGGGGGGATCCGTCCGCGGGTGATCCGGAGCGATCGTTCTCCTCGCTTGCTTCGGAGGTGATGACGGGATCTGCCGTTGCTCTCCAGCCTTGAAGGGAAACGTTTGTATGTCCAAAATCCGCGTTGCACATCTATCCGGCGATCAGGCGACAATTCAAAACACGCCGCCACTCGTGACATCAGCGAAAGCGCGAACGCGCCACAAATTACCGCCCTTGCCTAAAGAGCGCTTCGATGCGCTGCGACCCCAGCGATTGGCCGCGCCCGCCAAGGTTTATGTCCAGCAGTTTTCAGCCCATCCCTTGGAAGCGGATTCGGCAGAACTGTATGGTCCGCCGGACGGATATCTTTCAACCAGCGGCATCTTCAATCGCGAGCGCAAGGATGCGTCCGATAATCGTACTGCGTCATAATTTTTGTAGCCTGTATGTTGCGGCGTTGCTGCCGCAACAGGGACATCGCGGCAGGGTTCTGATGAGCGCGTTGATCAACCGTACGCGCATGGAAGCGATCGAATTTGGAATGTGGCGTTCAGGCCGCAAGGGGGGATCCTCTGGGTCGATAACCTTCGGGTAGAGCAGGCGTCTGGAATGGCGCGGCGCGACGAGGTGCTGAGGGGGGAATCGTCTCCCTCTCGGAGATCAAGAATCCATAAGCTGCGATGCACATGGTGGCGTGATGATGGAAGCCACGCCACCCGCGCCCTTCGAAGTGCCCAAGTCCGACCTCCTGCTTGAGCTCCAGATAATCGCGCTCGATACGCCAGCGCAGCTTGGCGAAATCGACGAGTTCGCGGAAGTCGATATCGGCTGGCAGCGTCGACAACCAATACTTGGTCGGCTCGGCTTCGTCCTCGGGCCATTCGATCAGCAGCCATTCCTGCGATATCAACTCCGGCGCGAGTTGACTATGCCCGACCCGAACGCGCACGCGGGCAAAGCGTGACGACAGCCAATCGGCCGAACCTTCCCGCCACCGGATCGTGTGCCAGGCATCTTTGGGCAGATCACGTGCCAGGCGTTTGGCCGAGATCAGATTGGGTTCGTCGCGGCGCCCCGTATTGTTCAGCGGCTTGCCTTTCCGCCTCGGTCCGGTGCCGGGTGGCCATACCAGGATCTTCGGCTGAATGCCGACGACGTAGCTCACGCCCAACGCCGTCATGCCGGTGCGTAGCCGTGAGTCAGTACCATAAGCACCGTCCATCAAGGCGAAACCGCGTGGCAGGCCAGCCTCGCACGCCCACCGTATTTGATCGAGTGCGATCTCCGGTTTGGTCTTGAAGCCGACGTCCCGCGGCACCCCTGCTTTGTTCCGGCGCGGCCTGTCCTTGATCCATTCCTTCGGCAGGTACAGCCGATAGGCCACCGGCAGGCTGGCGGCGTGGTTTGCGACCGACAGCGACACGGCCACCTGACAATTGGCCTCCTTGCCGAGCTGCCCGCAATATTGATGCTGCACGCCTACCGAATGCTTACCTTGTTTGGGGAAACCCGTGTCATCGATGATCCACGCCTCGATCGGCCCCTGCCGCTCCATGGCAGGCAGCACCATCTCGCGTACCTTGGCCAACACCTTCTCGTCCGACCAAGATGCGACACCCGACAAAATGCAGCAAACGACTGATGCTGTGCCGCTGTCCGCGCCGGAGCCGTCTTCGCCGCCATCGGCTCCACGCTCTTGCGTTCGCCCGGCAGCATCAGCCCAGTGCAATAGTCGCGCAGTGGGCCAATCCGGTCGGCGTGCCCGAGCACGCCCCGCAAGACCCTCAACATACGCTGCAAATCGTATTTCCGCCTGATCTTCGCTCTTCCGATTCATGTCAGCACCTCGCGCGCCAATCCTGAATCTTCTCAAATAGTTGATTCTCAAAGTCGAAGCCTGCGACCTTCTGACTCAGTACGGATAAGGCGGTCTACGAAATAGAGCTGCAGCCGGAGGACGGATTGTATCCGCTCCCTTATATGGCTCGTCAGAAAGACGGCTCCGCCTGGGAAGACGACACTGTCTCGCCGCTTTCAAAAGTTGCCCGGCAACCTTTCTATCCGGATGGGTCGCGCAGCTTCGAGGAAATCGACAGGCTCAGTATCGGCATTGATGGTCATGCCAGTTTGGTCAGTTCGATTGCCGAGATGGATTACTATCGCGTTTCACCTCCAGGCGGTTACACCAAAGGTGTCCCGGCAAGTGAACGAACCGACGTTGGAGCCGGAGACATTTTGCCGGAGGAAAAGGGACGAAACTTTTTTCCCTATCGGCCTTTTCATCTGTGGGCTTCCCCTCCACGGCCCGTGCTCGCCAAGATTACAAACGACGTCCAGGCGATCATGGCCGGCGAGTCATACGATGGCGCAATCTGGACACAGAACAGCTCGGCAGTGGAAGAAACATCTTATTGGATGAATTTGCTCATCGATACGCAACGGCCAATTGTCTGCAACTCTGCCCAGCGACCGCAGGGCCAGATCAGCAATGACGGCCCGATCAATATTGTGGACTCCTTGAACTACATCCGTTCCCGTATTTGGCCGATGCGGGAGGAATGAATCGCGTGGGCGTTGTCGCAATTCAAGACCGGCAAATCTTTGCAGCACGCGAAGTGACGAAGGTGGATGCGCGCGCCGGAGGTTATATTGCGAGCGGCGGTCACGGCGGCATTCTTGGACAATTCACCCATGCGAACATCGTTTCGCTGCAGTATTTTCCCGCTTACAAGCACACCTACCTGTCAGAGGTAAATATGACGCGCCTTCCCGAGAGCGTCATGGCCGTTCGTCTGGCCGCGCAAGGCCTGGAAACCTTTGATTTGGTCCTCAAGGACAAGGCCGGGTCAGTTGCTTGAAAATGCGATCCCTTCGGTTGCCATTGTGAAGGATGGCACCTACTGCGGAGAGGATTTTGGCGACGATCATGCGCTTGAACAAGATCTGCAGTTTCTATTGGATCACAAGCTTCGCACCGGCCGCCTCGTGGGCGTGGTTGCAGAAGGCATGAATCCATACGGCAAGCTCACGTCGGATGTGCGAACGGCAATCCTTACGCAAGCCATCTTCAGCGGCGTTCCCGTCGTGCGCGTGGGCCGTGGCAATCCTGAAGGGTTTTCGGATCTCGACCCGATTTTTATTTCCGGATCGAATCTTAATTCGATCAAAGCCCGTCTCTTGCTGATGGCTGCTTTAATGAAATTTGGCTGCCTGCCGAAGGCTTCCGATCCGGCGAACGCGACGGGCGCCGAGATCGCAGCGACCGAGAAGTCGGTGGCCGCGTACCAGGAAATATTCAATTCTCACTAGGGATATCGCGCGGTGGCGTCATCATTAACACGGCACCGGTCCATTCCGATGCGCCCAACCCGGATGTGATATGGCAACAAATTCCACGCAAGAGATCAACAAGCAGCTCGTTCAAGCAAGTTTCGACCGTTGGGGAAGTGGCGAAGGCAGCCCATTCGATTTGCTTATTCCCGATGTCGAATGGGTGATCGTTGGTTCGTCGCCGCTGTCAAAAACCTACCACAGCAAACAGGAATTCATCGATCAGGTACGCATTCCGTTCAATGCACGAATGGCTAAGCCGCTGGTTCCAACGGTGCACGGCATCTACGCCGACGGCGACATGGTCATTGGTCCTTTTCGATCTCGATGCCATCGGACACGACGGGCTTCCTTATCATAACAACTACACCTGGTACTTCCAGATGAAGGATGCCACGGTCTTCAAGGTCATCGCTTTCTTCGATACCCAAAAATTCGATGAATTCTGGACGCGTGTCAGGCCGAAGCCCTGAATCAAAGCGCGGTGTTGCTGAGCGACATGCGGAATCGTGCCCGACCGTGATCCGTGACGTTGGCATTCCAGTTCAAATTCGAATGTCGCGTTGCGACGAAGATGTCCTGGTAGGTTCGCGAAATGAAGTTCGCGTCGGAGACCGCGGGTCCCCCGACCAGATCGATGATCAAGCTCGCGGTGCGGGATGCACAGCGAGCGGCAAAAGCGGCATTGCAGCGATAGTTGGAGCGTTGCTTGTCATTCAGCGTCCGGCCTGCTTCGGCAATTTCGGTCATCTCCACCAGATCGGCTCGCAGGAGCGCTTCGGAGGCTTGTAATATGGCGGATATTTCGCCGACGTCGAGATGGCTGGTGGCGAATGAGCCGACCGGCGCGGCGTTCATCACCGACGTGCGGCTGCACGCGTAGGTAAGAAACTCTTCGAACATTTGCTCGGCCATGCCGAGTACCGTGCTCGCGAGTAGCGTTCCAAAGATCATGTAGCAGGGGAGACGATAGATCGGTCCCGGATTAACTGCACATCCCGGTGCATCATGGCCGTTGACGGCTTTGACCGGCAGCACCATGTGATCCGGCACAAACAAATCGCGGACCTGAACGTCATCGCTTCCGGATCCATGTAAGCCGATCGGATTCCACGTGTTCAGAATTTCGATGCTGGAAGTGGGCACGACAAAGTTGCAGTCTTCGCCGGGTCCCTTCACGCCGGTCGTTGTCGCCGAAAGAATGCACCAGTCGGTTTCGTGGACGCCGCTGACAAGCGACCAATGACCGGACAAGAGATAACCATCCGTGGTTCGATGTGCTTTCCCGTGCAATGGCACCAGGATGCCGCTGATCAGAGCATCCGGCCGCGACCAGATTTTTTCCTGCGCTTCCTCTGGCCAGCGCGCGATCATGTAATTGTGGATCAGATACTGGGCAAGAACCCACGCTGTTGATCCGCATCCGGCGCCGATCGGCAAGAGGACGTCGAGAAGAGAAACGAGAGGCATCTCGCTGCCACCCACCCGGCGAGGCTGGAGAATGCGGGCTAGTCCCGATGCCCGGAGCATCTCTCGCGTTTCGTCAGGTACCCGGCGGAGCTCGCGCGCCAGTTGCGCATTCTGCCTGAGCGCAGGAATCATCCGCTCGGCTCGTTCGATCGCATCGAATTCTTGATGCTTGGGTTTGCCGCGGGAAAATCTGGCTTGTGAATTTTGGTCATTGCCTAAACTCAGGCAATTTTCGTGCCACTAAGCGGATAGTTCCTGCAGGTTCGGAGTTCCAAGTTCAGTTGCTCCGAAGCGCGCCAACGCTAACGAACGTCCGGCGGACTTTCCTCGTGCGACCTCCGCACTCCAAAGCCCGAGCACGAGGGTTATATAATCTTCCGCAATCTGTTCCGGCGGTCGCGCCAACCGAAACACGCCTTGAGACACCCCTAAGCGAAACGTTTCCGCCGCTGTTTCTGCGAGGCGGTCCAGCATGCGCGCCATCTCGGTGCGCAGTTCGGCATCGTCGAAGGCGCTGTTTGCCAAGACCGTGATCCAGAATCTGGGCCCTGGAAGGTCATGCTGGGCGGGCGTCGATAGAAGATCATTCAACCGCGACAATTGAATTTCAGCTCGGGCGTTCGCTTTGCGAACATCCTTGAGTGCTCGATCGAGGCGGTCGCCGGCTTCAGCCACTGCGTCCAGCACCACCTCTCGCTTGTTGCCAAAATAATGAACGACGACGCCGGTCGAAATTCCGGAAACGCGACTGACCTGCTGAAATGTCAGATCGTTCCAGCCGCGCGATTCAATGATCGCCACGACCGCGTCGATGATCTGACGCCGGCGAATAGTTTCCATTCCGAGTTTAGGCAAAAAAGGTCCTCAATCCTTGATGGCTTCGAATGACACGAACATTACACGAAAATCGCAGGATTCGCGCGGGCTTGCGTTTATAGATTATACATTCTAGAATATCCATTACATAAACTTAAAATGAGTTAAGCCATTATAATGATTGAAAAATCCAAGATTGCAGGAACATCCTTCTCGTCTTCCAAGGTGTGTCATTCGGGTGCCGAGATCGTTGAACGTGCCCGGGCTCTTATTCCGACGCTGCGAAGCAGGTCGGCAATCACCAACGAAAATCGCTGCCCACCCGAAGCGACGAAGCAAGACTTGAAGCGCGCTGGCGTGGCGCAAATCTTTCAACCGAAAAGATATGGCGGGGCGGAGGCGCGACTCAAGGATGGCGTCGATGTGTTACGCGCGGTCGGGAGCGGGTGCGGGTCCACCGCGTGGATATCCGCGCAGAATGTTTTGCACAACTTCATGATCTCCCAGTGGCCTGAGGCTGGTCAGGAAGAGATTTGGGGCAACATGCCCGACGCTCTTGTCAGTGGCATCCTCATCCCGGGTCTAGGAAAAGTGCGTAAGACCAACGGCGGCTACATCGTCTCTGGACGGTGGCCTTTCGTAAGCGGCGCCAATATCGCGGACTGGCTGATCTTCACGGGAGACTGTGAGGAATCCGACGGCCGGATCGATGATCGTCACTTTCTGATCCCGCGGGAAAAGGCCGAAATCATCGATACATGGCATACGATCGGGCTCCGGGGATCGGCGAGCAACGACGTAGCACTCAACGAAGTGTTTGTGCCAAGCCACATGTCGGTCCAGATGGCACAGTTGAAAGGACACGGCCGAGGTCCGGGATCCGCGGTCAACAAGGCGCCCCTCTACCATCTGCCGGCCTACGCGCTTTTCGGCTGCTATATCGGCAGCGCGGCACTGGGAATCGCCGAAGCTGCCGTCGAGCACTACGTTGCTGGTGCCCGCAACCGCGCGGGAACCATGTCCGGCGCAAAACTCGCCAACTATACCACGCAGCAGGTGAAGGTCGCCGAAGCGCAAGCGGCGGTCACCACCGCACGCACGTTGATATACGCTGTCCTCGAAGATGCGCAAGCTACGGCTGATAGCGGCAGGATGACGACGACGGAAGACCGGGCGCGATATCGCGCGCTCGCCACTTATGCAGGGCGGCTCAACGCATCGGCTGTAAATATTGTGCTCGAAGCCAGCGGGGGAGCGGTTGCTTACGAACGCAACCCGCTCTCGCTTTATTTTTCCGATTTCACGATCGGTAATCGGCACACCACTCAAAACTGGGACGTAAATGCTGCAGCCTATGGTCGTGTGCTGCTCGGACTCCCGATCGATAATCCAGCACTTGATGAGTGAGATATTGCAACTGCTTAAATCCGTGGCGCCAACTAAAGGGACGGGACCAGTGAAAAACAGGTTATTTGTGATCTTTGCGGCACTCGTAGCGGTGTTTTTCTGGACCGCGCGGGGTGCTTGCCGACGGGCTGCAGGATTTGCCTCCTGATCTTCAAAAGGCCTATGAAGGCTTGGATTCCAAGGTGCCTGTGGGCGCCAGCATGCTGCGGGACTTCAAGCCGAAGCATGGTCCACCGTGGACGATAGGCTTCGCAAGTTCCTATGCAGGGAATACCTGGCGCGCTGTGGCGATGAACCATTTGATGAATGTTTTGGTGCCGGAGGCCAAGAAGGCCGGCCTGGTCAAGGACGTCGTGATTACCCAGTCCGACCTCAAGGACGCGGTGCAGATTCAGCAGATGCGGCAGCTCGTCGATCAAGGCGTGGACATCATTTTCCTCTGTTGCTCCAATCCCACGGCACTAAATCAGACGATTAAATACGCCTATGACAAGGGTGTTCCGGTTGTCTCCTATGACGGATTTGTCAGTGCGCCGGAGGCTATGAGCGCCATGGCGAACTACGTCGACGGCGGTTACGAACTTGCGAAAGCTGTGATCGAAAAGATTGGCGGCAAGGGCAACATCTTGATGGTGAGCGGTATCGCTGGCGTGAATACGTCCGATAGCTTTGACAAGGGAGCACTCAAGGCGATCTCGGAATATCCGAACGTCAAGCTGGCCGGAACGGTGCAGGGTAAATGGACCGACCAGATTGCGCAGGTCGAGGTTCAGAAGTTCCTGACGACGCATCCTGAGCCGATCGATGGAATCGTGTTGCAGTCGCCTTCCGAAAATGGAGTTCTGCAGGCGATGTTGCAATCGGGGCGGCCGGTTGTACCCATGAGCCTTCAGGGCGAGGCGGGGGCCGCGTGCTATTGGCGTTAGCACCCTGAATGGGCTGACACTGCATTCTACATCTGGCCGCCGGGCGGAGAGATCTATTTTGGCTGGAACGTGACCCTGCGGATATTGCAAGGACAGGGCCCAAAAATTCAGTCAATTGTTCGGAAAGTTATGAAATACTCTTACGAAGACAACAAGGCTCAGGTCTCGGAGAATTGTAAGACCGACGATCCGAACTGGCTTGAGCCGAAGGCCGAGGACTGGTTTCCTTCATCTCTGGCTGATCAGGTTTTCCTTCGGCCGAGCGATCCAATGAAATGGAAGCCGGAGAAGTAGTCGGCACGTTTTGCTCGGACCGTTCGCATATCCGTGCGGGCGGTCCGAGTACAGATGCGCTCGGGCAGCGGGACGTTATTGTGCCAGCAGGAAAAGAGCGATGGACCCGTAATGGATGACCTCACGGGCAAGGTTCTGGTTCAAAACGTCTCCAAGCGTTTCGGCGAAACTACCGCGCTTAATGGCTGCAGCCTGACGATCAGCCCAGGCGAGGTTCATGCAATCGTCGGGGAGAATGGCAGCGGAAAATCGACGCTCGCCAAAATGATTTCCGGTGTGGTGCTGCCCGACTCGGGTCGCGTATCGATTTTCGGTCGGAGCCCACGCGACCCGATGGAGGCTCGTGCGCTCGGTGTCGCGATGATCTTTCAGGAAGTGCTCGTTGCCGAGACCCTGAGCGTCGCGGACAACATCTTCGCAGGGACCGATAGTTTATGGAAACGTTCGCGTACGCGCGCCGTCGCCAGGCGTCAGTGCCGCGACCTGCTCAAGCGGTTTACCGAGACAGAAATTGACCCGGACACGATCGTTCGAAATCTTCCGCTCAACGTCCAGCAATGGATCGTCATCGCGCGCGCTTTGCTGGCCAATCCCCGGGTTCTGATTCTCGACGAGTCTTCGGCGGCCCTGGACCTGGACGCATCCGCTCGGCTTCATACCGAAATCAAAAGACTTCGCGAAAATGGCTGCTGCATCATTATCGTTACACACCGGATCGCCGAATTGGTCCGAATCGCCGACCGTACGACGGTGCTGCGTGACGGTGAGGTGGTTGACGAATTCGTCGGAGCAGACATCAACGAGTCCAGGCTCCTGAGCGCGATGTCGGCAAAGCGCATTATCCTGGAAGCCAAAGCGGCTGCCGCTTCCCCTGCTAACCGAGTTGTCCGGCTTCCCCTGCTAACCGAGTTGTCCGCGACGTAGTGCTGTCGGCAACTGGACTTGAAATCGAACGCGGCGCGCCGCAATTCGATTTCAATCTGTGCGCCGGTGAAATCGTGGGCGTTACCGGACTGGACGGGCAGGGGCACGGCGATTTCCTTCGGATCGCGGCAGGGCTGCGCGCGCCGCTAGGCGGAACGGTATCCGTGCTGGGTCGCGACGCCAGGGACGCATTTCAGGTAGCGTCCGGGGCCTCGGCAAAAGTGTCGCCTATGTTTCCGGTGACCGTGCGCGTGAGGGCATATTTCCCAACCTGTCAATCTTCGAAAACTTCTCGTTGCCGCTCTACCAATTTCGATTTGGGGGATATGGCTGGATCAAAAGGCGCCCGTTGAAGCAGGCATTCGACGGTGAGGTGCGGCGGTTGTCTATTAAAATGGGACATGAGTCGAACTTGATTACGTCGCTCAGTGGCGGCAATCAGCAGAAAGTCCTGATCGGCCGCGCGCTCGCGATGGAGCCGAAAATCGTCGTTCCTCGACGATCGGCGCGCGGCGTTGATATTGCCACGAAGCAGGAGCTTTATGCCCAACTTCGGAAATTTTCGATCAGGGTGGAGCTGTTCTCTATCTTTCGAGCGAAATCGAGGAATTTTTCGACTTCGCTGATCGCGTCCTGGTGTTCCGAAATAAATCTCTGTTCAGGACCGTTCCTTTTGAGCTGTTTTCCGAACACACGCTGCTGGCGGCAATGTTTGGAGAGCCAGATGAAACAGCCTTTCATCCCATGCGAGAAGGTTTCGTGCGAGCGTGAGAAATATTTTCCGTCCCTGGTTCGAGCGCAATCAGTATTTGGTCACGCCGATCTCGCTCCTGGGATTTCTCTGCTTGTAGCTGCATTGCGGGGCCCTCAACTTTTTACGGCAAATGGAATGGGGGGAGCCGTTATCGTGGCTGCACCTCTCATCCTGGCTGCGCTGGCGGTGACGCCTATCGTCCTGGCCGGTCGCGGAGGAGTTGATCTATCGGTCGGGCCGTTGCTCGGTTTCATCAACGTCACTTTGGTGAAATGGCTCGTTGAAAACGACTACGCTTCGCCCGTCATCGTGATCGCCTATGTCGTGCCGCGGGTGTGTTCTACCAGGTTGTGATTGCTGCCATCATCATCTATGTCCGAGTGGCCCCGATCATCGTCACCCTGGGCGGTTATCTCTTTTTGAGCGGCATCAATCTGGTGGTTCTCGACCGGCCGTCCGGAGTTGCGCCGGACTGGATGCTGGATTGGGGCAGCGGAATCTCGATATTGTCGCGGTGTTCTACGGCCTGATCATCATGATGGGCTTCTGGATTTTCTTCTCGCGGACCGTTTTCTATCAGCAAATTGTTCTTACCGGCGCGAATGAGCGTATGGCCTTCGCCAATGGCGTGAATATCGCGGGGGCTCGATTTGGAGCACATATCGTTGCCGGCATTTTTACGGCGGCCGCCGCGCTGGCTTACACGCCTTGATCGGTTCGGGAGATCCGACCCAAGGCAATACCTATACACTTTCCGCCATTACGGGCCTTGGTGCTCGGGGGAACAAGCCTTGCGGGCGGCACCGGCGGTGGTCTCGGCTCGATCCTCGGGGCGATCAACATATATCTGATCACCTATGTGCTATCGACTTACAACTTTGGCACGGTCTCCGGGTTTGTTACGCAATTATCCACAGGAGCGATCCTTGTGTTGTCGTTACTCGTGAACAGCCTGATGAACCGCCGCCAATGAGGAGTTTATGAGCAAACCGGACGACTCCAAAGGCAACGTCTGGGGTGGACTCTGCTCAGCCAGAACGTTCTTTTCGGAATCGCGCTGCTTCTGGCGCTGTCGGCGGCAGCGAGTTTTCTCGTGCCGGGTTTTTGTCTCCTACACCAATATTCGCTCGATGCTGCTGCTGGCCGCATTTTTAGGTATCGCGTCGCTCGGGCAAACGCTGTGCGCCTTGCTTGGCGGCATCGATATGTCGATTCCTTATGTCATTGGTTCGAGCAATATCTTGCTGGCCAGCTTGCTCAATTGGGGTGTTCCATCGTTTCCAGCCTGCTTGATCGTGCTTGCCGGTGGGGTGGTCGTGGGCATTCTCAACGGCCTGCTGAGTTTCCGCCTTCAAGGCCAGGCGCTGATCGTCACATTCGGAGTGGGCCTGGCCATAGTGGGAGGTTCTCAGATCGTGACCAGTATTGGCTCGGTCTATGCGGGCACGGTTCTTGGAGCGGTCCAAGCTGCTTCGCGGCATGTCGTCCGTTGCCGGCACTACATTCGGTCTGCCCATTCCGCCGATCGTCAGAGTCTGGATTGCGCTAGCGATTGTCGTCGTCACCGTCATGTCGAAAACGCCATTCGGCGAAGCTTTTATGCCGTCGGCGGCAATCGCCAGGCGGCCTCGCGCGTCTTATTTCGGAGTTTCGCATTTGGGTGATCGCTTACGCGATCAGCGGCGCCATGTCGGCGATAACCGGTATGGCGTTGCTCGGCTTCTCGGGAGGTGGGTTCGTCGGGGTGGGCGAGCCCTATCTTTTCACCACCGTCGCGGCCGTAGTCATCGGCGGAACGTCGTTGCTTGGCGGGTGGGGTGGCTACGGTTCGACCATTGTGGGCACACTGGTGCTCACCATCCTGACGTCGTTGCTTGTAGGGCTGGGCCTCAGCTACGCGATGCAACAGGCTGTGTTCGGTCTGTTGATTGTGCCAATAGTCGCTCTCTACACCCGAAGTCCCAGTCTTCGGGATCAGATATGACGATCACTTCGGCACGATCTGTCCCGAATGGCGATGCGCAAATTATGTGCGGAGTAATTCGCGGCGCACCGGTAAGCATCGAGGAAATTTCCCTCAAGGCTGCACGCGTATGCCCGTTATCAATCCATGCGTTGGGAGTAGCTCCTCAAGCGACACGATTATGCAAGAGAGCCGTCGTCTGTGCGATTTGGATTGAGCTCCGAATACTGCGCTTGCGAACGGTATACCGTCGGTTGTACTAATGGTCGCAACAAGAATCCAGGAGACGGTAGTGACTATTGTCCCCATTATCGACGTCTCAGGCCTTGGCGGAGCCATCGCTGAACGCAGGTCGTTGCTGAAAAGATCAACTCAGCTTGCGAGGATATCGGGTTTTTATGCGTTACCGGACACGGTATCGATCCAGATCTGTCCGAGCGAGTGCGTGCTACGGCCACCGCGTTTTTCGATCTGCCCGAAGCCAGAAGCGGCAGATTGAACGTCAGCCGCCAGGCTATCGCGGATATATTCCGTTCGGGGGTGTCAGTCTTGCCCGCAGCGCGGGGAAAATGGATGCCAAGCCCGATCTGAATGAAGCGTTCTCAATGGGACCGCCTTCCGTACCAGACAGTGTCGACTTGTCGGATCCAGTGGCCGCGGCCAATTTTGCGTTGAATCGATTTCCGTCAGACCCCGCGGACATGCAGCAAGCGTTTGAAATCTATTATCAACAGATGTCGGCGTTGGCTGCGCGTTTGTTGTCGGGTTTGCATTAGCCCTCGGAACCACCGAAGACTGGTTCACGACAAGATTGACAAACATATTTCAAATCTGCGGGTAGCTCACTATCCGGCGCGGAAGGCAAAGTTCCGGAAGGATCGGTGCGTGCAGGGCGAGCACACAGATTATGGCTGCCTGACGATCCTGCAGACAGAGATTCACCTGGTGGACTTGAAGTCAAAGGACATGACGGAAGCTGGCAGGCCGTGCCGTATGTCCCCGGCAGTTTTGTGGTCAACATCGGAGACCTCATGGCTCAATGGAGCAATGATCGATATGTCTCCACGCGCATCGGGTAGCCAATCCGCCTGCGGGTGTTCTAACCCGCCGCCTATCCGTCGCCTTTTTTCACCAACCCAATTACGACGCTCTCATCGAATGTTTGCCGGCCTGTTCGAATGCTGGCAGCCGGCTCGTTATGCTCCCATAACTTCGGGCCAGCATCGGCTGAATAAACTCAATAGATCCAGCCAAACGAAAGTTGCCTGATCGCTTTGAAGTAGCAGGACTCGCCGTCGATCGGCCGCCAGTAACAATCCGGGTCGCCCGTTCATACGGCTCTTATGCTCTGCTCAAAATTCAGCGAGGTGAGAAGGCTTTGTGCTTGCTGAGTTTTTGAGCTTGGAATACCGCTGATGTACCAAGCGGAAAGCGAACTGGAGGTTCTGTGCTCGACGTTCCGTCGCATTCCCACTTCTTGTCCATCAAGCGTGTCTCGAAGAATTTCACTTCGCGCAGCGATACGGTGCGCGCGCTCAGTGATATCGATCTCGATATTCGCGCCGGTGAGTTCGTTTCGATCGTGGGACCGAGCGGATGTGGCAAAAGTACGGCTGATAGTTGGTCGCCGGTTTGACCAAGGCATCGGGCGGAGAAATCCTTGTCGGTGGCCGGCGGATCGAAAGCCGAATTCGGATATCGGAATTGTCTTTCAGCGTGACGTTCTGCTGGATTGGCGCACGGCAATTCAAACGTGCTGTTACAGGCGGAAATTCGCAAGCTGGATGTGACTGCGGCGACAGAGCGCGCACGCCATCTGCTGAAGATGGTCGGCCTCGACGGTTTTGAAAAATCCTATCCGCACGAGCTTTCAGGTGGCATGCGCCAGCGGGTATCGATTTGCCGGCGCTCCTTCACAAGCCGCCACTGCTGGTGATGGACGAGCCGTTTGGTGCGCTCGATGCGCTGACGCGTGACCAGCTTCAACTGGACCTGCTGCGCATCTGGTCCGAGACCCGGATGACGGTTGTCTTCATTACTCATTCGATCACCGAGGCAGTTTTTCTGAGCGACCGTATTGTCGTGATGTCGCCGCGTCCTGGCCGGATCGAGCGTTTGATCGATATCGACATGCCGCGTCCGCGTCGCTTGGCGATGCGCGAGACCAAGCAATTTGCCGCTTACACCCAGGAGATCACGAAAATCTTCATGAAACTGGGTGTGTTACGCGAAGAAGGTGATACATGACGTCCGCTGATTTGTCTCCGCCGGCGCCCCAGTCGGCGGCTGGGGTCAATGGAGGATACCTTACGCGTTGATCACGCTGGTGATCTTCATCGTCGCGTGGGAACGATCGCCAGAATAATAAACCTGCCGATGTACCTGCTGCCGAAACCTACCGACATCGTCGCGTCTCTGTATGAGAATTGGGCTCTTCTGGTCGTCAATGGCGGAGTGACGCTTACCGAGATTATCTTCGGTTTCGTCATTGCCGTGTTGCTTGGGGTTCCGCTGGCGACGATGATTGCGCATTCGCCAGTGGTTGACAGGGCGATCTACCCGCTGATCGTCGGTTCGCAGACTATTCCCAAAGCTGCGATTGCGCCGCTTCTGCTGGCTGCGTTCGGCTATGGTTTGACACCAAATGATGTCGTTTTTTCCGATCGTCATAAATTCCGTTGTCGGCTTCAGAAGCGCATCGCCGGAGATGCTGCATCTGGCCTACTGCACGGGGGCGACGCAGATGCAGATATTCTGGCTGTTCCGCCTGCCTCAGGCCTTTCCTTCGATTTTCGCAGGAATGAAACTGGCAGCCGTTTTGTCGGTAATCGGCGCGGTGGTTGCGGAATTTGTCGGGTCGCAGGCTGGTCTGGGCTACGTGATTTTGGTCGCCGGATCGAATTTCCGTATGGATCAGCAGTTCGCGGCGATCATTTTTCTTTCCGCCATGGGAATGATTCTGTTTTGGGCGATCGGTCTTGCAGAGAGAAAGGTCCTGCCGTGGCATGTATCGATGCGTTCCCAGGCGGACGGCTAGAGCCTTATCGGTTCTGATTGAATCAGAACCGGGCTAGTTTTTTGTTTTGACGCGTTTTCTTCACGCGAACCGGTATCCACTTCGCTCGAAAACGCTCCAGGAATTCACGGGTACCACATGGCCTGAGGCCAACTCCGTCGTCAGATGCCGGTAAGTTTTTCGATGATGGACGTTTTCACGCGCGCGATGTGCCGGACCATCGCGTCGCGAGCTCCTTCGCGGTCATTGCTTTCGATTGCGTCGAGCAGGGCCGCATTTTCATGGGCGGCAAAATGAGGCTTGGCCTGATTGCGATAAGCATTGAAGACATGGGTGCGGCGACGCAGATCGCGGATCATCGATGCCATCAGATGATTGTTCGCGGCATCCGCGATCGCGCCGTGCAGCATGTCGTCGACCTCCCAGATGTCACTCAGGGACGGCTTCTTCTTGGCGTCCAGTACCGCCAGGGCTTCGCGGATCTCGGCGATCCTGGATGCGGGAATATTGCCTGCGGCGAGCCGGGCGGCTTCTCCCTCCAGCAACTGACGTATATTGAGGATTTCAATAAAGGCCTCCGCGGAAAATGGGCTGACGGTCACCCCCCGATTAGCCTGCTTGAAGACCAGACCTTCGGCTTCAAGGCGGCCCAACGCCTCGCGAATCGGAGTCCGCGAAGCGTTCAGCCGTTCGCCCATCTTACGCTCGGTGATCACATCCCCGGGCCGCAACTCGCCCCGGATGAGAATGTCGATCAACTGCTCATACGCGGCGTCGGTCAGGCTGGGTCGATCTTCCAGTAAAAGTTCATCCGACAAGGCGGGTAACTCACGGTAAGTGCGCGGGATTATGGCATCGCACGCACGACACCACTTTAATGACGTATACCGGCCTATCATCAAAAGCCGAAACGAATGTCAATGGTATTCCACAGGGACCATTCGCGATCGCCTAAGATTTTGTCGATCACTGCAACAATTATCGGCCGAGGCGGGGCTTGCTAAACTCCTAAAAGACCCATTTCATACCATTGGTATACAATTAATGGGGCCAAAAATGTCGAAATCAAAACTGTTTCAACTTGCCGCTGGCGCTGCAGGGGTCTTGCTCGCGCTTTCCTTTGCAGGCGTCAGCCAAGCCGCGGATCTGAAAAAGGTCACCCTTCAACTCGATTGGCTGCCAACCGGCTATCACGGGCCAATATTCCTTGCGCAACAGAAGGGCTATTACCGCGATGCGGGGATTGATCTGAAGATCATCGACGGCCAGGGGACCACTGCCGCGCTGCAGGCCGTCGCCAGCGGCAATGCGGACATCGTGCTCGCCAATTACGCCAGGATGATCCAATCCGTGTCGACCGGCATTAGTCTTGTTGCCGTAGGCGGCCTGCTACAACGGCTTCCCGACGCGATCGTTTCGCTTCAGAGCGCCCCCATTACAGACCCGAAGCAGTTGGAAGGGACGACAATCGCGACTTCAGCCGCGGACGCAGCATCGAAGCTTCTGCCTGCCTTCCTGCAATCCGCCAAGGTTGATGCCTCGAAGGTCACGATTGTTAACACCGCCTCCGGACAGGCGCCGGCGGCACTGCTCGGTGGCAGTGCGAAGAGCATGACCGGCTGGTCGTTTACCGATGCGCTGGCTGTCGATGCCGAAAAGCCGATCGCTCAGCCAATCCTGATGTCAGATTTCGGAATCAACCTGCTTGGTGTGGGTTTCGTGACCACAAAAACTTATGCAACGAGCAACGGGGAAGTTCTTAAAGGCTTCCTGGCAGCTACGGCGAAGGGCTACAAGGAAGGCACGGCGGATCCGGATGCCGCCATCGCGGCCATGGCCAAGGAACGGCCGCTCATCGACAAGAAACTGCAGCTTGTCCAGCTCAAGCGTTTTCCGCCGTTCCTCCACTCCGCGAAATCCGAAGGCAAGCCGTTTGGATGGACTTCCAAGGAAGATTGGGAGCAGACCCAAAGCCTCCTTCAAAAGTATTTCGATATGAAGGGCCAGGTCGATCTCGCCTCGGTTTACACCAACGAATATCTGGCTCCCTAGAATCTCGCATAGGCGTTGTTTGCCGCGCGAAGTTGCGGTGAGTTCGTCAGGAGGCGCAGCAAAAAAGCTGCGCCTCACAAGAGAGAAACCACAATATCGGATCGACCCATTGTCAGCCGAGGGCGCGGACCTGGTGCCGACCACCGATGGACAGATATCTCGATGCAAAGTCAGGTTGATTTCGTATTCGGATTCTGATGGTATGCCACATGTGTACCAATCGGTAGCGCCCGCGAATCGGGTCCCAAGCGCCGCTGTCTCGCGGAAGCTTCGGCGATCGTAAGCTGCGCGAGCTTCGAACTCGACGAGGAAGAAATATGATTTCTGCAGAGGAGAATGAACTGCTTACCCGCGTGGGCCGTGGCACGCCGATGGGTAATCTGTTTCGCCAATTCTGGATCCCTGCATGCCTTTCGTCCGAGCTGGTGTCGGACGGAGATCCGATGCGTCTGATGTTATTGGGCGAAAAGCTGGTCGCGTTCCGGGATTCGTCGGGAAGGGCAGGTATCCTGGATCATCAATGTCCGCACCGTTGTGTGTCTTTGTTTTTTGGTCGTAACGAGCAAGGCGGCTTGCGGTGCATCTATCACGGATGGAAATTCGACGTCGACGGCAATTGTCTCGATCAGCCGAACGTTCCGGACAAGAAGCGTTATCCGGCAGGCACCAAGGCGAAAGCATTACAAAGTCACCGAACGCGGCGGTCTCGTCTTCGTGTACATGGGCGCGCGTGAGATTCCGCCAGCCTTGCCGGACCTCGAGCCCACCATGGTCGACACCAAGGATGTCGGCATCGCATTGACGCAGCGTGACTGCAATTGGCTGCAGGCGCTGGAGGGCGACATCGACACCTCGCATTCCGGGTTCCTGCATGGCGGCAATATCGATGTCGACCGCCTCGATCGCAATGACCCGCTGAGTTACACGATCATCAACAAGTCTCCGGAGATCAACGTCACGGAGACCGAATACGGGACGATGTATTCGGCACAGCGCGACGCCGATGAAGGCAATGAGCATCACCGGTTTGCGTCGTTTATCTTTCCGTTCTGGGTGACCTATCCGAGCGACGTCGTGACCAACAACGTCTCAGCGAACGCGTGGGTGCCGATCGACGACGCGCACACGATGATCTTCAATATCGACGTATTCCGCGGAACCGGCAAGGATACCGCGATGCGCTACGATGACGGCTCGCTGGTGCCGGGCTTGGCACGGCCAGTGGAGTATCTTCCGCGCACCAATGACTGGATGGGACGCTGGCGTCCCAAGCGAGTGCGGCCACCCAAAGCGAGTGCGGCCAACGATTACTTCCTGGACCGCGATATGCAGCGTTCGGGAGAAAGCTACAGCGGAATTATTGGAATTCCCTGCAGGATCAGGCGATCCAGGAAAGCATGGGTACCGTTGTCGATCGCACCATGGAGCATCTCGCCGCCAGTGACCGGATGGTGATGTTGACCCGCCGGGCCCTGCTCAAGGCGGCGATCGATTATCGCGACAACGGCAAGCTTCCGCGCATCGTTGACGAGCCGCATTTGTGCCGCGACGCCCGCGGCGGCGATATCGTGGTCGCGAAGGGCACGGATTGGCTGGATGCGTATGAAGAAGCCATGACGCGGGCGGTCGGACCTTTGCATTCGATGAAGGCCGCCGAATAAGGCAAACCAGTACGGGGGCTTCACCATTTCATGGCCGGTGATCGGATGACCAGCCGACGACTCATCAATGTCCGCGTTCAAGGTATTCGCTACGAAGCCGAGGATATCTTCACGTTCGAACTGCGTCCTGCCGAAGACACGGCTCTTCCCCCGTTCACGGCGGGCGCGCACATAGAGATTCTCATGCAGGATGGGCTGGAGCGCAGCTATTCGCTGGTCAATTCGCAGCACGAGACCCACCGTTACGTGGTCGCCGTAGCCAGAGATCCGCAAAGCCGTGGCGGCTCCAATTCATGTGCGATACGCTGCGACCGGTCAGGAACTGCAGATTACGGCGCCAAGCAATGATTTCAGGCTTGAAGAAGGTGCTGCGGAAACGATTCTCGTCGCCGGCGGAATCGGTATCACGCCGATATGGTCGATGCTGCAGCGCCTGCAGCAAATCGATCGTTCGTGAAGCTGTTTTATACGGCGCGAACCAGGAAGCGGGCGGCGTTTCTTGCCGAAATTCTTGAGGTGCAGTCCCGACATCCGCCTGGTCCACATCGTCTTCGACCAGGAGCCGCAAGCAACCAGCCTGAATCTCGAAACCATCGTACGCGATCAGGCGCCTGGCACGCATTTCTATACGTGTGGCCCTGCCGGCCTGTTGAAGCATTCGAGGTGGCAACGGCTTCACTCGATCCGGCAACGGTTCATGTCGAACGCTTCGGCTCGGAACAAGCGCCGGCTCCCGGTGGATTTGAAGTAACTCTCGCCAAATCCGGGCGAACTTTTTTCATACCGGTCAACAAGACGATTCTGGAAGTGCTGCTTCCGAAGGCGTCGAAGTGAACCGGTCGTGCATGGAAGGCGTATGCGGGACCTGCGAGACGCCGGTGCTGGAAGGCATCCGGATCACCGCGACTCGGTACTTTCCAGGCGCGAACGCGAAGCCAACAAGATGATGATGATCTGCTGTTCGGGCAGCAAGACCAGCAAGCTGGTACTCGATCTGTAACGTTCAAAAGGGACGACATGACACATCGCGAAAATCTCTGGCAGAACCTGACGCGCGACGAGATCGCGGAGGCGCGCGACGCGGGAGCTGTGGTCGCTATTCCGATCGGGCGCCATCGAGCAACACGGTTCGCATCTTCCGGTCGATACGGACGCGCGATTATCCACGGCGGTTACAAGACTCGCCGCGAACCGCGCCAGCACAAGAGTGCTGGTCGCGCCCAGCCTGCCCTACGGTTTTTCGCCGCACATTTAAGCCATGCCGGCACGGTCAGCCTCAGGCTTTCGACCTATCTTGCGGTGCTCGGAGACGTGGCGTCTTCGCTCGCCCAAACCGGATTCCGGCGGATCGTATTCGTCAATGGTCATGGCGGGAATTCCGCGCCGCTCCGCTCAAAGATCGCGGAGCTTGTGACCGATGGAATTCCGGCAACCGGAGTAGACTATTGGGCGGTCGCGGATACCGAATGGGCCCGATATGCTCAAGGGCGGATTGCGGCGCTTCGGGCACGCGTGCGAATTCGAAACGTGCCTGATGCTCGCGGTCGGCAAGGACGATCCAGCCGCAAACCAGGCCATCCTCCAGCGGTCGGCACCGCTCAAACTGCGCACCTTGCAGCCGTGGGTCGTTCCGGGTGAATCCTCCGATCCGGTCAGCGAGGCCCGCGCCGCCTGGCCGCCTATCTTTCAAGGCGACGATGCCGGTTATCATGGAGACCCCGCGGCGGCGACCATCGAAACCGGCGAACAGATCATGCATCTGATCGTCGACCGGCTGGCGGACTTTTTCGACAAGTTCGGTGCCATGCCGATCCGCTCGGAACGGCGATGGGCGCGGGCGCACAGCATATTTCTCTTCCTACTTCCCAATCCGCGAAAGGGATCGGTCGATGAGCTACGAAAAGTCGTATGCGGCCACGGTGATTACGCCCGAGGGCTCATTCCGGGGGGTGGATCGCGATTGACGGCGAGACGATCCGTGCGATCGGGAGCGGTAAGCCGCCCAGGCGTCGCAGGTTCATGATTTCGGGCAGGCGTGGATCGTGCCCGGCGGGATAGACGCACAGACCCATGCCGGAAGTTATTTAGGCCTCCCCGGTCTGGAGCCGGCCAGCCGCGCGGCGGTGTGCGGCGGTATCACCACCATGATCGAAATGCCGTTCGACAATCCGATACCGCTAAGCACCATGGAACTGTTCCACGCCAAGGTGCAGGCGGTGAAGGATCTTTCCTATTGCGACGTCGCTTTGTACGGCACCTGCGCGCCGCAGCAAGACACCGCGGAGATGTATAATCTGGCAAAGGCAGGGGTCTGCGCTTTCAAGATATCAGTCTGCGAAAGTCATCCGTGCGGTTCCCGCGAATACCTGCGGATCAGCAACTGGCAATGCTTGAGGCCTGTGCGGAGCTTGGGCTTCCGCTTGGTATTCACAACGAGGACCAGGAAATCGTGCGCAGCCACACACAGCGCATGCGTGCGACTGGTCAGCAAAGCCTTCAGGTTCATTCGGAGAGCAGGCCCGAGGCCGCGGAGCTTGCCGCCACGGCGCTGTTTTCTTGAATTGGCGGCCGGCGTGGGAGCCCAGGCCCATATCGTTCACATTTCGACGCCGCGCGGGTTCGAACTGCTCGAGAGCTACCGAAACGGCGGCCATAAAGCCACGGGCGAGATCTGCGTTCACTACCTGATCTTCGATGCCACCGACGACGGTGAGAGGCTGGGTGCACTGATCAAGGTCAATCCGCCGATCAGGTCGGGTACGCGTGAGGCGCTGTGGGAAAAGATTCGCAGCGATAACGTGCAGTGCATTTCTTCGGATCACTCGACGATGTCGCTGCAAAACAAGCTTGGCGGATCGATCTTCGATGCCGGCCCGGGCGTTCCGGTATTGAATCGCTGATGCCCGCCTTCTTCACGGGTGCCGAGGCTCACGATATGGACGCTGCCGCCGCCGTGGCGCGGTTCATGGCTGAAAAGCCGGCCAGGCTTTTCGGTCTTTGGCCAAAAAAGGTGCGATCGCAGTTGGATCCGATGCGATCTGGCGGTGCTTCAACCGGGCCAGTTCGTCTACGATCATCGAAAGCGCACGATGGCGTAAACTGGAGCCCGTTCGACGGCCAAACTTTTACGGCGAAAGTGGCCTCGACCTTCGTGCGGGGCAATCACGTCTGGGATGGCGCCGAGGTCATTGGACGAAAGGATTTCGGACAATTCGTACCCCGTCAGCATAGCCATTCGTGGACGTATTGATCCGGCCGGCTCTCTTCCCGCGAACGAAGTGTATCGAGATTTAAGATGCAGCGATGAGTCGGTTGATAAGTGCTGACGAGAAGGGCGTGTATGTCATCGCGGCGACGCCGTTTAAGGACGACGGGACAGTCGATCTGAACAGCATCGACCGTTTGGTCGATTTTTATCTCGATTGCGGCGTAACCGGCATGACCATCCTTGAATGATGGGGGAAGCGTCCAAATTATCCGAGGAAGAAAGCCGCATGGTGACGAAGCGGTTTCTCAGCCGCGTCGGCGGTAAAGTCCCCGTCATCGTCGGGGTAAGTAACCCGGGCACGGATTCATTGCTGCGGTTTGCCAAGGATTCGATGGAGTCGGGAGCGGCCGGGGTCATGTGGCGCCGATCTCGGACGTTGCGGACGGAGGATCAGACGTTCAAATATTTGCCGGCCTTTGCGAGGGGCTGGGAAGTTCCGTCCGATCGTCCTGCAGGACTTTCCATTGGCAACGCTGGTTCACATTTCGGTCGATACGATCACAAGCTCATCGATGCGTGTCCGCAATTGGTGATGCTCAAGCACGAAGACTGTCCGGCTTCAACAAGCTGAGTAGCCTGCGGCGCAGCTCGCTGGAAGGTAAACACAGGCGGATCAGTATATTGGTCGGCAATGGCGGGCTTTATCTGCCGCAGAATTGGCGCGAGGCGCCGACGGGGCGATGACGGGTTTTGGTTATCCGGAAATGCTGGTTGAGGTGATACGGCGATTTGCTTTGGGTGACCCGACGGGCGGCGAAGACGTTTTTGATATCTACCTGCCGCTTTTGCGCTACGAAGCGCAGCCCGGGATTGGGTTGGCATTACGAAAGCGGATATTGTACCGCCGCGGCGTCATCAAGAGCGACTTTGTCCGCTCTCCAGGCCCAAAACTGTCACGCGACGATCTGAATGAACTGGAAAGACTTATTCAACGACTGGAACGACGACTGGCCGACAACCTGCTCCGACTTGAAAAGATCGCCTGATCATCCCTGATGACAATAGGCAAAGACTACCCTGATAACGGATCTGAATTAGCCGTTCTCCGCCGCCAGCGTGTGATTTACAATTGGCAAGTAACCTATTGAACTCATTAGGGCTCAAAATCACGAAATTTACAGTCAAGCTATTGGTGTGGCGTCGTAAACAAGAGACTCGCCACCTCTTCATCGCCGCCGCAAACGGAAGCCTCGCCGTCTGCGGCGGAGTTTTTGCTTTATCGGAGTAGAGGACGTCTTATTAGGGAAGCGTTATGCCGTCACCACAGTCAGCCCGCTACAAAAGGAGTCAGGTCGCCGACTGATAAGTTTTTTGCGCAATCCTTATCATTGGCTTGTAAGAACTGACCGAGAGCAAAGATATACCTCGCCGAGGCAACGCTCAAAGGTTAACGGCCTTCAATGAAACAAACGGTGATGTCGCAGACTTGCTCCTGGTGGTCAGAATTGAGTTGGCGGAGTTGCATCTGGATCTCCAACTAAAACGCGATGTTGATGTTCTTGATTTGCGTAAAAGACAGCAATTCGTCGATGCTCTCTTCCCGCCCGATACCAGACTGCTTGTAGCCGCCGTAGGGAGCTCCCATGAAATGCGGGCCCGCTCGATTTACCCAGACGAAGCCGGCTTCCAAACGCGATGCGGCGCGATGAGCAGTGGCCAGATCGCGTGTAAAGATCGCGCCTGTTAGACCGTACTCGACGCTATTTACTTCTGCAAAAAGCTGGTCTTCGTCACTCCATTTGAGAACGGAAAGAACCGGACCAAACACTTCTTCTTGGGCAATTCGCATGTCGCTCTTTACGTCCGCAAAGATGGTCGGTTCGATATAGAACCCATTCTGCAGCTCTTTGTCGGCTGGACAATTACCTCCAAAGACCAGTCGAGCTCCTTCATTTTTGGCAATCTCAATATAGCCAAGGATCTTGTCGAGTTGCTCTTGCGATACGATCGATCCCATAGTCGTGGCCGGATCGGTCGGAATGCCTGGCTTATAGTATTTGACACCCTCGATTACACCCGCAAGCACCAGCTCGTAGACGGACTCATGAATGAATAATCGCGAGGTCGATCCGCATGATTGCCCGCACCAGGTAAAATTCATGCCTTTAACGGCATTCGCAATTGCCTGGTCGATGTCCGCGTCAGGAAAGACGATGAGGGCGTTCTTGCCGCCTAATTCGAAGATCAAACGTTTCAGCTGCCCTGCCGCCTGCCGGGCGATTGCACGACCGGTTGGAACGCTGCCGATCAGCGTCAACATCGGCACTTTGGGATGCAGGACAAGCGCTTCACCGGCAGGGGTTCCGCCGGTGATGACGTTCAGGACGCCGGGCGGAAACACGCCGTCGAGCAACTCCATCATCCGTATCGCGGAGAGAGGCGCTTGCGGCGGAGGCTTTATGATCACCGTGTTGCCCGCGGCGATCGGAGGCGCAAATTTTCCTGCGCTAAACATCAGCGGATGATTGTACGCGGTGATGCGCGCACACACGCCGATCGGTTCGCGTACGGTCATGTTGATCACGCCGCTACCCATCGGGATCGTCTCGCCCTTGATCTCCGTTACGAGACCCGCGAAGAAGTCAATCTGAGCTGCGGCGTGAAGCGCGTCGCTCGACATTTCCGTGACGGGATTACCGCAGTTCTGAGCGTCGATGAGAGCCAGTTCTTCGGCATTCTGCCGCAGGATGTCGGCTGCGCGTCCAAGCATCGCGGCACGATCGAGCGGCTTGCTGTGCCGCCAGCTTTCAAAGGCCTTCTGCGCAGCCTGCACCGCGGCGCCGACGTCCTCGGCGTTCGCGTCGGCGCACTCGCCGAGACTCTCGCCCGTCCCTGGATTGAAAGTCTCGGTATACCCGCCCTTCGGAACCTGCCACGCCCCGCCATAATACAGGTCCCGCTTCCTGGGCAGAACATCCTTCAATCGCTGCGATGTTACCGGCTGCACGACACGATGCTCCCAAATTCGTCCTATTTGCTCGATTCGAGCGGGAGAAAGAGATCGGTCACCTCCGGTTTGACCGCAACGATCTCCTGCTCATGTAGGTGGCGGACAAATGTCGATATCGCATGCCGGTTTGCCTCCAAACCGAAGGGCCAATAATCGACGCCCATGAGCTTGCGGGTATCTTCAAGCTCATGAATAATAAACGGCACAGCCACTTTGAGTGCATTCAGCTCAAACAAGTCGAAGAGCGCCCGATTTTTTGCCTCTTCGAATGCGTTGAAAAGATTTTGGGCCACCCACGGATGTTGCTCGTAGATCGATTGCTTCATGACGAGTGTATGCATCATCGGGAAGATGCGGGTCCGACGGAAGTAATCTTGCTCGACTTGGCGGCAATTCTCGAAAAGGTAGCGAACGGTTCCTTCATTGCGGGCCATTGCTCGGGGAGTATGGACCGAGAGCAGAGCGTCGATCTCGCCTGATTCCAGCATCAACTCAAGACGGGGCTTGTCTTGCCTGGTGCCTTGCACCATGTCGGCCGCCTGATGCACCTGATCCGCATTCGCCGACGCTTGCACATCAGTGCCAGACACCCAGTTGATCTCGTTCGGCTTGACGCCATAATCGTCCAGCAGGGCTCCGCGGCACCAAACCGCGCCGCTCATCTGATACCAGCCGATACCGATTTTTTTTCCTCGAAGTTGTTCCGGCCTGCGAATATCCGAACCTGTCTTCACGTACAAAGCCGAATGACGAAACACGCGCGACGGGAAGACCGGCAGGGCGATGAGTTCCTTGCGCCCTTTGACGCGCATTTGAGTGTAGGCGGACATCGACATCTCCGAGAGGTCCCAGCGCAGATCCTTCATCTGTTCGTAAAATGTCAGTTCAGGAGCCTGCGGCGTATAATCAAGTTCAATATCTTTTGGGCGGATATCGCCGGTTCGAAAGGCGACAGTGCGGTCGTATTCGCCGCAAGCGAATTTGAGATTGAGAGCCATAGCTATACCTCAGAGAGTAGGCCAATCGTCATTTTGACGATTAAATAAAATATTATCGATAAAATGATGATTGGCAAGGGTTCTGTCCGGGCTATCCTTCGGACGAAAGTCATCGCGTTTCATTGAGCTGCGACGTGCGTCGATCCCAGGGCTGCGCAGCCGCCACCGACGCTGACGAGGCATTTTCCCATCAGCGGGCACTACAGGATAATACTGGGGTTGCGAATGCACTGATCGCAATTGATCAGGTTGACCTGCTTGGCGGACATCTTCCACTCGCCGTTTACCGACACGAAGCGGTGACCGGCCCATCCGGAGAGCATGCGGATTTCGCTGTCCCAGAACTCGCTGATAATGAAATTCGAACGGACCATGCGAGTCTCGTCGTTACGTCCTCTGAAAAGTTCGACGTTGGTGATGGATCTGACCGTACGAGAGGCCGGCGCCTGCGACCATGCGTAACCGGTCCGGAGGCGATAAACGCGGTCCTCCAGGCGCCGGCGGTCGTCGAACATGACGGCTATTTCTGTCCGCGGGTCGCCGCCATTCCAGGTCGAAGGAACCCAGTAAGCGCATTCGGGTGTGAACAATTTGAGCCAATCCTCGAACAGAAGTTGATCGAGCATGCGGGCTTCCCGCTCCAAATGCGAGCGGAACAAATCACGCTTGTCGCTCTCGATGATGGCGCGCTCTTCGCGCTGCCAGTCGCTGAAGTCGGAGACAAGATGAGTGTAATAATCGTCCGTCATGTAGTACGAGAAGCGAGACGGGTTCTGGCTCATGACGTTCATCTTCAAACCTCCCGGCGAATCGAATTGTTCGGCTCGCGCATCATCAGCATCTTCCATTCGCGAATGTATTCGCGCATGAACAGCTCGTCTGTCGAAGGACCCTTGATCGTGCCGTCTGGTTGGGTGTGAATGCGGTCGGGAATGCCATACCCGCGATTCATATAAACCCACTCGTCTTCGATGCACTCCAGCCCGCGCTGAATTTGTTCGAAGTTCGTGAGGTCGTCGACTTCGCCGAAATTGGGGAATCCCTCCTGCGTACGCATCCGCAGCGTATTGATGTCTCTGATAACTTCGTCGCCCAGGGTGCCGTCGACATCCTCGATCTTGGTGCCGTACCACACAGAGTCGGTCTCACCGATGCCGACCGGTTGAAAGACCTGAATGTGATTGCCGAGCAGCGACAAGTTCGGAAATACGTTGATGTTGACGGGCTCCGAGCCGGCCAGGTCGAGGATGGCTTCGGCGCGCTCGCCATACTTGCCGCGAATCTTTTCGGCAACGTGCTCCATGCCCGGATGGAGTGACTCAATCGCCCACAAGCCGCCGGCGCGTTTTTGCAGCGCGGGCCGCTTGTCTTTGAAATGGTGTCCATTGCCCATGTACTGGATGTACATTGGCATCTTGTCGGGCTCGTTCTTGTAATAAGTCATGCCCTTGGCGGTTGCTTCATCCTTGAAACGGTTTTCGGTGTCGATCAGCGATTGATGAGAATAGATGACATGGTAGCCGTCGCCGGAATTATCGTAGGCGAGTTTCCAGTTACCCTTGAACTTGAAGCGGTTGGCTTCGCAAACGGTGATTTTTCCGCCGGGGTTGCGGTCGATCCATTCGTCGATCGGCTTCTTGATCGGTCCCAGGTGCTGCTCGATCGACGGAGCATCAACGTTCAGCGTGCCAAAAATGAAGCCGCGGTAAGACTCCACGCGAGGCACCTGAGCCAGGTTGAATTCCGGGTTCTGAACGAGCTTTTCGGCATACCCATCCGGCCACGGGACGCCGCGCAGTTTACCGGTGTTTGCGAAATTCCAGCCGTGATAGGGGCACTGAAAGGAACGACTGTTCCCCTTGCTCCACCGGCAGAGCGTGGTGCCACGATGCGAGCAACGATTATAAAGTGCCCGGATAACGCCATCGCTGCTGCGCGTGACGATAATGGGGCGCAGACCCAGTTTGGCCGTGATGTAGTCGTTGACGTCCGGGACCTGGCTCTCATGGGCGAGATAAACCCACGTCCCGCCAAAGATGTGAACCATTTCGGCATCGAAAATAGCAGGATCAGTGTAGATCGTTCGATGAACGCGGTCGTCTTGAACGAGGCGGTCCCAATCGAACAGAGGCGCGTCATTGGTGCGACGAGGGGCGGCGGTGCGTTCGAGTGTGGTCATGAGATGGCATCCTTTTGAGAGGGGAGTTCAGAAGAAATCGAAGTATTCCCTCTGCTCCCATTGCGTCGTCTCGCCGTTGTTGCTGTCGATGTTGTTCTCGCTGCAGAAGGTTTCAAACCGTCCCAGTTCAGTCCGCTTTAATTTTGTGTAGTAATTAATGAAGATTTCGCCGAACTGTTCGTTGAAGAGAGGTTCGGCTTCAAAGTGCTTGAGCGCGTCCGCCAGGGACTGCGGCAGCATCGTATGGTCGGTCGCATATGGGTCGGTATCCGGCTTCCCAGGGTCGCGCTCGGCATCGATGCCATCCATGCCGGCGATCAATTGCGACGAGATATAGAGGTACGGATTCGCCGAGGGTTCGCCGATACGGTTCTCGATCCGGCTGGCTGGGTCGTTCACACCGCCTAGGACACGGAGCATGACGCCCCGATGGTCGGTACCCCAAGCGACGCGGTCAGGAGCGAGCGAGTTCGGCCGGAACCGGCGATACGCATTGACGGTGGGATTGGCCAGAACAGTCCCGGCGAGCGCGTGATGCAGCAGGCCGCCGAGATAGTTCATTCCCAGCGCCGACAGCGGCGCCTTGCCGTCTTTCGGCATGAAAAGGTTGCGCCCATCCCTTTTGCTGACCAGTGATTGGTGCAAATGCCAACCGCTTGAGTAAAACCCTTTAAGTGCCGGCCGCGACATGAATGTCGCCAGATAACCCATACGACGGCATATCTGGCGCACAGCGCTGCGGAAGAGCAGGAGATTATCGGCGGCCTGCAGAGCAGACTTCGGTGCAAACGTGCACTCGATCTGGCCGGGGCCCCACTCTTTCTCGATGGAGCGCAGCGGAAGGCCGAGAGCTTGGACGTATTCGGTTATCGCGGCAACGGGAGCATGGATTAGGTCCATGTTGCTCTCGGAATGAAACGAGTAACCCGGTTCCACCGGAAGGGTCTGCGGCGGCCGGGCTTTGACGCCGGGAGCTCCGATGTCGTCATGGGACAACGGCTCTCCCGTCAGTCGTAGAAGATACCATTCGACTTCCAGTCCGATCTTGCAGTCCATCCCGCGGTCCGAGAGCTGCTTGAGTTGATCACGCAGCAGTCGGCGCGGAGAAAAATGGAATCCCTTTCCCGATGTGAAGTATTCGTCGCCGAGGATCCAGCCGACGCTCGGTTCCCACGGCAGCACACAGAATGTTGCGGGATCGGGCACCACGATCAGATTAGGCGACCCCGTCATCTCTGGGATGCCCATCCCGCCGCCACTGGTGAAGGATGAGAATGCGCGCGCGCCAGAGGCGTCCAGTGTGGTGGTGGCCACGTTGATATTGTAGCCGTCTTCCAAAGCGCTGAGAAATGCCGGCAAGGTAACCGTCTTCGCTCGCGATGCCCCATGCGGATCCGCCCAGGCGATCCGGAACAGCTTTATTTTTTCCTTCTTGACGCGCCGCTTGATCTCGGCGGCCATTCGCTTCTGGTCGGCCGTCCAGAGACCATATTTCGCGATGAAGCTCTTGGACTCAGCCATGATCGTACCTTCGGGGGCGCCAGCCAGTGCCGGTTGCTACGCGGTGGTCAAATATGCAAATAGGTATTGGTCGAGATCAAATGATTTGTTGGTGCAAATCCATAACAAAACTGGAATGAATGGATGAAGCTGCCCAAGGCTGGTCATCGATTCCGAAAGACAGTCCGGATTTCTCAGCTTGAACTTCTTGCGGAACTGCACCGTGCGCCGACGCTGAGCGCAGCGGCCAAAGTAGCGGGTGTCGCGCAGCCCGCAGCGTCCAGGCTTCTGAAAACGCTCTCCGACGTCCTTGGCATACCATTGTTCGAAAAGGTTGGCCGGGCGATCAGACCAACGCCTGCGGGCCATATCATGCTGCAGCGCGCGGCTACCCTGATCGCGGACCTTGACCGGATCGAGGAAGAGCTGGACGCGGTCAGTCGGGGTCTCGTCGGCAACGTCTCGCTCGGGGCCGGCATCGCATCCTGTTATGTGCTCGTGCCCGATGGCCTGCAGAGGCTGCTCAATAGCCCTGCGAAGATATCGGTCAGTCTGCGCGAAGGCGGGATGGACGAGCTTTGCACCATGCTTCGCGAGGGGAAGATAGACCTTCTTGTCGGCCGGTTCGAAGACAAGACAGGGCAGGGTGATCTCGTCGCCGAGGACCTCTACGATCCGCCGATGCGGATTGTTTGCGGCGCAAAAAACCCGATTGCGCGGAGGAGAAATCTGGCTTTTGCCGACGTATTGGAGCGCGATTGGCTTCTTCCGGAGGCCGGCACCCCGATGCGGGCGGGAATAGAAGCTCTTTTCAGGGGCGCATAAAGCCGTGCCGGAGAGTTGCCTTATAGAATCTTCTTCGATCCAGACTAACGTTGCGCTCCTCAATCGCTTTGATCTCGTGTGGGTTTTGTCTGCGGACATCGCGGCCTATTTCGAGAAACTGGGGCAGATCAAGACGTTGGCTCTTCCACGGACGAGCGGGCCGGGCCCTTTCGTCCTCTTTCGATTGCGCAATCGCGTCCTGTCGCCAGCTGCAGAAAGATTGAGGGATTGTCTCAAGACGGCTGCAACAGCTCTTACCCAGCAGAGCGTCGAGGGGAGGGTCAGAAGAAGAATATCGAAACGCTAGGCAGTAATCCATTTTATCGATAAAATAAAAATCAGACGATAAAAATATTGACTTGGTTTCACGGCTTCGCCTACAAAAGCTAGGTAACGCTTTTTTACGGAAGCAACCCATGCCCTCTGCTGAAAACGCCAACAAGATCATCAGCGCGCTCAAGCGCGTCGGTGTGAATTTCGTTGCCTCCTTGCCGGACGCCAGCCTGGTGGCACTGGTAGAGGGTTTCGATAACGATAAAGACATCATTCATGTGCCGTTGAGCCGGGAAGAGGAGGGGGTCGGCGTTTGCACGGGGGCGAACCTCGCCGGCAAGCGCTGCGCCTTAATGATGCAGAACGCAGGCCTGCTCAACGCGTGCAACGCCCTGACGACCACCGCGCGCCAGCTTCAGATGCCGATGTTGCTTCTGGTTCTTTATGCCGGCACGCACAATGATATGGCATTCCCCATGCTCGGCGAAGTCACCGAGCCGGTTTTGGACGCACTTGGCATTCCCTATTACTTGCTGGATGATCTTGGCAAAGTGAATGATCTGATCGCAGGTGCAGTGGTGCAGGCCTACAATGCCCAGCGTCCAGTCGCCATTCTGATCACGAAAGCGGTGCTGTAATCATGAAGCGCAAGCAGGCATTGAAGGAATCGGTGAGTCTCTTTGGAGACGCTCCGTGTTACGTAACTGTCGGCCTGGCTTGGCCGGATTGGAACGAGGCGCGGCCCAGCGATGGCAATTTCCATCTGAAGACTCTCGGTAGCGGCTCCTCGTTGGGCCTCGGCACCGCCATGGCGCTGCCAAACCGCAAGATCGTCGTGCTCGATGGCGACGGCGCCGTTATCATGAACGTGAACGGCCTTGTGACTGTCGGCCGTGTTCGCCCGAAAAATCTGATCCATATTGTCTTTGACAATCGAATCTATGAATCGTCCGGCTGTATTCCGACAGCCAGCGCGCATAATCTCTCGATCGCAGATTTCGGTCGCGCCGCCGGTATCGAGAGTGTCCGCGAAGTCGACACGATCGAAGAGTTCAAGGATGCGGTGAAGAATGCCTTTGCCAGCGAAGGGCCGCATTTTATCGTTGCAAACGTCGAGCCGTCGGGGGACGAGCGCCAATACGTCTTACTCGCGTCTCAACGAGGTCGAAGGCAAGTACAAGTTCATTCGCTATCTCGAAAAGCTGGAAGGGCGTCCCCTTCGTGAAGACGCGATCGACGTCAAACTAGGTATCCGCTAGGTCTTCATCTCCCGAGCCGTTTCATGGCGGATTTCGACGCGATCATCATTGGCGCAGGTCACAATGGGCTGGCCTGCGCCGCTTTTTTGTCGCGCGAGGGCTGGCGGGTCCTCGTGATCGAACAAGCCAGCGAGGTCGGTGGCGGTGTTCGATCCGACGTGCAGACGCTTCCCGGCTTTTGTAACGACAGATATGCCACCAATTTCAGCCTTTTTGCCAATTCGCCGGCCTACACGGAATTACGCTCTGAGTTCGATGCCCATGGTGTGAAGTTCCTGCGATCGGACCACCCCTACGCCAGCATTCACGGCGCCGAAGCGATACGGGTTTTTGCCGATGGCGATCGTACAGAGCAATCGCTAGCGCGCCTTAATCGCTCCGATGCTTCCGGATGGCGAGAACTTACCGCCTTTTACCGGCGCGTCGGGCCAAGTCTGGGGCCGCTGTTCTCGACAGAGTTGCCGTCCGTTGCAGCCGTGCGAAGATCGGCCGCGCTTGTTGCCGGCAATCGCATCGGGGATACGGTCAAGCTTGCGCGCATGCTTGCCCAGTCGAGCACCGAATTCGCTCGGCAATTTCTGAGTTCGCCGGATGCGATCTCTATCTTGCAGGCATGGGGCTACCATCTGGACTTCCCGCCCGAGAAGGCTGGCGGCGCCATGTTCGCTTTTGTCTCGGCGATGTCGGCCGCAGTCCACGGGATGCGATTAGTCGAAGGCGGTGCAGGATGTATCAGTCGCGCGTTGGCGGCGATGATCGGCGAGAATGGTGGCGAGGTTAGAACCGGCTGTTCGGTGCAGGAAGTTGTGATCAGCAGGGGGCGGGCTGTTGCCGTGAAGACAGCAGCAGGCGATGAAATCAGTGCGGGTAGAGCAATTGTCGCGAATGTGACGACGGCCCGCATATTTGGTGGTCTCGTGGAGGCTTCGAAGCTTCCTGACCGCTTCGTAAAACGGGCTTCCGCATTTCAAGTATGGCCCGGGAACGTTTATCATCCATCTGGCGCTGGAACGCTCACCGACATGGGCTGCGGGGTAGCGATATCTCGGATTTTTCTTACGTCCACCTCAATACCGCGCAGGACGACATCCGCGATACCTATGCTTCCTGCATTCAGGGACTGCTTCCGAAACGGCCCTTGCTTGTCGTAAGTCAGACGACCAATACGGATCCGTCGCGGGCTCCGGCCGGCAAACACGTCATGCGCGTGCATGTCCGGACCGTGCCGGGCGTTATTCTCGGCGACTCAGTTGGTCAAATCACGGAAAAAAGACTGGCAGATGGCTCGCGAACCATTTGCTGAGCGCGTGCTTGGCCAAGTCGAGCAGGCAATCCCGGATCTGCGAGCATGCATCAGTGCAGTTACGATCGAAACGCCGCAAGATATTGAACGGGAGAATCCCGAATTTCGTGGGCGGGGACTGCGTCTCGGGAAGCCACCATCTCCGCCAAAACTTTTTCTTCCGGCCGATGGTTGGTTGGTCGAATTACAAACTCCGATCGACAGTCTCTTCATGATCGGCGCTTCGACTTGGCCTGGGGGAGGGGTAAACGGAGCGTCGGGGGTACATGGTTGCGCAAAAGCTGCTGCGGGCAGGGAAGACGCCCGATGCGGCGGTCGTCGCCGTCTCGCGTTAGATTTTCCCGCTACCGCTATCTTCGACCTTCCGATACATTCGCTCAAGCTGGCTATCGATCAGGTTTTGAAGTTTTGGAATGTCACGCGCGACCGCCGCATCGGCCATGCGCGTTGATCTTTCTGCAGTTCCCGAAGTGCCGTGGCGCTCAAGCAAACCCGTAAATATCTTTTTGCGTAGTAGTAGGCCGAGCGTCGGAAATTGAGCAGCCACAATGAAGTGCAGCCGGAAACGATCGCTTCCTGGAGGTCCTCGTTGAGTTCTTCCCACTCCTTCATCGCTTGCGACATCTTGCTCGCCGGGTTGCGAAGCTTCATGACGCGATGGAGGGCGGCCACGACGGAGCCTTCCCAACGGTCATCGCCGTCCGTCAGCGACAGCTTTACCGCTTCTTTTTCAAGTAATTTCCGAACGTCGGTCATCTCCCTGAATTCCCTCAGGGAAAGTTGAGCCACCATAAATCCGCGGCGTTCCAGGCTGACGACAAAGCCTGAAGGGATGAGCCGAGACAGCGCCTCGCGCAACGGGCTGGCGCCGATACCGTATGTGTCCCGCAACTTGCCCACCCGTAAACGCGAGCCAGGCTTAAGCTTTCCGCAAATGATATCGTCTCGCAGCGTCCGTAGCGCGAGATTTGTCAATGATTCCGCCGAATTTCCGTCGTCTCGACCGTCGGGGAAAGTCGAGGCTGTCAGGCGTTCTAGCATAGCGGCCGCTTAATGGTTTGCTGTTCGCCGCAAAATGCACCTCCAGCGATCCCAAAGCAAGCGTCGATGGAACGCTTGCCAAAAGCATTTCTATCGATAATCTTTGTCTTCAGCGGTAATCAGACGGACGATCTAACTAGAGGTGCTGCTTTTTCTGGTCGCGACGCGTGGCTCTTCGATGCGGCATGAACGTCGGTGGTGCATTCTATAAACTATCGATAAAATTATAAAACCACGATAGAATCATATTTTATACTAAAATTGCTCGACAATCGCGGAATATGGAATAGGCTTCCCCGACCTGGTCTTGTTCGAGGCCGCCGAAAGCTCGCGGGAAGGCGTGAACTCCCGGCGCGAACTCGAGTAAAATCCGATGAGGCGGTTCTGTTCGGGGCTGTGTCTGCTCCGGGCCTTACGCGAACGGCGAAGGGGAATCCTGTGTTGCGACCAATTTTGGGTGCGGCTGCAATCGCTGCTTTAATGACAGCATTCGGTGCAGACGCGCGAGCTGCCGAAACGATGGAAATTCCCGTTATTCTTCCGGTCACGGCGGGGCTGCATTTCTCGGCAAAGCCGAGCAGGATGCGCTTGAGCGCTACGAGAAAGTCGTGAATGCCGCCGGAGGCATACATGGCAAGTCGGTGCATTTTGCCATTCGAGACGACCAGTCAAGTCCTCAGGTGGCGGTCCAATTGACGAACGAGGCCAAAGCCACCGACACTCCCGTCATTTTGGGATCCGCGCTGTCGTCCATGTGCAATGCGATGATCCCGCTCGTGCGGCGAGGCCCGGTGCTTTATTGCTTCTCGCCGTCGATCGAGATGCCAAAGGACGGCTACGTCTTCTCCTCAAGCGTAGCGGTGCCGTCACTGGCCTCGGCCGTTTTGCGTTACTTCGAAGCCAAAGGCTGGAAGCGTATCGCAATCATCACGTCCACCGATGCGACCGGTCAGGACGCCCAGAAGAATCTCAAGGCTCAATTGGCAAGCGGCGAATTCAAGGACATCGAGGTCGTTGAAAACGTCACCTTTAATCCAACCGATATCGGCGTATCTGCACAGATGCAGCGTATCAAGGGCGCTAATCCCGATGCCCTGATTACCTGGGCGTCCGGCGGTCCGATCGGCACTGTCTTCAAAGGCATTCGTGATGCGGGCCTGGACATTCCCGTAAGTACGCCGAACTCAAACATGACCTATGCCCAGATGAACCAGTATGGTCCTTTCCTCCCGAAGGATTTATACGTCCCGACGTCTGCCTGGCCGAAAACTGATCAGCCCGAACCGGAAGGGGTTAAAGCCGCGAAGGCGACGTTTTTCAACGCTTACGAAGGAGCGAACCTGAAGCCGGATGCTCCGTCGACTTTTGCCTGGGATCCGGCGGTGATGGTTGTCGCGGCGCTGCGTAAGCTCAAGCCAGGAGCATCCGCCGACGAACTTCGCGACTATCTAGCTGACTCGCAGAGCTTCGACGGTATCAATGGCCGATATGACTTCAAAGAAGTTCCGAACCGGGGGATCGACAGAAAGAACGTTCTGATTACCCGCTGGGATAGCGCGGCCGCCACCTGGGTTCCGGTGAGCGGGCCTCTCGGCGTACCATTCAAGTAGCGACTTTGCCGTGACAGCAGCGCTGCTGCTCCGTCGGAGCGGTCTTGCCGGGGAGACGAATGACGCAGGTGATTGGCATGCATCTTGCGAGGCAGGTGACTGCGCGCGCCGCTGATCAAAGCGAATAATTTCGTCCAACGAGACACAGCAGATGATTCAGTTTGTTCAGATAGCCATCGGTGGTCTTGCCGATGGAAGTCTCTACGCCCTGGTCGCTTTGGGCTTCTCGCTGATCTATCAGGTAACCGGTGCCCTCAACCTGGCGCAGGGCGGATTTTGCGTCTTTGGCGCGATGATTGGCTATACGCTCGCTCAGACCATGGGCATGCCACTCATCCTTGCAATTCCGGCTGCCGTTCTGACAACGACCGCTTTCGGCCTGCTGATCGGTGCTTCGACTTTCGTGCCGGCGCTCGGTCGCCTTTCGCACGCCAACGTCCTGATGTTGACGGCCGGCTTGCTCACAATGCTCGAGGGACTGACGCTCGTTCTTTGGGGTAGCCAACCCTATGCTTTGACACCTTTTACGGGGCAGGACCCGGTAAAAGTTGGACCGTTGCTGATCCCGTCCCAGTCTGTCTGGGTGTTTGCGGCAACGATCCTTATCATAGCGGGTCTGTGGCTTCTTATTTCCAAAACGAGCTTAGGTCGCGCCCTGCGCGCATGCGCTGAAAATAGCGCGGCAGCGAGCTTGATGGGGATAAACGTTCGCCGAATGACAATTTTCAGCTTTGGATTAGCTACCCTCATCGCGGCGATTGCCGGCGTCGTTGTCGCGCCTACCACGTCCCTGCAGTTCGACACCGGAAAATTATTCACGAACTACGGTTTTATTGCCGCGGTCATTGGTGGAATGGCGACGTTCTCGGGTGCCATCGTCGGCGGACTGTTTCTCGGTTTGGCGACGGCCCTCGCAACCGCTTATGTATCTTCGCTATTTGCAAGCGCGATCGCGCTTCTCATATTGCTCCTGATCCTTGTCGTCAGTCCTAGCGGCGTCATAAGGGCGCGCGTGACGCGCCGCACCGACGTTCGGGAAGAAGGCAGGAATTGGGGTAAAATCGTTCGTTTGAAGCCGCGGGTCGCCTGGATCGCCGCCATGGTCGCCTTCGTGGTGTTCGCGATGGCGCCATTTTTCATCAAGTCGAACAGCGTGATGACCAGCCTTACGATATCGGCGATTCTCTTTCTCACGCTGATCGGGCTCGATCTGCTGATGGGTTATACCGGCCAAGTGAGCCTTGGACAGGCCGGATTCATGGCTATCGGGGGATACACATCCGGTTATCTGACAATCAAATATGATGTTTCTCCCCTCGCAAGCGTGGCCTGCGGAATAGCCCTCTCTCTTTTGGTTGCCCTTGTCCTGGCGCTCGTCTCGATCCGGCTTAGGGGTCTCTATTTAGCCTTGGCGACTCTGGCGTTCGGGCTGCTCGCTGAGGCGTGCTCAGTTGGATTTGTCGATATCACCGGCGGACCGTCAGGCCTCACCGGCATTCCTCCGTTTTCGATCGGTCAGTTCGAGTTCAGCACGCCCAGATCGATGTACTATCTGGTGCTGGGCTTAAATACGGTCGCTTTGATTACGTTGATGGGAGCGTTGCGCTCAAGCTTCGGTCGGGCGCTACAATCGATCCGCTCCGACCAAACAGCCGCAGCCGCGCTGGGAGTGAATGTCGTTCGTTACAAGTTGGCTGCCTTCCTGATAAGCGCGGCCTTGGCATCGGTCTCCGGAAGCCTTTACGCGTTTTTTTTCAATTTTCTTTCGCCCGAGATGGTCGGCCTGAGCAAATCGTTTGAGCTTGTGGCCATGATGATTATCGGCGGGGAGGGAACGCTGGTCGGGCCACTTCTCGGCAGCATTATCCTGACCATTTTGCCGACCCTGGTTCAGTCCTTCGCTATCTACAAGACTTTCGCCACCGGGGGTCTGCTTGTGCTGTGTTTCCTGTACCTGCCTCAGGGTCTGTATGGCTGGTTCGCGGAACGGCTGAATGCGTGGACCAACACGCTCTCCACGGCCCCGATTGTCCATGCTCAGCCGAGTAGATCGAGGGACGCGCAATGAATCCAGCCCTCCCGGCCAGCGATTGTCTCTTGTCGGTCAGGAACGCCGAGAAGAGCTTCAGAGGACTGAGAGCCGTTGCCGATGTGTCTTTCGACGTATTCGAAGGTCACATCACGGCGCTGATCGGCCCGAATGGGGCAGGTAAAACGACGGTCTTCAACTTGATCACCAATCTGATCCAGGCAGAGTCAGGCGTTGTCGAGTTTGCTGGTGAAAAGATAGGAACTTTGACGCCGACCCAGATCGCGCAAAAGGGACTTGTCCGGACCTTTCAGTCGGCCCGCGTCATTCCGGGCATGACGGTGCTGGAGAACATTGCGGTGGGACGCCATCGGGTGGCCCGAAGCTCCGCCATCGCGCAGATGCTCTTTTTGTCTTCGGCGCGCGAGGAGGAAAGAGATATCCGTCGCCGGGCTGAGGCTATGCTGGAGTTGGTCGGGCTTTGGCGCTTTCGGGACACGCATGCGGTCGATCTGCCGATGGGTGCCCAGAAGCTCGTCGAAGTTGTTCGTGCGCTCATGGCGCAGCCCCGTCTTCTTTGCCTGGACGAGCCGGCTGCCGGGCTCAACGACTCCGAGACGCAGGATTTGTCGAGACTTCTGCGCGCAGTCAGAGAAAGCGGCACGGCGGTGCTTCTAGTCGAGCACAATATGGGCCTCGTGATGGGTGTTGCGGACCGGGTGATCGTTCTCGATGCCGGTGCCGTCATTGCGGCGGGGACACCGCAGGAAGTTCAGAATGATGGCCGCGTGATCGAGGCCTATCTGGGGCAGGATGCAAATGTCGTTCATTGAGTTGAAGAACATTATAGCCGGCTACACGGAAATACCCGCGCTTCGAAACATTACCATCAGGCTCGAAGAGGGAGAGATCGTCACGCTCGTTGGAGCCAACGGGGCAGGCAAGTCTACCCTCGTCAAAACGATTTCGGGTCTGCTTATCCCGGCGGCGGGCGTAATTCTCTTCAACGGTGAGGATATTTCGCGGTTGAGCCCGGCCGATCGTATTCATCGCGGCATTGTGCATATCCCGGAGGGGCGTCAGATATTTGCGGGTATGACGGTCTCAGAAAATCTCGCCCTCGGCGCATACTCCGTTGTTGAGGAAGCTCGTCGCGAGCGACAGCTAAGGTATGTGCTTGAGTTGTTCCCCTTCCTGAGGGATCGTCTTGACGACATTGCGGGAAATTTTTCCGGTGGTCAGCAACAATTACTTGCCATTGCACGTGGGCTTATGTCTGACCCCCGCGTTCTCCTGTTGGATGAGCCTTCGCTGGGCGTAGCACCTCTTCTCGTCGCGGAAATCTTCAAGCTGATCTCCAAGCTCCGGTCAGAAGGCCTGACGATTTTGCTGGCGGAACAAAACGCCCGCCAAGCCCTTGCGATCGCTGATCGCGGCTATGTTTTCGAAAACGGTATCGTCAGCCTGCAGGGCTCGGCAAAAGATCTGCTGAATTCCCACGAGGTAGCCGAGAAATATCTTGGCATTGACAGTCACATCGTGGGCGAGATTGCGGATGGTGCGGATAAGGCGCGCCTCTTGCGTCAATACATCTGGTAAGTCTCCGAGGCGCAGGCGCAATCAGTGCGGTGCCAGCGTCTTTTTCAGTTCGCGCAGTTCGTCGATGCTGCCGATGTGGTTCGCATCGATGAATATCTGTGGAAGCTTGGTCTGCCCATTGGCCCGCGAGATCATTTCGTCGCGCGCCTCCCAGTTACCCGAGATGTCAATTTCCTTTACGGGCAAGTTTAATGCCCTCAGAATGGCTTTAGCCTCGGTGGAATAGGGACAGAAGCGCGCGGTGTAGATTTCTGCATGTTTCATTTCAAAAATCCTTTGATCCTTTCCTCACCGTCGGAACTTCATTTGACATACGTAATCATTCCAATCAACGGGTTAGGCGGGAGCGATCATGAGCGAAAAGAGGATCCTTGATCTTCTTGTAGTGAGAGAAGAGATGTGGCGGCGGTGAAATGCACAGTGAGCTGTGAACCTGATCGACCTCGGATATGCGACGCAAAAAGTTCTTGAGAAAATTGGTATAGCTTTCGATATTCGGTACGGTCACCCTGATTTCGTAGTCGACGTCACCAGCGACTGCAAAGCACGCTGCGACCTCGGGCCTTGCGGTGACGGCTTGTTCAAACGACTGGCCGTCACATCCCCTTTTGAGCGTAACGGCGATCAGGGCGACCAGGTTCATTCCGATCGATGCAGGTTGCACAATTGCAGTATAGCCAAGAACGACCTTGGTCCGCTCCAGCTTACGTAGCCGCTGCAGCGCGGCGGGAGGCGATAGGGCGATTTCCTTGGACAACCCCAGGATAGAGGTGCGAGCATCGCGTTGAAGGGCAGCGATTATCTTTCTGTCGAATGTGTCCAGAAAACCCATCTCTGTCTCTGCGTCCACCGCGGCCAGCGAAAGCTCGGCGGGATGAAACGGGGTGTAGGAGAAACGATAAAACGCGAAAATTCCGGGTTGCGGATCAACGACGATTCCCGCCTTCACGGTCTCCACTCCGGCAGCGCGACGAAGCTGTATCAGGGCGCTCAGATACGAATCGTGATTCGAGACGACGATTTTCAGAAGGTAATCATAGTCGCCGGCGCAGGCGTACCAGCCGGAGACGGCTGCGATCGTTTGTAATGCGGCGAGGAATTTTCGATCGATATCGGGATCGCCTTTGGAAAGAGACACCTGCGCGAAAGCCGCGAGGCCAAGGCCCAAGGCCTGGGGCGCAATAATGGCGGTATAGCCCACAATGGCGCCCGAGCTTTCCAGTGCTCGCAACCTGCGCAGACATGGCGAAGGAGTCAGGCCGACCGCGTCCGCCAATTTCTGGTTCGATATGCGGCAATCACCCTGCAGCGTTTCTAGGATTAGCCTGTCGACTTGGTCGAGTGAAAATGGTTGCATGCCAAAATAATCTGCCAAGAAACGACAAAATTTGCAACAAACGAAGTCATAAAGTCAAAAGTCGGCAAATTATAAAGCATGGCTCCGATTGCCGGCAATATCCGGCGTATTTTCATCGATCAATCATATCCCGATTGCTTCGACCTCACGCAGAGCTAGAGTCACTGGAGAGCACTTAATCGCATACGCCAGTTGTCGCCGACGCCGAAGCAATTCCTGTCGCATAAATTAGCATAAAAGAGGCTGCCATGCTTATCACCGGCGCCGAAAAACTCGAGAAAATGCGGGACGGCCGCGTCGTATATCTGGGGTCAGAAAAAGTTTCCGACGTCACAACACACGCGGCGTTCAAAGGTGCCGCCCGCACGATTGCCGATCTCTACGATTTCAAAAGCAGGCCGGAAAATCTGGACGTGCTGAGTTTCGAGGAGAATGGGGAGCGTTTCAGCATCTACTATCTGTTACCGAAGTCGCAGCAGGATTTACGACGCCGGACTGCTGGCCACAAGGCAATCGCCGATCACACCTTGGGAATGATGGGCCGCACGCCAGATCACGTCGGCGGGATGATCACCGGTCTGGCAACATGTCCCGGCATTCTGAATCGTCCGGAGCGTCAGTACGGCGATAATTTGGCGCGCTACTACGAATACGCGCGCAAGAGCGATGTGTACTGCGTCTTTGCTTGTGTGCCTCCGACAGGAGCGAGGAACGGTGAGCTCGTGGTGAACGGTGAGCAGGTGTATCCGGCTTTAAGAGTTGTCGACGAAGACGACCGCGGTGTTTATCTGTCCGGCATCAAGATGCTGGCGACCGGCGCAATCTTCGCCGACGAGATGTGGATCGGAAATTTGATCCCGCTCGACGAAAAATACAAAAGCGAGGCCATCACCTGTGCTGTGCCGGTGAACGCGCCGGGTGTCAGCCTGTGGGCTCGCCAAACCGTTGAAGACAAGGTCAAGTTCGAAGCTGATTACCCGCTAAGCTCCCGCTTCGATGAGTCCGACTCGGTGCTGGTTTGCGACAGAGCTTTCGTGCCGTGGGAGCGGGTTTTCCTGCACAACGACGCCTCCGCGTCCCGCACCATCTATATTGCATCCCCGGCGAACTGCTACGCCAATCATCAATCGAATGTCCGCTTCTGGTCCAAGATGGGTCTCCTTGTCGGGGTCGCACAGCAGGTGGCGAAGTCGAATGGGATCGACAGGATTCCGGCCGTGCGAGAGACCCTCGGCCGGATGGCTGCGCTTGAAGCGACGATTGGCGGACTGGTCTCCGGACAAATTGAGTCATATGAGCAATGGCCTGCCGGTCATGCGTGCTTCAATCGCCGCTTTATGTATGCCTCGCTGAACTGGTGCCAGGAGCATCACACGGAGATCATCGATACGATCCGCACATTGCTGGGCGGATCGGTGCTTCAAATGCCGGCGAGCTCGAACATCATGCAGTCGAAAAGCTTGCGTGAGACGTTTGAAAAGTGGTTCGCAACACCGTCTATCGGAGCAAAGGACCGCATGAAGCTGTTTCGGCTGGCCTGGGACCTCATTGGCTCCGAATTTGCAGGCCGGCACATGCTGTACGAAAAGTTCTACGCCGGCAATTCGATGGTGGTTCGCAATCAAAGTGATCGCGAGGCCCCTTGGTCAGCTTTTGAAGGGCGGGTGAGCTGGCTTCTCAATGGGATCGAAATGCCAGCCTGAAGTGAAGTGAGATTGACGGCGATGCCTTATGTTCGAGCAAACAATTGCGATCTCTATGTTGAAAATACAGGGCAGGGGAAGCCGATCGTTTTTCTCCACGGTCAAACTCACAATATTGACCTGTTTCCTGCTCAAATCGCCGAATTTTCTCGGGGCTATCGCTGCGTTGCCTATGAGCGCAGAGGTCACGGACGTTCTCAGGTTGCTCCATACGGCTACTCGGTCTGGAATCAGGCTCATGACCTGAAAGATCTGCTCGACGAGCTGGGATTGGACAAGATTGTAATCGTCGCGGTGGCCATGAGCACCACGATCGCGGTGACCTTCGCAACCCAGTTTCCGGATCGCCTCGCCGGTCTCGTGCTATGCTCCTGGTACGAGTTGGATGGGTATCCACTGCTCGAAGAGAGACGTAAAAAGCATCTGATGTCGTTCGCCGATCTGCATATGAAGATGCTCGATGTCATGCAGAAAGAAGGTCGGCAAGGGTTGGAGCGATACCTGCAGGAGAACTACGAAACGCTTTTGCCGATCTTTCCAACCAACAAGCCCGACGTCACCAGGAAGCTCGTGGAGATCTTCGCGTGCCATCCACCGTCGCATTATTGGCAGACCGGCGAATTTTACACTTCCATTCCACATCTCATTCCAAAACTCAGGGAAGTGAAGTGTCCTGTCCTCGGCATTTGCGGGGATCAGGATCCGTCACCAGACCAGCCGGAAAAGCTCGGCGATATGCCGAATTTTTCACAGGCCTGGATAAAAGGCGCCCGGCGTTTCACGATGATGGAATCTCCGCGCGAGTTTAACGACGTGGTGAGCAAGTTCCTCGCCAGGATTGGATATTAGTCAGCTACCATCGGAAAAGCTGCCTCTATCCAGCCGCGGCAGCCGGCGCAGGCGTCCAGGCCACCAAATGGCGACGAGCGGAAAGATTAGGTTTCATATGCGGCGTTACGATGTGCCCGACTATTCCGAGTTGCTGCTCCGGACAGATGCCCCGCGCGGGTCGAGCTGGCGTCTTTTTGGCGCGGAAGACGAGGTCGGAACACTCAATTTCATCACGCCGGAGGTCATTGTCGAAGCGCGCTCGTGCATCAAGCGAGGTGCTTATTTCAATCTGGATTGCTCGCTCGACGCGTTTGACCCGCCAATTCTGGCGCACCGTGAAACCCTAAAACATTCCATTTTCGGGAGCAGCCCTCATCACAGGGATGATTGCATCGACCGCTTTTATCTTCAAAGTGGTACACAGGTCGATGGGCTGCGGCATTTCAGGCATCCCGTCCATGGCTTCTATAATGCGCGCGGAGATGAAAAAATTGAAGTCGGTAGTCCGACCTTGGGGGTGAACCGAATAGCTGAACACGGTGCTGTTGGCCGTGGTGTGCTGCTGGATGTCGAAAAGTACTTGGCCGACCGCGGCGAGAGACTCGACCACCCTGGGGGACAGGCCTTCGATGTAGCTACTCTCGAAAGCGCTGCGTCGGCGCAGGGTGTTGAATTTCGTTCGGGCGACATCCTGATGATCAGAACCGGCTGGATAAAATATTATTTCGGACTGTCAGACGAGGAACGATCGAAACTCCCCGCACGCATGGCTTGTGCCGGACTGGTTCAAAGCCACGAGACGCTGCGTTGGATCTGGGATCGTCAGTTTTCTATCTGCGCAACCGACAATTTCGCACTGGAATGTTTTCCGCCGGTAGCGTCCTCGCCATTCAAGGATGAAGTGGCCTGCGTGCCTGACGTACACCCCCGACATGCCGGCATGATGCATGCGCCGCTGATAGCCTTGTTGGGTATTACAATTGGAGAGCAATGGAACCTTGAAGAGCTTTCCGATGATTGCCAACGGGATGGCGTGTGGGAGTGTTTCGTGGGCGTAAAGCCGCTCAATCTAACCGGTGGCGTTGGGTCGCCCGCGAACGCGTTTGCTTTGAAATGATAGGAGCAAAAATGCCAGTGGCCGACACGCTAGTCTTAAACTGGAGCGCGATCTCGTCTTAAGGCGGCCGACGCTGTCCTTTCGATACCGCCGAGGTCCATCGCGGATGCTCGTTTCAGGAGGTAAGGCGATTTTTGATCCGCCGATTTGTCACGGTTCCGTTGGAGTTGGAGGCGCCATCTTGAGCAGGTAGCTGAACTATTTTACTTGGCAACAGCGTTCCATCACGACCAGAATCCGAAGGGCGGACCTTGAACGGCTCATTCGTTTGTAAGCCTGACTCCGCATACGGTTCGCTGTTTTTCAGCGCTCTGACCATCGGTTCAAGAGCCGCTTGAAGCAGGGCCACAGTTTTTGCAACGGGCCGGCGCGTCAATCGATCTATCAAACCCGCAGCGGCGAGACTATAGATCGTCCCAACCTCCGGTAAAGGGATAGGAACGGCTATCGCGCCCATTCCGATTTCCATTTCATCCCAGCACGTCGCGTACCCGATTTCTCGAACATCCTGATAATCTCGATCGATGTCTTTTCGCCGGGTCTTGGTTTTAGCGGTCAGCTTGGGAAGCGTGCCCACAAGTGCCCGGTCGACCAGATCTTGTGATTGGAATGCGAGGATCGCCTTGGCTGAAGCCGCGATATGCGGGGCACAGGCGTGACCGGGGACGACGTAGCCACGAAGTCCTTCGCTCGGCGCTGCCCAAGCCACCGAAACGACTTCATGACCAACAAGCCGCGCTAGATAGCACGTTTCAGACAGTTCGTTCGCCAATTTATCGAGAAGTGGTTGTACTGAAATGCTCAACCACGCGGTATCGGATCCAGCGTGCAGAAGTCGAAGAAGGCGCTTTCCAAGCCGATAATCCCGACGTTTGGTGCCGGTGCTCGCAACCAATCCCGCATGTTGAAGGTTTTGCAGCAGGCGATGGGCCGTGGCGATCGGCAGATCGCAGCTCTGCGCAATATCCGAAACGCTGCGTCCATCTCCGGATGCCGCGATACTTTCAAGTGCGCTGAAGTAGCGTTCGAGCGGTGAATCGCTTTTGCCAGTCAACCAGACCTCCCATCGAGACGCCTCAAGGGCGTTCTTGACAACGCTTCTTCGTAAATCTAGCTTTTTCGATAATCAAGAGTTCTTTCCGATTTTCGAGAACATGGAAGCGTAGCAATGGTGCACCTTGATGGCCTGCGGCGGCAATTTCTGAAACAAAGCTCGATTTCACACGTGCTGTGGATATTGGCCGTCGCCACCATCGGTGTTGTAACGCCGACGGTCGTTCGCGCCGCGGATCCCGGCGTCACCGACAATGCGATCAAGATCGGCATTCTGGGCAGCCTTACCGGACCGGCCGCGATCTTCGGTACCGGCAATCTCGCCGGCGCCACGATCGCCTTTGAGGAAATCAACGCCGCTGGCGGGATCAACGGACGGAAGCTTGAATCGATATCGCTTGACGACGAATCGTCTCCTCCAAGGGCCATCGCGGCTTACAAGCGTCTGGTTGACCAGGAGAAAGTATTCGCGATCTTCGGGCCGGCCGCTAGTGCCGTCGGCCAGGCGCTGGTCCCGACATTGAAGGCCTCTTCCACGCCGACTTTTGCTTCTATTTTTTCCACACCGGCTGTCACGGAACCGCCAATTCCGATGTTTTTCCGCAGCGGCGTCATGAACGACCGTCAGCAGGGCTCGGCCATCGCCGACTACGTGGTGGATAGTCTCGGCGCCAAAAAGATCGCGCTCGTGAGCCAGTCCGATGAGTACGGCAAGCGCGGTGGAGAGGCCGTTGTCGCGAGGCTGGCGGAACGCAAGATTGAGTTGGTCAGCAACGAGTTTTTCAATATCGCGGATACGGATTTTACGGCGCAGATTTCGCGCGTGGTTGCAACGGCTCCTGATGTGCTGATCGTCTATGGCTACCCCAATCCTTCCGCTATCATCACCCGGCAAGCCAAGCAACTCGGCCTCAAAGCCAAGATCATGGGCGCCAATTCCGCCGGCAGCCGAAAATACCCTGAGATCGTTGGCGAGGCCGCGGCAGGCACCCAAAACGTGTTGGCGCTGAAGGTCTTGCCCGAAGGCGACGATCCTGCGGCCGTCAAATTTCGAACAAGTTTCGAAAAGCGTTTCCCCGATCTCGCCCGGCAGGGCAGGCCGGACATGGGGGACGTTCTTGGCTACGGTGGAGCGCTGGCATTCATCGAGGGGCTAAAGCGGGCAGGGCCCCAACTGACCCAGGAAGGATTCGTAAAGGGGCTAGAGACCCTGAAAGATTTCGACACTGGCCTGATCCTTCCGACCACCTTCAGTCCGACCGTTCGCGAAGGCAATCAGTCGGCGAAGATTGTGGAAATTCAAACCGATTTGACGCGCAAGCTCCTTCCCGTGGTGGTGCAGGCCAAGGAAGAGAAGGCAAAGTGATCGAGCGCGCCTCGGCCCAGATCTTCGCCGACGACTTGACCATCGGTCAGGTCTTCGCCGGGGAATCCCGCACCGTTGGCGATGATGAGTTCAATTCCTTTGCGGCGATCACCGGCGATAATCACCCGATCCACTACGATGAAGCCTACGCAGCCAAGACCCGATACGGCAAGCGGCTGGCGCATGGCCTCCTGGTGATGTCGATGACTGCCCTCGGTGCGACGGCGATGTCGGGGCAGATCGAAGACGCCATGATTGCGTTCGTGGAACAGGGCGCGAAGTTTCTCAAACCGGTATTTCCTGGCGATACGCTGACGAGCCATTTCGAGGTAGCAGAAGTCGCTCCGAAGCCGGGGCGGGGGATGGCGCTGGTGCGGTTCAATGTGAGCCTGACCAACGGCCGGAACGAGACCGTGCTGGAAGGACATCATTGTTACCTACTTCGCGAAAGGTCGTTTTCATCGTCTCTGGGTCAAGCGGATGCCGTCTGAAAGATACAACGACGTCGTTCGGAACTTTGACTGGCTGGACGTACAGGAGACGCTTGGATGGGTACCCGGCGAGAAGGTTTCACTCGGGACCAGTATCGTCGACCGCCACGCCGCAAGTGATCGCATCGCGCTGATCTGTGTCGACAGAGATGGCGCAGAATGCCGGCTCGGCTACCGCGAATTATCCGAACAAAGCAATCGTTTCGCCAATCTGCTTCGGAATCTCGGCGTAAGGCCGGGCGACCGCGTCGCCGGCCTGATGCCGCGGGGACCGGAGGTGATTATTGCCATCATCGGAACGCTGAAACTGGGCGCGATCTATGTGCCGATCTTCACAGGTTTCGGCCCCGACTCGATTCGCTTTCGGCTGGAGCATTGTCAGGCCGGCGTTCTGGTCACGCATCAGGACGTTAGGAAACAACTGCCGCCGGCGCTGGATACAACGATCATTTGTGTTTCGCATGTGGGCATCGCGTTGCCCGATGATTATCACGACTTCGCACGCGAACTTCGGCAACAGGCCGCCGAATTCGCCTGTGTCCCACGCGCGCGGGACGATATCGCAACCCTCATCTATACTTCGGGATCGACCGGGCAGCCCAAAGGCGGGGCGATCGCTGTCAACTTCCTCGCCTCGATCTGGCCATACGTCGTGTACGGACTCGATATGCGGCACAATGAAGTGTTTTGGCCCACCGGCGACCCCGGCTGGGGTTACGGCTTTGTCTGCTATCTCACCGCGCTGGCCGCCGGGGCAACCGTGATTTCGGTGCAGCAAAATCCGACTGCCGAACTCTGTCTTTCCATTCTGCAGCGCTACCATGTGACCAGCCTGGCTACGACGCCGACGCTGCTGCGCAGTCTGCTGGTATTGGACGAAGCGGTGCTGAGTGCAGCCGACGTCGAACTACATGCGCTGTCGAGTTGTGGCGAGCCGCTGAACGCCAAGGTTGTCGAGTCATTCCGGCGGCTGTGGAATGTCACGCCGATGGATCATTTCGGGGCCACGGAATTCGCAATTCCGGTAGGCAATTTCAATGCGATTCCGATGGAAGTGAAGGCCGGTTCGATGGGCTTGCCATTTCCGGGGTTCCGGATGTCGATCGTGGACGAGGAGGGCAACGACTGCCCTGACGGCACGATCGGCTTTATCGGCAAGAAATTCGACGCGGATTGTTTCTACTGGATGCGCTACTGGCAGGATCCCGTGGCAAGCCGCGAGCTTGTGCGCAACGGCTGGATCGTGACCGGGGATCTCGGGCGCCGCGATCAAGATGGCTATTTCTGGTTCGAGGGCCGCTCCGGCGACATGATCAAGAGCGCGGGTTATCGCATTGGACCGTTCGAGATCGAGAGCGCCTTGCTGAAGCATCCGTCAGTGGCGGAAGCTGCGGTCGTCGGCAAGCCGGACGCCCTGCGCGGGGAAATCGTCAAGGGTTTTGTGGTGCTGCGGCCTGGCCTCTCCGGTACGGACGAACTGGCCCAGGAACTCACGACCTTTGTCAAACAGGCGGTCGGAGGCCACCAGGCGCCCCGGGCGCTTGAATTCGTTGATCATCTGCCGAAGACCGAAACCGGAAAAATCCAGCGCTTCGCCCTGCGCGAGCGTGCCTGAAGGAGGAGGTTCAGAACAATGCCGAGTTATCAGCCGATTTTTCCCAACGATAAATGGCCGGCGCGCTACACATTCTCGCCGGCTACCCGCGTTGGCAATCTGGTGTTCCTTTCAGGCACGACCGGCACAGACGATAACGGCATCATCGTCGGTCCCGGCGACATTGTGGCGCAGACCCGTCGCATTTTCGAAAAGTTCGCAGCCATCCTCGAAAGTGCCGGAGGCACCCTCAGCAACATCGTCGAGACCACGGATTATGTGCTTTCTCTCGATGAATACCAGAAGACAGCTTCGCTTCGACGTGAACTTTTCAAGGGGCCACCCTGGCCCGCGGCCACCGGCGTCGTCGTCAGCGGCCTGATCCGCGAAGGGGCGCTGATCGAGATCAAGGGAATCGCAGCGCTGTGAAAAAATGATGCTGGCGCAGGTTCTCGTTAGTTCAGCCACGGCCGGAGCCGTCTACGCGCTAATCGCGCTGGGCTTTGTGCTGATTCACAAGGGCACTGGCGTCGTCCATTTCGGCTATGGCGATCAGGTGATGTTCGGCGCCTATCTGGTGCTGATCGGCCGGGTCGTTTTCGGACTTGCATTCTGGCCGGCGTCGGTTTGCGCGTTGGTGGCGTCGGCCTTGCTGGGCGCTCTGATCTACGGCGGTTTCATGTGGCCATTGCGAAACGCTTCTTTGCTGGGACGCATCATCGCGAGCCTGGCGCTTGGCACGGTGCTGCGCGAATTCGTTCGGGCCTATATGGGGCCGAACGCATGGCCGTTTCCGTTTCTGCTTTCGCCGACGGCCGTCCCGGTCGCAGGCGTTCTGGTGGTTCCAGCCAATCTCGCCATCATCGGCGTGTCGTTCGGCGTGTTGGGCCTGCTGTTCCTGCTGTTTGAAAAAACGATTTACGGCAAGGCCATTATTGCTGCCTGCGACAATCCGGTCGGTGCCAGCATTGTCGGTGTCAGGGTCTCTCACGTCTTTCTCGCGATCTGGATCCTGGCTTCGGTGCTCGCGACAGTGGCGGGTATCCTGGTTGCGCCGCTTCTTACACTTTCTCCCGATATGGGGCTGATCGGGATCAAGGGTTTTACGGCTGCCATTCTTGGAGGTTTCAACAGCCTGCCCGGGGCCGTGCTGGGCGGCATTACGCTCGGGATTCTCGAAGCGCTGGCCGGCACCTATATTTCGAGCGCGCTGAAAGACATGATCAGCTACAGCATCCTCATCGCGGTGATTCTGATCCGGCCTCAGGGATTGATGGGCGTGCTCATGATCCGGAAGGTGTAGCGTCATGATTAGACGCCTTGCGATCTTTCTGGCCGCAACAGCCGTCTTTTTTGCGGTGCCTTATCTGTTCGCTGAATATCACCTGTTTCAGTTCTGCTTGATCTCGGCGACGGCGCTTGTCGTACTGGGATTGGTGGTGGTCACAGGGCTTGCCGGGCAAATATCGCTTGCGCAATCCGCCTTTGTCGGGCTCGGCGGATACGGCTCCGCGATCCTGGCAACGTCATGGGGCGTGCCGATATGGGCAAGCATCCCGGTCACGGCGTTGATCGTGGCGGCGGCCGGCTTCGTGCTCGGTCAAATGACCCTTCGTATTTCCGGGCATTATCTGGCGTTGGCAACCATGGCTTTCACCGCCATCGTGCAGTTGTTCTTTATTCACTCGGATCCGATCACCGGCGGCGCCGCGGGCATGCCGGTGCCGCCACTTCATGTCTTTGGTCTTACGCTAAGCAACGGTGCGCAACTCTATTACGCCATCTTGCCGACGACCGCGCTTTTGTTCGTTCTGGTACAAAATATCCTGCAATCGCGTTTTGGCCGCGCGCTGAAGGCGATTAGGCAAAGCGAGACTGCGGCGGAGGCGATGGGGCTCAATACGCTTCGCCACAAGGCCCTGGCGTTTGCCTCGAGCGGCTTCCTCGGCGCTGCCGGCGGTGGCCTGCTGGCGTTGCTGTCGACTTACCTCGATCCAAGCCAGTTCGGGATAACGCAGTCAGTCTACTTTCTAGCGATTGCTGTTGTCGGCGGGTTGTCTTCTCCGCTGGGCGCGATCATCGGCAGCGCCGTGTTCATTCTGTTGCCCGAAGCGCTGCAATCGTTTCAATCCTATCTCGGTCTGGTGTTCGCGCTGTTGTTGCTCAGTTTCATCGTCCTGCGCCCCGAAGGTTTGGCCGCGATCGTAACGCGCGTGGCAGATTTCATGGCGCTTCGCAAGCATGTTGGGCTTCGATGAGTGAAGCATTGCTGCGCATCGACGACATTGGCGTCCGTTTTGGCGGGATTGTCGCGCTTGATGGAATCTCGCTTGATGTTGAAAGAAATTCGATTCAAGCCGTCATCGGGCCCAACGGCGCCGGCAAGAGCACGATGCTCAACGTCATTACAGGTATCTACAAGGTTGACCGCGGAGCGCTCAGCTTCGAAGGCCGGAAAATCAGCGGAAATCCGCCGCACACGATTGCACAGATGGGAATTGCGCGAACCTTTCAGAACACCGAACTGTTCGGCGAGATGAGTGCGATCGAAAATGTCATGGTGGGCCTCGATCGCTATTTGCCGTATGGCGTAGCGAGTGGCATGAGCCACGGGCGCCATTATCAAGAATCGGAAATGACGGCGCGCCGCGAGGCGCAGGAGTTGCTATCGCTGGTCGGTCTGGCCGACGACGCCTCGATCGCGGCTGCCGCCTTGCCGTTTGGCAAGCAGAGACGGCTTGAAATCGCGCGCGCACTTGCCACGCGTCCGAAGCTTCTTCTGCTTGACGAGCCGGCGGCAGGATTACGGGCCGCCGAGGTGGAATCCCTCAAATCCATCTTGCTGGAGCTTCGTGCGCAGGGCCTGACGATCCTGCTGATCGATCACGTGATGGCTCTGGTGATGTCGATCTCCGACCAAATCGCCGTGCTGAATTTCGGCCGTAAAATCGCAGAGGGCGATCCGGAAACCGTGCGCAAATCGCCTGAAGTCATCCGGGCGTATTTGGGAGAGAAGGCGGCGCATGCTTTCGGTGCGTGACTTACATGCCGGTTATGGCGGCAAGACCGTTCTGCACGGCGTCAATCTGACGGTTCCGCGCGGCTCCATCACGACACTGCTGGGTGCCAACGGCGCCGGCAAATCGACCTTGCTCAAAGCCATCGTCGGACTTTTGCCGCTGACGGCAGGCTCGGTAGAAATCGGCGCCGCACCGCTGCCGAACGCGACACCCGATCGGGCATTAAAGGCAGGCGTGGCGCTGGTCCCCGAGCAGCGCGAGCTATTCAGGGAAATGAGCGTCCTTGATAATTTGCGGCTTGGCGCGTTCCTGCGCCGGGATGGCGCGCAAATCGCAAATGATTGCGAGCGGCTTCTCAACCTATTCCCGATTCTGCGCGAGCGTACCTCGCAGCTCGCGCGCACGCTTTCGGGCGGCGAACAGCAGATGCTTGCGATTGCGCGCGCGTTGATGGGGCGCCCTTCGGTTTTGCTGTTGGATGAGCCGTCACTGGGGCTGGCTCCCAAGATTGTCGAGGAGATTTTCGCGATCATCGGACAGATCAGCGCCGAGGGCACCGCCGTTCTATTGGTCGAACAGAACGCCGCGCTCGCGCTCGATCTTGCCCAGTATGGCTTCGTGCTGGATCTCGGCGAAATAACCATGGAGGGAAGCGCGGAGACGCTGAGACGGTCACCGATCGTCCAGGCCTCCTACCTATAAAAATTCGCAGGAAAAAATTTGCGATTTTTTCCATCTTCAATCGGACAAACCAAAGGAGACTAAAATGGCGAAACCTGAACTAGAGTTCTTTCCAAGCGACGACATACCGTGGGTTCCCGTCGAAGGAGCGCCCCCCGGCCACTATCAGAAGATTCTCACCGAAGATCATGAGAAGATGTTTGTTACCCGGATGCTGAAGGTCGATCCTGGTTGTGCAAGCGTTGAAACCTTCGTTCATGATTTCTGGGAGGAGGTCTATATTCTCGAGGGCAGCCAATGGGATGGTGATCAGTTCTTCAAGAAAGGCATGTATGCCTGCCGCCCGCCAGGAATGAAGCATGGCCCATACCGCACCGAAGAGGGTGTCGTGACCTTCGAAGTCAGGTACGCCCGATAGTTCGACTTCACTTGGGAGATCGATATGGCGAAACCTGGATATAGCGTGATAGCCAATATCGGCCGGCTCAACGCTTATATGGATAAAGAAGGGCTCGAAGCCGTTGCCGTGCGCAGCGGCGTCAATTTTACGTATCTCTCAGGGATGGCGATGCCGGGCACGCTCGCCCGGCATCTTGACATCGCCACTACCGTGCGCGGCTTCATAGTGCTCTGGTTCCGGCACCGTGAGCCGATCATCGTGCTCGATGCGTTTGCCGAGAAACTGGCCCGGCGCGAGTCCTGGATCGAACGTGTGGAGGTGTATCAAGCCTATGTGGGGTCGCTCTACGCGCGGGTCGCCGAGTTGATTGAGGAAGCTGGCCTCGCGCGGGCCCGCATTGGATTCGAGCAAGACGGATTGAGTGCATCCCATTGGGGGCAGATCCAGCAACGGCTGCCACGGCTCGAAATGGTGAACTGTTCGCCATTGATGGATCAGGTACGGTGGATCAAAACTCCCAAAGAAGTGGCGCAGCAGAAACAGGCGGCTGACCTGCTCGATGACGCACTGGCCGAAGTATTTCTAACCATCCGCGATGGCGAAACCGAGCGCGACGTGCATGCTCGCATGATCTCGGCTTGCATAAAACGGGGAGCGGCATTCGTCCACGGCATCCTCAACTCGAGCTCGAACGATGTGATGTATGGTGGTGAAAGCTCGGTCGCCTTTCACAAGGGCGATTTTGTGCGTAATGACTACGTGGCATATTTCAATGGCTGCCCGGGCCATCAGTCGCGCCTCGCCATTCTAGGACCGCCGAGTAAGCAACAGCTACGCGACTATGAAATGACCCTGGAGATTCATCGTAAAACCATTGAGCGCTGCCGCGCAGGGGTTACGGCAGGCAAAATCTATGAATTTGTGGTGGCGGAATTCAAGAAGAGGGAGATCGATTATACTGCTTCGCTGGTCGGGCATGGCATGGGGCCATGGTTTCATCAGCAGGAGCCGGTACTGCGCAAGGACAGTGAAATCGTTCTGGAAAAGGGAATGATTCTAGCGGTCGAGCCACAGCGTCTTCACTGGCACCTTCAGGATCTAGTTCTGGTGGGAGACGGTCCGCCGCAACTACTTTCTGACAAATTGTCAACTGATCGCCCATTCGTCATCGAAATGTGAGGCCGATTTGCGTATGGCCAATTCAAAGGGTTCAGTTCGCGAACTGATAAGTCTTTCAGAAAAATGGAGTCAGTTCGCGGACTGATAAGTCCGAGAAAAAGGTACGTCTGCTCTTGGGTTGTCGGGGAGACTCGTCAAAAAGCGAGTGGAGAATAATGCCGGACAGAAAAGGAAAACGTATCCTTCCCGGTACGATCGTCTGGCGCGGTACATCCACTCTAGCAGGAAAAGCCGACATGTCGGCACGACCTTTTGCGTAACCGGAGTTAGGCCGTGCCCTGATAGGGAAAGAGCTATCAGTTGACTGGTCCATTCCCTTAATGGTGGTGTATGAAATGCGGGCCGGAGCACCTCATTGTCTGGCGGCCCGCGATCAAGCACCGTTTCCGCCGGAGCTTTCTTGACGAGACCGCGATAAGGACTTGTCTGCGATCATTTGCTTAGATGCGGCTTAACGAAGCAAAAGCTCCTTGATGCGGGCCGCCAACCCGTCCATCGCGAATGGTTTAGTCAGAATGGCCATTCCCTCGTCCAGCCCGCCCGCGCCCATAACCGCCTTTTCCGCATAGCCGGTGATGAACAGAATCTTCAAAGCGGGTCGCGCAGTTCTTCCAAAATCCGCGAGCTGCCGTCCATTCATGCCGCCGGGGAGGCCGACGTCGGTGACGAGGAGATCGATCCGCGCATCCGAACGGAGAACCTGCAAGGCGCTGGCACCATCGGCTGATTCAATTGCCGTGTAGCCCAGTTCCGCGAGAACCTCCGTCACCAGCATGCGGACAGACGGTTCGTCATCAACGATGAGTACGGTTTGTCCGACGTCCGCACGAGGAGCCGATGAGAAGTCCGCGGACGTTTCGGCAGCTTTTTCCTGCTCGAAATGCCTGGGCAAGAACAGATAAATGGTGGTTCCGCGTCCGAGCGTCGAAGTGATCCGGACCTGGCCGCCGGACTGCTTGGCGAAGCCGTAGATCATCGAAAGTCCAAGGCCCGTGCCTTGGCCGAGCGGTTTGGTCGTGTAAAACGGATCGAACGCGCGCTGCACAACCTCGTCAGTCATTCCGGTGCCGCTGTCGGTGACGCTCAGACATACATATCCGCCAGGGCGCATTTCGAATGAAAAAGCCTGAACGCTGTCAAATGTTCGGTTAGCGGTCTCGATCTTCAGTTTGCCACCATCCGGCATCGCGTCGCGCGCATTTATGCAAAGATTTAAAAGCGCGTTTTCCAATTGGTTCGGGTCGACGAGGGTGGTCCAGAGATCCGGAGCTGTCGCCATTGTCATCTCGATCTCCGGACCGAGCGTATTGTTAATCAGGTCGGTCATACCGGTGACGAGGCGGTTGACGTCGGTTGCCTTCGGATCAAGGGTCTGGCGTCGGGAGAAGGCTAACAACCGATGGGTCAGCGCTGCAGCCCGGGTTGGCGGCGCCCTGTGCGGTGGATATGTAGCGTTCGACGTCCTTGTAACGGCCTTGAGATATCCGGATTTGCAGAAGCTCGAGCGCGCCAGAAATACCCGTCAGCAGGTTGTTGAAATCGTGCGCGAGGCCGCCGGTGAGCTGTCCTACCGCTTCCATTTTCTGAGCCTGCCTTAGAGCATCTTCGGCTTTATCCAGGGCATCCTGCTGCCGGCGTTGTTCTGTGATGTCGCGGCCCACGCAATAGAGCAATCCATCGACATTCACCGCGGTCCAGGAGACGATGCGATATTCACCTTCGCGCGTGCGGAAGCCGCTTTCGAATTCCGCGCTTTGTTCCGGGAGTGCAAGACTGGAAACAGCGTCGCGCATTTTGCGGCGATTGTCCGGGTGCTCCAGCCATTCCGATGTCTTTCCGGTGATCTCGTCGGGCCGCCAGCCAAGTATTTTCGTCCAAGCCGGGTTGACACTAATCCAGGTACCATCGGCTGTTGCAACGCCGAGCATGTCCCGGCTGACCTTCCAGACACGGTCACGTTCCTGAGTACGTTCCTCAACACGTTGTTCGAGATTCGCATTCAGTTCATGGAGAGCCTCTTCCGCGTCATGCCGCTCGGTGATGTCACGTAATATCACGGTCACGAATGCTCGGCCGTCGCTCATCCATCGAGACGCGGATACGTCGAGGAACATTCGTGATCCATCCTTGCGTCGCGCAACGAGTTCAACGGCTCGCAAAGACGCGTCCCCGGAAAGTACCTTGTCCCAAAGTTCCTGCCAGCACCTCGGCTCTTCGAACAGATGATCCGGCGTACGACCAACAAGTTCGGCCCGCCCAAAACTTGTCTCCCGAAGAACAGCTGAATTGGCGAATTGGACCAAGCCTGTTGCGTCCAGTGTAAGGATCGCGTCTGACGAGCTCTCGACTACCGCGTCATAGCGCGCGTTCTGCCGCTCTTTAAGGATGCGATCGCGATGCGCTGCACCGGTGACATCTGAAATCTGAAGAAGACAGTGCGAATGAGGGCGTTCACCGAAGGGGCGAACCGAGACGTTATGTACCAAGGGCAAACCGGCCCTGGTTCGAAGCGGCAACAGATCCCGGTTGAGCATGTAGGTTAGGAGTGCGGACGAGCCTAAGGTCAGCGCTTCGGAAATCGAAGTCGTCAAGCGGGTCAGAAGACGGCCTGGAAATAGCTCATTTAGTGTTTTACCGATAGCATGATCAGATGAAATATTGCTCGCGGAAGCGAACCAGTAGTTCCAGCAGACGACGCGCCGATCACGGTCAAGGACGACGACGCCCGAATCCAGAGCGTCGAAAGCGGCAACAAGTTGCTCAAGCTCAAGCTGGATCATTGTGGAGGAGGTGTTGTTTCGCCTGTCGCTCGTTCGATGAATTCGTTCAGCAGATGCGTTAATGCCGTGAGTGAGGGAAGATCCATGATCATGGCGATGTAGCCGCTGATGTCCCGCTCACGGATAGCAAAATTGATGAAGAGGAACATGACGACATCGCCGGCCTCTGGAGGCGGCGCAAGGCTGAAGAAGGTCGCTGCATTGCCACGTAATACTTCCGGCAAAGACATTTTCAAGCTGCGTTGAAGCATGTTCGCGATCGTGGCGAGACAACTGTTGAGCAAGATATTGCCAGTCTCTGCAAGCGCTTCCTGTTCCAGTTCGATGATGTCCTCAAGCGGCAGGTCTCCGCCAGTAATCGCTCGACGAGTTCCAAACTTTTGGTTTCAGGAAAGATCAGGAGCGCCCGGCCGGTGATGTCACCTTCGAAGATTTGATGGACCGCAACCAGATTTGATATCTCTCGTTCGGCTAATATGGATATGGCTTTGGCGCGGGTCACCAAAGCCACGTTTGGTACAGACAAATGTACCTGGGAGCCGACCATCTCCCGAAGACTTGCCGCAGCGCGGCTGACTCCAATGTTTACGAGCTCGGTAAGCGCGTCGAGTTGCAGCGGGTTGAGCAGTTCGGTGGGCGCCGCCGTCATGCCTTCCCCTGTTCGAGCCGCCGGACGGCGTCTTGAAGGAACGCGCCCAATGCCTGCTCGTTCAGGGGCTTGGTGAGAAAAACCGCCCCGATCTGCGTTGCACGCGCGACAATTTCTTCTTGGTGATTGGCTGAAACCACAGCGAGCGGCGTCGAAGGATGCAGTGACAGCAGCTCCGCCGCGAGCTCAAGACCGTCCCGCCCGGGCATATTGAAATCCAGAAGGGCGACGTCGAACGGGGTCTGCTTGGCTAGCGACAAGGCTTCGTCGGCGTTTGATGCCTCCAAACGTGTCCAATCCGGGTATAGGGCGTTCAAGGCTTTGGCGGCGGACATCCGAGCAAGTTTGCTGTCATCGACTATCAGGAGCTTGTAAGGCATAAATTCTCCGCTGCGGCCCATCGGATTGGAACCGAATTCCTCAACGTTTTCGCATCTCTAGTGCCCCGGGGAAAGGTCAAACTTTACCGCTTGAACGGGCGAGAGCGGGGCCAATGAATTGCCGAAGGAACTCGCCTGCAGGCGGTCCCTGAAGCGGTCGTCCAGAGACCAGAAGAACCTGGATGACGGCAGCGTGAGCGCTCTCACAGCCGCGCCAATCGACGCCTGCCTTTGGGTTGGCCAGCAGGTGCTGCAACAGCGTTTCGCCGTCCTCGGCAGGGCACGCACCAATAAGCCTGATGGTATTCTCGTCGTGCAGGACAACAGTCATCTAAACATCTCCTGGACGTCCAGCACGACCAGGACGCGGCCATCGCCAAGCAGCGTAGTTCCCGCTACGCCCCTCATTCCGCCCAGCAAGCCCTCCATAGGTTTAAGCATGACTTCCATCCGCTCGCCGAGCCGATCGACCTCCAGTCCGCCGATCTGTCCAGCTGCGGAAACAACGACGACCTTCGCCGGGTGTTGGGCGGACACATCACGTGCCAGGCCGAGCGTGTCCGCGAGATCGATCAAAGGGATTGTCCGATCGCGCAGGACGAACGCTCGGCCCAATCCAATCGGCACGATCACGTCGCGATCGATAATGGTTGTTTCCAGGACATTATCTAGCGGCAGCCCAAAGGCTTGACCGGCTACTTCCACTGTCATCACTCGGGTCATCATCAGGCTGAACGGCAGGATTAAGCTGACGACAGTTCCCGCTCCGGGCCGGCTTTGAAGGGTGACGGTTCCACCCATCCGTTCCACGGTCGTCCTGACCGAGTCCATTCCGACTCCGCGGCCAGACAGATCGGTAACTGTTGCAGCGGTAGAAAAACCGGCAGCAAAAATCAGGTCGATGGCCGCGCCGTCGGTCATGGCCGCCAACGCCTCTTCCGAAGCTACTCCCCGTGCACGGGCGACCGCGCGCACCCGGTTAACGTCGATACCTGCTCCGTCGTCCTCGACCTCGATCCGGACATTCTCTGCGTCTCGACGACCGCGCAGTAACACGGTTCCCATGGCGGGCTTGCCGGCGGCGGCGCGCCGCTCCGGATCCTCGATGCCATGGTCTACCGCGTTACGCAGCACATGCAGCAAGGGCTCGAACAACGCGTCGACGATGGTCGCATCGGCTTCGGTGCTTTCACCCTCGGTGATCAGTCGGACAGTCTTGCCAACACTGCCCGCTATTTCCCGAACCAGCCTTGGAAACCGGCGAAAGACCGTACGCAGCGGAAGAACCCGACACTGAGAACTGCGCTCTGGAGTTCGGTCGCCAATCGATCGAACAGGGCATGTTGATCGCGCAAGGTCGATGCGACTGTCCCAGGGTCTTCATTGTCGTGAAGCCGCTTTGCGACATAACCGATCGCATTTTTCACGACAAGCAATTCGCCGGTGAGCTTTACGAGCGCATCGATCCGGTCCATGTCTACGCGCAACGCGCGTGGAGCGGCCACCTGGAGCGGGGTTGTGGTTGTCGGATGCGTAGGTCTGGTCCCAACTTCCAGTACCCGCTCGATGACCGCAACCAACGGTTCGACCTTCTCCAACGCCTGCGCGTTCGTCACAGCCTTTTCTACGTCTGTGGCGGATCCGTCTCTGCCGAGATACAGCAAAGCGTTGGCAACTGTGCGGCCTGCGGATTCGATCCGACCCAACAGCCCCTCGGTTCCGCCTTCGCGCAGCAGCACAATTTGGGCCGCGATCAGAGACGTTGCCTGCGCTAGATCGTATTTGTCGCCCGCAAGGTCTGGGGGCGGCGCCAATTGGCGGACTTCCGTACGTTCAGCGAAGGCCCGAAGGGCGTTTTGAATTGCCGCGATGGGCTCTCTGGTCAACGCCAGAATTTCCAAGCTGCAACTGAACGGATTCATGGTCTCCAGAGAAAGCGCTTGGTCTGTCAAAGCCAAATTGACGGTCAGGAGTTGGGGCAGGGACGCAATGATCGAAAAAGGATCGTCCCCTTTAAAGAACGCTTCTGAGTCTGGCACGAAACGCACAGCGGTAACGGCGGCAGCAAATGAGCTTCCAGCAGCGACGCGAAGCCTGTCCAGCCAGTCGCCGTTCTCTGGAAGCGAGGCGCTTTTATTCTTCTCGTCAACATCCATCGAACCAACGAGCCGAGCGATCATATCGTCCGCGTCCGCGTCCGCGGCCGCAGGCGTTTCGCCGCTCACCTGCATGGCATCCAGCCATCGCGACGTTAGATCGAGACAAGCGAGGCATTCGTCCAGAACATTCGATGCGATAGGCTCTCCAGATGAGCGAAGCGTCGCGAGAACGTCTTCGGCGGCATGCAGCGTCCTGCCCATGGCGGCGAATTCCACGATGCCGGCGGCTCCCTTGAGGGTGTGAAAAGCCCGGAATGCGCCGTCCAACCGTTCTCTGTCCTCAGGTGTGCCCTCGAGTGCCATCAGATCATCGGTCGCCTGGGCGACGAGCTCCCTTGATTCAAGGAGAAATTGTTCGACGAACTCGTTCATCGCGGCGCTCCGCAAAAGATGGCCGCATATTCCGCCAGCGTTTCCTGCTTGATCGGCTTGACAAGGTAATAATTGGCGCCGGCGCGTCGTGCCGCGGCCATGTCCTGTACTCCGGCTTCCGAACTGGTCACCAGGATCGGAACGCCCGACAATGGGAGATCTTTCGATCGCAAGGTATGGACGAACGTAATTCCGTCCATTTGCGGCATGTTGATATCGACGATCACAAGATCGAACGGTTGCAACAGCACTTTCTCCAAACCCTCCAATCCGTTCAGCGCTTCTTCGACCAAAAACCCCGCGCGCCTCCAAGGCGGCGCGATAGTATCTTCTGACGAGCGCGGCATCGTCGATGACAAGTACCCGTTTTGTGGAAGAGTCGCTCACGCGCGCAGCTCCTGCGGTCTCCGGTATACAATCGCGCCCGAGTATCGGCAGACCTCGAACAGGGGCGAGATTCGGCTCATGGATTCGGTATGCCCGAGACAGATGAAGCCACCCGGCAAAAAGGTTATCGTATAGATTTTCTGCAGCAATACGCCGGGATTCATCGTCGAAATAGATCAGGACGTTTCTGCAGAAGATCACGTCGAACCGGCCCTGTGGCCTGGTCTCCTTCGTCTCGATCAGGTTTACCCGTGAAAAGCGGACCGATTGACGCAGATCGTCCAGGATTTGCCACCGCTCGTCGGGGAGCCCATGGAAGTAGCGGTCGATCAATTGCGGCGTCAGCCTCATTAGGGCCCGTTTACCGAAGATGCCTTCCGCCGCTGCTTCAAGTACGCGCGTATCGATGTCCGAACCGACAATCTCGATGTCGTAATTATCGACGTCCTTCCAATTTTCCAGCAACCAGATTGCGATCGAATAAGGTTCTTCCCCCGTCGAGCATGGGACCGACCAGATCCGGATCGTATCGCCGGGTCTTTTCGTTATCACGCGTTCTTTCAGCAGGTCTGCACTCAGACATGCAAGTTGATGGTCTTCGCGGTAAAAATACGTCTCGTTGACGGTGAACGCGTTGATGAGATGTTCGACCTCGTCGCGCACTTCGTTGCGTAGATACGCAAAATAGCCGGCAAAGGATTGACTTGAAGTCGAAACAATCCGTTCCGAAATTCGGCGTTCAACGTAGTAGCGCTTCGCCTCGGTGAAAACCATGCCGGTCCGCCGATAAAGGAAGTCTGCAAGCCTGCGGAATTCGTCTTCGGTTATTGGCGGTGGCGCGTCATCCATCTGTCAGCGCGACCCGATGCGATCACGTGCAATTTTGACAGCAAATGTCAGGAAGGGATCATCTGGAAATCGGTCTGCGCAGCGTGCCAGGATCGGCAAGCTCGCGATACTACCGGCCTCTGCGAGAACCTCTACCGCCGCAGCACACACGTTGGTATTGTTTTCGCGCTCGATAAGCGTCCCGAGTGTGCGGCTTGCCTCATCGGCTGGAAGGACGCGCGCAATTTCGCATGCAAGCAGGCGAACGTCCGCGTCGCCGTCTGCCAGTAATTGAGGAAGATGACCGGCGGCCGCCGCCGGCATGGCCCGCAGCGCATCAAGCGCCGCAGTGCGTAAAGACGCATCGTCCGAGCGTATATAGGGCAGGGCAACAGCAGCGCTTTCAGAAGAACCTATCTTGGCAAGCGCCGTGAAAATGGCCTCGCGGATTCGCGGAACACGCTCCTTCGCCAATGCGTCGGACAATGACGGGAGCGCGTCCGGAAGACTTGGGGCGCTTCGCACAGCGCTCCATCGTTCCTCGTCGGAGCCATTGAGAAGTATATCAGAGAGTTTTCGGTCGTCCGGTATGGGCGTTCCCGTCGGAGAAGATGGTTTCCGTACAAGCGGCATCAGCTCACCAAAGTCATCAAATGGGCTGCAATCTTTTGGAGGGGTACGACAAAATCGGCGCCGTTTGCCTTGACCAGTTCTCCCGGCATGCCCAGACAACAGCGGTTTCCTCTGCCTCCGCTATCGTCCTACCCCCGCTTGTATGCATCAGCGCCATCGCCTCGGCCCCGTCGTTTCCCATGCCCGTCATGAGTATGCCGATCAACTGGCTGGGCGCCATATAGTTCAACGCGCTGCGGACCAATCGGTCCGTGCTGGGATGCCAAGGATAATCAGCCTGGGCGGGCGCGGCCATCGCGACAAGACCCGCTCCTCGCCTTGAGACGATGACATCGGCGTCGCCCACGGCCGATGTAGACATTCCCCGGCTTAAGCGCGACTGGATCCCGCACTTCCTGCACGACGAGCTGGCTTATTCCGTCCAGGCGGCGCGCCAACGGCCCTGTGAAGGTAGCCGGCATATGCTGGGCAACGATGATTGGCCACGGAAACGAAGCCGGAAGACCTGTGATGAGCGCTTCCAACGCTGGCGGGCCTCCGGTCGATGTTCCGACCAGAACCAAACCCTCACCCTTTGAGGCCTGCTTGGCTTTTTTGATCGACGTTTGCGGAAGCCCTCGTGTGCTGTCGCCAATTCGGAAGCGAACTCTCTCGCGCAGCCGCAGGCTCGTTTTCAGCCGGGCGCCGGCGGCCGCCCGAACCTTTTCGATGAGAAGCTTAGCGACGTCGTCAAACCGAAGCGAAACGGCCCCCCGTAGGCTTTGCCACGAAGTCAACCGCCCCCAAGCGTAGGGCCTCAAGCGTGGCGTCCGCACCAGCCGCGGTCGTCGACGACACCATGACTACGGGGCAGGGGGTCTCGATCATGATCCTGTCGAGACACGCGAGCCCATCCATTTCCGGCATGTGGACGTCGAGGGTGACGACATCAGGACGCGAACTTGCGATAGCAGCAAGCGCCTCGCGTCCATTGCGGGCAAATCGGACTTCGAAATCGGCCTGTGTTGAGAACGCCTGGCCGATCAATTTGCGGACGAGGGCGGAGTCGTCAACCACCAGTATTTTAATCACGGCTTGGTCTGCCGGCTCTCTTTACTGCGCGGTTCTTTGCTGAACGAATCCAGCAAACCTCTTTCGGTCCGGGTTAGCAATTCGGACGTGTCCAGCAAGAGAATAATCCGCCCTGATTCTTCAAGATTGATGACCGAATGCACGATGGCAAGCGCATTTCCGGTGAGGTCGGGAGATGGTGTAATCTTGTCCGCGGAGCAGCGCAGAACCTCCGATACGCTGTCCACGATCAGTCCGGCGCGATGTTCTTCCGTGCGAACCACCACCAGTCGCCGGGACGCGCTCGCGGAAGCGGCTGGCATTTCAAAGCGGCGGCGCTGGTCAACAACCGGAAGGACTTCACCTCGAAGATTAACGACACCTTCGAGAAATTTCGGTGTTTTTGGAAGACGGGTGATCTGATCTGGTACACGTGCGACCTCTTCAACCGCCTCGATCGGAAGCGCGAACTCGCTGTCGTCGAGCCGGAATAACAAAAACCGGAGTTCGTTCGCGTCGGTTTTCCCAAAGCTTTCTTCGTCCGCCTTTGATTTCATGGTTGCGTCGCCTTGCATGAGTTTCTGCATGACGTCTTCCCGGAATAAGCGCTCCGGCGCCAAGATCGAGACCAGCCTGCCGAAGCCCGCTCGATAAATCTCCTTGATCTGTGTTTCCCCGCCGGCTCGTGCGGCGAGAACAGGTGGCGCCGGTTCGACACGGTCAGGGTCGACCGAAAGCACCGCACGGGTACGATCCGCCACGAAGCCGATCAGGACATCGCCGACGATGACGATCAATACTTTCTCTCGGGTCAGGATCGCCGACGGCAGTCCGAGAAGCCGGCGTAACGATAGCAACGGCAAAAGACCGTCCCGGTAGGGCATGACGCCGCGTACCGCGTCATCAGCACCGGGTACGAAAGTCAGGCTTTCAGGCGCAGTGACGATTTCCCGCACTATTTCGAGCGGTAGGGCATATTCCTGGTCCGCGACCTCAAATGTCACCAGACGCTGACGGACGATGTCAACCGTAGAGTCTGCAGCAGTTGCGGCGCTGGCCGTATTGGCGAGCGATTGCCGTTTTGGTCCGGTCTGCGCAAAGCCCCTTCGCAGCAGTTCCGGAATATCAAGTATCTTGGTGACGTGCGTACCACTGTCGAACGCGCCACGCAGATGTTCGCCGGTTTCAGATGCAACATCGGCTTCGGCCGTCCGTACTTTCTCGTGCGCAACGCGAACCAGGCTTGCAACTTCGTCCACCGCCAACGCAACGGGCGAGGCGCCCTCGAGGACAATAAGACGGGAAGCATAAGTCGTCGCTACGTCCTCCCGCCCGAGAAGCGCTCGGACGCTCGCGACCGGGATCACGGATCCGCGCAGATTGGCGAGACCTAGTAAGCTTCGTGGAGCTTGCGGGACGCGGGCCAAAAGCGGCATCCGAGCGACTTCCGACACGGATTCGGCGGGCAAGGCATAGAAACGCCCCTCGCTTTTGAACGTGAGAAAGCGCTCGTCAGCCGACTCGGTGGTTTTGGCGATGTCAGCCATTCTGCTTCTTCAGTTCGTCCGAAAGGGACGCAATTTCTTCCACGGCTGCGGCAAGGTCGTCCGCCCCCTGGGCCTGCTCGGTGGATGCTGTAGCCGCTTGGCGCGACGCGGCGCTGGCTTCTTCCGCAGCGGCAGCTATCTGCCGGGCGGCGGAGGCAGTCTCGCCGGCGGCGGTAAGTATTGCCTCAGCCCCTTGTTGGATGACTCTGTTAGCATTTCCTAAAGCTACGAACTCGCCGGTTATGCCTTCGAGGGTTTTGATCACGGCGCGATTATTCTGAACCTCAATCTCGCTCGCTGAAATGATTTGTTCGAGGTCGCGGCGCAACAGCGCGATCTGATCGAGAATGCCGCGCACCGTATCCTTGATGCGTTCGACGCTCTCTGAGGCCTCCCGGGCCAGGGAACGGATATCATTGGATACCAGTGCGAAGCCGCGGCCGGTTTCGCCAGTACGCGCCGCTTCCACGGCGCCGCTGACCGCGAGCATATTGGTCTGAATATTCACCAGAGTAATCGCGTCGACGATCTTTTCAATCTTGCGACCGACTCCTTCCAGAGAGACGATCTTTTCGAGGCTTGCTCGGGTTGCCTGCAGAGCATCGCTGACCCCTGCGATCAGGCCTTCGACGGCCTTGCGGCCATCAACGAGCGACTTGGCCATCGTCGAAACACGGTCAGTCGCCAAACGCCCCTTGTCTTGCGCGACCCGCGCGCTCTTCTCGATTTGGGCCAACGCTGCCGAAGTCTGTTGCGCTGCCGCTGCCTGCTGTTGCGATCCGCGATTTATTTGTTCGACCGCCGTTGATATCTGGCTGGCCGCGCTGGAAAGCTCCTGAATGGCCGCGGACAACTCCTCCGCCGTGCTGGCGATTTGCTCGGCAGCGGTGTTGTCAGCGGTCCCTGCGCGAATATCTTCCGAAAGTGACGCCAAGGATTGGGCCGCCGCCTGACCCTGATCCAGGGATTGGGCTTGTTGGCGGACGGCCAACTGGGCCTCGCTTGCCGAGGAAGCCTGTTCTTCAGCTGCGCCAGCCACTTGTTCCGCGCCTTTCTGCGCCTCCAGGATGGCGCGTTCGGCTTCGATGGCTGCGGTAAGCGTCTCCTGGCTTCCGGTCGCGAGTTCGACCATGTTCTGCCGCAGACCGGTCAGTGTTTCGATGACAGCGCGTCCTGCTTTGGCTTGCTCGACCGCGGTTTCAGCAGCCGCTTTCACTGTCACGGATGCTTCCCGAACGTTGCTCTGGATTTCTTCCGCAAGTCCCTGCACATGAACCGCGCTCTTGTCCGAAACGTCAGCCAGAGCCCTCACTTCTTCGGCGACCACGGCAAAACCGCGTCCATGATCACCAGCGCGTGCGGCCTCGATAGCCGCATTAAGCGCAAGCAGGTTGGTTTGATCGGAAATCCGGCTCACCGCGCCAGTGATTTCGCTCACATCCCTTGCCCTGCGTTCAAGTTCACTGATGATGGCGCCAGAAGCGATTTGCCGTTCAGAATTTCGCTCGATGGACTGAATTGACGCGCCAATCTGTGCGGCGGTCTCCGCAAGCAAAATCTGAGCGGATTCAGTTCGGCGTCGTGAATTGTCGGCTTCTCCGCGGGCGATAGTCAGGTTGGAGGTCACCTGCTTGATCGCCGTCAATTGTTCCTGCGACGCGCCCGCGGCCTCGTCAGCACCTGCCGCGATCTGCTCCATGGACCGTCGGAGTTCTTCTGCCGCGGCGGAGGCTTGTGCCAATCCGCTGGCCAATTCTTCCGTGGCGGCGGCAACCCTTTCGGACACCTTGTCCTTGCCCAACGTCCTCCCGGATTTCCGATCCCGGGGCGCAGGGGGCACCTTGACTTCGCTGGAACGGGCGGCCTCAGCCGAACGCCGGGATTTCGCTGCCGAACCTGCAATTCTTGACGTTTTCACGAGGGGCATATGGAACTCGACTAAATGGGCCCGTGCGGCCCTGAGAACACGACCATAAGCCATATTTGGTCTGGATAGGCCATCATCAATGAATTAACGCGCCCAGAAGGGTGGTTTGGAAAAGGAACATTGTCCGTTCTGAGGTTGGTGCGGTGCGGGCCTTAGAAGAAACGTCGGCACTTCGGTTTCGTCACTACGGCGCGTCAGGGACCATGGTGGGCTTGACTGGACGAGCGCCATCCGGATGGTAAAGGCGGCCCGCGCTGGCTATCGCGGTAATCCCCGCCAATGCTGCGGCCGGACCAAGCGTTGAATGACGTGACCATCAAGCAAAAAGCCGCCATCCTCGGATGCTGCTTCGGAAGATCTTGAGCCGAGATCACCTGTGATTGCCGGCAGAGATACCGGGAGGAAGTTCAGTGGCCGGAGGTTGCCTCCAGCGCGCGAACTCATAAATTTACAGTAGTCCTCGACGTCCGCTTTGGCGCGCATTGCGGACTTAAGTCGGACATTGTTCCGAAAGGTGCCAATGAGCGACATTGCGAGGACCTGCAACAAAACACCCCCGAGACTTGCTCCGACCGTGATGTTCCTGAGTCTTTGAGAGGCCGGCACGGTGCTGTGGCGGACGCTGTGGGATGCGCGCTCGCAGGCACTTTCCGATCGCAAGCGTCGATGGCGACCCGCTGCCGATCAGTCGCGCGATACAGACTGCCCCGCAAAAAGCGGAGCGTACGTAGCGAGCCTGCGGGATAAGAACTCCGTGAAGAGCCGCACGCGCTTCGTCTTGCGCGTCTCCCCCTGTGTGAGAAGCCAGAGCGTTCCGTACATGTGCAGGTCGGTGCCCGGCACCCTCGCCAATGGAGGGTCAGCATCTCCGATGAAGCACGGCAGCGTCGTCATCCCGATCCCTTGCCGTACGGCAACGATCTGCGCCTCGGCATCCGTCACCCTAAACGGAATCTCGGCGGTACGAATCTCGCCCTCGCTGGCCCAATCCGGAGTTCCATGAATGCTTATGACGATCCACCGGATGGGATCAGGCGCGTCGGCACGCCATGCGGCCAGTCGATCGCGAGACACGTAGACGCCGCCGAACACCTCCGGTCCTTTCAATCCGTGAAGATTGAGCGGCAAGGTTTTGCGGTCGTAGACAACGCGGATCGCCACGTCGGCCTCTCGTTTGGTCAGATTTGCGAGTTCGCCGGACGATAGGATTTCCATCTCGATGTCCGGATGCAGACGCGCGAAATCGGCAAGGTCCGGCATGAGCAGGTGTGTAACGAGGGGCGGGGCCAGCGTCACCCGAAGTAGCCCGCGCACGCTCTGATCCCGACCTAAGACGCGCGTCTCCAGCTTGTGCGACGACGCTTCCATCTGCTTCGCGAGTTCGAGGACCTCCTCGCCCGCGGCCGTCAGGCGGTAGCCCGCAGGCAGCTTTTCAAACATGAGCGCCCCGAGGTGTTCCTCAAGCTGGGCGATGCGTCGCAGCACGGTCGCGTGGTTCACACCAAGGCTTTTGGCGGCAGCCCGCACCGAGCCGCCGCGCGCGACGGCAAGAAAGTAACGAATGTCATCCCAGTCGATCACGGTGCAATCCAGCACCACGCGGTGCGCCTTCCAAAAGACCGTATCTAACGGATCGTATAGCAGCATTGGCGGAAATCCTACCTCGCGGCGACGAACAAGGCCCAATTCCGACCGACAACCACCGATCATCGCGGCCGGCGTCGATCGCCGACCCGGATCGTTTTCGCACCACCGATGTGCGCTTTTCCGCACTCACCGCCTGATCCCGGCGGACCTATGTCGAGCTTCTCGGGGGTGTCCCCAAACGATCAGAGGCGGAAGCCTGGAAGGAAGCAGTCATGGGAAAGCTTGAAGGTAAGGTTGCAGTCATCACGGGTGGATCGAGCGGCATGGCGCTGGCGAGCGCCCAGCGGTTCGTTGAAGAAGGCGCCTATGTTTTCATCACGGGCCGGAAACAGGAGGCGCTGGACCAGGCCGTCAAGCTGATTGGCCGGAACGTAACCGGAGTGCGCGGCGACGCGGCCAATCTCGACGACCTCGACCGTCTGTTCGACACGGTCAAGCGGGAAAAGGGCAGGATCGACATCCTGTACGCGAGCGCTGGCACGGGCGAAGCCGTCCCACTGGGCGAGATTACCGAGCAGCATTTCGACGCGACCTTCGGCCTGAATACGCGCGGCACGCTGTTTACAGTCCAGAAGGCGTTGCCGCTGTTCAACGACGGCGGGTCGATCTTCATGACCGGGTCAGTTGCTTCGATCAAAGGTTTTCCTGGTTACAGCGTGTACGCGGCGAGCAAGGCGGCGCTGCACGCATTCGCACGCGGGTGGCTCAACGAACTCAAGGGCAGGAATATCCGGGTGAACGTGCTGCACCCAGGGCCGATCGCCACACCGATGCAGGACCAGGTTCTCACCGAGGAAGCGAAGCGGATGTTCGAATCCCTGATCCCGCGGGGAAAGATGGGTCGTCCCGAGGAAATTGCGGCAGCCGCGCTATTTCTTGCTTCAGACGATTCGAGCTTCGTGAATGGGGTGGAATTGTCCGTCGACGGCGGCTTCTCGGCCATCTGAATTCGCGCCGACCGAAAACGGAGAGATAAGATGAGCACCGAAGAGAATGTTCAGCTTGTGAAGAATTTCATTGCAGCCATGGGCAGCAGCAACGCACACGATCTGCTGGCGTTGGCTGCCGAAGATGTCGAGTGGATCATTCCGGGCGAAGGCTGGCCGCTGGCAGGCACGCACCGCGGGCACGCGGAGTTGGCGGCTGTGCTCAAGAAGGCGTCTGAAGAGGTCGAAACGCAATACCCGAAGCCCCCCGAATTCGTGGCGCAGAGAGACCGGGTTATGGTCGTCGGCGTCGCAACGGGAAAAATCAAAGCCACGAACAGGCCGTTCAAAGACGAGTGGGTCTTCGACATTACCGTTCGAGACGGCAAAGTCGCCCGCATCCGGGAGTACATCGACACGCAGGCACTGGCGCGGGCCTCGCAGATCGACGCAAGGACCTAGTCGAGTTCGACGTGTGAGTCGTGATGGCATGACACGATGTTGTGCCGACCGACATCGATTTCCTGAAAGGGCTCCGCCTATGACTTCCGCTTTAAACGATCAGTCGCTTGATCAGATCTTTCGCTCCGCTCGCACCCCCAACGGATGGGCAGATCGTCCTGTAGGAGACGAACTGGTACGCGAAATCTATGACCTCCTGAAATGGGGTCCGACATCTGCGAACAGCAGCCCCGCGCGGTTTGTCTGGGTGCGTAGCCCCGATGGAAAGGCACGACTCGCCGGGCTTGCTGCGGAACCGAATAAGCCGAAGATTCTGAAGGCTCCTGTCACGGTCATTATCGGCCACGATTTGGATTTCGCCGGCGAGCTGCCCAAGCTTTTGCCTCACGCTGCCGAGATCATGCAGAGATACTTTGCGGCACCAGACGTGGCCGAGGTGACGGCAATGCGAAACGGAACGCTGCAGGGCGCTTATCTCATCGTTGCTGCGCGGGCGTTGGGACTGGACTGCGGGCCCATGTCCGGCTTCGACAACGCTGGCGTGGATAAGGCGTTTTTCTCAGGCACACGGGTTCGATCGAACTTCATTTGCAGCATTGGGCACGGCGATCCAGCTTCCGTGTTCCCGCGCAATCGTCGCCTTAGCTTTGAGGAAGCCGGCCACTGGGCCTAAACCCGCCCGTCAGCGGTCGACGGTGAATGAGCCGTGGATCGCCGTCTCACACACCGTGCGCTCTTTGAATCCCAACCGTAATGGAGATCCCGATGTACGACCAATCCAAGCTATCCGAGTTGATCCGGTTCACACGCGTAGATGCCGGCGCCACTGTAATCGACGTTTACCCGGGCGACGGCGATTGGACCCGTCTGTTCTCCGACGTCGTGGGACCCGAAGGCCGGGTCTACAGCTTCGTGCCGGCCGAAGTCGCTCACTTCAAGAACGACCCGGTCGGCCGCATGCGGGCGCTTGCAAAGGAGCCGGGCCGTGAGAACGTCGAAGCCGTCTCGGCGGATCTCGTGGCGATGCCGGAGGCCACCCAACCAGCGGACGTCCTGTGGCTGCACCTGTTCTACCACGATCTCCACACCGAGCTAATCCAGGCCAGGGGCGCGACGGCGGCCCAGTTCAATCGAGCGGTCTACGAACGGCTGAAGCCCGGTGGATCCTACGTCATCGTCGACCACGCCGCCGCCGTCGGGGTGGGCACGAGCGACGCCCAGACTCTGCATCGGATTGAGGCTGCCCCCTTCGCGAGGAGGTGGAGGCGGCTGGCTTCGTACTGGACGCGGAAAGCACCTTGCTCGCGAACAAGGGCGATCCGCACTCGGTCAAGGTGTTCGATCCCTCGATCAAGGGCGGGACCGATCGCTTCGCCTACCGTTTCACGAAGCCCTAGGTGGTGTGGACACTTATCGCATCCATAAGACAATGGCGGCGAGAGTGACCATGGCGCGGTAATTTCGAGCGGTCTTTTCGAAGCGGGTTGCGACGCGACGGAACTGCTTGAGTCTTGAGAAGCAGCTCCTGCCTAATAGATAGCGCGGCGCAGCGTAATCCGCGTCAGTTCCGATGGACGTCCGAGCCGCAGCGCGAAGCCAGGCCACAGAGCGGTGCCATTGTTCACGTACAAAATCATGCCGTCGACGTCATATTGGCCCGAGACGTATCCGGAATTCGCGCGCGCGGCCAACCGGTCTAGTCCGATGATCATGCCACCATGCGTATGGCCGGACAATTGCAGCGCTACGCCGAGAGCCGCAGCCTCTCGTGCGGCTCTCGGCTGATGGTCCAGCAGTATAGTAGGAACACCCTCCGGCGCAGCATTCAGAGCAGCGCCGACGTCTCGCGCGGGATACCCGGTATGGGACGCCGACAGATCGGTGACGCCTGCGAGAACCAACTTGCCGCCGTCGCGGTCGAGTACCACGTGATCGTTTTCTAGCACCCGCATCCCCAGTTCCGCGTAGTGAGCCATCCAGGCCGGATAGCTGAAGAAATATTCGTGGTTGCCGGGGATGACGTATACGCCGTCCGCAGCATACAGGTCTCGTAGCGGCTCGACGTCCGCGCGCCGGGACGCCAGGCTGCCATCGATCAGGTCCCCCGTGACCACGATCAGGTTCGCGCCCAGCCCATTCGCCCGCTCGACGACGGCCCGCGCCCATTTCGCCGTAAATAGTCGGCTGATGTGGAGATCGGTCAGTTGCAGCAAGGTGTATCCATCGAATTGCGGCGCAAGTCCCCGGATGCCGATTTCGATGTCTTTCAACGGTGGCACCCGCAGCGCTTGGTGGACACCTACCGCGGCGAGGAGGGCGGCGACGGCGCCCATTCCGTAGCGCAGGCCGTCGGGCACGCTAACGCCGCCGCCATGGATAAGCATCGCAATCAGCGTCCCGGCATCGAGCAGCAACTGCATCGGCGCGAGCAAGATGATCGCTCCAAACGCCCAATTGAAGAGAATGACCACGGGGCGCGGAAATTCGGGCGAGAACACAGACCCCGATGAAAGCTGGCTCCAGTAATGATACTGCGACGCGGCGAACAGGATTACCGTCGCAACGCACTTTACCGAAACAGGTAACTGCAAAGGCCATAAGAACCGCGTGACGACGACCAGACACGGCAGGACAAATATGAGGCGAAAAATCGGTCTATCTCCAAAGGTGAAAAAGCTACTTAAACGGAACTACGCCCGATCACAACAAGGACCGGTGTATTGCGTCCATGGATATTGAGAAGCCATCGGGGCGACGATGCGTCGTCCCCCCCGGTGAAGGAACATGAGACGCTTCCCGTCGTTGCTCTTCCCCGCACCGAGAGGAACATCATGTCCAAAAAATCGCTCGCCGACGTCGCAAGAGAAATGGCCGGTATCGACATTGCCATTCTGTCTACGCATACCGAAGGCGGGGAGATCGCTAACCGGCCCATGAGCAACAACGGTGACGTCACCTACGACGGTACGTCCTATTACTTTACCTACGAACAGGCTCGAGTCGTTTCGGATATCTAGCGGAATCCGAAGGTGGCACTCGGGTTTTCCTCTGAAGGCGGCATCTTTTCCGACGGAATCTACGTTGCGGTGGAAGGAACTGCTGAACTGATTCGAGACAAGGCAGCATTCCAGCAGCACTGGACGGGCGACCCTCGACAAATGGTTTGACAAAGGCGTGGATACACCAGGCATCGTCCTTATCAAGGTGAAGGCCGCGCGTGCGACCTATTGGAAGGGGAGCGAAGAGGGTGAGGTCGAAGTCTGATTCGCTTTTTCTGTAATTCAAATGTGAGATTGGGCGCGGCACCAAATCACGCGCGGAAAAAAACGGCCTCAGCGCTGGACCGGAGCTGAGGCCGTTTGAGGTTGCGCCGTCGGAACGGCACGATTTAACTACCAGCCCGACCAGAAATTATTCCCCGTGCCAAACGATTTTCAAGGAATGGTTTGAAAGGCTCTGTGCAGTACAGCACAGCGGCGGGTTTAGGAGAGTTATGACCCCGAAGCCACTTCAGCGCCCTGCGGGTGCCTCATCTACTGCGTTTGGGGCAACTCGCTCAGGGAGCATTCGGTCTCTGCGCATGCCTTCCCGCCCCATAGGGGCACTGCCAACTGTGGTTCCTGATGAGCGATTAATCGTCTCGCTTCGACTCTCGCCGGTCTGGAGGTCCGGGCCGCGATTTAACGATGCGCCGTTTCCTCTGTCCGCGTCGCTGCCAATTTGGGCCGGTTGCGCGAATGCGAGGGAACTTGTCAGGGTGAGCGCTGTCGCCAGAGCGATTGTTCTAAGTTGCATAGTGTCCTCCTGTTGTTGTGAGATGACAACGAGGGCAATCGATTTTGGTTGCTAAAGCTGGCGCGCTGTTTCACGCTTGGCGCCCTTGGCTTTCTCACAACTAATGCGCACCTAAGGCCTGAGCGATGTCTGCGATCAGGTCTGACGGATGCTCGATGCCGACCGAGAGCCGGATGGTGGAGTCGAGTATCCCAATTTTCTGTCGGACCTCTGCCGGCACCCCGGAATGAGTCATGCTTGCGGGCAGGCTTGCGAGAGACTCAGTTCCGCCGAGACTGACCGCGAGCTTAACTATCTGTAGTGCGTTGAGGAATTTAAACGCCGCTGGGCGGCCACCCACGATGTCGAACGAGAACGTGGAGCCTGCGCCCGTGCACTGGGTCTTGAAAAGACGCCCGACCGAAGAGTTCTCATCGAGGTGGCCGAGATAGTGGACTTTTGCTACATTCGCATGGTCGCGCAAGTAGTCTGCGACGAGCCGCGCGTTAGCCTCGGCTTTTTCCATACGGATGCTCAGTGTTTCGAGGGACCTGCTGAGCATCCAGCAGGAATGCGGCTCCAATTGGGTGCCGATCGCTCCGCGCAGCGCTTTTACAACTTTCATAAGCGTCTTCGAACCAAGCGCGGCGCCTGCAATCAGGTCGGAGTGGCCGCCGATGTACTTCGTTAGGGAATACAGGGAAATGTCTGCGCCGTGTTCGATAGGTCGCTGAAAGACTGGACCCAACAGCGTGTTGTCACATGCGACCAGGGGAGTATGGCCCTGCGTCCGGCCGATCGTGTCGGCGACACGGCGCATCATCGCAATATCGACCAGTCCGTTGGTAGGATTCGCCGGCGTTTCAACGAAGATCATCGACACTCGGCCCTTGCTCATGGCTTCTTTCGCTGCCGCACTAACCACAGCTTCGTCAATGCCGTCCGCAAAGCCAACCACCCGGATTGACAGGCCTGCAAGCGTCTTCGCAAAGAGAGTCTCTGTCCCGCCGTAGAGGGGCTGGGAGTGAAGGATCACGTCGCCCGGGCGCACGAATGCGAGAACCGTGGTCGCGATTGCCGACATGCCCGACGAGAAGAGCGCGCATTTTTCCGTCCGCTCGTAAACAGAGAGCCTGTCCTCGACGATCTCGCTGTTTGGATGGTTGAATCGCGAATAAACTAGGCCCGTGCCCATCCCTTCGGGAGGTTCTCGCCGGCCCGATACGTAGTCGAAGTAGTCTTGCCCGTCCTCGGCGGTCTTGAACACGAAGGTCGAAGTCAGGAACACGGGCGGCTTGACGGCTCCCTCCGATAACTGCGGATCATACCCGTAGTTCATCATCAGCGTTTCGGGGTGGAGCGCGTGGTTGCCGATATGGGTCTTCGAAGGAAACGGCTTCACCATGGTCTGCCTCGTTTTTGCACCGCGAAAGTGAACACCCTAGCTGAAGGCAAGCTTGTTTACTTCCGTTTCGAGCGGACGATTCGTCTTGCGTCAGATGCCCTTGGCGCTGTCGCCGCCGGTCACTTCGTATTCCGCGCCGGTGACCATGTTGGCCGCGTCGGAGGCCAGGAATACTGCTACAGGCGAGATGTCGTCGGGCTGCAGCCAGCCAATCTTGAGCGGAACGGTTGGGGCACGATTGTCCCAAGCCTGTTGCGGCGTTGGATGTTCGACCTTCTGGCCCTGCTCACCCATGGATTCGCTCAGGCGCTTTTCGTAGCGGGTGAGGGCGGTATCGACGAGACCGGGTATCAATGCGTTCACGGTAATATTGTGTTCACCGAATTCCATGGCTGCCGATTTCATCAGGCCGAGAATTCCCCACTTCGACGCGGAGTAGCTGGACGCGTCCTTGGTGCCGTGCTTGCCTTGCATGGAGGACAGCAGGATGAAACGGCCCTTCTTCCGGGCGACCATCTTAGGTGCGAAGGCGCGGACCGTGTTGGCGGTGCCGTTGAGATTGTTGTCGATGACGTCCCGCCAATCGGCGTCCTGCATCTCAAGAATCGGAATCCATCGCTGGATGGCAGCGTTCGCGACGACGATGTCGATCTTGCCGTAGTCCTGCTCCACACGATCAGCGATCTGGCGCAGCGCGCCAATGTCCCGGATGTCGGCCTTGATCCCCTCCGAACGGCCGCCAAAAGCCTTGATCATTCGGACGGTCTCATCGAGTTCCTGGGGCGTTGCCGGCACAGCGTTGGAAGCTGAGGAAACCGGGCCCGCAATGTCGATCGCCACGACGTGTGCGCCATTGGCGGCCATCTCGACTGCAATGGCGCGGCCGATGCCACCTGCCGCACCAGTCACGACAGCGACCTTGTCCTGTAGCATCGAACCCCGGCCGGGACTGATCGGTCCGGCGCTGCGCTCGGCCGAAGGTTCGGGCATGGTTTTGCCGTCGAGTTCCCTGGGACCGTCGTCCGTCCGGCTTTGCGCCGAAGCGGATCCCATAGTAGCTGCTGCACCCACCGCGACCGCTCCTGCGAGGATTCGACGCCGAATTTGATCAGTCATTTCGTTCTCCCATTCTGGGAAGAGCAACGGACAGACGGGTTGGCTGTTCCTGCTCGCTGAGAACGAATACCGATGGCCGGCAACCGCGGTCATCGAAGGGGCGACTGGTTCGTCCAGAAGTGGTTCCACAACTCTGCGGTGGCGACTGGACCCGCTTTCCAGCGAGTAGCGTCCCCCCTCGCTACTCAGCCGCCGCTAGTTCAGCGGAGGCGCCTGCGGCTTCCCTGATTGCGGACATCACCTTGTCCGTGGCGGTCTGCTGGATCATATGTCCGTTCCCGGCGAATCTGTGAAAACTGCTCTGCGGAACCTCGGAGTGCAGGCGCGCCGACTGCGTGTCGACATCGATGAGTTTGTCTTCCTCACCTGCAATGATGACCACCGGCATCCTCAGATTTGCGTACTGAAGGCGCACCTTGAATGCGTCCGGGATCATCAGGGCGGACTCGGCGGCCGAGGCCCTTATCTGAGACGGCCGCAGCGCCATCTCCTTTGAAAATCCATCGAACTTCCGCGGCACCGGTTGGGGACCGAAGATCTTCGCCATCATCATTGGCCACATCGCGCGGCTCAGCAGGGGCGAGATGGTGTGGCTGAGGAGGTCGCCGACCAGCGGCAAAGACGGCGCCGCAAGCGCAACCACGTCCGGTCTCAGGGTCGGGTAGTAATACCCGGATGCGAGGACCAATCCCTGGACCAGTTCGGGATATTTCAGGCCCATCGCGACGGCGACTGAAGCACCCCAAGAGTGCCCGAGGACGATTGCTTTGGAGACGCCGAGTTCCGCCAGCGCGCTTTTGATCAGTTCGGCCTGGGCATCGGGGCCCCAAACGGTCGTGCGCGCTCGCTGGCTGTGGCCAAACCCGGGACGATCAAAAACGATGACGCGGTAGTCCTTCGCGGCCAGATCAATTAGACCACTGGATTCGAAATCCTGGATCATGCTTCCGTTGCCGTGAAGCAGAACCAACGAAGTTCCCGCGCCGCGTTCGATGTAGTGCAGGCGGACGCCATTCACCTTCAGGAAGCGGCCCTTAGGGGGATTATTACGCTCCGCTTTGTTTGCCATGTAGCGATTGAGAAGTGCCATTGCAGCCAAAGCACCGACCGCGACCGCCGACGCCGTCACCAAGGACGATGCTCTGGAACTGCGGCGTAGGGAGGGAACGGAACGTCGAAGTTGCTTGACGGGGCGGCTTACGTTCATAGGTCACACTCGATCGGTGCCTGCAAGAAATCTGGATGATCCTGAGAAATGTTGCAGTGCAGAGTGAAGAAGTGTCGGCCCCGATCGTTCCGTACTACGCAAAAGACCTTTGATGTGGCGAAAGCAAGCCGCGGTTACATCCCACTTTGGACGTGATCACCGCTTCGAAGCGATTGCGCGAAGGTGAGCAAAACGCTTAAGACGTTGGACGTTCCTAGGGCATCTTCACGCTGGGCTCTCGTTCCCAAACCCGCAACTTCGCCAGGCTATCGACAAACGACTTGGCCTCCTTGGCATTGCTGATGGAGATGCAACCCTCGTCCAAATCGTCGGCCGCGATACCGGACTTTGCGAACAACGGCAAAGCAGGCTCGACGTAGCCGATAAATTTGCAATGAGCGAAAGCATCAGCGACGAAATCACGCGCTGCGGATTCCTGCAGGATCTCGTCCATCGCTTCCTCCGCGGGCAATAAGGCGACCGCGTCGTACAGGACGGACGGACCTCCATCGATCATTTGATCTGCCGCTATCCAACTTCCATCGCTGGCTTTTATACCGGTTACCTTCGGAGCGATGATCTCATAGTTTGCTCCAGCCTTATCGAGCGCGCCTATCAGCGCCTTGAGCATCGCGGCATTTGACCCATCGGTGACGAGGATGCCGAGCTTTCGACCTTCGAAGCGTTCGGGACCGTTCTCAACGATACTGAGCGCAGGGGGACGGATCAAGATCCTGACGGGTCGGTACTGCAGCATCCGCAGGCTTTGGCAGATTCTGCAGCCCCAGCTTTGCCGCAACACTGTTCGCCAACGTCTCATCAATGTTCAGCAAATGAGCCACCATGCGCTCCCGGATTGCGGGTATTTTCACTTTGCTGAGCTCAAAAGTAAGCGCTGCGGCGATATGTGTCTGTTCCCCCATTGTCTGGCTGATGAAGAACTGGCGGGCCTGACTGTAATGGTCCGCAAAGCTTTCGGCGCGCAAACGCCGCTTGGCGCCTTGCTCAATGTCGGCAAACGGCGTGAAACCATGCTGCGGCGATTCCCTCGGCCCCTCGCCAAAGGAGTTCGGTTGATAGTTGGCGCGTCCGACGGGATTGCGCATCGCCATGTGGCCGTCCTGTTGGAAGTGCGCGAACGGGCATTTTGGCGCATTAATGGGGATGTGGGTGAAGTTCGGGCTACCGAGGCGTTTGAGTTGCGTATCGAGATAGGAAAAATTCCGACCCTGAAGCAGGGGATCGTTTGAGAAATCGATCCCCGGCGGCACATTTTGTGTCATGAACGCAACTTGCTCCGTTTCCGCAAAGAAGTTGTCCGGCATGCGATCCAACACCAGTCGGCCGACCGGGACAGGGGCCAGGATTTCTTCAGGGATTAGCTTGGTGGGGTCCAGAACGTCGAACTCGAACGCATCCGCGAATTTCTGATCGAACAATTGGAGTCTCAGTTCCCATTCCGGGAAGTTGCCTGTCTGGATGGCCGCCCAGAGATCACGGCGGTGGAAATCCGGATCGGCGCCGTTGATCTTCACGGCCTCATTCCACACGACCGACTGCAGGCCGAGCTTGGGTTTCCAATGGAATTTGACGAAGGTCGATTCGTTCTTCGCGTTCACGAGCCGGAAGGTGTGGACGCCAAAACCTTCCATGAAACGAAGCGACCGGGGAATTGCGCGGTCCGACATCACCCACATGACCATGTGCATGCTCTCGGGGGTGAGGCTGATGAAGTCCCAGAAATTATCGTGCGCCGATTGAGCCTGGGGAAAGGCACAATCCGGCTCTTCCTTGACGGCGTGAATCAGATCCGGAAACTTGATCGCGTCCTGGATAAAAAATACCGGGATATTGTTGCCCACGATGTCCCAGTTGCCTTCGTGTGTGTAGAGCTTGACGGCAAAGCCGCGAACGTCGCGTGCAAGGTCAGCAGACCCTTTGCTTCCTGCAACGGTAGAAAACCGAACGAAAGCCGGCGTCTTTTCTCCGGCCCGTTGAAACAGGTCCGCCCGGGTGTACTTCGATAGCGACTTGTAATTCTCGAAATAGCCGTGAGCTCCATATCCGCGCGCGTGTACGACACGCTCGGGAATGCGCTCATGGTCAAAGTGGAAAATTTTCTCTCGGAAGTGGAAATCCTCAAGTACGGTCGGTCCGCGAGGTCCGATCTTTAGAGAGTTCTGGTCATCGGACACCGGGCCACCCTGGGCGGTGGTCAGGACAGCCGTCTTGCCCGTCGCAGTTTGGTGAAGCTCGCCGCCTTCACCCCGGATTAGCTTTTGATCGTGAACGGTCGCCGCCCGGTGGACGAGCGCGTCGATTTCGTGGTCTTGGCCATGGCGATGATTTCCCGGTGGATAGAGTCTTTCAATCCGCCCGCGGTCATTACGTTCCTGCCGATTACCGCCCGCGGCTGCCGCTCGGCTTGGCTCGCGTGCTATTCGTTCAGCGCCGTCCGAAGCCCGTTACAAACCTGAGCACGCGTTCAACACCAGCGCCGACGGCCAGGCCCACGACGACATCGCTGGCCCAATGCGCGAGCAGGACAATCCGCGTCAGCACAAGGCCGCCGCCGACGGCCCAGACGGCATTTCTCTGGCCCGGCGGCAGCATGGTGGCCGCCGATGCCAAGGCGCCGATGTGGACGGCGTGGCCGGACGGAAAGGCATCGAGGCGGTTGCCGGAGAGCGGGATGCCATGCAAATGCCCGAGCGCCGTCAAACGGTCGGGACGCTCCTGGTCAAACATGCGCTTGAGCAGATGGGGTAGGGCGGCAGCGACGAGGGTCGTGAGTAAAACGTGATCGCTGGCGCGAGGAGCAGGGGCATCGCGCTTTCGCGCGTAAAGCCACCAGCCGAAGGCGAGGGCGCACAGGACATGTTCGTCGGCGCCCCAGGTGACGGCTTCTGCAATATGTTCGGCAGGCGGACCTGTCCGGGCGGCGATGCTATCGGCGATCGCGATGTCAGCGCGGGTAGGGTTTACGCGAACGAGCGCCATTCTTCCTCGTTTTTATCCGGATGGTGATAGCGGCTCCAGAGTACGCAGCGCGCTCTGGAGCCGACTTCTTGTCTCGATTAATCCATCTTGCGGAGGTTTTGGCGCCATCTCGAGATGGTGCTGCAGAGCGGGAAGCGTCTTGCCGGCCCAGTCTTTCAGCTTCGGATCGTCGCCGCCCTTGGCATAACGCTCGAACAGCGACACGGCATCCTTATGGGCGCTAACCTGCATCGAGTCATAATCGGCGGAGAAGTTCTCGGGCTTCGCATTCTTGAGTTTGTCGATCTTGCTCTGCGACGAACTATCAAGCGCTGGAGCGACCGTGGCCTTGGCGTCTGCCGGAGCTATCGAATTGAGCTCTTCGGACGTCTTGGTGTGATCGGTGATCATCTGCGCGGCGAACGCCTTCTCCGGCGCGTTGCCACGCTCCTGACCGATCTTGGCGGCCGCAATTTCGGTCATGTCGCTCATCGCGGCTTCCTTCACGAAGTCGGCCGTTGTCGGGCTGATGCCGAGCGTGGAGTTCACGCCGGTCTTCTCAGCAGCCGATTGTGCGAAAGTGGATGTCGAAATCAAAAGTGTCGCCGCGGCGACTATAAATCCCGTCCTCTTCATGTCACGTGTCCTTGCTTTGTTGGGTCCGCGGAATTAAACGCCGCGGCTTACAATCCAACTAAATCGCGGCGCATGGGTTCCGGAACGCGGGCTGTCTCCTCTGCGTCCTATCATTCGGCTCTGTCGCGCCTCGGTTTGTCAGACTCCGCCGGGTTGCGCTGGCGCGCGGATTTTTGGTGCTCTCCGAACCCCACTGCCTGACGCGCGGTGTTCGCCGATGACACGAATAGCGCTTCGATCTCCCTTGGCATATCGCCGACATTTGCGAGTTTGGCGGCACTCCCGGCCGGTGAAGGTCGTGGTGTTTGTGCGCCTACTTGGCGTTTGAGGCCCTAAAACGCAAAAATAGTGCTCCGGCGGTCATTTCGGCTGTCGGAACCAAGGGCCCCCGTTCGTCTTAAGTCTGAACGATCCCCACTTTGTCGGAGTTCTGCGTCCCATGGCCCCCCGCGCGAACTGGAAAGGCTTCCTGCGCCTTTCGCTTGTAAACTGCCCCGTAGCGCTTTATCCGGCCACATCGGAGTCCGAGAAGGTCTCCTTCAACCAGATCAATCGAAAGACCGGGCATCGCATCAAGTATGCCAAAGTCGATGCCGACACCGGCGAGGAAGTCGCCAATGACGACATCGTCAAAGGCTACAAGGTCGACACCGACACTTTCATCGAAGTGACCAAAGAGGAACTGGAGAACGTCGCGCTGGAGTCGACCCGGACCATTGAGATCGACGAGTTCGTCGATCGGACCGAGATTGATCCGCGATATCTCATCCGACCGTATATCTGCGTCCGGACGGCAAGGTCGGCCACGATGCATTTGCCGTCATTCGAGAAACTATCCGGGAGATGAACAAAGTCGCCATCGGACGCGTGGTCCTGACCAATCGCGAGCACATCATCGCGCTCGAGCCAATGGGCAATGGGCTGATGGGAACGCTTTTGCGGTATCCGTATGAGGTCCGCGATCCGCAGGAGTATTTTGACGAAATTCAAGATGTCAAAGTTACCAAAGATATGCTCGATCTCGCCAGACACATCGTGAATCAGAAGGCGGGTCACTTCGAGCCAAACAAATTCGAGGATCATTACGAAACCGCTCTTGTCGACCTAATTAACCAGAAGCGCGCCGGCAAGCCCATTGCTGCAAAGGCCCGACCGAGCGGCGAAAAACGTGGTCGACCTAATGGAAGCTCTGCGGAAGAGCTTGGGCACAGCCCGGTCGCCCGCGCAGGAAACAAAACCAGCCAAGGAAGCCGCGCAAGGCAACCAGCGGTCAAAAGGAAATGTTGATGCCTATCGCTGGCAAGAAGCCTGCCAAGGCAGCCGTATCGAAAAAAGCCATCCGGTAAATCGCAACGAAAGTCGGCCTAGCCATCGTGAAGTATCCGGTGACACCGGACGGGCGTTATTTCGTCGTCCGCGGCAGGCTTTGGCGCGTGGTAAACACCGCTCTCGATAAGACAGCACGCTCGGAACCTGTCAGCACTCTGATAACGGCCAGGCGAGCGGTGCGCGCCGCTAAAAAGACGGGAGCCCCCGATGCGGAAGCCGCCGCGCACCGGGCAGTGGACGAGGCGAAGCGCGCGTTAGGCGAGCGCAGCCCTGCGTGGTGGGACGGCGGCTCGCCGGACGTCAACCGGCACATGGCAAAGAATACTCCGTATGCCGACTGGTACGGCAAAATTGCGCGAATCGACGCAGGCGGGACTATCCGACCTGATCGCGCGTCTTCTGCAGAATGACAGTCCAGCGGGTGAGTATAGCCATGACAAGATCGATTACGACTGTGCGGCATGCCATCGAGGGGTTGAGCCCTTACCAGTCGCTTGCCTTGCTCGCGGTACCCGTCTGCCTTATCGAGCCGCTGAAGCTCGTCGCTGTCGCGGTCGCCGGCGAGGGCCACTGGATCACGGGCACAGCGATGATCATCGCCGCCTACCTAGGCAGCCTTTTTGTGGTTGAGCGACTCTTCAAAATCGTGAAACCGAAGCTGCTCATGCTGTCGTGGTTCCGAAAGCTTTGGGAAAAATTCCTAAGCTTACGTGATAAGGCGATTGGTTGGATTTCGCCCCGTCCTCAGAAATAGAGCTTCAATGAATCATCCAACTGTTGCCATCTGATGGGACCGGCAGCGAGGTGCCGGCCCCGTCATCGGCCTCAAGCTGCCCGCTTGAAATCATTCCGAGCCAATTGCTTGATTTCCTCAGTGACCACGTTGAACCGTACCAACTGGGCATATCCGAAGGCGGTGGATATCGCCACATCTGCCGCGTCCGCGACCCTTGGCGATCACAATGCGCCCGACACGCGGGTGGTTGTGCCGGGCATCCATGGTGAACCAGCGGCCATCGAGAAACACTTCATACCAGCCGCTGAAGTCCATGGGGTTAGGGTCGACCGGCACGCCGATGTCTCCGAGGTAACCTGTGCAATATCGCGCCGGAATGTTCATGCAACGAGACAGCGTTACAGCCAGATGGGCATAATCGCGGCAGACACCGCGGCGTTCTTCGTGACCTTCCGATGCCGTCCGGTCAGCTCGCGCATATTGATAGCCGAACTTGATACGGTCGTGCACATAATCGCTGATGGCCTGTGCCCGTTGCCAACCGGGCTGCATGCTGCCGAACAAGGACCAGGCAAGATTCGACAGCTTCTCGGTATCGCAATAGCGGCTCGCCAACAGGAACGGCAGGACGTCGTCAGGCAAATCGCCGACAGCCCATTGCCGCGCATTTCCGCGCACCCTCGTCAGGCCGACCACTGTCGTCGACGATGAAGTCGCTGCGGACCTCGAGCAAACCAGCCGGGGCCACCAGTCGTGTGCAGATGTTGCCGAAGGGATCGAAAAAATCCCGCGAATTTACACCGGGCAAAAACTGCATCGTCTGTTCGCCGACGATGTCCCCGTCTCGCGTAGGGTGAGTTGTCAGCATCAGTACCATGGGAACTGCTTGGGGACACTGAAACGCGATATCATAGCCTGCCCGGATCTTCACGACTCTCTCCTGAAATGTGTAGGGGCTGAAAGTCGTATGAGACCACAATGTTCCGGGAAAATCTGAACAAATGATAGGCGATCACGCGGAGACCAATCCTTGACACTACGACACCCTCGAGTTGGAACTGGCCAGTCGTTTAAAATCATCGAAGTTCAATGAAACGTTTGGTTGGTCACACAATGCGTCGGGTCTTAAATTGGCTCTTCCGAAACCGCGACACGGGCGCCATCACGATCGCCCAAGCGCCCAATTTCGTTCTCTGGGTCGTAATCGCCGCTGGCGGCTTACTTTGGGCTTTGCCCTCGTCAGGCAACCTTTCTGTTGCTTTGAAAGTCGTATTCAAATGCGGCCTGCTTGTCTGGGCCGTCGACGAACTTTTACGAGGTGTAAACCCGTGGCGGCGCTTTCTCGGGGCGGCCGTTTTGGGTTATGAGCTCACGACTATTCTTTGATCGCTGTCGGATGAAGTTGGAATCCGCGACTTTGCTAGGTCGGGGCGCATCCATTCTACCTCGATGACGCAGGCATCACTTTGCGACCCTCAGAATCCCTTTTTCCGACTCTTGTCGAAAGTGACCTTCCGGTATGCGTATCGCGGCGGATTCCTTGGCAGCTTCACGATAGGCGTCCTCTCCTCGCTGCCATCAGCGAAGGTCTTCAGCAGAAAGCGTCCATCTACATCCCGCAATGATCGCTTAGCTGCCTTTTCGAACAGCTTGATCTTGAACATTGGCGTCTGCGGAAAGAAATCCAAAACGTTAGATTGTTTCGCTCGCAAGGCTTTCCATTGTCTGAATTGCATGTCCCCAATCATCATTAGATGTCGGTTTGCCTGACTCCAGTTTATCCACCAAGGTTTTCAAAGCGCTCGATGCATCGGTTAGGCGTGCACTTGCGGGGATGGGGGTGTTGATCGACTCAAGAAAATCGCGAAGTTTACCGGCTGCTTCGGGAGCAGGAAGGCCGCGCGCTCCATGCATGGTGTCCAGCGCAGCGTTCGCCAACTGGCTTTCCAAATTCATGAGCTGGTACCTTTCGATTTGTTTAATGAAATGAGGTGCGTTTAGGCAGATTGGTGCTTTGTCATCGCAGGCGGGCGCTCCTTTGGCCGCCCCCCTTGCCCTCAGTCGCCAATTTCTATCAGCCTCGATGCTTTTGGTAGTCCGCGTCGCTCCTTGCCGGATGCTGTCTTTGGTTTCTTTTTGTATTTAGCGACGGCGCGATCTGGACTTTTTTCAAGCTGTTTAATCAGGCTTTTCATGATCGCATCTCGCGACTTTTTGCTTGGGGAGTAGCCCTCGATCGTTATTTTCAGTTTGTCCTTGTGGGCGTGGTACTCGTGTTTGATGTTCGGCTTTTTGGACATAGTCAATTTTCTCCCGGCGAAGCGGCGTACACGCCAAAACTCAGTTGAGGACTGCGTCCAATAATTCCCTGCGGACGGTAAGGTTTCAACAGAAACAAGGCATCATTCGGAATGTAGGTCGGCGAATGACTGGAGACCAAGATGACATTGATGTGCGGGAACTTGCGCTTTGCGTATTGGGCAAGCTCGACGCCTGACATGTCGCCGGACAACGACACGTCGGTGACGAGCGCCTTGAGATCGGTTCCGGTAGAGGCGACGACAAGCTCCGCCGCTTCCGCGGAGGTGCATTCAATCACTTCCAAGCCTTCATCCTTCAGCAGGTCCGCTAAAGTCGCGCGTTGAAGCGTATCGTCTTCTACAATAAGGGCGATGAAATTCACGCCTGATTTCCTCGCTTTCGTAGGATAACCCGCTCAGTTGCGAATTGTTCATATCGGGCGAGCGGAACATTGGAAGGGCTAAACACAATCGTGGAGGGCTACGCAGCTACAAGCTGGCGTTTCGTCAGCATTCTGGGCATGTGTCTCCAATCGAGTCGAGCACTTCCCGGAGTTCCGCCGCCGCTGCCTCCGCAGACACGCCTGGGGGCGGGTCCTGCAGCGCATGAAGGAGGGCGGCCTCGCGGGCGTGAGGATCCGCGCGGTCCTTCGCCCAGCCGTGTGCCTCGCATTCGTGGATCGCGTGCGAATCGCTCAGCACTGAAATGGCCCATCCGCGCAGCGACCGCATAGCCGGCCATTTTACTTTCGTCTTCAGCATCACTTACTCTCCCGAGACACGAATCTTTTGGCCCGCTTTCTGTTCCAGCGAACGGCAGGGCAGGGAGTCGGAAACCTGATGTCCGCGCCTTTGCACGCGTCGTACCTGGACGGTGATCACCACGAGCGGGATGAGCGACAGCACTCAAAGAACGTCGGTCTGATACGAAAACGCCCGCCGCACGGATGCGACGGGCGGCTTCGCTCTTGCAGGTCCAACGGTCAGATTTGTTCTTCTTCCATCGTTACGGCGACGGCGCCCGTAGCTGATAGGCGCACCTTGTTGCCCTCGACGCCGGCAACCAGTCGACGGTCGATGTAGTGATGATGCCCCTTGTGGGAGCCTTCACCGCTGTCCTTTTTGGTCAGCTTGATGCGGTTGCCCTCGACCTTGTCGACGGTACCGACGGGGACGCCGTCGGCGCCGATTATTTCCATGTGCTCTTTGACTTCGGTCATATGATTTCCTTTGCTAGGAAATACATAACCCGTCAGCATAAGTTCCGTTCAGTCTGGTCTAGAGATCGATCAAACCGCCGTCGACGAACAGTTCCGCACCCGTCGAGTAGGGTGGCATCGGCTGCCAAGTACAGAGCTGCCGCAGCGACTTCGGCGGCGGTGCCGGTACGACCGAGCGGGATGCGCGTCTTGGCACCCTCAATGAAGCCTTCCTTCTGGGCCGGCGTCAGGCCGCCTTTGTCGAGGATCGGAGTAACGATCGGGCCCGGGCTGATGGTGTTCACTCGGATACCGCGCGGCGTAAGCTCCTTGGCGATCGTGCGGCCGAACGAACGCAGAGCCGCCTTGGTCGATCCGTAGATCGAACTGCCCGCCAGGCCGCCATTGGCGCCAGCTACCGACGCGGTCAGGATGATTGCGCCGCCGTCCGGAATAACTGGGATGGCGTGCTTGATCAGGAAGAAAGCGCCCTTGACGTTGATGTTGAACTGGCTGTCATAAAAAGCCTCGTCGACCTGCGCGATCGGCATGAACTTTGCGATGCCGGCATTAACGAACAGTACGTCGATGCGGCCGTGCTTGGTCTTGACTTGATCGACCAAGGTCTTTGTCGCGGCCACGTTGCCGGCGTCGGACAGAAGAACCTCGATGCCTGGCAGCGCAGCCCTGGCGGCCTCTACGGAGCGTTCGCTTGAGCCAGTGACGATTACCGTCGCGCCTTCAGATAGGAAGAGTTTAGCGGTCTCCGCGCCGATACCGCTGGTACCTCCGCTGATGAGTGCAATCTTGCCGTCGAGCTTGCCCATAATGTTTTCCTGACTGGAACTTGTGTTGAGTTTAGGACACATGGGGGGTCGTTAAGGTGCAGGCAATAGCGGCAGGTGGCTGTTAGCGATGCCAAACCTCCCTCGGAAGCCGCCGCGGCGCTTCGTGAGAGGCGATAAGGGACGCTGTGGACTTCCGCCATTCGGGGCTGCATGCACATTGTACCAGCAGAGGCGGAGCGCAAGACCAGTCTTACAGCACCTTATCGGTCGCGCGAATGCGCGCCCGACGACAGGCTCCGCGATACCCCATAATTTCGTTGCGGCCTTGCGCGGAAATTTATGGGCTTCGGCAGTGCTGAACCCATCCGAGCTTTGTTGTTGCCATTTGCGGAGCACGCGAAGAAGCAGAGAACCACCTTACTGACAACCGAAAAGGGCCTGCCGTTTGAGCTGATGACGGAAGTACCCTGGGACCGCACCACCTCGACCCCGAAATATAATCCGCTGGAAAAGCTTCCGGTCCTGATCCTCGAAGACGGCTCCAGCGTCTACGAATCCAGCTTCATCCTGCAATATCTCGAATTGAAATATCCGCAACCGCCGTTGTTGCCTGCGGATGTCGACGGGGTGATTGGGGCGCGGCGGCTTGAGGTTTTGTGTGACGGGATCTGCGACGCGGTGGTGCTGTCGTTCTTCGAGAAGATGCGGTCCGCAGAGGGGAGAAGCCAGCACTGGATGGACCGCCAGCGCCGAAAAATCGATGGCGGCGTGCGCGAAATGGCGCGTCTGGTCGGCGACCGCACCTTTGCGGTCGGCGACCAATTCGGCCTTGGCGATATCGCGGTGGGAACCGCGCTCGGTTATCTTCTGGCACGATTTCCGGAATTCGACTGGCGCACCCAGTACCCGAATCTGGCCGCCTTCAGCGCGCGGATCGCGGCGCGCCCGTCTTTTGCCAACACCGTTCCGGTGCGTCAGGTGATTTCTGATAGGGTTGTTTAGGATGTGATGAGGTCAATTGAATCTATCACAACACTGGCCCGCGGGCATAAAAATGCGCGAAACCGCGCATTTTTGCTGACTCCTGATTTACGGTTCTGTTATTTGAAAGCTTCGCAGACGGTCGGATGCTCGAGCCGGATCGTCCCGGCGTTGCGCGCCGACACCGCATCCCACCATGCGTCCAGCGCTTTCCGGTTGCAGCGCAACTTCACGCTCATGCCGTCGGCGAACCTGATCCAGTCCGCGAAGCGATGGCTGGGCACGGCGATCACGACCGGGATATCGGCGCTCAGGGCGCGCTCGACCAGATAGGAAAGACCCTTGCCCTCGCGCTCCTGCCGTCCGAACCGGTTCACGATCACGAGGTCGGCGCCCTGATCGATCGCGCTCGCGATCTGCACGCCGGCATCGAGCAACTGGCCGACATCCAGCCGGCAGCCGGTCGAACACGTCCCGAGATTCTGGAACAGCTGCAATTCCTCGCCGGAGTGAACCAGCATCGCTGAGAGTTGCGGCGTGTCGGTGCAGTGATGGCCTGTTTGAACCAGGCCCACCGCGCGGTAGCCGCGGGCTTTCAGGTCGGTCGCGAATTCGCGCAATACCTGGTCGGGGTCCTGATCCCTTTCGTAGACCAGGGCCGCGAGGTCGCATTGGGAGTCGAACATGACGACCTTCCGTTTTTGTCTGTCGACCGGCGGCTTTGCCGGTCGACATCAGGTGGATGATCGCGGCGGGGATGCCGCCGCGATCGATTGATTTACAGATCAGGTACGGGCTTCGTTGATGATCTGCAGTTGGGTGAACTCCGCCAGTCCTTCTTCGGCAAATTCGGTGCCGATGCCGGACTGCTTGGCGCCACCGAAGGGAATGTGCGGCGCCATATCGAGGTGCTTGTTGATCCAGACCGTTCCGGCCTCGATCTGGCTCGCGACCTTGTGGGCGCGGGCCGTATCCGAAGACCATACCGACGCGCCGAGGCCGTAATTGGTCGCGTTGGCGCGGCGGATCACGTCGTCATTGTCGGAATATTTGATCACCGGCAGTACCGGCCCGAACTGTTCTTCATCGACCAGCCTGGAGCCTTCCTTGATGTCGCGCACGATGGTCGGCTCGATGAAGTAGCCCGGTCGGTCCATCGCCGAGCCGCCGGCAATGATGTTGCCGTTCTTGCGGGCGTCCTCGAGGAAGCCCTTGACCTTTTCGTATTGCATCTTGTTCTGCAGCGGTCCGAGCTTGGTGCCCTGCTTCGATCCGTCGTCCACCACGGTGCTCTTGGCGATCGCGACGAGCTCGTTGCAGATTTCGTCATAGACCGATTCATGCACATAGAGCCGCTTGATCGCGAGGCAGACCTGGCCTGAGTTCTGGAACGCGCCTTCAAAGATGCCGGGAGCGACCTTCTTCGGATCGACGTCGTCGAGCACGATGCTGGCGTCGTTGCCGCCGAGTTCGAGCGTGATCCGCTTCAGGGTCGCAGCCGCGCTCGCCATCACCTTCTGGCCGGTCGCGGTCGAGCCGGTAAACGAGATCTTGCGGATGTCCGGATGCTTGGTCATGGCGTCGCCGAGATCGTTGGCGTCGGTGATGACGTTGAGCACGCCCTTGGGCAGGATGTCCTTGATCAGTCCGGCGAATTTCAGCGTCGACAGCGGTGTGGTCGGCGCCGGCTTCACGATTACGGTATTGCCGGCCAACAGCGCCGAGGGCAGTTTGAAGCTGAGGATCAGCAGCGGATAGTTCCAAGGGATGATCGCGCCGATCACGCCGAGCGGACGGCGATGGGCCTCGACACGGCGGTCGCCGGAATCCTCGATCACCCGCATCGGCAGGTCGAGCGAGCTCAGATAGCGGAAAAAGCCGGCCATGCCCATGACTTCGCCGGTGGCGTCGGCCAGCGGCTTGCCCTGTTCTGATGTCAGGAGGCGGGCCAGTTCATTGGTGTTGGCTTCGATGGCTTCGGCCATCTTGGTGACGAGCTTGCGGCGCTCGGTAATCGGGGGTTGCGGCCCATGCCGGAAAAGCAGCCTTGGCGGCCGCGACAGCTTCGTCGAGCTGGTTCTTGGAAGCGCGCGGACACTGTGCCAGCACTTCTTCGGTGGCGGGATTGAGGACGGGCATCGTGAGGTCGCCGGGAACCATCTTACCGTTGATGAGAAGATTGAAGTCACTCATTGGCTTTGCTCTCCCTGTGGAACGGACCTCTTGTGAGGTCTCGTTGTATTCCAAGGTATATCACGGGTTTGGCCGGGCGGCCACAGCGGCCGCGCGCCGGCCGGGTCAAAAAACCGCGGCCGCGCGCGTGTCCGGCGCGGCCAAAGTGTGGCATGCAATATACGCCCGGCGCGCGATGACCGGGGCCGGTACGGAAACGCCGATTTCGCGATGTATTTGCTGTCGTCCCAGGGCCAAAGCAGTCTGATGCATTCGGCTTCATTCCGGTCGCGAAATAGCAGGTCAACTATTCAAGACCCCTTCTCCGATCAATCAAGCTCGTGGGACAGATCGCGCAGGCGCATGGTAAGTAAGGGCGCCAGACAACCCGCACGAGCCGGCCGGCTTATGCGGGCAATCTGCTACCCAGAAAAGGAAGAGAAGAAAATGAACGCGAAAGCAAACTCACTGACTTTTATCGGTGCCGTCCTGATGACGCTGCTCGGTTGGTCTGCCGTGGCGAACTCGACGGAGTACCTCAAGGGCGATCAGCCGCAGCGGCGCGGCTATTCGGAGGCGGTGATCACCGAGGGCGGTAAAACGGTTTGGCTGGCAGGGCAGATCGCGATGGTAGACGACAACGGCAAGTCGCTGGCGGGCGACTTTGAAGGTCAGGCAAGGCAGCTTTTCAAGAACCTCGATCGCACAATGCAGAAGGCGGGCGGCAAGCTTGGCGACATCGTGCAGATGACGGTCTTCATCACGGATGTGCGTAACGGCGATCGCTTCACGCAAATCCGCCGCGAAGTATTCGGCGATAATTTCCCGGGCAGTGCGCTGATCACCATTACGGCGCTGGCAGCTCCTGAAGGCAAGATCGAGATCCAGGGATATGCGGTGATTGGCGGCAAGTGAGATTCTCCGAAGGGGGTTTCGGAGTGCACCGAATACCCCCTGCGGTAGGGCAAAGACTCGACGGCCACGCGATGCTGCCAATGCCTGTGTTTGGAGGAATCCATCTGTTTTTGTCGTTCGTCGTCCCCACCGTAATGTGCTAGGCTCCTCGCATTGAATTGAGCGTTTCTCGGCAGGCAAGTTCCGGGGGAAAATGCGGCGGCGCGAATTCATCACGCTTTCGGCCTTCATGGCAGCGTTGCCGCTTTCAGCACGAGCGCAGCAAAAGGCGCGCACCGCGGTTGTCGGCTTTATCCACCTGCGCTCGCCGGTGGATGCCTCGCTGCTGGTGACCGCGATCCGTCAAGGGCTGCAGGAAACCGGCTATATCGAGGGCCAGAACCTGACGATCGAAGCCCGCTGGGCCGAAGGTGAGTATGACCGGCTGCCGGCATTGGCCGCCGATCTCGTCAGCCGCAAAGTCGATGTGATCGTGACAGGCGGTGGCAATGCTTCCGCGCTCGCGGCAAAAGGCGCCACCTCGACGATCCCGATCGTGTTCGAGACCGGCGCCGACCCAGTCGAGGCGCATCTCGTCGCCAGCTTTGCCCACCCCGGCGGTAACCTGACGGGCTCCAACATCCTGGTTGCCGGTTTGAATCCCAAGCGGTTTGAACTGATCTTGAAATTGGTGCCGAGCGCTGAAGTGATCGTATTGCTTCTGAACCCGAACTATTCGGGTGTGGAGACGATCATGCGCGAGGTTCAGGAAGCCGCAACGGTAACAGGGAGTCCGGCTCCATATCCTGAAAGCTGCGTCGGCAGATGAAATTGACGCGGCTTTTGCTGGTCTCGCCCAACTTCGCCCAGGCGCGCTTGTCGTTGGCAATGACCCGTTCTTCAGTAACCGGCGCGATCAGCTCATCGCCCTTGCATCGCGCTACCGAATTCCAACGATCTATTCTTTTAGGGAATTCGCGGTTGCCGGGGGCCTGATCAGCTATGGGCCGCGCCTTACGACGGTTTATCGCCTGCTCGGCACCTACGCGGGAAAGATTCTCGCAGGGGCGAAGCCAGCCGACCTGCCGGTGCAACGGCCGACCGAACTGGATCTGGTGATTAATCTCAAGACAGCCAGGGAACTTGGTCTCACCGTGCCGCCGTCGCTGCTCGCGACCGCCGACGAGGTGATCGAGTAGCAATAACGCGAAGAGTTGCGTTCTCCCTGAAGCCGCCAGTGCGCCCGCAATGAACTTGATCGGGATAGGCGCGACTAATCACGTGACCGGATCAAAGGATCAGAAAATGCAAGGCAGGAGATCCTGGATCGGCCTGTTCGTTGCCTGCAGTATCGCCGTCTGCAGTGGGGCGGCGGCCGCGCCGCCGGCAGTTCCGCCCGCGGGTTACAAGATAGAAGAGAAATACACCCGGAAATCGCCAGACGGCGCGACGACGATCGAGCAATATCTGAACAAGGATGCGGACGACTGGACATGGCAGTTCTGGGTGCGCCGGCAGGACGCATTCACGCTGCTCGATCCGGAGCCGGCCGATTACCCTGCGGATTTTGTCTTTACCAACGATCTGAAATGGATCGTTCGCGTGCAAAAGATCGGCTCGGGTACCGCCTCGCTGCATTTATACCGCCGCACGCCGCAGGGCTATTTGCCCGCGACAAAGAAGCCGCTCGGCGATCTCGCGTGGGACTATCTGAAGAAGAGGCCCGACTGGCGAAAACTCGTGAAGGCGCCGGAGTATCACACCTCGGCGTATCTGCTGGAGGGGCTCGAGGACAACTATCGCGGGCACGGCGTCGATTGGCCGGCGAACCGCTATGTTCTGATCGCCCTGTCGGGTGATGCCGACGTCAGGGGGCGCAAGCCGATGCAGACCGGCGTAGTGCACGGTTGGCGCTGCCGATATGACCTGGAGACCGGCAAGTTCGACGTGCCGGCACTTTTTTCAGGTAACAATGCGAAGGCCATCGTGCCCGAGTGAGTGGGGCTTCCTCCAGCTGTCGGAACTGAAGCGAACTAATCCTTGGTGGCGCTGACCGTCCCCTTGAGCCCGGCAATTGTTTCGATCTGCTGCAGGCGTCCGCTCGACTGGACGTCGCGAACGAAGCTGTCGAGCAGTCCCTGCGACGCCTCCCGCCCCTTCGGGGACGGCAATGGCCATATGTTCCGCGCCCCAGTTGCCATCCAGAACCCGCGCACCGGGCAGCGACTGCGCCATCTGGAACAGGATCGACTTGTTGGTGGCGTAGACGTCGAACACGCCGTCACGCAGCGAATTGATCGCGTCCGGAACGCTCTCCGTGGAAATGATTTTCGCGTTCTTGTATTTTTCCGCGAGCACCCGCTCCGATGTGCCGCCCTTGGAAACGCCGATGCGGATGCCCGGCCCGTCGATCTGCTCGGGCGGGAAATCGGGGAATTCGCGGGCACGAGATAGCCGAGTTCGACGATCAACAGGATCTGGCTGAAGTTGACGTCCCTGGCCCGCACTGGCGTGGCATTGGTGACGGTGAAGTCGACCTTGCCGTCCTTGATCCCTTCGATGACGTCGGCAATGCGCGGGAAGGAGATATATTCGACCGGCACATTCAGCCGTGCGGCGAATTCCTTAGCCAAGTCGTAGGTCACGCCGTGTTTCTCTTTGGTCTCGGGATCCGTCACCTGCGACGTCGGGCTGCCGGCATAAACGCCGACACGCAAATGGCCAGTCGGAGCCAGTTCCTTGCCAGCGGCCGGATCGATCGACTGCGCCCGGAGCGCGCCGCCACCGGCCATAAAAGCGAATACTATTGCGGCAAACCCTGCGCGAAACGATAAGGCCATCATCTTGATCTCCGGAGTGGCCGCTTTGGGGGGTGTCAGCGGCTTTCGAACTCTTACCTTCCCCCCGGTCTATCAGAAGCTCAACCCCTCCGGCGGACGAGGCTCAAGCGCTTCCTAATTTCCGCGTCACACCTCCAGCCATTCCTTGCGGACGGCGGCGTTTTCCCGCAGTTGCGCGGGCGTGCCCTCGAACACGATCCGGCCGTGACCCATCACGTAGACGCGATGCGAAATCCGCATCGCGATTGAGAGTTTTTGTTCGACCAGCAGGATCGCGACGCCGCGCCGGGCGATTTCGGCGATGAGGTCGCCGACCTGCTGCACGATCAAAGGCGCGAGCCCCTCGGTGGGCTCGTCGATCATGATCAGTTCGGGATCGCCCATTAAAGTGCGGCAGATCGTCAGCATTTGTTTTTCGCCGCCTGACAGCACGCCGGCGGCCGTGTCGGCGCGCGCGGCGAGGTTCGGAAACATCTTGAGCATGTCCTCCATCTGCCACTGGCCGGTTCGTCTGGTGTCCTTGATGCCGAGCATCAGGTTCTGCCGCACTGTCAGACTGGGAAAGATATCGCGATGCTCCGGCACGTAGCCGAGGCCGAGACGCGCGATCCGGTAGTTCGGCAGGCCCGCGATGTCGCTGCCCTTGAACTTGATCGAGCCTTGAGGGGGGCACCTCGCCCATGATCGCTTTCACCGCGGTGGAGCGTCCGACGCCGTTACGACCGAGCAGGCTGACGACCTCGCCCTTGTCGATATGCATATCGACACCCTGCAGAATATGGCTTTTGCCGTAATAGGCGTGCAGGTCGGCGACTTCCAGCATCACGCCGCCTCCTCGCCCAGATAAGCCTCGCGGACTTTTGGATTGCCGCGGATTTCCTCCGGCGTTCCCGAAGCGATGATCTGGCCATAGACCAAAACGGAAATCCGGTCGGCGAGGCCGAACACCACGCTCATATCATGTTCGACGATCAGAAGCGTACGGCCTTCGGTCAGGCGGCGGATCAGGTCGACCGCGCGTTCGGTTTCGGCATGGCTCATGCCCGCGGTCGGCTCATCCAGCAGGATGACATCGGCGCCGCCGGCGACCGTGATGCCGATTTCGAGGGCGCGCTGCTCGGCATAGGTCAGAAGGCCCGCAGGCACGTCGCGCCGCGCCGTCAGGTTGATGTCGGCGAGGATTTGCGCGGTGCGCTCGCGCACCCCGGGCAGCTTGTCGATATTCTTCCAGAACGCATAGCGCTGGCCGCTCGACCACAACACCGCGCAGCGAAGATTTTCCCACACGCTCATATTGGCGAACACGTTGGTGACCTGGAAGCTGCGCGACAGGCCGCGGCGGTTGATCTGGTAGGGCGGCAGCCCGGCGATCTCCTGGCCGCGCAACAGCACGCTGCCCGAGGACGGCGCCATATAGCCGCTGATCAGGTTGAAGGTGGTCGATTTGCCGGCGCCGTTGGGGCCGATCAGCGCGTGGCGCTCACCTTGAGCTACGCTCAAATTGATGTTGCGGATAATGGCGATCTCGCCAAAGCGCTTCTCTACGCCGCGCAGTTCGATGGCGGCGCTCATGCGGCAATTCCTTTTTCGCGCGCCACGCTGGTGGCGCCGTCCCAGGCATGCCCGACCCAGGTCCAGGTCTTGCGCGCCACCCCAAATCCGCCGACCAGCAGGATGGCTGCCATCGTCCAGATCGTCGGGCTCGCCGCGTCGAAGCTGACGCCGAAGGCCTTGATGTGGGAATCGTCGCCGGGATTGACGGTGTAGTGCACGATGGTTTCGATCGACAGGATCAGGCCCGCGATCATCGCCAGCGTCGGTACCAGCGCGATCAGATAGCTCGGCAGCATCTGCGTCAGGGTGCCGGCTTTTAGCAGCGGGCGATGCATCATCAGAAGACCCGTAATGCCGCCCGGGGCGAACATCACCACGGCGATGAAGATCAAGCCGAAATAAAGCTGCCACACCGGCGTCAGGTCGCTGAGCCCAAGCGACAGAAACGTCACAAAGATCGCACCGACGATCGGGCCGATGAAAAATCCGACGCCGCCGATATAGGTCGCGAACAATACGGTGCCGGACTGCACCGCGCCGAGATAGGCCGAGTTGGCGATTTCGAAATTGATTGCCGCGAGTGCGCCCGCGATCCCGGCGAAGAATCCGGAGAAGCAGAACGCCAGATAGCGCACGGTGTGGGGGTTGTAGCCGACAAACTGGACCCGCTCGGGATTATCGCGCACCGCATTGCACATCCGCCCCAGCGGCGTGCGGGTCAGCGCATACATCGCGATCACCGCGAGCAGCGTCCATGCCGCGACCAGATAATAGATCTGGATTTGCGGCCCAAAGCTCCAGCCGAACAGTTTCAGCAATTTGGTGCGATTGGCGGAGATGCCGGCTTCGCCGCCGAAAAACGTGCGCAGGATCAGCGCGGACGACGCGATCAATTCGGCGACGCCGAGCGAAATCATCGCGAACGCCGTACCCGAACGCTTGGTCGAGACCCAGCCGAGCAGGGCGGCGAACACAAACCCGGTCAACCCACCGATCAATGGCACCAGCGGCAGCGGGATCGGCAGTTTGTTGGCGGTAATAATGTTGATGGCATGGATCGCAAGGAAGCCGCCGAGCCCGTAATACACGGCATGGCCGAACGACAGCATGCCCGTCTGCCCGAGCAGGATATTGTAGGACAGCGAGAAGATGATGGAGATGCCGATCAGGCTGAAGGTGGTCAGCGAACCGCCCGAAGTGAAGATCTGCGGCAGCAGCAGAAGTGCCACGGCTGCGGCGCCCCACAGGCCGTAGAATTTGAGCTTGTCGGACCCGGCCGGCAACGGAGGCGCTATGGTTGAGGCGATCTCGCTCATGTGTCGCGAGTCCCGAGCAGGCCCATCGGGCGGAAGATCAGGACCAGCACCAACAGCAGATAGGGCATGATCGGCGCGATTTGCGCGATGGTGACACCCCAGATGTCGGCAAGCCAGGTCGAGGCATAATCGGGGCTGAGCGGGCCGAACGCGCCGGCCAGCGAGCCATTCATCGAGACCGCAAAGGTCTGGACCAGCCCGATCAACAACGAGGCAACGAACGCGCCGGGCAGCGAGCCCAATCCGCCGACCACGACGACCACGAACAGGATCGGGCCGAGCAATCCGGCCATGTTAGATTGTGTCACCAGCGCCGGTCCCGCGATCACGCCGGCGACGGCGGCCAGCGCAGTCCCGACGCCGAACACCAGCATGAAGATGCGTCCGACATTGTGACCGAGATGGCCGACCATATGCGGATGGGTCAGGGCGGCCTGCACGATCAGGCCGATCCGGGTTTTCTTCAGCACGATCAACAGGCCAGCGAAGATCACGATCGACACCAGCAGCATGAACATCTTGTAGGCCGGATAGTTGGTCGAGAAGATCGTGAATGCCGGGAAATCCAGCAGCGGAGGCACGCGGAAATCGACCGGGCTCTTGCCCCAGATGATCTGGACGACTTCCTCGATCACGAAGGCCAGACCAAACGTGAACAGCAATTCGGCGACATGGCCGTTCTTGTGCACCCGGCGCAGGCCGAAGCGCTCGACGCCTGCGCCTATCGCGCCGGCCAGCAAGGGGGCGATCACCAGTGCCGGCCAGAAGCCGAGCCAGCGGCTGATCTGGAATCCGAAGAACGCGCCGAGCATGTAGAAGCTGGCATGGGCGAAGTTGAGCACGCCCAGCATGCTGAAGATCACGGTGAGGCCGCTCGCCATCAGGAACAGCAGCATCCCGAACAGGACGCCGTTGAGCGTGGATATGACGATCAGTTCAAGCACGAGACACCGCCTGGGACACCGGGACGCATCCGTCCCGAAGATGTTTCGGGACGGATGTTTGACGCACGCGAACGGTCAGTTCGGCCGTTCCATCTTGCAGGTGGTCGGCAGCATGGTCGCAGGTGTGTCGATCCTCGCCACCAGTTTCCAGCCCCAGCCGGTCTTCTCCTCGTCGAACGGCTCCTTTTCGGTGCGCTCGCCAAACGAGGCGATATAAATAGGCTGGAAGAACTGGTGATCGTCCTTGCGCATCACGCCTTTGCCGCCGTGCAACACGTCGAATTCCATGCCTTCGAGCGCGAATGCGACCTTGACCGGGTCGATCGACTTGGCCTTGTCGGCCGCGGCCGCCAGCATGCGCATCTCGTTGACGGCGCGCGGGTAGAACAGGCTGAAGTCGTATTTGGCGCGGAGCGCCTTTTCAACCGCCTGCGCCCCGGGAACATCGACGTTCGGGATGCCTTCGCCGACAGCGAACACCTGGTGATTGAGGTTGGCCTGCTTGACCGCGGTCGGTCCGCCGGTGCCGCCGGCATAGTAAGTGTACCAGCCCACCTTCAGGCCAGCGTCCGCGGCCGCCTTCAACAGCAGCGCGAAATCCTGGCCCCAATTGCCGGTGACGACGGTATCGGCGCCCGACGCCTTGATCTTGGCGACATAGGGCGCAAAGTCTGTGACCTTGAGCAGCGGATGCAGCTCGTCACCGACGATCTTGATGTCCGGCCGCTTCGCCGCCAGCATGGCTCGCGCGGTGGCTCGGACTGACTGGCCGAACGAATAATCCTGATTGATCAAATAGACGTTTTTGATCGCCGGCGCGGTCTTCATGTAGTTGGTGAGCGCTTCCATCTTGATGTCGGAATTGGCATCCCAGCGGAAATGCCAGAAGCTGCATTTGTCGTTGGTCAGGACCGGGTCGACCGCGGCGTAATTGAAGAACAGTACTTCCTTGCCGGGGTTGCGCTCATTGTATTTGGTGATGAAGTCGGACAGCGCGCCCGCGACGGCCGAACCGTTGCCCTGGGTGAGATAACGCACGCCCGCGTCGATGGCCTTCTGCGCCTGGATCAGGCTTTCCTGCGGGTTGGTCTTGTTGTCGAGCGGAACGATCTCGACTTTCTTGCCCTGGATGCCGCCTTTGGCGTTCACCTCGTCGGCGAGGAACTGAAAGGTTTTCAGGCCGACTTCGCCGACGCTGGCGCCGCCGCCCGACAGCGGGTCGATATAGCCGATCTTGAGCGTCTCCTGCGCCATCGCCGCGCCGCCGGACATTGGCAGCGCACCGAGTATCGGCAGCGCAAAGGCCGCAGCCGTCATGAGTTTGCGCATGTCATTTCTCCCTGGGTTTTTGCGTTTTTTGCGTTTGTCGGAGGCGGGCGGAGGCTTGAATGCCTGGATTCAGCGCTCCATGGCCCCTGATTGGACGGGATTGTGGGCCAAGGTTCCGAAACCCGCAAGTCCGCCGGTACCTGACTAAAGACCAACTTTCCGCTGTGCGGATTGAGGGGCCGCTATCGGCAGGACAATAAGTTGTCGGGCAGCCTTGCGCGCGCGCGGCAAGCTGGCCCCAATGTTGCTTGACCTCCCGAGGCTGTATTTAATCTCGCCGAAATAAGAGGATGGAGAAAACCGTCATGAATGTTCGTCCGGCATTTCAAATACCGATTCAATCTCTGGAGGCAGCGGCCTTCGCGCCATTCGGGGAGATCATCAAAGGGCGCCGGTCCGGCGGCCAGTTTGCAAATAATCCTTACGACCCGGAGACCAGCCCCGAAGAACCCAGGCTGGTGCTTACCAACGGCACTCCCAGATTGTGGATCATGCATCTTGAGAAACGCGGCGTCATATTCAAAAGCATGGCCCGACACCGCCGCACCAGCCAGTGCCTTGGCTCACTGCAGGGAAAAGAGTGGCTCGTCGGCGTTTCGCCGCCGAACGACTTTGCCGATGGCGTAAAGCCGGAGTTTGATCGCATTGCTGCGTTTCTTATTCCCGGTGATTGCGTCATCAAGCTTCACGTCGGCACCTGGCACGCCGGTCCTCACTTCACGCACGACGAGTGCCTGTTTTTCAATCTGGAAAATCTGGACACAAATAAAAAGGACTTTGACACCGCCGACCTGCCGACGGAGATCGAGATGGTTTCCTGACGGGCAGATCAGCGCTATTTGCCGCCCCAGTGCACGAACTTCCTTTCAATCGAGAGAAACATCCAGTTCAAGGTATAACCGAGTGCGCCTGCGACGAAGATCGTCGCGTACATCGTCGGCATATCGAAACTCATTTGCGAATCGATCAGGCTTCGACCGAGCCCGTCGCTTGAGCCGATAAACATTTCCGCGACGATAACAATAACAAGAGACACTGACACGCCATTGCGCATTCCGACGAAGATCTGCGGAAGCGCCTCCCATAAATATACGTCGAACAGTACCCGCATCTTCGACGCACCCATCACGCGTGCGGCAAGTACGCGCGTTTTTCGCGAATTTATCACGCCATAGGCGACATTGAAAAGAATGACGAGACTTGCACCAAATGCGGCTACCGCGATCTTGGTTTTGTCGCCTACGCCAAAAAGCACCAGAAACAGCGGGAACATCGCCGAAGTGGGTGTAGATCGGAAGAAATCGATCACGAATTCCAGAGAACGATAGATATCCTCGCTGGAGCCCAGCACGATGCCCAGAGGAATGGCAATCAGGCACCCGATCGCGAGTGCCGCCGTCGTGCGCCAGATCGTTATTTCGAAGTCGTAAAGCAGATTATGATTGGCAAAGGCGTCGAGCAGGGCAAGAAACGCCTTTGCCGGCGTAGGCAGCAGAACCGGATCAAACAGCTGCGCCGCGGCCAGTCCCCACCAGGCGCCGATCAGGGCGATCACGCCCAGCAATGGACGCACGGCGCGCAAAAAACGCTTTGGGTTCATGTTGTGAGAATGCCTACTTGTCGAGCGTCACCAGATATTGTGTGACGTCGATTTGCCCTTTGACGACGCCCTGTGCGGTCGCGAAGTCCATGTATTTCTGGAAATCCGCTTTGTTCTGTGCGGTGGCCTGATCGACCATCACGAACTTCGGCACCCCGACTTGCATGACCAATTCCGGCGGTACCGACGTATTGACCTTGAGGGACTCGCGAGCGCTTGGATCCTTGTTGATCGTCTCGATCGCCTTGCGCATCGCAATGGCGTAGCGGCGTGCAACGTCCGGCCTCTCTTTGACGAATTTGGTCGTGACCGCTGAGCCCGCCGCAAACGCCAGCGCGTCCTTGCGGCCCAGAATGTAGGTTGCGACGACCGCCGCCTTCCAGTTCGGTGGCCCCGCCATTCGCCTTCAGCATGGTGCCCGCCGGTTCGAGCGTGTAGCCGGCATCGAATGTGCCCGCCGTCATCGCACTGACGTGAAGGTTTACGGGCAGATCGGTCATGGAATAGTCCTTGCCTTCTTCCATTCCGTTCGCCTTCAGCACCGCTTTCGCAAAGGCTACGTTTGCCGGGCCGGATGCCGACATGATTTTCGCAGCTTTGCCCTTTAGATCCTTGATTGAGCTGGCGTCGATTCCCTTGCGAATGACAAAGGTCTCCTGACGATTCTCCTCGTTCTGGCCATTGATCGAAAGATAGAGAATGGTGTTTTTCGTGACGAGGTTGACGTTGAAGGCTTCGGTGGTGACGAGGGCGGCCGCAGTTTCCAGATCGCCTGAAAGAAAGCTTTGAATGATCAGGGTGCCTGAAGCCATGCGCGTCGCGACAGGCTCGATGCCCTGTTCTGCAAAATACCCGCGTTCAACCGCGACAAAAAATGGGAGTGCTGACGACACAGGAAAAACGCCGACCTTCACTTGATCGGCGGCGTTCGCATGTGCCGCCGCCAGCAGGGCAATGAGAGCGCCGGCGAATGTCAGTCTGTGCGCGGAATGGTGTGACATAAATTTCCTTTATTGTTGTCCGCCTGGGCTTGGTTGAGGAATTCAAGAACGACGGCATTGTGCTCCTCAAAATTCTCGAATTGCGCCCAGTGCCCGGTATTGGCAGCACAATGGAAGCGCGCGGAGGGGATGCGTGATGCCAGTCGGCGCCCGAGCGCGGGAGGCGTGAGGTTATACTCGCCCCAATAGACCAGGCTCGGGACCTTGATGGTCCGCAGGTTGTCGTCGGTCAGGGCATGCCGTTGCGGTTTGGAGCCGCCTAGGTAATTGGTGATGACCATTTGTTGGGCGCGGTTGAGCGCCGGGTCGTTATAGAAGCGGTGACGAACCGCAACCGCCTCATCGGTGAGTACCGCAGGATCGTGGACGATGCGCGCAATGCGGGTCCGCACATTCTCAAACGTTGGATTTCTTAAACAGTCGAGTGAGTTCTCGCGCAGTCTGTCAAAGTCGGGCGGAGTCCAGTCCGGCAAGGTGCCGGCATCCGGCGCGTATCCCATGGGAGTCGTGAGGATCAGTTTTTCCACGCGATCGCGATGTCGCATCGCCAGCAGTGCCGCAACCCATCCTCCCAGCGACTGCCCTTCGACGTGGACCCGGTCGATCGAGAGAGCATCCAGCACGTCTTGAATTTGATCGAGCAGGGGCGGCATCAACTCAGGATCGAAATGTCCGGTGTCGGAGGCGCCGTGCCAAAGGAAGTCGACGGCGATGGTGCGAAAATGCCGCGAGAACGGCATGATGTTGCGGATGTAATTTTCCGCGTGTCCGCCTGTGCCATGCAGCAGCAACAGCGGTGGCCCGCTTCCGGCTTCTATGATCCGCGTGCGATAACGAGACCCCACGAATTTAACCTGCGCGCCGAGCAGTTCCACCCAGTAGCTGGAAGACGGCACTTAAAGCCCCTGTTGTATTGTTGGCCTTCACTTCGCATGAGGCCAATTGTCTCACCCAGCTCGCTCGCATGCATATTCTGAGCCAGAACGGCGCTCCGATTTACATTCCTGTTGCTGCAGCGGCCGTGGCCGTTCGTCAGGCACGCAAATCCACCATTTTTTAAGCCTTTGAAGGGATCATGAAGGCTCCCAAAGCAAGTGGATCGCGTTCCCATGGTGAAAGTGGAACAGGTTTTGATCGGCCGTCGCCTGATCATACCGCTGACAGTTGTTCTCTTGGCTATTCAGTGCGGCGTCGCCAGTGCGCAAGGTGCATTTCCGGCACCGTTGCCCGGCCGGACCACGGTCGCAGCAAACGATCCCGCCTTTCCACCGGTCAACGGGGCGGCCCCAGTCGCTTCCCTGGGGACCCCGTCGGCTTCATTTCCAGTCAGCGGCACGGCACCCGTCAGTTCCGCATTCTCCCCGGCTCAGCCGCAGGCAGGCGGCCCCGATACATGCATGCAAGGATTTTTGCCGCTGCGGCAGGAAGCCGAAAAGCGCGGCAAGCTGATCAAGGCGGCCAGCGATCGGCACGCTCCGGCCGATGAAGCCTGCAAGCTGATCGGGAATTTCGCTCAGTCCGAGAGCAAGATGATCAAATATGTCGAGACCCACGCCGCCAAGTGCGGGATCCCGCCGCAGATATCGGATCAGTTGAGGAACGGTCACAAGAGCACCGAGGCGATGCAGCAAAAAATCTGCTCGGTGGCGCAGCAGCAACAACAGCAAAGACCAGCCGGGCCGAGCTTGAGCGAAGTGCTGGGTTCGGCGACATCGCTGCCCACGGCTACGCCCGTCAAGCATGCCAGCGGCAGCGTATTCGACACCATGCAAGGCAACGTGCTCGAAAGGTAATCGCGAGCGGTTGTTGGAATCTACGCCTTGTTCACAAACGCCGCAAAGGCTTCGGCGTAGTCCGGATGCCAGCGCGAAAGCGGCGGGCGATTCTCAACGATATCGCCGGCCGCCCAGAGAATCCGGCGCTCGTCGAGCCGGCGCGTCACGTCGTTGTCGGGACACAGGATATAGAAATCGCCGGCGCCCAAGCGCTCGATCATGAAGTCGATGGTCTGCTCCGGCGTCCAGGCCGCCGCCGGCTTCTCGGTGCGGCCCTTGGCGGTCAGGCCGGTGAATACGAAGCCGGGAATCAGAAGATGCGCGCTGATGCGGCTGCCCGCGGTGTTGCGCAATTCATGCTGCAGCGCTTCGGTGAAAGCCTTCACCCCGGCCTTTGAGACATTATAGGCGGGATCGCCGGGCGGTGTGGTGATGCCCTGCTTGGAGCCGGTGTTGATGATCAGGCCGGGCCGCCCTCGCTCGATCATGCGCGGCGCAAATATCTGCGAGCCGTGGATGACGCCCCACAGATTGACGCCGAGAATCCGCTGCCAGTTGTCGGCGGGCCCGAACATCGTACTGCCCGGCTGAATGCCGGCATTGTTCATCAGAATATCCGTGCCGCCGAACCGTTCGTGCACGGCGCTCTCAAATGCCGACACCGCTTCCGTCTGGCTGACGTCAACGCTCATCGCCAGGATGTCAGCGCTGCCGCCGGATGTGGCCGCCGACAGTTTCGCCGCCGCGTCCGCGAGGCGATCGGCACCGAGATCTGCGATGCACACTTTTAGACCGAGGCGGGCGAACGACATCGCCGCCGCGAGGCCCAGGCCGGAGGCGCCTCCTGTGACGACGGCAACATTGTTCGGCGACATGGCTGGGTGGGACATAAGGTCTCCTGATCGATAAAACTGTCTATCGCGCCGGCTTGCGTGACGCCGGTCCGGCGCTACGCTGCTTGCGCAATGTGTCGGCCGAGAGACAGATCACCTCGGAAATCTGCATGAGTTGCCGGGCCAGCGGACTGGTCTTGCGCCAGACCATCCCGATCGTGCGCGACGGCTGCGGGTTCTTGAAGCGGGTGACCGACACCGGCGCCGAGCGTGTCTCGACCGCGACCGCCATTTCCGGGATCAGCGTGACGCCGATGCCGGCGCTGACCATTTGAACCAGCGTGGACAGCGAACTGGCGTCAAGCACCTCGCGTGGCGGCGACGCATGCAGTTTGCAGAACGACAGCGCCTGATCGCGGAAGCAATGCCCTTCTTCCAATAGCAACAGCCGCATTTCGCGTAGCGCCTTCACGGTCGGCACCGGCGTTCCCTCCGCTTCGCCCGGCCGTACCAGCAGGAAATTTTCCGCAAACAAGGCGACTTCGGTCAGCGAAGGCTCGGATACCGGCAGCGCGACGATCGCAGTGTCGAGCCGGCCTTCCCTGAGTTCCCCAATCAGTTTTGGGGTCAGCGTCTCGCGGACGTGAATATCGAGTTCGGGATGCAGCCGGCTCAGATTCCCAATCACCGTCGGCAGCAGATAGGGCGCGATGGTCGGGATCATGCCGATGCGCAGCCGGCCGGCGAGTTGGTCGCGCGATGCACGGGCGAAATCGCCGAGTTCATCGACCGAGCGCAGGATGTCGCGGACGCGCTGGGCGACCTCTTCGCCGAATTTCGTCAACCCGACATGCCGCGCGCCGCGTTCGAGCAGCACGCCGCCCAGAGTCTCCTCCAGTTCCTTGATCTGCATCGACAAAGCCGGCTGCGAGATGGCGCAGGCATCTGCTGCGCGCCCGAAATGACCATGCCGTGCCAGCGCATCGAAATAGCGAAGCTGCTTGTGGGTCACGGAAGCCATCAGAATAACTTATCGTGACAATCAACAAAGTCAACTTTACCTGATGCGAGGCGTTGCGTAGAATGTTTCCAGACTAAACCAAGCAAGCGTGCAGAGCACCGCAGGAGGCAACGATGGACGATAAAACCAAATGCCCGTTTTCAGGCGGCAACCCCGCACCTGCCAACCGTGACTGGTGGCCAAAGCAACTGGATCTGGCAATCCTCCACCAGCAGTCGAACCTCTCCGATCCGATGGGCGAGGACTTTGACTATGCCAAGGAATTCAAGACTCTCGATCTCAATGCTGTCATCAAGGACCTGACTGCCCTGATGACGGATTCGCAGGATTGGTGGCCGGCCGATTTCGGTCACTATGGGCCGCTGTTCATCCGCATGGCGTGGCACAGCGCGGGCACCTATCGCATCGGCGACGGTCGCGGCGGCGCCGGAGCCGGACAGCAGCGCTTTGCGCCGCTCAACAGCTGGCCTGACAACGCCAACCTCGACAAGGCGCGCCGGCTGCTGTGGCCGATCAAGCAGAAATACGGCCGCAAGCTCTCCTGGGCCGATCTCATGATTCTTACCGGCAACGTCGCGCTGGAATCGATGGGCTTCAAGACTTTCGGCTTTGCGGGTGGCCGCGCCGACGTCTGGGAGCCCGAGCACGATGTCAATTGGGGTCCGGAAGCCAAGTGGCTGGATGACCAGCGCTATTCCGGCGACCGTGAACTGCATGGTCATCTCGGCGCGGTGCAGATGGGCCTGATCTACGTCAACCCGGAAGGGCCGAACGGCAAGCCGGATCCGCTCGCATCCGCCCGCGACATTCGCGAGACCTTCGCGCGCATGGCGATGAACGATGAGGAAACCGTCGCGCTGATCGCCGGCGGTCATAGCTTCGGCAAAACCCACGGCGCCGGCGATGCGAGCCTGGTCGGTCCGGAGCCGGAAGGCGGCGAGATCGAGCAGCAGGGGCTCGGCTGGTCCAGCAAGTATGCCACTGGCATTGCCGGGGACGCGATCACCAGCGGTCTCGAAGTGATCTGGACCACGACGCCGACCAAGTGGAGCAACAATTTCTTCGACAATCTGTTCGGCTTCGAATGGGAACTGACCAAGAGCCCGGCCGGAGCCCATCAATGGACCCCGAAGAATGGCGGTGGCGCCGGCACCGTGCCGGATGCGCACGACAAGTCGAAGCATCACGCGCCGTCGATGCTGACCACCGACCTCGCGCTGCGGATCGACCCGGCCTATGAGAAAATCTCGCGGCGTTTCCACGAGCATCCGGATCAGTTTGCCGACGCGTTCGCCCGCGCCTGGTTCAAGCTGACCCACCGCGACATGGGTCCGATCGTGCGCTATCTCGGCCCGCTGGTCCCGAAGGAAGAACTGATCTGGCAGGATCCGATTCCGGCGGTCAAGCATGAGCTGGTCAGCGAGGCAGACATTGCAGCGCTGAAGACCAAGATTCTGGCCTCTGGCCTGTCGGTTTCCGAACTGGTCTCGACTGCCTGGGCGTCGGCGTCGACGTTCCGCGGCTCCGACAAGCGCGGTGGCGCGAACGGTGCGCGCATTCGCCTCGCGCCGCAGAAGGACTGGGCCGTCAACCAGCCAGCTGAACTCGCCAAGGTGCTTTCGAAGCTCGAAGGTATCCAGAAGGAGTTCAACACGGGCGGCAAACAGGTCTCGCTTGCCGATCTGATCGTCCTCGGCGGTAGCGCCGCGGTCGAGAAGGCCGCCAAGGATGCCGGGCAGGACGTGAAGGTACCGTTCACGCCGGGCCGCACCGATGCTTCGCAGGAGCAGACCGACGTCCATTCGTTCGCGCCGCTCGAGCCGACCGTGGATGGCTTCCGCAACTACGTCCGCGGTAAGCAGTTGATGTCGGTTGAGGAACTGCTGGTGGACCGTGCGCAATTGCTGACGCTGACCGCGCCGGAGATGACGGTTCTGGTCGGCGGCCTGCGTGTACTCGGCGCCAATACGGCTAAGGACAAGCACGGCGTCTTCACCGACAAGCCGGGCACGCTGACCAACGACTTCTTTGCCAACCTGCTCGACATGCGGACGCAATGGCATCCGACGGGCTCCGACAGTGTCTACGAAGCGCACGACCGCAAGACCAACGCGGTCAAGTGGACCGGCACCCGCGTCGACCTGATCTTCGGTTCGCACTCGCAATTGCGGGCGCTGGCGGAGGTCTATGCGTCGTCGGACTCGAAGGCGAAGTTTGTGAAAGACTTCGTCGCGGCCTGGACCAAGGTGATGAACCTCGATCGCTTCGATATCGCCTGATTGCGATCTCGCCTGATCGAAAGAATAGACAAGAAATCAGGGCGGCGCTTCAAGGCAACTTGAGCGCCGCCTTTTTATTTAAGTCCGCTGCTACTTTGCGGCATTGGCGTCCGGTTCGACCAGTTGCTGATCGACAACGCTCAGGCGCCCCGGCAGCGTTCCCGAGCGCAACAGCATCGCAACTCTGTTGGCGTCTTCGAGCGTGAGGTTGCCGGCTATCTGTCCCGAGCCGCCCCGGATCGGCTCGCGGATTACGGGCGCCGAGAGCACCTTGTCGTCGGCGACAACAGCGAATGGCTTGCCGATATTTTCCTCGGTGATGTGGGCGAAGCGCCTTGCGCCGCGCCCATTGAATCGGAATGTCGCGATCGGCTCGTCGGTGCGCTGGTCGAACCCCGGCGAGACATCGATGATATCGTCACCCTCCATCGCGATTTCCTTCAGGACCAAATAAGGCTCATTGGTTTTGAAGTGGTAGAGGATTTCGGATCCCGGGGGCGGGACGCCTTTCAGGGCCTCCGCTGATGTCATCGATACATCGACCATACGGAACGCGACATGTGCTCGCTTGCTGAAGATCGCGGCTATCCGCTCGGGATCCCTGACGCCCGGCAGCAGGACACGGATGCGGTCGGGTTCGTCGGGCTGCGCGTCGGCCAGCCTGATGCCGCTGTCGCGCAGGCGTTGTGCGATCATCTCGATCGACTGCTGGAGCAGTTCGTTCAGGCGTCCGGCGAAGCGGGAATCCGTCGGTGTGAATCTGATCAGGCCGTCACCGCTATCGGTAACGGTGACAGTTGGCGGGACTTGCTTTGGTGGCGGAGCTTGCGTTGCCGGAGCGAGCTTGCTCACGACTTTTTGCCGGTCGTTGGCATTCGCGATCCGGACCTCGACGCCACCGTCGCGCAGCGCCAGCCCGGCAAAGGGGATGCGGCCGTCATGCACTATTTGAAATACGTCATCGCGCAGGTCGATCACGATCGCTTCACGCAAGGCATCCGAATCGACCTTGAACACAATGAGAGACCCGCCTTGCGTCGCGAGCGCGTTCTCGACATAGGCCGAAATCTTCGCGCGCATCTGTGCGGCGTCAGGCGCCGGGGCGGATATCGCCGGGAATACCGCAAAGGCGAGGGTGAAAGCGACGACAAGTCCGGTAGCCCTGGCGCGCTGGTTCATGGTCATGGCGTCCTTTGAAGCATGATCCGGAAAAGTGGGAACCGGTTTTCCGAAAGATCACGCTTGAACAGAGATTGGTGCGGTCGATTGCGGCCGGCCGTGATGAAGAATACCCGCCACACTTGGTCCCGCAATCACGCGCCGAGGTTCAATCCTCTCGTTTTTCGAGAAGTCAACGGCCGCTTCGGCCGATGACCCGGCGGGCGTCAGTTGCCTGAGGAAGAGGGCATTGCCCATGGGCGCTGGCGTGTTGCGGCCATCAGGCGGCGTTGCCGGCGATGCGGGGCAAACACGGGGACATATCGTCAATATTTGGTCTGGCGCGGCATTTGGTCTGGCGCGGCGCGGGCTAGTTTAGCCGTACTGAGTCAGAAGGTCGCAGGCTTCGACTTTGAGAATCAACTATTTGAGAAGATTCAGGATTGGCGCGCGAGGTGCTGACATGAATCGGAAGAGCGAAGATCAGGCGGAAATACGATTTGCAGCGTATGTTGAGGGTCTTGCGGGCGTGCTCGGGCACGCCGACCGGATTGGCCCACTGCGCGACTATTGCACTGGGCTGATGCTGCCGGGCGAACGCAAGAGCGTGGAGCCGATGGCGGCGAAGACGGCTCCGGCGCGGACAGCGGCACAGCATCAGTCGTTGCTGCATTTTGTCGGTGTCGCATCTTGGTCGGACGAGAAGGTGTTGGCCAAGGTACGCGAGATGGTGCTGCCTGCCATGGAGCGGCAGGGGCCGATCGAGGCGTGGATCATCGATGACACGGGTTTCCCCAAACAAGGTAAGCATTCGGTAGGCGTGCAGCATCAATATTGCGGGCAGCTCGGCAAGGAGGCCAATTGTCAGGTGGCCGTGTCGCTGTCGGTCGCAAACCACGCCGCCAGCCTGCCGGTGGCCTATCGGCTGTACCTGCCGAAGGAATGGATCAAGGACAGGCCGCGCCGGAACAAAGCAGGGGTGCCGCGGGACGTCGGCTTCAAGACCAAACCGGAGATCGCACTCGATCAAATACGGTGGGCGTGCGAGGCTGGCCTGCCACGCGGTTTCGCCTTGATGGACGGTGCTTATGGTACTGACTCACGGCTACGCACCGGCATGACGGCGTTGGGCGTGAGCTACGTCGTCGGCATTCAGCCGAAGATCCTGGTATGGCCACCCGGCACCGGACCGAGGCGGAAAGGCAAGCCGCTGAACAATACGGGGCGCCGCGACGAACCCAATCTGATCTCGGCCAAACGCCTGGCACGTGATCTGCCCAAAGATGCCTGGCACACGATCCGGTGGCGGGAAGGTTCGGCCGATTGGCTGTCGTCACGCTTTGCCCGCGTGCGCGTTCGGGTCGGGCATAGTCAACTCGCGCCGGAGTTGATATCGCAGGAATGGCTGCTGATCGAATGGCCCGAGGACGAAGCCGAGCCGACCAAGTATTGGTTGTCGACGCTGCCAGCCGATATCGACTTCCGCGAACTCGTCGATTTCGCCAAGCTGCGCTGGCGTATCGAGCGCGATTATCTGGAGCTCAAGCAGGAGGTCGGACTTGGGCACTTCGAAGGGCGCGGGTGGCGTGGCTTCCATCATCACGCCACCATGTGCATCGCAGCTTATGGATTCTTGATCTCCGAGAGGGAGACGATTCCCCCCTCAGCACCTCGTCGCGCCGCGCCATTCCAGACGCCTGCTCTACCCGAAGGTTATCGACCCAGAGGATCCCCCCTTGCGGCCTGAACGCCACATTCCAAATTCGATCGCTTCCATGCGCGTACGGTTGATCAACGCGCTCATCAGAACCCTGCCGCGATGTCCCTGTTGCGGCAGCAACGCCGCAACATACAGGCTACAAAAATTATGACGCAGTACGATTAGCCCGCACTACAACGCCTCCGCAGGCGGTCATGTCGCTGATCGGCAATGTCTGCATGACCGGCTGGACCATCGCATTGAGCGGCGGAATGGCCTTCAAGTGAGGCCTTCCGCGGCTCAGTCGCGGATCTTAACAGCGTACTCTAAACAGCGTCCTTGGCCACCTTCAACGGAGACGCTTTCACGGACTTGCTGGCGGGCTTGGCCGCGAACTGCATCGGCTCCTTGGTGAAGGGATTGAAGCCGCTGCGGGCTTCCGTCGCGGGCTTGTTCACCACCGACATCTTCGCGAAACCGGGAATAACGAATTCGCCGGATTCATTCAGTTCTTTATAACCCACCGTCGCCATGTGCTCGATGACGGCCTTGACGTCGTTTTTGGAAATTTGCGTACCTTCTGCAATCGCATCAATCAATTGGGTCTTGGTCATTTTAGCCATTATAGCAGCCTATGTGTGAGTTGGAGATAAGGTGGCTTAGAACGCATCGACGGCCAAAACACAAGTTGCATTTCTCGATGTTTCGGGCCGGGTTCCCTCCGATTTTGATGCAGGCGCCGGGCTCGTGGCGGCTCGGGCCGGCGCATTATAGGTTTAGGTCATCCGGGCGCCGCCGGCCCCGCGCCATACACTGCAGCGTTGCGAATGAGAGCGTTGCCTCGCGCTTTTTTGCTTCAAGATGTTTCCGCGATTTCGCCGAGTATGGTGCTCAAGCCGTGCGCAAGTACGATTGAGTTTCATCAAAGGCCTGCGCCCTCTCATGTTTTCGCTGCGAACGAGAAATTAATTCCGTCCGGCATTTGAGTCTATTTGTTTCTGCGATGCGATGTGTGAGCCGCTTCTAAAAATTATTTAACTCGTCGCTCGACATAGCGTCCCTACGCTCGTGTCCGTGTTGGCGTGATTCGTAAAACGCAACTCCCACTCCATTCTACGCTCTGAGTCACGTCGTGACCGCATGGCGTTCGATCATCGCGCGGCCAGTTCATCATGCGAAAACGAATAATCTATCGATCGGTAAGCGGCACGCCGGCTCTCAAAGGCGAGCTGCTCGAGCTGAATTTCATCACGGATCCAGCCATCAGTGCCGACGATGTCACGGTGGAGATGAGCAGGTCCGAACTCGATCGCCTGCATCGCAGAATTTCCGATCGACTGTCCCACGCGCTATCGCGCGATTGAGGGCGCGATGCGGCCGAACCGTCATCAACGTCGCGCCAATGCCAGGACGGGCAAGTCAACAGGCAAGTTATCGCGCGATTCCGCCGAGGTTCTCAACAACCAGGGCATGATGTTGACCGGCGCAAATCGGCACGAAGAAGCCCTGGCGAATTTCGACGCCGCGCTTTCGCTGAAGCCGGATTTTGTCGAGGTACACAATAATCGTGCCGTCGTGTTGGTGGCAATCAAGCGGCCGGACGAAGCGCTTTTGAGCTACAACAGGGCGCTGGCCTTGAGGCCCAGCATGACCAGGGTGCTCAACAACCGCGGCAATCTGCTGCAGGAGTTCGGCCGAATTGACGAAGCGCTGGCGGATTACGACAGAGCTCTCGCTTTGGAGTCCAATTTTGTTGGGGCGATCAACGGACGCGGTAGCGCACTTCAGAAGCTGAATCGGACTGGTGAAGCGGAACGGGAGCTGCGGCGTGCGATCGCGCTCCAGCCCGATCATGTCGAAGCTCATTGCAATCTCGGAATCGTGCTCACCGACTACGGTCGTCTGCAGGAAGCCGAGGCGGCGATCCGGCATGCGATCGAACTCAAGCCGGACCATGCTATTTCTCTCAGCAATCTTGCAAAAGTGCTCGCCGATCTCGGCAAATATGATGAAGCCGAGGAGGTGGCCCGGCGGGCGGTCGCGCTCGATCCGGATTATGCCGAGGCGCATTTCAATCTCGGAAATGCCCTCATTGCGCTCGAAAGGCATCATGAGGCAGAGGTCGCCACCCGGCGTGCGATCGCGCTGAAGCCTACTCTGGCCGGGGCTTATCATAATCTCGGCGTAGCCTTGATGGATCTGGGGCGGCTGACCGAAGCCCGCGAAGCCTCCGAGCGCGCCGTCGCATTGGCGCCGCGCGAACCCATGCACTTCCGCCAGTTGGGGGAAGTCATGAAATACACAAACGGCGATCCCTTTCTGACGGCGCTCGAAGTCCTGTCAAAGGACGAAGCATCCCTCGCGGTCACGAAACAGATCGATCTGCATTTTGCATTGGCCAAGGCTTATGCTGATCTCGGCCGGCCGGAAGACGAGCTCAGGCGGCTATTGGCGGGCAACAGGCTCAAGCGCGCGCGCATCGAATATGACGAGGTCGCCGTGCTGGGCGTCATCGATCGTGTGCAGCAGGTCTTTACGCCTGAATTCATTCGCGCCTCGCAGGGCGCCGGCGAACCTTCGGCCACGCCGATCTTCATTGTGGGCATGCCGCGGTCGGGAACGAGCCTTATTGAGCAGATCCTGGCGAGCCATCCGCAAGTTCACGGCGCCGGAGAGTTGAAGCTGTTCGATCGCGCTGTTCTCGATATCCATGCTTCGATCGATCGGCGCCGGCCTATCCGGAAATCGCCTTGCATATGTCGGACGAGCATTTTCGAAAGCTCGGCCTGACTTATCTGGCCGGAATCCGGCGCCTCGCGCCCGCTGCCTCCCATATCACTGACAAAATGCCGGCCAATTTTGTATTCGCCGGGCTGATTCATCTCGCATTACCCGGTGCAACCATCATTCATGCGGTCAGGGATCCCGTCGATACCTGCATCTCCTGCTTCTCCAAGCTTTTCACCGAAGGTAATTTCCAGACCTATGATCTCGCCGAACTCGGACGCATACTACCGGCATTATCAGGTCCTGATGCAGCATTGGCACGAGGTGCTGCCGCCCCAGCGCATCCTCGACGTCCATTACGAGGACACGGTCGCCGACGTCGAAGGCGTGGCGCGTCGCATCGTCGCCCATTGCGGCCCTTCCCTGGGACCAGCAGTGTCTCGAATTCTATTCGACGGAAAGAATTGTCCGCACCTCGAGTGCGGCGCAGGTCAGAAAGCCGATCTATGCCAGTTCGATCGGACGGCGGCACAGCTATGGCGCGTTGCTGGAGCCGCTGCTTGCTGAGCTCTAGCCGGTGATATCAACACATCGTCGTCCCGGCCTTGAGCCGGGACCCATAGCCACAGGACGTTGTGTTGCGCGAAGTCGTCTAACAGCATCTTTGAACGACAGGCTGCGGCGTTTGGGTCCCGGCTCAAGGCCGGGACGACGTTGAGAGATCACGAAACGGCATGGGAGCCCCTCGTTCGCTCCTCCCGCCCTTTTGCGAGCCGCATGAACCGGCTACATATCCGGGACCACAACAAATCCCGGGGCACAGATGAATTATCCAAAATTGTTTTCGCCGCTTCAGGTCGGTCCCTACACGCTTGCGCATCGCGTCGTGATGGCGCCGCTGACGCGGATGCGGTCGGAGAAATCGAGTTTCGCGCCGCGGCCGCTGAATGTGGAATATTACCGGCAGCGCGCCACGCCCGGCGGCTTGATCATCGCCGAGGCCACGCCCGTGATGGCGGAGGGGCGCGGCAATCCCGCCGTGCCCGGCATTTATTCGAGCAGCAGATTAAGGGATGGCGCGAGGTCGTCGATGCGATTCACGCCAAGGGCGGGGTGATCTTTCTCCAGCTCTGGCATGTCGGGCGGGTCTCGCATTCCTCGCACCAGCCTGGCGGCGGGGTGCCGGTCGCGCCGTCGGCCGTGCCGATCAGTGTCGAGGGCATGATGGCGATGACGGCCGACGGCAAGATGGTGCCGTATGAGACGCCGCGTGCGCTTGAAACCGCCGAGGTCGCTGGTGTGGTCGAGGCGTTTCGGCAGGGCGCAGCAAACGCGCTGAAGGCCGGGTTCGACGGCGTCGAGATTCACGGCGCCAATGGCTATCTGATCGAGCAATTCCTGCAATCGAAAACCAACCTCCGCACCGATCAATATGGCGGCTCGATCGCCAATCGCACGCGATTCCTGCTGGAGGTCACGCAGGCCGCGATCGATGTCTGGGGCGCCAACCGCGTCGGCGTGCGATTGACACCCTATGGCATTGCCAATGGGAGCGGCGAGGCCGATCCGATGCCGCTCTACAGCCATGTCGTCAAGGCGCTCGATCCGCTTGTTTGGCCTATCTGCATTTCATCGAGCCGCGCTCGAGCGGCGCCGGACGTGCCGAGGTCAATCATCAGAACGTGCCGTCGGCGATGGAGCTGTTTCGCCCGATGTGGCGGGGCGTGCTGATCACGGCCGGAGGTTTTACGGGCGAGACCGCCGAAGCTGCGATTGCCGCCGGCCATGCCGACGCGATCGCGTTCGGCCGTATCTTCATCTCCAACCCGGACCTGCCGCGGCGCCTGCAACACGGATATCCGCTGACGCCGTACAACAGGGCGACCTTCTACGGCGGCAGAGGAGGTTGGTTATACCGATTATCCGGTTCATGACGCGTTGGAGAAGGCGTGAGTGACGTAGCCCGGATGAGCGATCCGGGCTAACCGACTTCCGGTTGCTTCCGGTTGGTTCTGGTTGATAGCGAGAAAGCCTTTATTTGCAGGCCTTTCTTGTTCAAAACTCTTCCGGTTGGTTGTAATATACCCCATCTAATTCTTGCCCGTTCCGAGATCGGACCGGGGGTAGAACCGGGGTATTTGAAAATGCGGACATGGGACCGACTGAGCGCCACCTTCGTGAAGGGCTTGAAGGAGCCGGGCAAATACTACGACGGCGGCGGCCTGATGCTGCAGGCGACGCCGACCAAGATCAAGGGCACCGTCACCAAGAGCTGGCTGTTTCGATTCCAGCTCGACAAGCGCGAGCGGTTCATGGAATCGGCTCGGCGCGCGTCGTCAGCCTCGCCGAGGCCCGCACCAAGGCCACGAAGCCCGCAGGCTGCTGGCGGACGGGATCGATCCTTTGACCCACCGCAACGCCGAGCGCTTGGCCGCTCGCGCCGCCGAGCTGCACACCGCCACCTTCCGGCAAGTGCTGGATCAATTGCTCGACAGCCACGGCGACAAATGGCGCGAGAAGCACGCGCGGCAATACCGCAACTCGATGCAGACTTATTGCGCGTCGCTGATGGCGGTCGCAGTCGCCGACATCGACACCGCGATGGTCGTCAAGGTGATCGAGCCGGAGTGGAAGCGTGTGCCGGAGACGCTGGACCGCGTGCGAAAGCGCATCGGCGAGGTGCTGGCGTTTGGCGAGGTGCGCGGCTTCCGCAAGGCCGGGCCGTTGCCGACGCGGTGGAAAGACCATCTCGACAAGCTGCTGCCGCATCCGCGCAGCGTGAAGCCCATCGTGCATCACCCGGCGATGCCCTATGACGCGGTGCCGGAGCTGTACCGCAAGCTGGTCGCCACCGATTCCATCGCCGAGCTTTGTTTAGCGTTCACGATCCTGACGGCGGTGCGCTCGCAGGAATCGAGAGGCGCGCGCTGGGATGAGATCGATCTCAAGGCTGGCATCTGGGAGGTGCCACCGATCAGGATGAAGCGCAAGCGCCCGCACCGCGTGCCATTGTCGGCCGAGGTGTTGAAGCTGATCAAGCGGCTGCCACGCAACGACGAGTACCTGTTCTCGATCAGCGGCACCAAGCCGATTGTGCCGATGAGTCTGCGCAAGGCGTTGCACCGGCACGGCGGCGATGCCTTCACGGTGCATGGCATGCGGTCCGCCTTCCGCGACTGGGGCGGCGAGCGCACCAGCGCGCCGCGCGAGATATTGGAAGTGGCTTTGGCGCACGCGCTGGGCGACCAGACCGAAGCCGCTTACGCGCGCGGCGATCTGCTGGAAAAGCGACGCAAGGTGATGCAGCAATGGGCGACGCACTGCGCCTCGCCGACCGCGCGCGGTAACGTGCTGAAGCTGGCTGGCTGATCAACTGCGGACCAGTCCGCACCTGATCGTACCTATATCGCGCGTCGGTTGCTGTTCGGGCGGTTTTTGAATTTTTCTACCACGGTAGAAAAAACAAACTCGCTACCTTCCACGCTCACCGAGCGCCGCTTCCGCCACTTCTGGGAGCAGACCGACCGGGACAGCAACGAGCGCTCCCGGTTTGGTCAGGTGCTACGCCTGATGACTGAGCAGGCCGAGAGCTTTGACCCGGTGTCCTTCGCGGCACCGGGTTTTTTGTGCCGCCGACGGCGTTCACTTTTTTGAGAGCGTGAGCCGTGCAGATCGTTCTATGAAACCTAAGCAACGCTATAGGTTTCACTTCAATCGTATTCAGCGAGCCCTCCGATTGGTTTTCCGCGCGACGACGCGCCTCGCGTCATGCATCTTCCAATCGACGTTAGTTGATTTGGGAGGCGAGGCCCATGAACGACGATACCCTTTGCCGGATTCTGGACGATGACGATCTGATCACGCTCGACAAGACGCGGGAGATTCTGGGCGGCATGTCTGTTGCGACCGCCTACGAAGACCCCGACCTGATGGCGCTGAAGATCAAGATGACGGCGGAGAGCGCCGCACCAAGACGGTACGGTTCATCAAGCGCGAAGTTCTCGCGCTGCGGGCTCAGCGCGTCGAGCGCTCCGAAGCCAGCGCCGCCAAAGTCCGGGCCGAGGTCGAGGCCCGCGTCGAGCAGCGCCCGCGCCAAGCAGCGGATGAACAAGCGCAAGGCCCCCAGCGGCAAAGCCCGCACGGGCAAGGCCGCCGTCGCCAGCGCCTGACAACACGCGACCCCGGACCAAGGCCCGGAATTTCTTATAAATAAGAAAACGACGACGAACAAACCCGGCGGGCATGCCGAACGCCCTTTATGGGCACTGCGGACTGACGATGGAATCGATCAGCCACCGCTGCGAATGATGTGAAAACGCGAACCGCCCCGGAGGAGAACGCCGGGGCGGAGCATCATTCGCAATGGGCTCTTGCATCGTCAACATGCCTCTGGCGGGGCGGTGACGGTGATAGCCCAAAAAAGCCGGGCTCACAATATGCCGATCACCAAGACCGCCAACCGAACGCGCAAAATTGTTTCTCTGGCTGGATCAGGTGAAAGCCGACGCCGAGCTTTTGCCGGTCGCCTCACGGTCGCCTCGAGATCGGCCAGCATTTCAACCATCGGCACGGCGGAGCCGCATGGCCGTCGAGCCTGACCATCGCGACCAATATCGGAGTCGATAAGGCCACCGTCATCCGCGCGGTCCGGCAACTGCGCGAACGCGGCCACCTCAAGGTCGATCCCGGCAAGGCGGGACGCGGACTTCCAATCGATACCGGATGGCGAAACCGCCAAGAATAAAAGGTGCAGCAGCGCACCCTTTAGAGCGGATAAAAGGTGCATCTGAGCCTCGAAAAGGTGCGCCTGCGCACCTGAACCACTTAGAACCACCTATGGCGGACGTTACCACGTCCGCCAAAAGGGAGAGAGAGAGCGGTTCGCATGCGCTCACCGATGACCCCCGGCGCGCTCGCTGAAGGCGGCGCGTGGGAAGGGTCGAAAGATCGGTTCGCCGAGCTGCTTTCGATCTGGCAGCGGCCATGGGGCGAAGACGATACCGACGCCTGCCTCGCGTTCGCTCTCGTCTGCCGCGACGCCGATCCCGACGACATCATCGCGTCCGCCCCGCCGAGGGTCGCCGCTGTTGAGCCGCGCTTTCTCAAACCGCTGACCAAATGGCTCGGCCGAGGCCTTTGGAAAAATCAACCACCCGCCGCCGAAGCCGAAGCGCGACAGCGGCAAGGCATCGCTGGCCGAAACGATGCGCAGGCAGGGAGAACAATCATGAGCAAGGTCGTGCCGATCCACCGAGCCCAGCTCGGTCGCCTCAAGATGCTGAACGAACTCGCCGCCGATGCCGACCGCGTCGTGAGGCGGCACGACGAGATCGAAAATCTCGTCGTCATCGTCCGCAAGATGGAAGCGATGAGGCGCGGCGAGCAGCTCGACAGACTGATCGCCGACACAAGGCGTAAAGCGATGCTCGACCAACACGACGAGGCGCTGGTGGCGCGGTGCATCGAGGCGCTGAAGCTGCTCGACGCCAACGAAAATTACGACGACGACGACCCGGAGGAATGCGGTCTGCGCCGCAGCCGCTCGTCGGCGCGCGGCTCGCGATTTTGGCCGGTGCGTTTCCGAACAGCAACAGCGTCGGCGATCCGGAAATCTACACGCGAACGATGCTCGAAAACGTCTTCACGGTCGAAGGCCTGAGCTTGGTCGCGCTCGACTGCGCCTGTCACGAGATCGTGGCGATCCAGAAGTTTTTGCCGACCACCAGCGAGCTGTTGAAAGTTTTGAACGCTGAGCAGCAGAAGTGGAGCGAAAGGTTTCGGGCGATCTACCACATCGCCCACACGTCGCGCCGGGTCGTGAAGTGGATCGATGCGATGCAGGCGGAGCCGAAATGAACGGTTCCCTAACGAGACACCGACCGAGGACGAGACCGCCGATGCACGCTCGACCACCAGCCGCCGATGAGACCAAGCGCGCCAAGCGAGAGCGTCGGAAGTTGGCGCAGCAACGCTATCGCCAACGCTTCGACGCGGGCCGGTTCACGATCACAGTCGAGATCGATGGCGCGGTGGTCGAGATGCTGATCGCGAGCCGCTGGCTCGACGCCGAATGCATCGACCGCAAGAAAATCGCGCTGGCCTTGAGCGCGATGCTGAGCGACGCGGCGGCGAAGCGGTGATGTCGGTGAAATCACCGGACACTCCATGGAAGTGGCGACGCTCTAGTCCTGAAATCAGGAGTAGCCCATTCCAAAAATAATTGGTGACCGATCTTCATCGGCCGCCTGCAAACCGTGGCATGCTGCTCGCGTCGAGCAGAGGTCGGCCGCCATGAACGCACCAGTCAGACAGGGAATCCCGCTTCGGCCTGATCCGTCCGCGCATGATCGCGAGTGGAAACGCAGCTTCGTCCGCGCCAGCACAAGCGTCGTGATCGCCAAGCTGCAAAAATCCAGCGCCGCCGAAATCCAGAAGGCCAACTGCCGGACGACACCCGCGCCGCCGTGATGGTGCGTGGTGCGGTCGAGCCGACGAAAGCGACGGATTATCCCGGCAGTAGCGTTGCGCGATTGTTGTTGCTGGCACCGACCTCGCTGGCCGCGCGATTGTTTCCGCTGGCGACGACGGTCGATTTGCGCGGCCTGTCGAGCTTCAGCGCGTTTCCGCTGGCATCGAATTTCGCCGCCGCGCAATGGGTGTTGGAAGGCCAGCCGATCTCGGTTCGACAAGATAATTTCAGCGGAATGCCGCTTGGTCCGATCAAAAAAATCGGGTTGATCGGCGCGCTCAGTTCGGAACTGGAAAGCGCAACCGGCGGAATCGCAGCGACGGCCCTCGGCTTCGTGCTGGATAACGCGATCACGCGCGGTCTCGACGCCAAGCTGGTATCGGCTGATCCTGAGACGCCGGAAGCGCCTGCCGGTATTAGGCACAACGTCGTGCCGATTGCGGGCGCGACGACATGGCGACAGATTTGACGGCAGCGGTCGCGCAGATCGCGGCGGCTGGGATCGATGCATCGTCGGTGGTGTTCATCACGTCGGCAGCGCAGGCGTTGAGCATCGCACTCAACAGCGGACCGCATTTCGTCACGCGCGTCATCGGTTCGAACGCGGTGCCGGACAATGTCGTCATCGCGGTCGCGACCGCCGGTTTGCTCATTGCCGGTGACGGTGCCGATCCGGTGATCGATATTTCCAAGCAGGCGCTGCTGCACTTCGCCGAACCCGCGTCGGCGATCTCGACCGCTGGCTCGCCGAATGTCGTCAGCGCGCCGGTGCTTTCGACATTCCAAATCGATTTGATCGCGTTGAAATGCATCGCGCGGCTGTGCTGGAGCGTCGCACCCGGCAGCGTCGCCGTCGTTGAAGACGTTTCGTGGGGACACGCCGCCAGCAGCAGCAGACGACCACCACCGCCGCAGCCGTGTCACCGAAAACAGTGAGGCGATCTACATCGATGCCCAGCCGCCCGCGACCGCGAAACTGCTCGACGAGGACGATCATGAACGCTGAGGAACGCAAAGCATGTCACGCCGAAGCCAAGGCCCGTAGCGAGCTGATGTTGAACCCTGATGTTTGCAAAAGCGTCATCGCCGAGGAGAGAGCTGCGACCGTGCAGTATCGTGACGACGGCTTTAGTTGCGATTGGGCCGCAGGCATGCCGGAGGTCGGCGGTGAGCCGTCGCGTCAGCAACGCACGTTCACCGACGCCGAAACATTGCGCTGGCAAAATTATATCCGCGACGAGATCACCGCCGCGTTCGAAGCTCGACAGTGGGAACATGATGCGACCACTGAAGCTGTCGGCTGCGCGCTCGCGAGACCCGCAAGAAAATGCGCGCCGAATTCGCCGTTGAGATCGCCAAGCTGCGCGAGGAACACGATCTGCGCATCTCGGCGCTGTTGCAGGTGACGCAAAAACTGGAGCGCGGTCTCAGCGGTGATCGTAGCGTGATCGAGCTGCCGGTGTTGCCGTTGCGAGGTCGCCGTGCAGGATGATGACGACCGCGACGATGATCGAGTCAACGCGATGGTGGTCGCCATCAATGCTGCTGCGACCTACCATGACCTGAAGGCCGGTGCCGACGAATTCGCCGCGCTGGCGCGAGCCACGTCGCGACCGCTGCCGACATTGCCGCTCGATCCGGCGCAGCGCGAGGCGACGCTGACGATCCTATTGCTGCAGTCGAGAGATCGCGAAAGGCGCTATCTGGCGCTGCTGGCTGGCACGGCGTGACATCGTAGAATACGAACTCGGATCGGCGTGGCGATCCCCGGTTTCGCATAATGAGAAACCGTCGTGGTTCAAAGGAGGTAAGATTTCAGCCCTGAAATCGTACCTGCCCGCCCCTGATCCCGGCGACGTCACCGCCCACCGCTGCCGATAATCGGAAGGAAAACCGGCGGTTGGTTTGCCGCCAGCCTCCTACCTTCATTTAATTGAAGCATCCAGTGGTTGCATCGTGGCATTTAGTTCGATCAAAGGTCTATCCGGTCGTCTGGAACCGACGCTGGCTTAAAGAAAGGATTTTCTCCCATGGCGCAACCGGCCCGCGCACAATTAGGGCAGGTCTTGGATGGGTCGATACCGGGAATAGTGATGCGATATCAATGGGTTGAGGAACTGAGGTATCGTCCCGGAATTGCTCAGCCAGATCAAGCGGTTGCTGGTCGCCATGGGTCGAGCCCGTAGAAAGCCCGCTGGTGCGCTGGCTTGGGTCGGACGGCCTTGGATTGCCCGGATCATCAGGAAAACGCATCCAGCAGGCCCGCTAGGCCGTCGGCGGCCTTCTAGGGGCAGGGGGGACCATCGGAAAAAAGGAGGGGGCAGCATGTTCCCGCGCGGAGACGCCCCAAAGTTCCAACCTATTTTGAGGGCGCTTCCGGTACTTTCGGCAAAATCCGGGTTCCAAGTAGCAAATCCTTCTATTTTGCGTCAGACTTGGTTCCGGCCGCTTTTTGGCCGAAATGCAACCTCGCCGATCATCGCCAAATGTCTCGTTAACGCAACATTTGAACGAAGCTGAAGGCCTGACATGCCCAGAATCGCCGCCTCATCCCAAGGCGTCCCGACCGGCCGAACAACCCGGCTCCACCCGCCTGCCGATCTCACCGCAGCCGAGCGTGAAGTTTTTCTGGCCACCGTGATCGCCTGCAGTGCGAATCATTTTCAGGAGCAGGACCTTCCGTGTTGAGCGCGTTTTGCCGGGCCGCCTGCTTGGAGCGAACCGCGTCGGCCGAACTGGCCGCTGCCGGATATGTCATCGACGGACGGCCGAGCGGCTGGCTCAACATTTTGGCGCAGGCAACGCGAAGCCTGACCGTCGTTTCGCGATTGTTGCGGCTGAACCCGGTCGGCAGGCTGCAGTCGTCGCAGGCGGAGCCGGACGCGCCGGTTTCGTACTATGAACGCCAGCGCCTTGAGGGTCGCAACGATGAAAGAAATTGACCGGCTCGCTTTGGAGCGCGCTCTCGTTGCCTGTCGTCGCGAAAGCGTTGGCCGCGCGAAGCAGATCGACGCGATGTTGGCCGATCCGAGTCGTAGCTGGGAGCGCGTCGCGCGGTTCGCCGCGTACTCGTGTCAGATCGATGCGTTGCATTTGATGCCGTGGGAAACGGCACCGATCCGGATCACGAATATCGCTGTGGCCTTGAACGCACCCGACGACGCTCGACGTGTCGGAGACGCGGCGCGGTTGCTGCAACGGATGTTGGCCGCCGGTCTCAGCCGGTACGAAGCGAACCCGCTGGAAGCGCTGGAGCGTGTCGCGTGATCAGCTTGAGCGACGATGAATTATCTGCCGTGATGACCGCCGCCGCCCAGCGCCGCTATCTCAGCGCGCCGGATTTGCGTGGCGTCGGCGGCAAGTGGGGACACTGACGCGCCGTAAAAAGATTGGCCTCTCAGTCTGGAAGACCGGAGGCCGAGTCGCTGGAGGTACCAAGTACCGGACGGGACCCGCCGGGCACCCAGCCAGCTAAACTCACCGCGATGTCAGGGGCAATTGTCCTGAAGCTCATTGTCCTGAGGTACAACGCGCGCGGCGCTAGTGGCTGGCTTTCGAAGGTGCCGAAAATGCGCTGGATGTCATCGGAGGCTCGGACGTTTCATCCAAGCAGGCCACCACCATATGCCGCGCGTAGTCGAGAACCAGCAACGCCTCGGCGGTTTTGTCGGGCAGTTGGCTTGCGATCATCACGGCTTGAAATCGCAGGTGAACGTCTTCTTTTGATTTTCGCATTCAACGTCATCCCGAGGGGGTACGGCCCCAGTCTCGCAACCGGGGCCGTTGGGGGGCTCGCATGCACCGGATGGGGGTCCGGTTGCGCAGCGATCTAAGCTCACCAAGCATGTCAGGAGCAATTGTCCTGAAGCACATTGTCCCGAGGTACATGCGTTCAATTTTAACGAAAGCATCCCGTGAAATTACGGTGTTGGAATTGGATGGCTGACCGTCGAAATGATCTTTGATCGGTCGAGCATCATTTCATTATGCTGCAGTGGTGGGGCAGGATCGTTGGTTCGCAGTGATGGTGATTTGTTTGAGCTGCCTATCGGTGGCGCTGTTCGCGGCTGTCGTGTTCATGCGTTGAGATCGAGCGCACCATCGGCCGATGCTTGGTCTGATTCCAGCCAGACTGGAATCTCCTCTGAGGGGATTGTCTTTCGCGGTCGTTGTGGGTTGATGGTGCCTGCGGTGACGATCAGTCCGTCCTCGAATTTTGTTCGTGCGAAATGCCTTGCATCCGCTTCGGTTTCAAACGTCTTGGTCAAGCGGGGATTTCGCCTTTTCACCAAAGTTCCAGACCTCGGCACTTCAAACGTAACATACCACGTCTGATTCATCTTGGCACGAGACCTTTGAATTGCCGCGCCACCCAATACGGCGGAACAAGATTCGATTCTCATCGCTCCTTGTTGCTCCCTGAGGGACGAATTTCCTATTGTCCCATAGGACAATAAAAGCTCGAAAACACTACGCGGGAACATTCGAAAGTCGCGACTGGAATTTCGAATCACTGCATCGTCACCCGCGACGCCTCGATCTCGAATCGCGCCACTCTGGCATCGCGGTGCGCAGCGAATTTAGGGTGCATCATCCTGCGCTGAAGCATTCGACAGCGTGGAATGCCTGTCGGCTGCCGGGGTCAGGTCCACACCTGCGACGATCATTTCGTTGACGGCGACGCAAATGCCGATGCAGGCCATGGACAGGTATTCGTAGGTTTCCGCAATTTCCTTTGCGCGGACCAAGGCTCAACATCAAAGCCGACGCCATTGGGATCGGGGACGACGTACCGATTGAGGGGCTGTGACGGAAGGGTGCGCCGCGTCCATCGATAGCTGGGCATAAAATATATACGTTTTCTTGAGTCGGGCGCAGCGCGGCAACGTCTTCGGGCTGAGCGTCTTCTTTCCAATGTCGATCTTGGCTGCGTCGCGCAACCAATCACGGAGTCGAGTCTCCACCCCGTCATCCAATGACGCACCACTCGCGAAAATCGCTTGCCCGGTAGACTTCCGATAGGCGATTTCGTCGTCCCGCATCTGCCTAACGAACTTGTCGCCTTCCTCGTACAAGCCGACCGTCCAATACAGATTTCGAGACAGGACCGCGTAATCGTTCTTGCCTCGACGATGCGCCGAGCGTCGAGCAGGATCATCGCTCCCTTAAGGTTCGACACTGTGCGAATCAGCAGCGAGCGCAATGAACTTGGGATCAGCAAACCCTTTGTTACTTATCGTCACGTCCGCGCGCAAAATTCGTTCTGCGGCCTCGATGATGGTGACGCAATGCGCCTTCCAGCCTTCCAGCAACGTCATGGTTGAACCTCCTTTCGGCTGCCTAAGACGCAGCCAGCAAGCCCGAATTCGACGGAGAAAGCTAAGGCACTTCGACCACGTCACGAGACCGTGCCCATCTTCGCCTGCGGCCATTCGGCCGCACCTCCGCGCCGCGCTTGCCGCAGGCGGTGCAGGTAAAAAGCGGCTCGATGTCGGAAAGACGCACGTCCATCGGAGCCGTCCGCGTTGGTCTCGACGTGATGGCTGCATCGATGGTCGCGGCAATAGATCAGCACGTCGCGCACGCCGGATTCGCGCATCTCGCCGAAGGTGATTTTTGGCGGGGTGGCCATACCACACTAAAAGCAAGCGCATTAATCGGCACTAATCAGTCTGACGCACTACTTGCTCGCGCCCGCTCCTCGCTGCTTGAATCTCCACATAAGAAATCGATAGCACACATAAATCTGAAGGGAAAAACCTATGATTATCACGGCGACGGTTATCGGTTTCGATGTCAAGGCCTGCAGCCGATTCGCTACGTCGCCGCCGTTGTACAGCAGTCCGGCAATTAATCCGGTCGCTGTGGCGATCCCAGACGCTTGACCGAACACTATGCCCCGAGCATATGCGCTGCTAGCGCGCGCCTGCTCTGGATCAATTGCTTGCCGAATGCGGACGGCTGACACGGCATAACTCAGCGAGTGCAGAAGCTGAGCGGTGGGGCTGCGCATATCTTCGATCACCGCGAGCCACTCGCTCTCGACGGCAGCGCGTTCGTCAGCCGGTAGACGGCCCGCAGCAATCCTTACCAGCCACCGGCAGATCGGCGTGTGCCAAACGCCGATCTCGACGCCCAGCAAACGGATAAGAAGGCTGAGAAATATCGCACCAAGAAGGCCAAGGATCACGCCCATGCGAGCCCTCCCTTGGGAGCTGCGCTCGGGAGATTTTTCCGATAGGCGGCCTGACCTGTGGCAGTGAGTTTGTAGTAGCGACGCTTTGGCCGACCAAGCTCGACAGGCTCGTCGTCCTCCCAACGGTCTTTCAGCCATCCGGCGGACCTGAACCTGATCAGGATTGGATAGAGCGTACCGGACAGGATGTCGGTGCGCTCGGCAATATCAGCGCCGGAAAGCTCCCGGTTTCCAGCCTCGACGAATGCGTGCAACACTTTGAGTCCCTTCGCGCTCACGCGCGGTTCGTTAACTTGCGTCATCGCTCCGACCTCACACGACCCTATGTAGAGTTTCTATATAGGTCGCTCTTGATTCGCAAGTGTCGTTCGACGCGCTGCGGAATAACAAGCAGGGCAAAGCTGAAAGGTGGTGTAGCATGTTGTCAACAACCATGGGCTGGGCCAATGGAGTCCGGCCGGAGAGGGACAAAATGCCTTCAGCCGAACAGTGCCGAGCCTATGCGGCGCATCACAAAATGCTGGGAGCTGATCCGAACAATTCAGTCCGCCGAAATCGGGTGCTGATCAACATTTCACGGAGCTGGACAGCGCTCGGGCACCAGCTTGAGACCCTTGCGACATCGAAAAATCGGAAGGCATCAAGGTCGTCTAAAGCACAGACCGGGCCGTTATGATGATAGGTGTCCCTTGGTACATTGTGCTTCAGGCCAAACTGTCTGAAGCAGCTCTTGAGGTCATGATGGCCCAGTACCAAACCCCCGGTACAAACCACCAGACCCCCCCCACGGCCCCAGTCTCCCCAGACTGGGGCCGAATCCTTTTTGATCGGCGGGGCGGCGGCGCGGGCGGGTGAGGCAGCGATACCACGGTATCGGTTCTTGGGCGGCTGGTGCGGATGTCTCGGGAAATCACGAGACACCGCGCGGATGCTAGGCGCGCTCATTCACGGGTATAGATCGGGGGAAGGATCGCAAATTGGGAAGTTTGCTAACAAATTCAATGCCATTGCCCGGATGAGCGAAGCGATATCCGGGGAAACGCGATGTGGCCCCGGATATCGCTTCGCTCATCCGGGCTACGGGTTTATTGCTTCCGGACGCTCCAAAAAGAAGAAACATGCGAATCGCGATATAAGACGACCGCGGGAAGGAGAGATCACTTATGAATCGCATCACCGGGCGCTCGGCTTTCCTCGCACTGCTCAAGGATGAGGGCATCACGCATCTGTTCGGCAATCCCGGCACTACCGAATTGCCGATCATGCATGCGCTGAAGGATCATCCTGACCTCACCTATGTGATGGCGATGCAGGAGAGCCTGGTGGTCGCGATCGCCGATGGCTACAGCCGGGCGTCGGGCCGTCTTGTCGCCTGTAACGTCCATGTCGCGCCCGGGCTCGGCAATGCGATGGGCTCGCTTTACAACGCGCAATTCACCGGAACGCCGATGATCCTGACTGCCGGGCAGCAGGAGCAGGGCCATGGTCTGATGGAGCCGCTGCTGTTCGGGCCGCTGGTGCGGATGGCTGAGCCGCTGGTGAAATGGGCCGTCGAAGTGACGCGGCTTGAAGATTTGCCGCGGATCGTGCGTCGCGCCGCCAAGATCGCGACCACGCCGCCGACCGGTCCGGTGTTCATCTCGCTGCCGGGCGACATTCTCAATGCCGAAGCCGGCGTCGATCTCGGCCGCTCGACGCGGATCGATACGCGGGTGAAACCCTCCGACGAGGCGTTGCAGGCGCTGGCGCATCGCATCCTCAAGGCGGAGCGTCCCGTCATCATCGCCGGCGATGAAATCGTCAAAAGCGACGCGCTCAAGGAAGCCGCCGCACTGCGGAAGTGCTGGGCTGTCCGGCCTATCAGCAGTCGGCGCCGTACGGTTCGCATTTTCTCTCGGAGAGCCCTTGCTACATGGGTCGCTGACACGCTCGCAGACGCAGGTGCGCGAGACGTTGGCGCCGTACGATCTGATGATCGCGCTCGGCGCGGATCCGCTGCGGATGTCGGTGCACAGCGAAACCGATGCGCTGCCGGAGGGCATGCCGGTGGTACAGATCGGTCTCGTCGATTGGGACATCGCCAAGAATTTCGGCGCCGAGATCGCGCTCAAGGCCGATGTGCGGGAAACCCTGCGCGCGCTGATCCCGGCGCTCAAATCCGCCGGCGGCGCGGCGCTCGAGGCGCTTGCCAAGCAGGGCGTCGCCGCGCTGGCGCCGAAGAACTGGACCGCCAATCGCGCCAAGGCGGTCGAGAAAATTTTGAAGGCGAGCAAACGTTCGCCGATCGACCCGGAATGGCTGACGCTGCAACTGGTCGAGGCGATGCCGGCTAACGCCATTCTGGTCGATGAAGCCCTGACCTCCTCGCGGCAGGTATTGGCGCTGCGCCCCTATCGCGACCGCTATGATTTTCATGCGCTGGCTTCGGGCGGCATCGGCTGGGATTGCCGGCTGCGGTTGGCGCCAGCCTTGCCAATCCCGACCGGACCGGTGGTGTGTTTTCCGGCGATGGCAGCGCGATGTATTCGATTCAGGCGCTATGGACCGCCGCGCATCATAAATTGCCGCTGACCGTCGTGATCGCCAACAATGGCGGCTACCGCATCATCAAGCAGCGGCTACTCGCGTTTCATGGCGACGATCATTACGTCGGCATGGACTTTGTCGATCCGCCGGTGGATTTCGTCGGAATGGCGAGATCGCTCGGGCTCGAGGCAACGCGTGTCACCGACCCCGGGATGTCGGGCGACGCTCAAGTCCGCGTTCAGCCGGCCCGGCGCAAAGCTGATCGAGGTGGTGGTCGACGGGACGGTTTAAACCCTTCTTTCGTCATTCCGGGGCGATGCGCAGCATCGAACTACGATGTGCAATTGCACATCGGAGAATCTCAAGATTCCGGGTCTGGTCCTTCGGACCATCCCGGAATGACGGTGCTACACCGGCCGATACTGCACCGCCGGATGCGGCGCGGTGAGGCGCGCGCGGCCCTGGCCGAACAGTTTTTCGCGCAGCGTTCCCTGCGCGTAAGCATCCTTGTAGCGCCCGCGCCGAACCAGTTCGGGGACCAGCATATCGACGATGTCTTCGAAATCTCCCGGTGAAATCGCAACGCGACATTCAGCCCATCGACATCGGTCTGGTCGATCCACGCCTCGATAGCGTCCGCGACCGTTTTCCGGCGTGCCTACCACGACAGGGCCGATGCCGCCGATGCCGACATGCTGCGCGACTTCGCGCACGGTCCAGATCCGGTCCGGATCGGCGCGGGTGATGTTGTCCATCGCGGTGCGGCCTGCGTCGTTCTGGACGTGGCGGACTTCTTGATCAAGATCGTAGGTCGAGAAATCGACACCGGTCCAGCCGGACATCAACGCGAGCGCGCCTTCGGCGCTGACGTGGCTGACGTAATCGGCGTATTTGGCTTTGGCCTCGGCTTCCGTTTGCCCGAGGATGATGGTGAACATGCTGAACATCAGGATTTCAGCCGGATTGCGTCCGGCTTTCGCGGCGAGTTCGCGAATGCCGGCGACGCGCGGCGCGATGATCTTGGCCGAGGGACCCGACCTGAATACGCATTCGGCATGCTCGGCGGCGAATTTGCCGTCCGCGCGGCGAGGTGCCAGCCTGATACAGTACCGGCGTGCGCTGCGGCGACGGTTCGCTGAGGTGAATGGCGTCGAGCCGGTAGTTGTTTCCCTCGTGCCGGACGCGGTGCACCTTGGCGGGATCGGTGAAAATGCCGCTGGCGCGATTGCGCAACACCGCATCGTCCTCCCAGCTTCCTTCCCAGAGCTTGTAGACCACTTCCATATATTCATCGGCGACATCGTAGCGGTCGTCATGCCCGGTCTGCTTGTCCCTTGCCGGCGCCGCGGGCGGCGCTGTCGAGGTAACCGGTGACGACATTCCAGCCGACCCGTCCCTCGGTGAGATGATCGAGCGTCGACATCCGCGCGCGAACGAATAGGGCGGCTCATAGGACAGGTTCGACGTTACGCCGAAGCCGAGATGTTCGGTCACCGGCGGCCATCGCCGGGATCAGCAGCAGCGGTTCGTTGGCCGGCGTCTGCGTCGCGTTGCGCAGCGCCGCATCGGGATTGCCGCCGAACACGTCGTAGACGCCGAGCACGTCGGCGAGAAACAGGCCGTCGAACCGCCCCCGCTCCAGCGTTTTGGCGAGATCGATCCAGTACGGCAGCCGGTTATAGTCACTGGTGCGGTCGCGCGGATGGGTCCACAGCCCCGGCGATTGATGCGCGACGCAATTCATCGCGAAGGCGTTGAGCCGGATTTGCTTCTTCATGATCTTGCATTTCTCAAAGAGCCGCCACGCGGCAGGACGCCGCGCACCAACGCCAAGACGGATAGACTATTTTCCGGCCTGTTTGAACGGCAATTCCTCGCCGGCGGGAGCCGGGACACGCGCGACATTGAGCGTCATCGAGACCACGTCGTAATAGCCGTTGACCGCGACCAGATCGATGATGCCGGCTTCGCCAAATTTTTCCAGCGCCCTGGCGTAGATCGCGTCATCGACGCCGTGATCGCGCCGCAACTGAGTAGAAAATTCCCACACGATCGCCTCGTCGTCCTTCATATTCTCAGGCTTCCGCCCGGCGCCGATGGCGGCGACAATGGCGGGATCGAGACCGGCCTTGAGCGCCAGCGGCGCATGGCATGCCATTCATATTGCGAGCCCCAGGCCTGCGCGGTCATGATGATCGCCATCTCGTTGACGCGCTTATCGAGCGAGGTATTGAACCGGATGTATCGCCGACCTTCTGCAGCCGATCCGCAAGCTCGGGACTGCGAAGCCATGCATTGAACGGCCGCCGATCGATTTGCGGGGGCCGGTCATGATCGCATCCGCCACGCCGCGCTGGGCTGTTGTCATCTTGTCGAGTGGAATGGTCGCCATGCGCTCGCCGGTCAGCGCGATGGCGGAACCCGCAAACAACACACAGACGACGGAAGCGCGCAGGATCGTTTTCATGGAATCCTCCCAGGAGTTTGCCGATCGAGCGCCGGGCTATCGCCGAAATTGTTGCATTCCGGCGGAGTTTAGCAAGGCCCATTCCTGGCGTCGTGGCCACTTTCGATCGCAGCCTTATCCCGCTAGAGCATGATTCAACTGGGTTGAATCATGCTCGTCGCGCATCTTCTTGTTTGAGCATAATCTTTTCGGAAAACCGGTTCCCACTTTTCCGGATTATGCTCTAGGCTGATTGAAATCGAAACCTTGCGACCGGGATACCAGGACAACAAGACATGACCAGAGCTGACGCGATCGCCCGGGCCCATCAGCAGCTTCATTCCGGCGTGTTTCTGGCCGAACTCGATCGGCGCGTGGGCTTTCAGACCGAAAGCCAGAACCCCGAGCGGGGCGATGTGCTGCGCGCCTATCTCGAGCAGGACCTGCAGCCGGCTTTTTCCAGCTGATTTCACGACCCGGCTGATCGAATCGCCGAGCGGAAAAGGGCCTTATCTTCTGGCCGAATATAAAGAGAGTTCATCGGCGCCGACCATTCTGATGTATGGGCATGGCGACGTCGTTGATGGCATGGTCGGAGAATGGCGGGACAATCTCGATCCCTGGCGGACCACGACGGTGGGCAACGGGTCTACGGCCGAGGCACCGCCGATAATAAAGGCCAGCACAGCATCAACTCTGTCGGCGCTTCGCGCGGTGAGGGAGACGCGCGGCGGCCGGCTCGGCTTCAATGCCAAATTCATCATCGAGACCGGCGAAGAAATCGGCTCGCCGGATTTGCGCGCGGTGTGCGAATCCTTGCGCGATGAGCTTTCGGTCGATCTGTTTCTGGCGTCCGATGGCCCGCGGCTGTCGGCGGACCGTCCGACCTTGTTTCTCGGCTGCCGTGGCGGTATCCGGATTCATCTGGACGTCAATCTGCGTGAGGGGTCGCATCATTCCGGCAATTGGGGCGGCGTCCTGCCAATCCCGCGACCATCCTGGCCAGTGGGATCGCGACGCTGGTCGATGGCAATGGACGACTGCTGGTCGAGGGATTGAAGCCGCCGCGATTGTCCAACCAGATCCACTCCGCGCTGGCCGACGTCAAGATCGAGCCAACGCCGGATGATCCTGCGCTCTCGGACAATTGGGGTGAGGAAGGCCTGTCGGCGGCCGAGCGGCTTTACGCGTGGAATACGCTGGAAGTGCTGGCGATGTCCGCCGGGAGTATCGACAAGACGGCCAATGCGATCCGGGACGCGCGCAAGCCGTGCTGCAGCTTCGCTTCGTGGTCGGCACCAAGGTCGATGACATCGCCGAGGGTGATCCGGGCTCATCTGCACAACAAAGGTTTCTCGATGATCGAGGTGCAGGCGACGCAACGTTTTGCAGCGTCGCGCACCGATTTCGAAAGCCCTTGGGTCAACTGGACTGCGGAGTCGATTAGGAAAACCACCGGAAAGGCGCCGGCGGTGCTGCCGAATTTCGGCGGCTCGCTGCCCAATGACGTGTTTTCCGATTCACTCGTCTGCCTACGATGTGGGTGCCGCACTCCTATCCCGGCTGTTCTCAGCACGCGCCCGATGAGCACATTCTATTGTCGGTCACCGAGGAGGCGCTGGGCATCATGGCGGGCCTGTTCTGGGATCTGGGCGAATTGCATGGGGCGTGACCGAGTGGCGCAGCCGGCAGGTGGGCTTGCTAAGGTGTCTTGCGATGGTCTGAGGTTCGGACCATACATGGACAGGTTTGCCGTTACATCGCGTCCGTTCGGGACGAATTCTCAAGCAATATCCTTACCCAACAAACAAGGAGAACACGTATGAACCGCAAGCATATGTTTGGCTATGCGCTCGCCATGGCGTTCTGTGGGACACAGGCCAGTGCCGAGGAACTCACCGGGACGCTGAAGAACATCAAGGAGACCGGTGCGATCACGCTTGGTTTTCGCGACTCCTCGATTCCGTTTTCCTATCTGGATGACAATCAGAAGCCGGTCGGCTTCGCGATGATATTTGTTACAGGATCGTCGACGCCGTGAAGAAGGAGCTCAAGCTCGACAAGCTCGAGGTCAAGCTCAATCCGGTGACCTCCTCGACCCGCATTCCCTTGCTGGCCAATGGCACCATCGATCTCGAATGCGGCTCGACCACCAACAACGCCGACCGCCAGAAGCAGATCGCCTTCACCAACACGCATTTTCTAACCGCGAGCCGCTTCGTCTCGAAGAAGGCCAGCAAGATTGGCTCGATCGATGAACTCAAGGGCAAGTCGGTGGTCTCGACTTCCGGCACACCCCAATATCAAGCAGCTCACCGAAGCCAATGCGGCGCGCAACCTCGGCATCAACATCATCCCGGCCAAGGATCATGCCGAAGCCTTCCTGATGGTCGAGACCGATCGCGCGGTGGCCTTTGTGATGGACGACATCTGCTCGCGAGCCTGGTCGCCGGGTCAAAAGAGCCTGCGGCCTATCTCATCTCCACCGATGCATTCTCGAAGCCGGAGCCCTACGGCATCATGCTGCGCAAGGACGATCCGGCCTTCAAGAAGGTGGTCGATGGCGCCACCGCGCGCTCTACCAGAGCACCGAAGGCCCCAAGCTGTATGAGAAGTGGTTCCAGCAGAAGATTCCGCCCCGGGGCCTCAATCTGAATGTGCCGCTCGGCCCCGAATTGAAGAACGAATTCGCCAAGCCGTCGGACTCGCCCGATCCCGATTCCTACAAGGCGATGTGAGCCAATCGGCTTTCCGGCCCGAAATGTGCATGGTTTGCCGCAGCCATCGAAGTTGAGGAGAGTACGAATGAAACGGCTGCACGTGATGGGCTTTGCGCTTGCTGCGGCTTTTTGCGCCGCGCAAGCCGGGGCCGAGGAACTCACGGGGACGCTCAAGAAAATCAAGGAAACCGGCACCATCACCATCGGCTATCGCGACTCCTCAATCCGTTTTCCTATCTGGATGACAACCAGAAGCCGGTCGGCCTCGCGATCGATATTTGTTACAAGATCGTCGAGGCCGTGAAGAAAGAGCTCAAGCTCGACAAGCTCGAGGTCGAGCTCAATCCGGTGACGTCGTCGACCCGCATTCCACTACTGGCCAACGGCACCATCGACCTCGAATGCGGATCGACCACCAACAATCCGATCGTTCGAAACAGGTTTCCTTCACCAACACGCACTTCCTGACGGCAACCCGTTTCGTGTCGAAGAAATCCAGTTAATTCGATCGAAGACCTCAAGGGCAAGACGGTGGCCTCGACCTCGGGCACCAACAACATTAAGCAACTCACCGAAGTGAATGCCGCCCGTAACCTCGGCATCAATATCGTTCCGGCCAAGGAGCATGCTGAATCATTCCTGCTGGTCGAGACCGATCGCGCGGTGGCGGCTGTGATGGACGATATTCTGCTCGCCAGTTTCGTGGCCGGATCGAAAGATCCGGATGCTTACGTTATTTCCACCGAGGCGTTCTACAAGCCGGAGCCCTACGGCATTATGCTGCGCAGGGACGATCCGGCCTTCAAGAAAGTGGCCGATGACGCCACGGCCGCGCTCTACCAGAGCCCGGAAGGCCAGAAGCTGTACGACAAATGGCTGATGCAGAAGATTCCGCCCAAGGGCTTGAATCTCAACGTCCCGATCGGCGCGGAGCTGAAAAAAGCATTCGCCAGGCCCACAGACTCCGCCGATCCTGATTCCTACAAGGCGATGTAGGAATTCCCGGTGCATGGGATGGCCCGGTCGTTGCATATGCTTGATGGCATAAGCTTGCTAGCATGGGGTTGGCCGATCGCGGCACGGCTGTAAGGGGCGGGGAGCCGGTGTGAACTATCATTGGAACTGGCGCATCTTCTGGGAGCCGGCCCCGAACGGGACCGGCACCTATCTCGACATGCTGCTGTCGGGACTGCTGCTGACAATCGAGACCGCGATCTGCGCCTGGATCATCGCGCTGATCTGCGGATCAATTGTTGGCGTGATGCGCACGCTGCCGTCGAAGACCGCGTCCCGGATCGGCTTCCTCTACGTCGAATTCTTCCGCAACATGCCGCTATTGGTACAGCTATTCCTCTGGTTCTTCGTTCTGCCGGAAGTGCTGCCGAATGCGTGGGGATTGTGGCTGAAGCAGATGCCCAACGCGCCGTTCTTTACGGCCACGATCGGGCTTGGATTGTTCATGTCGGCGCGGGTCGCCGAGCAATTGAGGTCGGGTATCGGATCGCTGCCGCGCGGCCAGAAACTCGCGGCGACGGCACTCGGGCTGACCACCGCGCAAACCTATCGTTACGTGCTGTTGCCGATGGCGTTTCGCATCGTGCTGCCGCCGCTGACTTCGGAATTTCTCTCGACCGTCAAGAACACCTCGGTGGCCATCACCATCGGCCTGATCGAACTGACCGCGCAAGCGCGCGCGATGCAGGAGTTTTCCTTTCAGGTGTTCGAGGCCTTTACCGCCGCGACCGTGCTTTATCTCGTGGTCAATATCGTCGTTGCCGTCGCGATGCGCTTTGTCGAGCGCGGCGTGGCGATCCCCGGCTACATCACGGGGAAATAGCCAGCCATGTTCGCCAATTTCGACTTCGATGTTATCAGGCGCTCCCTGAGCTATCTGTTTCTCGACGGCATGACGTTTACGCTGACACTGACGGGCCTCGCCACGGTCGGTGCGCTGGTGTTCGGAACGCTGTTGGCGCTGATGCGGCTGTCGGGCTCAAAGCCGCTGGTCTGGTTCGCCGGCATCTATGTCGACCTGATGCGGTCGCTGCCGCTGGTGCTGGTGATCTTCTGGTTCTATTTCCTCGTGCCTTACATCGGGCAATGGCTGACCGGATCGTCGCGGCCGGTCCGGGTCGGGGCGTTCACGTCCTCGCTCGTCACCTTCATTATTTTCGAGGCGGCTTATTTCTCGGAGATCATGCGGGCCGGCATCCAGTCGATCTCCAGGGGGCAACCTGCCGCGGCACAGGCGCTTGGCCTCACCTACAGCCAGACCATGCGTTACGTCGTGCTGCCGCAGGCATTCCGCAACATGCTGCCGGTGCTGCTGACCCAAACCATCGTGCTGTTCCAGGACACCTCGCTGGTCTATGTGCTGTCGATCCCCGATTTTCTCGGCGCAGCCAGCAAGGTCGCGCAGCGCGACGGGCGGCTGGTCGAAATGTATCTGTTTGCCGCCGTGGTTTATTTCGCCATTTCCTGTGCTGCGTCGTTCGGCGTGCGGCGCCTGCAGGCGCGCATCGCCTTTGTCCATTAGCGAGGCTTCATGATCGAGATCAGCCATGTCGACAAATGGTACGGGCCACATTTCCAGGCGCTGAAGGACTGCACCACCAGCGTCGCCAAGGGCGAGGTGGTGGTGGTGTGCGGCCCTTCAGGTTCCGGGAAATCGACACTGATCAAATGCGTCAATGCGCTGGAGCCATTCCAGGGCGGCGAAATCATCCTCGACGGCATCAAGGTCAATGATCCCAGGACCAACCTGCCGAAATTGCGCGCCCGCGTCGGCATGGTGTTCCAGCATTTCGAATTGTTCCCGCATCTGAAGATCATCGAGAATCTTTGTCTTGCGCAGGAAAAAGTGCTGGGACGATCGCACGAGGAGGCGATGGCCAAGGGCGCCAAGCTCTTGGATCGCGTCGGCCTCAAGGACCATGCGCGTAAATTTCCCGCCGAATTGTCCGGCGGCCAGCAACAACGCGTCGCAATCGCCCGGGCGCTGGCGATGGATCCGATCGCGATGCTGTTCGACGAGCCGACCTCGGCGCTTGATCCCGAAATGATCAGCGAAGTGCTTGACGTGATGGTCGATCTCGCGCGCGAGGGCATGACCATGATGGTCGTCACCCACGAGATGGGCTTTGCCAGCAAGGTGGCCAACCGGGTCATTTTCATGGACCAGGGCGAGATCGTCGAGGACGCGGCCAAGGCGGATTTCTTCGGCAGCCCGCGCAGCGACCGCGCGCAGAAGTTTCTGTCGAAGATATTGTCGCATTGACGACCCTCCTGTCATTCCGGGGCGATGCGTAGCATCGAACCCGGAATCTCGAGATTCCGGGTTCACGTCTTCGACGTGCCCCGGAATGACGCGAGAGCGGTTTCTTGCAGCACGCGCATATGCTATGCGGGCAAATCACTTCGCTACCCCCGGGAGACCTCGCTTTGGACCAGATCGCCTACGTCAACGGCTCGTTCGTGCCACTGGCTGACGCTAAAATTTCCGTGCTCGACCGCGGCTTTTTGTTCGCCGACGGCATCTATGAAGTTTCCGCAGTGCTGGACGGCAAACTGGTCGACAACGCCTCGCATCTGGCACGCTTGGAGCGGTCGGTCGGCGAGATCGCGCTGGCGTTACCGGAATCCCTCGATCGTATCAGGGAGATTCAGAAAGAGCTGATCGCGCGCAATCAGGTCGAGAACGGCCTGGTCTATCTGCAAGTGACGCGCGGCGCCGCCGCCGGACGGGACTTTGCCTTCCCGAAGGGCGTCAAGCCGACGCTGATCTTGTTCACGTCGATGAAGGATATCGTCAACGCGGCGTCGGCCAAGTCGGGTATCGCCGTGATTACGGTGCCGGATATCCGATGGGCGCGACGCGACATCAAGAGCGTGGCGCTGCTGGCGCAGGTGCTGGCCAAGCAGGCCGCGGCGGAAGCGGGCGCGGGCGAAGCCTGGATGATCGAGGACGGCAAGGTCACCGAGGGCGGTTCGTCGTCGGCCTTCATCCTGACCAAAGACGATGTGCTGGTGACGCGACAGAATTCGAGTGCGATTCTGCCCGGTTGTACCCGCAAGGCGGTGGTGGCACTCGCCGAGGAGCGTCAGCTCCGGGTCGAGGAACGGGCTTTTTCGGTGGAAGAAGCGCTGGCGGCAAAGGAAGCCTTCATCACCAGCGCGAGTTCGTTCGTGCAGGCGGTCGTTACGATCGACGGCAAGACCGTCGCCGACGGCAAGCCCGGCCCGATGGCCAATCGCCTGCGCGAGATTTACATCGACTTCGCCCGCAAGACTTCGGAATAAAAGCGCCAGCGGCTTGCCAGTGTGACTCCTGAGCGAGGCGAGCATCGCGCCTTTTCGATGCTCGCCTGTGCGGTGTCAGTTCGGGCTGGTCCTGCGGATGAAATCTTCGTTGTCCTCCCGAACGCTGTTCGCATGGCTCTCCATCGAATTATTCGCGTTGCGGGTCTGCTGGCTGACGGCGATCGGCGCCACGTGCGCCCTGCGCGCATGATGCTCGGACGCTGCAGCCATTTGAATCGCCGAGCCGGCAATCAGTAACACACCGAGAATGGTTAGGGCTGTCTTTCGCATTGTAGTCTCCTGTTAGACGATGTCGCGAAGCAGTTCCGCTTCGTGTCCATCAAACATCGTGCAGGACGGCTGATTTGATAATCAGTGGAAATGGGAAAGGACTATCAACCGGCGGCGGATAAACAAATCGCGAGCTATTCACGGCTTTCACTCAGACGAAGGGCAGACTGCAGTCAGAAAAAAAGCCCCGGACCTGCCGGGGCTTTTTTCGGCACATCAGAAATCAGCGGCCGGCGGGCGCCGACATTCCAGCGTTGTAGCTGTGATAATCTGGGCGAACCGCAATATAGGCGAGCGCTGCATTGGCATTGCTCTGCCGGAATTGTTCGGTCGCTACCCGGTCCGTCATTCGTACGTGATGACGCTCGGAAGCCGCGGCCGCATGGGCTGTCGCCGCAGCAAATATCGAAGCGCCGAGCATGCTGAGAATAGTCTTACGCATTATCATCTCCCATTGCGCATTTCGGTGAAAGCTTGCGGAATGCGCCGCCGCTCACTGTATGTAGCAATGGAGGGGGATTTCGATAATCCGCGGAGTATGGAATGGACCATCAACTGAAACTGGATAATCAGTTCGGGCGATTTCTCGATTTACTTCACCTCTCCCATAGGGAGAGGTCGAATCGCGTAGCGATTGGGTGAGGGGTTACGCGCGATCGACAGACCGTACCCCTCTCCCCATGGGAGAGGGAGCACACAGCCGTCGCTGTGACGGATCAATCCAAGCTCATCAGTGCGCGCCGCCGCCGGGCGCTATGTGACCCAGCTTTTTGAGCAGCAGAGTCGCCACCAACGCGATGATCAGCGCAACACCAAGCACAAAGAAAGTATCGCTGAACGCCAGGATGTAGGCCTGCTTCTGCACGATCTGGCCGATGGCGACGACGGCCCGGTGCGACGCATCGGCGGGGTCGATAATGCCGTGATTGATGAAATAGTTCGTCAGTTGCTCGATCCGCGTGCGCGTCGCCTGCTCGAAAAGCGAGACTGACTGCGTCAGCACGTTGGAGTGATACTGTTCGCGCTTGGTCAGGAATGTCTGTAGTCCGGCGATGCCGATGGCGCCGCCGAGGTTGCGCATCATGTTGAACAATCCCGATGCCGAACCGGCATTCTCCGGCTCGATGCCGGCGGTGGCGATGGCGGAGAGCGGCGCGAACGCCAGCGCCTGCCCGATTGCGCGAACCACGTTGGGCCAGAACAGCTGGTCCGAGCCATAGTCTTTGGTCATATAGATGTTCATGAAGTTCGAGGCGGCGAACAGCGCGAAGCCGATGCCAATGATCAACCGCGCATCGAAGCGCTTCATCAGCCGCGGCACCAGTGGGATCAGCACAAGCTGCGGCAGGCCGGTCCATGCCAGCACCATGCCGATCTGCTCGGAATTGTAGCCCTGGATGCGCGCCAGATATTGCGGCAGGATGAACACCGAACCGTAAAGCGCCGTACCCATCAGGAAGTTGGCCAGCACGCCGAAACCGAAATTGCGGCGGGCAAGCAGCCGCAGATTCAGCAGCGGCTTCTTGCCGGTCAGCTCAATCCAGAAGAACAGCGTCAAGGCAATGGCCGCGATGATCGACAGGCGGACGATGAAATCAGATCCGAACCAGTCGTCCTTGTTGCCTTCCTCGAGCACGGTCTGCAGCGCGCCGAGGCCGACCGCCATGGTGACGATGCCGGGCCAGTCGCCCTCGCGCAGCAACGAGAGCTTCATCGGTTTCGAATCCAGCGAGAACCAGAGCATGCCGAGCATCAGCGCGCCCGGCGCCAGATTGACGTAGAAGATCCACTGCCAGCCCCAGTTTTCCGTCAGGTACCCGCCGATGGTCGGGCCGATAGCGGGTGCGAAGGTGGCGGACACCGCGAACATGGCCAGCCCAATGGATTGCTTAGCTTTTGGGAGTAACGTGATGATGAGCGTAAAGGCCATCGGGATCAGCACACCGCCGGTAAATCCCTGGATCGCGCGCAGCACGATCATCTGCGGCAGATCCTGCGCCAGCGCACAGGCTGCGGAAAACACCAGAAACAACACCGCGTTGGTCAGAAGATAGACCCTGACCGAGAACACCTGCGCCAGCCAGCCGCTCAGCGGAATCACGACGATCTCGGCGATCAGATAGGAGGTCGAAATCCAGCCGCCATCGTCGATGCCGGCGCCGATCGCGCCCTGAATATCCGCCAGCGACGCGTTGACGATCTGAATGTTGAGCACCGCCATGAAGGCGCCGAGCGTTGCGCCGAACACCGCCAACCAGGTTTTGGTCGTGACGGCGGGCGCGGCCTTGTCCGGTGCGCCGGCTGCGTTGGGATGATCGCTGTTGAGACTGGCGGGAGTAGCATTGATGGTGGGCTGGAGCGCGGTCATGTCGTTCTCCTGGCCGAGGCCGTATTCGTTAAGCGGAAAATTTCATCGTCGAGGAAAAGATCCGGCGGCTTTTGGTGCCGCCGGGAAAACGGATGCGGCTCAGCCGCCGTTCGGACGCGCCAGCGCCGACGCCAACGGTTTTTGGTTTCGCGCTCCGCAAGCACGGTGGCCTTGGTGTCGATGGTCGGCTCCGCCGACATGCCCGGACGCAACAGGCCGGTCAGGCTACGGTCGTCGAGCACGATCTTCACCGGTACGCGTTGCACGATCTTGGTGAAATTGCCGGTCGCGTTGTCGGGTGGCAGCAGCGCGAATTCGAGACCGCTCGCCGGCGACAGGCTATCGACATGGCCGCGCAGCCGGGTGCCGTGGAAACTATCGATGGTAAGTTCGACCGGCTGGCCGTTGCGCACGTTGGTGAGCTGGTTTCCTTGAAATTGGCGACTACATAGACCGCATCGAGCGGAACCACCGCCATCAATTGCGTTCCGGCCTGCACGAATTGACCGACCCGGAGCGACCGCGCACCGACGGTGCCGTCCACTGGTGCTGTTATGCGCGTGTAGGACAGATTGAGCGCCATCTGCTGATCGACGGCGCGGGCGTGATCGAGTTGTGCGACCGCCTTGGCGCGGTCCGAGGTGAGAACGTCGACCTTCTTTTGCGCGGCGACCAGTCCGGACTTGCCGTGTTGAAGCTGCGCGACCTTCTCGCGCAGTGCGGCGTCGGTCTGCTGGGCGCGCTGGACCGTGCCGGAGCCGGACTTCATCAGCCCGTCATAACGGGATTGTTCTTCCCGCGCGAATTGCAGATTGGCTTCGGCGGCGGCGATGCCAGCGGTTTCCTGTTCGATGACCGGCTGCTGCAGGGCGATCTGGGCATCGAGGTTGCGCACCGAGGCTTCCGCCGCCGCGACATCGGCATGGGCTTGGTCGAGTGCGGTCTTGAAGTCGCGATCGTCGATCCGGGCCAGCAATTGTCCCGATGTGACCGGCTGGTTGTCGCCCACCAGCACCTCGGCAAGATAGCCGGACACCCGCGGCGAGACGATCGTGGAGTCGGCTTTGACATAGGCGTCATCGGTCGATTCCAGATACCGCCCGGTCGTGAGATAGCCGTAGCCAAAGTCCGCCGCACCGGCGACCCCAAGGTCAGTACCAGCGCCAGAGCGGCCCGCTTGACCGCCTGCCGTGACGGGAGAAACCGTGTTTTCGTATGTGAATCAGCTACATAGGATGAGGTCATGGCATTAATTCCCCAGAATTGGGCGCCCCCAAAAAGAGGGTGCCTGCATTTGAGGCCTTAGATGCAATGCCCGACGCGATATGATAATCCGCAAAGAAATGGAAGGATTATCCAGTGCTAGAGGATAATCGGAGACGCCAATGGATAGGCTGACCAGCCTGACGACATTCGTCCGGGTCGTGGATAGCGGCGGTTTTTCAGCGGCCGGGCGCCGGCTGAACATGTCGACCACGATGGTCAGCAACCACGTCCACGCGCTCGAAGAACGGCTCGGGGCACGGCTGCTTCACCGCACCACCCGCAAGGTGAGCCTGACGGAGGTCGGGAAGGCCTATTACGATCGCTGCACGCAGATCCTTGCCGATCTCGAACAGGCCGACGACATCGCCGGCGCCTTGCAATCGACGCCGCGCGGCACGCTGCGGATCTACACCGCGACCCATATGGTCCCGTTCGTGGCACCGACGGTAGCCGAATTTCTTGCGTCCTACCCCGAGGTCAAGATCGACCTGACGATGGGTGAGCGCGAGGTCGACATGATCGACGAAGGTTTCGATCTGGCGATCCGGCTGACGCCGCAGGCGAATTCCAGCCTGATCATCCGCAGCCTCGCAACCTGGCGGCATGTGTTGTGTTGCTCGCCAGCCTATCTCGAAAAGCACAGAGCGCCGCAGCAATTATCCGAGCTCTCGGACCATAATTGCATGCGCCATGTTCTTTATCCATTTGGCGACGACTGGCATTTCGACGATCCCAAGGGCGCGCCGGCGTCGGTCCGGATTTCCGGCAATCTGATCACCAACAGTGGCGAGACCTTGCGGCTGGCCGCTGTGCAGGGGAACGGCATTGCGCTGATTGCGGGATTTTTGATTGGCGACGATCTCCAAACCGGCCGTCTGGTTCGTCTGCTGCCGGACTACCGCCCGGCCGAGAATACGGTGAATGCGGTTTATCCGCACCGCCACCATCTCTCGGCCAAGGTCCGCAGCTTCATCGATCTTCTCGTGCGCCACAGCGCCGAGCGGCAGAAGCTGATCAATCCCTATTATGCCTGATGGCGACGGTGCCCTGGATCGCGCTCACGGCTTGAGGATCAGCTTCTGTATCCGCCAGTTCAGCAATTCCGCGACATAGAGCACGTTCTCCGACGGACACGCCATCGCGTGAATCCAGCCGAACTGCTTCAATTGCTTGCCGGATTGCCCGAGCATGCCGAGCACCTTGCCGTCGAGGCTGAGCTTGTAGATGCGGCCGGGCCAGGAATCCGAGCTGTAGAGTACCTGATGGGGCGGCGGCGTGATGCAGAGCGACCATGGCGAGCCCGGCACGAAGGTCCCGCTCGCCATCGCCGCTTCATCGGGAATCTTGCCGATCGCGGGCTTGGCACCCGGCGGCACCGGCACATCGATGACGAACTGGCGCAGGAATTTACCGTCGCGGTCGAACACCTGGATCCGGTGATTGCCGCGGTCGGCGACATAGACATTGTCGTCGGCGTCGGTTGCGATCGAATGCGGGGTGTTGAACTGGCCGGGCTCCTTGCCGCGGTCGCCCCATGACTTTAGCCAGTTGCCGTCCTTGTCCACCTTGGCGACGCGCGAATTGATGTAGCCGTCGCTGATGAAGGTATCGCCGGCCTTGTCCCACGCCACGTCGGTGACCTGGCGAAACCGGCCGTCCTCGGCGGGCAGCGGCGGCTTGGGATGTTTCAGCGGCGCGGTGTCTTCGTCGGAGGCTTCCTGCTTGCGGCCGAACACCATCAGCACGTGGCCCTCGGGATCGAACTTGATCACCATGTCGGAGCCCTTGTCGGTCACCCAGATGTTGTCTTGGGGATCGACCTTGACGGTATGGCCGAACGACCACGCATAGAGGTTCTTGCCGATTTCGCGGATGAATTGGCCCTTGGCATCGAACTCCAGCAATTGCGTCGCCGCCGCCGCATAGGCCGGCCCGCTGGTGTTGCCGCGGGAGATGACGAATATATGCCCCTTCGAATTGAGCGCGACGCCCGACACTTCGCCGAGATACATGTTGGTCGGCAGCCGAAGCGGATTGGGCACCGAGTCAAAAGCGATGGTGGGGACGGTCTGCTGCGCCAGCGCCGGCGATCCCGTCAATAGCATCAGTCCGACCAGCCAATGCCGCATGATATCCTCCCCGAAAATATTCGTTGTATTGAAGTGTTTCGCGCGGATGCTAGTCTACCGCACGTCCCGGCGTCCAGTTTCGCGCGCGCATTCCAGATACGTCCTGCAATCGCCCAGCGCATGGCACTCCGTTGGGAACGCAAGCAGGGAACAAAAAGAACATAAACCGGCTACTGCATTCTCATGAATTCCGGCCGCAGGCGGATGCGCATGTCACTCAACTTCCACACCAGAAGGCGTCTTCTGCTGCTGGCGTTTGCGGCCGCATGGCCGCTTGCCTTGCTGCCGATCGGCGATGCCATCGCCTTGTATCCGGAACGGATCATCCGGCTCGTCGTCCCCTTTGCACCGGGCGGCGGGACCGATGTGGTGGCGCGCACGATCGCGCAGGACATGGGGAAAGATCTGGGCGTCACGATCCTGATCGAGAACAGGCCGGGGGCGGGCACCATCATCGGCACCCAGGCGGTCGCAACCAGCAGGCCGGATGGCTATACGCTGCTGATGGGAACGTTCTCGCATGCGGTCAATCCCAGCCTCAACACCAAGCTGCCGTATGATCCGCATCGGGATTTTGCCGCCGTCGCCCTGGTCGCGCGTTCCTTCAACGTCGTCGTGGTCAATCCGAAATCGCCGATCAAGTCGATTCAAGACTTGATCGCGGCGGCAAAAGCCTCTCCCGGCAAATTGTCTTATGGAACGTTCGGCACCGGCACTTCGGCGCATCTCGCCGGCGAATTGTTCAAGGACATGGCCAAGGTCGATCTGACGACGGTACCATACAAGGGCGCCGCGCCTGCCATCACCGACCTGATCGGCGGTCAGATCGACGTGATGTTTACGACGGTGGCGAGCGCTGCCTCGCTGGTCGAGAACGGGCAGTTGCGGGCGATTGCGGTGACATCGGCGGAACGCTCGCCCGCTTTTCCGCAATTGCCGACGGTCAATGAAGCTGGCGTCCCCGGCTATACCGCGGAGAGCTGGTATGGCCTGTTTGCACCGGCCGGGACGCCGTCAGACGTGATTGACCGCCTCAACAAGGCGGCGGCCTCGGCGGTTCATTCCGACGCTTTCAAAAAACTCGGCGTGAACGAGGGACTGGTCGTGATCGCGCGGCCCCCGGACGAACTCGATCGCTATGTCCGCGGCGAGGAGGAGCGCTGGCGCCGGGTGATCCAGGATGCCGGGATCAAGGTCGACCAGTAGATACCGCTTGTTGCAGTGCGGTAGCGCCAACGGCTGTAATCTCAATCAGGAATATTAGCGCAGCCGTGGGGTTTCCTTGGGGGTTGCGGATGAAGCGTCTTTGACGGCACTTGCCTGGTGCCCCTTGGCGGGACGGCCCTCGTCCCGGTAGTAATCATTTCTGTCAGCAATCCGAACCTTTTTCAGACCCCTTCTCAGACCCCTTGGAGAATGACATGTCCAGTACACTCCAGCGCATGCTCGCCGCTGCCAGCCTTGCCTTGATCTGCACTGTCTTGCCGGCATCGGCGCAGGAAACCGTCCGCATTCGCGGCACCATCGAAAGCGTCGATGGCGACGTTTACGTGGTCAAGAATCGCGACGGCGCGCAAATGAAGGTCGCGATGACCGGCGACAAGCCGCTTTTTGTGGCCATCGTGAAGTCGACAATGGCCGACATCAAGCCGGGCATGTTCGTCGGCTCGACCGGCATGACGCAGCCTGACGGCAGCCAGAAGGCTATCGAGGTTCACATCTTCCCGGAATCGATGCGCGGCACCGGCGAAGGTCACTATGACTGGGATCTCAAGCCGAACACCAAAATGACCAACGCGAATGTCGAGCAGACCGTCAACGGCGTCGAGGGACCGACGCTGACGGTCAAGTACAAGGATGGCGAGAAGAAGCTGCAGGTGACCTCCGAGACCGCGGTCGTAACCTATGTCGTCGGCGACAAGAGCGATCTCAAGCCGGGCACCAAGGTTTTCGTCGGCGCCGGCAAGAAGAACGCTAACGGCACGGTGGAGACCCCGCGCATCACCTACGGCAAGGATGGTTTAACGCCACCGATGTGAGGCGGAATCGATCTCCAGAGCGTTTTCGAGCGAAGTGGATACCGGTTCGCGTGAAGAAAACGCGTTACAACAAGATTAGAGCCCGGTCTGATTCAATCAGAACCGGGCTCTAACAGAAAAACGAGAGTTTCAACCGGGAGGATAATTATGCGTTCGATCGTTGCGATGACATTGGCGGCTTTTGCCGTCGCGGCGCTGGGTTCGTCGGCGCTGGCCCAAACACCGGCGCCGGCGACCCCGCCTGCGCCTCCTTCGGCGGGCGGAACGCCCGATGCGATGCCGTTCGACATTCCCTATGGCACGTCGATCGGGGCTGATCGCGCCAAGCAGCTGATGGCCGCAGCCGAGGCTGAAGCCAAGCGGCGAAACTGGAAAATGAATATCGCGGTGGTTGATACCAACGGCGAACTCGTCCTTTTCGAGCGTATGGAAGGGGCGCAAATCGCGTCCGGCCCGATTTCGATCGGCAAGGCCCGCACCTCGGCGCGCTTCCGTCGCGAATCCCGCGCGTTCTACAATGTCTACGAGACCGGCCATTCCTATCCCGGCACGCTCGATCCGACTTTAGTCGCAAGCCCCGGCGGATTTCCGCTGGTCGATAACGGCAAGCTGATCGGCGCAATCGGCTGCAGCGGCGGCACCGGTGATCAGGACGCCGCCACCTGCAAGGCCGGCGCCGATCTTATGAAATAGCACCTATAAAAGCGCACATGGATGTGCGCCGGCGCCTTCTGGCGCCGGTATCTCCAGCGCCGCAGCGGGTCACCGTCTGCGGCGTTGGCGCGAATGCGAATGCCAGCCAATCAGTGCAGTGCAACAGCGCAAATTCGCTGGACGACACCCCGATCCAATCGTAGATCGTCTTTAACGTAACAAATCGGTCATGGATGTTGGCCTGGTGGAGTTTGCCCATGTGGGTTCTATTGTTGTTGCCTTTTGCCGGACTGTTGTGGGTGCCGTTCTATAATTTCCAGGATCCGGGCCTGCTCGGGTTTCCGTTCTTCTACTGGTATCAGCTGGCATGGGTGCCGCTCTGTTCGCTGCTGATCTGGGTGGTTTACCGAAGCCAAAAGCCTGACGACGAAACCCCGTAGACCTGCAAGATCTCCGCGCGCCATTCTGCAAGACAATTCCTGTTACACGACGATTCCTGGAAAGCGTTATCACTATGCCCAATCAGATCGACTGGACCGCACTTTCGGTTTTTCTCTTTTTCTTCCTCCTCGTCACCGTGATGGGATTCTTCGCCGCGCGCTGGAGGTCCGGCCCGGTCAGCGAACATCTCGACGAATGGGGCTTGGGCGGACGGCAGTTCGGCACCTGGATCACCTGGTTTCTGGTCGGCGGTGATTTCTATACGGCTTACACCGTGATCGCGGTGCCGGCTCTCGTGTACGCGGTCGGCGCCTACGGCTTCTTCGCGCTGCCTTATACGATCCTGGTCTATCCCTTTGTGTTCGCGGTGATGCCACTGCTCTGGAAAGTCGCGCACGCCAAGGGGCATGTGACCGCGGCCGATGTGGTCATGGGCACCTACAGTTCACGCTCCCTCGAGCTTGTAGTCGCGCTCACCGGCATCGTCGCGACCATGCCCTATATCGCCCTGCAGCTGATCGGAATGGGCGTCGTGATCAAGGCCATCGGCCTCGACGGCGAATTGCCGATCGTCGCGGCTTTCGTGGTGCTGGCGTTGTACACTTATAGTTCCGGCCTGCGCGCGCCGGCTCTGATCGCCTTCGTCAAGGACATCATGATCTACATCGTGGTGCTGGTGGCGGTGGTGGTGGTGCCATCCAAGCTTGGCGGCTATGGCGCGGTGTTCTCCGCCGCCAGCGACGCGTTTACCGCCAAGGGCGGCGCGACCGGGCTGACCTTGAAGCCGGCGCAGTTCCTGCCGTATGCGACGCTGGCGTTCGGCTCGGCGCTCGCCGCCTTCATGTATCCGCACACCTTGACGGGCATCTTTGCTTCGAAGTCGGCCGATACCATTCGCAAGAATGCGATCCTGCTGCCGGCCTACACGCTGCTGCTCGGCTTGATCGCGCTGCTGGGCTACATGGCCTATGCCGCGGGCATCAAGGTGACGTCGAACAATGACGTGGTGCCGACGCTGTTCAAGGTGCTGTTCCCATCCTGGTTCGCCGGCTTTGCGTTCGCGGCGATCGCGATCGGCGCGCTGGTGCCGGCCGCGGTGATGAGCATCGGGGCGGCCAATCTGTTCACCCGCAACATCTGGAAGTCCTACGTCAACCCGGACATCAGCCATGCCGGCGAGGCGTCGGTAGCCAAGATCGCCTCCCTCGTCGTCAAGGTCGGCGCGCTGGCGTTCACGATCTTCCTGCCCACGCAATATGCGCTCGATCTGCAATTGCTCGGGGGCCTGTGGATCCTGCAGACCTTCCCGGCGCTGGTGTTCGGATTGTTCACGCGCTGGTTCCGCGCCGAAGGTCTTCTGCTCGGCTGGGCCGCGGGTATCGCGTGGGGATCGTGGACGGCGTGGAGCAACGGGTTGAAGCCGCTCGCGACGATCAGCTTCGACGGAGTCAATTACGTGTTTTATGTCGGGCTCGGCGCGCTGATCCTCAACGTCGTCGTCGCGGCGGTGGCAACGGTCGTGGTCGGGATGCTCTCGCCGCGCCGGGTTGTTGCGCCGTCCTGATATCGTCCGTCAGGCGTGGCCCGGGAAACTGTCGGGCCACGGCAGCGACGTCTGACCGGCGAGGGATTTCAGAAAAACCTCGGCGCCGTCGGCATAGGTCGCGCGATCCGGCAGGTCCAGGCTGACGCACCAGTCATTCGGCATCGGCTGCCTGACACCGCGCAGTTCAAACGCCGTCCCCCACCACCAGGCAGGGGCCGGTGATCGTGCTTCCTCAGGCACCGCGCGCCAGCGCACGAATTCGTGCACTGCGCGTTCGAACTGCACATTCGCAGCCTGATGCATTGCATCCTCCAAACGACGGAAGATTAACCTTCGGTCGTTCCGCGGAACGGATCAAGTGGCTTGGATTATTTCTCTTCCGCGCCGGTCGAGGTCGCCGGACCTTCGCCCAGGATCACCAGAACAGCATCCTCGTCCTTGGCGCCATCCCAATGGATTTGTTTGCCGAAATGCGTGATGAAACTTCCGGCAGGCATGGGTGTCGTGTTGTTGATATCGAATTTCGGCCCGGTGCCCACCCACCAGGTGCCTTGCAGCACCACGATGTAACGGTCGTTGGGATGGAAGTGCGGCCGGCTGAAATGATTGCCCTTGGTCCATTTGTTATAGACCATATAGAAGCCGGGTTTGCTGGGATCGCCGACCACGACGGCGGTCTGCGCGCCGGCGGCATTGACCGGTCCCCACGGAATCTGGTCCGGCGATTTGAAAACCAGCGCGGCAGGATTGAGTTCGGCGGCGGAGCTCATGCTCAGCATGCCCGCCAGCGCCATCGGCGCCAAAAGATATCGCCAAAACCGGTGCGTGATTTTCATGGTTTCCTCCAATGCCGCGAGCCGAAAGGCTGCCGCTCGTTTTTGATTGATTCCATGCTAGCTGGTCTCGCGCCTGCCGTGCAAGCGGCGTCCGCGCATGCGCATACGGCGCGGTTGCAAGCCACGCATCGCAGCATCAAAGCGAGTTTAGGCTTGGAATTAGCCCTGCGGGGCCTGATCGCCCGGCGAGTTTTTGTTGAACAGCAGATAGAGCGCGCGGGGATTGGTGGTCAGATAGCGCCAGAACAGCCGGCGTGGCTCGAGCCAGATCCGCCAGGCCCATTCGAGCCCCATATTCTGCATCCATTGCGGCGCGCGGGCCCGGCTGCCGGACAGGAAATTGAACAACCCGCCGGAGGTCTTGATGACGCCGACATTGGACAGACGCGACGTGAAATCTTCGACAAAGGCCTGCTCATAGGGAACGCCGAGCGCGACCCAGAGATAATCCGGCGCCAGCCGATTGATTTCATCGACCTTGGCGCGCAGCGCTTCGCCCCTCAGATAGCCATGGGAATATCCGACGATCTTCAAATCCGGATACATTTTCCGGACATTGGCGACCGCGGCGGCGTTTTCGGCTTCGTCCGCGCCGAACATATAGAACGTCAGCCCGGCGGCCTCGGCCTTGCGGGCGACGACGTGAAACAGGTCGGTGGTCGCGACGCGTTCCGGCAACGGTGTCGGCGAGTTCAGCCGCGATACCGTGACCAGCGGTTGCCCGTCGGCATTGATGAGATCGGCGGCGCGGAACAGCCGGCCGGTCATCGGCTCGGTCGAGCAACGCGCCAGCACTTCGCCATTGGCGGAGGTCAAATACAGCGGACGGCCGATCCGGCGCCGCGGGAATACCATGTCGACCATGAAATTCGCGGTCTGCTCGATGTCGAGCACGGCCAGCCGAAGCCCGCCCAGCGAGATTCTGGGGACGTTGGCTGTTGCAGCCCGTCCGATCGGATTTGCGCGGCGTTCAAGCATATTCTTTGTTCCACTGACGAATGTGGGTGGTCGGGTGAAGTTCATTGATGATGACGCCGATCAGCTTGCGCTCGGTGTCGCCGAGCGCCGCAATGATGCTATGCATGCAGTCGTTGATGTCGAGATTGGCGGGCAGGATCGCCGCCAGGCCATCGGCGAGATCGAGCAATTCGCGGTCCGCGGCACTGCAGGGCAATGCCGGGCCATCGAGGATCACTAGATCGTAGTTACCGGAGGCGCGCGCCTGCGCGACTGCCTGGCTGGTTCCGGCTGTGTTGATCGCGGGCAGGATCGCGATCCCGTTGGCGGTCTGGATCGCGCTGATCGCGGGGCGAGACACGAGACGAGACTTGGTGCCGATGCTGAGCCAGTTGGCACGGCTGGCTTCGAGCTTGACCGGGCCGCTCACTTTATCGGACAGCGCGTGAGTGGCATGGTCGGCATCGATCATCAGCACCCTGGCGCCGTCACGTGCGGCCGCCAGCGCGACATTCAGCGCCGCAATGCTGCGGTCTTCGCCGGCGCCTGCGCCGATCATGGCCAGCACCGGCGTTGCAGCCCCAATCGAGTCCTTCGACAGCCTTGCCCGCATCTCGCGCATCGCGTTGAGGAAGGTCGAGGGGTAGCCGGCGCGCAGCGTCGGCCAGCCGATCTGCGTCACGTCGGGAACGCTGCCCTTGACCAGGATTCCGCTCAGGGTCCGCATCACGTCGGATTCCTGCAGCCGGGCGACCCGCGGCTTCTCGATCGATGCGCTGGTCGCGAGCCGCGGAGGTTGATTTCCTGCCGGCGGTCGCGATGGCGAGGCTGGCGTGTTCGTCGCTGGCGATGCCGGCGTCCTGGCACGGGGCGCCGTGGGATCGGGAAGCAACTGGTTGGCCGCGATGATCCACGCGGCCGCACCGAGCGAACCGAGCACGAGGCCAATCATCGCGAGCAGGCTCACGGCTGGCGGGAATGCACGCCGCGTCGGCACCGTGGCGTCGCCGATGATGCGGGCGTTCGACGTATTGAGGCTCTCTTGTTCCTGGGTTTCGCGCGAGCGCTTGAGGAACGACTGATAGACGTCGCGGCTGGCCTCGACGTCGCGTTCGAGCTCGCGAAGCCGCACCGACGCCTGGCTGAGCTGGACGCTCTGGCGTTTTTTGCGTTTCCAGCGATTTGTTGAGCGCGGCTTCGAAGTCGCGGGCGCGGGTCAGGTCGTTTTTCGCCGACTGCGCGAAACGTCCGACCTCTTCGCTGATGGTGCGGCGCAGGTCTTCGACCTGCTTTTCGATCTGGCGCAGCGAGGGATGCAGCGGTCCGAGCTCGCCGGCGAGTTCCGCATAGCGCTTGCGCGCTTCGGCGTATTGCGAGCGCAGATTGGCGATGGTCGGAGATTGCAGCGCCTCGGGAATGGCGCCGGCATCGGTCGATGCGCGGCGGCTGGCTTCGATCTGGTCGTATTTCGCCTGGGCGTCGAGCGTGAGCGCGCGGGCCGCAGCCAGCCGCTGATTGCTGGCCGAAAGCTGTTGATCGCTGATCAGCGTATCCTGGGTGCCGACGAAATTGTTCTGCGCCTTGTAGACGGCCAGCGTGTTTTCGGCGGTGCGCAGCCGTTCCTGCAATTCCTTGAGCCGGCCCGACAGATCGGTGGTCGCGCGCCGTGCGGCGGTGGATTGCGAATTCTTGGATTCCTCCAGATAGGCGGCGGAGATCGCGTTGGCGAGCATCGCCGCCTTTTCCGGATTATTCGACCAGACGTCGATATCGACGATGAAGGTGCGGTCGGTTTTCTTGACGCTGATATGACGGTTCAAAGCTTCCAGCGCGGACATCTGGCCGAGTTTGACCTCGTCGGGGGAATGGATGTTGATGCCGAACAGGCCGAGCAGTGTCGCCATCAGGCTCTTGGCGTCACCGCCGCCGAATTCCGGATCCCGCTCGAGATGGTTGTCCTGGATCACCTGCAGCAGCACGTTGTTCGAGGTGATCACGCGCGCCTGACTTTCCACCACCATCGCCAAGCCTGAAATGTCCTGGGAGCGCGGCGTCAGTTCGCGATCGACCAGCTGCAATTCGCGGGGATCGATGTAAAGCTGAGCTGTCGCGGTATATTTCGGCGCGAGACTCTTGCCGATCATGACAGCGAGGCAGACGCAGATCAGCCCGGTGGCCGCGATCGCGATCTTTCGCCGCCACAGCAATTGCGCCAGTTGCAGCACGTTAAAGCCCGAGGCCGGACGCGCGGGCTCCTGCCGCGCGTCCGGCCTGGACGGATTGATCGGCTGATCATACGCAAACATGGGCCTCAGCTTCCATTCGAAGTGCCGCACCTGTCGGCTGAGGGGTTACTCTTCGGGTCACGCGACGCGCGCAGGACTCTTGCGCGGAACCTACGCAACAGGAAAAATTAACCATACTCATTGAGGGACTATTCACCGAAATCGCAAAAAAAGCGTTTAAATGCCCGGGCATGGCGGCGCGTTCGATGCATTCAAAAGTGGAACTTACGGCCTTAAAGGCCTGGCCTTTCAGCACAGGTGTGCGGCTGCCGCGATTCCGTCCGTCGGCGAGTTCGCGTCCTGCAAAAATTAACCTTTCATTAGCGATCTGATTTTTTGCCATCTGCCTATCCCGGACCGATGCTTGCGAGTTTGGTTCGGAACAACGCCAGGCCCACTTTCAGACGCCGGCGCGCATGAGAGATGTCGAGCACCCAGCACATCGCGAGATAAGTAACCGCGCCGACGCCCACCAGAATGAGACAGGCGGCGATGTCCGAAACGTGCAGGTTTCGGTCGATGACAGCGACGACCAGCGCCATGATCAGTCCGGCGATCGCCGTGAGCGCCAGCCGGCCCAGTGGCATCGGAATTGGAAAAGCCCGGCGCGTGAGAATCAACGCACCGGCAAATCCAAAAATATCGGCGCCGAGGCGGGCCCACGCCGCGCCAATGGTGCCGTAGTCGCTGACGAACACATAGGACAGGATCACATTGGCGACGATGATCGAGGCCGTGTTGATCAGATAGAACGAATTGCGTCCCGAGAGCAGAAAGCTCGCATGCAGATATTGCTGATTCAGAATCTGGAAGATCACGGCGATAGCGACGACGGGCATCGTCTGCCCGGCCATCTGGCGAAAATCGGCGCCGAGAATGACATTGGCGACATGGGGAGAGACGATGGCAAATCCCAAACAGGCCGGCAGCGTGATGCCGAGCAACAGTTCCACGCATTCACCAAGATGCGATCGTACGGCCTTGCGGCCTTGATTGGCATAGATCTGGACGGCGAGCGGAAAGAACACCGCAGCCGCGCTCATCGCCGGCATCATCAGGGTCTGGCGAACCAGATCGAGCGACGCGATATATTTGCCGGCTTCGGCGGAGCCAACGAGGTTGGCGATCATGAAGCGGTCGGTCACGCTGGAGATCGCCAGCAAAGTGAGAGACAAGGTCAGCGGCAGGCCCTGCTTTGCGGCAGTCAGCAAAGCGGATCTGTCGAACGTGACGACGGTTCCACGCCAGGACGTGCGGACCTGAACCAGGATCGCAAGCAGGCAGGCCACGGCCGACGAAATCAGCAGAAGAAATCCCGTCGGATCGAAGATCGCAACGGCAACGCCGAGACAAAGGGCGGACGCCGCGCGAACCAGCGTAGCCTTCATCAGCAACAAGGAGCGAAGCCGCGCGCGCCCGAGGTCCTGCGTCAGTTCAAACAAGCCGACTGCGACCGCCAGCACGACCGCCGCCGCCGCGGCAATCGCATCCAGTCCGACCAGGCGGCCCAATCCATAGGCCGCGGGCGCCACCAGACAGCAAATGAGATAACCCGAAATCACGAGGCTGCGAACGTCGGTGCCGTCGTTGCGGGCGTGCTTGCTCAGGATCAGATTGCGAAACCAGCCCGCCAGAAACGTGCTGACCACGGACGCGAATCCAACGCCGAGAAGATAGATGCCGTAATCATGCGGCGAAAACAGCCGCGTGAAAATGAACACGCTGAGCAGCCCCAGCAATGCTGACAGGATATTCGCGGTTAGATTGATGCCGGCTTGCCCGATCAGCATAGCGCATCCTGTCTCGCAGGTTTTTCGGTCGCGGCGCGAGGCGCGAGAAAAGTTCGGCGTTCCTCGATGGCCGAGCGGATAATCGACACCGGCGTTCCCGAAAAGGACGTGGCCGAGAAAGCGAAGTCATGCTGATCGGCACCCGCCAGCAAGCGGTTCAACTCGATCTCGTTGAGTTCAGGGGAATCCCAATAGCTCACGCAGCCGGTGCGCAAAGTGGCCGTATGCTCGACGGCAAATTTCGCGTCGTTCTGCGCAAAATAGCCGTACAGCATGTATTCCGAAAACTCGCGGACCCGGCACAGTGCCTCGATCCAGCCAAGATGGGTGACGGCTTCGATCTTCGAGGCCATCGCTCGCATGGTCTGTTGATCCCAGAAGATGATATGGCCGATGAAATCGGAGGCCGGAAGCGGCGGCGTCGGCAATCCCAATAGCTGATGGCTGGTTTCAATCCAGCGCGCGTGGCGGATCTGAGTTGACGTGATCGCATCGGGCACGGTCAGGAGCGGGATCGTGCCGGGATATTCGAAACGCGACAGATCGAAATCCCGGAAGAACACCACGTCGGAATCGAGCACGCAAAATCGCTGGTGAGGCAGCGAAATGGTCGCGGCTATCTTGAGGATTTGCTGCACATGCCAGCCGCTTGCCGGCTTTGCGCGAAACGACCACCAGAACTGGCGCCGCTTGCGCTGGAAGATGGACGGCAGCGGCCGCAGCCATTTGGGCAGGAATTGCGATGCCGGAAGAACGATCCTGCGTTCGCTTTCGAAATGCGAAAACAGCGGGACGTCGCAATCGGGAACCAGCAGATAATGCTTCGAAAACAAACTGACGTGACGGTCGACACTCTCGCAGAGCAGGGTGCACAGCTCGAGGTCGCGCCCGTAGGTCGGCGTTAACAACGCGACCTCGTTCGTCTCTCGGCGGTCTCTGGCGGGGTTTGGAATCATTGCAAAATCATTGGTTTCCGATGGGACCGGCTTCTTCAACCGTCGAATGAGCAAGATCGGTGCCGACCGATGCCAAAACCCCTGCAAGGTTCGGCGGTTAGTTAATTTTTCGTTAGCGCTAACCATGACATGCGCATTCGTCGCGACGGCACGACGCTGGACCGGATATTGCACAAACGCTTGCGCAACGAATTCACCACAAGATCTCGCGCAGCGAATTTCCGATGCAAGCTTCTGACAATCGTGTGGACGCATGACGATGACGACGCATTCCCGGCGTGAATTTCTCGTTCAGGCCGCCCATGTCGCAACACTTGGCGCGGCCGGACTGTCCGGAGTGTCCGCTTTTGCGACACCGCAGCGGCAGCCTTTTGCGGCCGGAGCGCCCGGAAAGCCGATTCCATATGGCGCCGCGGTGCGGGCCGACGCGCTGGTGTCGGACGTGTCCTATCGCGAGGCAGTTATCGCCAATTGCCAGATTATCGTTCCGGAAGGCGAGATGAAGTGGCCGGATATCCATCCGGCGCGCGGTGAATACCGGTTCGAAAAAGCCGATGGGCTGGTCGACTTTGCCAGGCAGAACCGGATCGATATCCGCGGTCATACGCTGGCCTGGTATGGCGGTATGCCGGCCTGGACCGCTGACATCGATAGCCGCGCCGAAGCCGAGCGGGAACTGGTAGGCCATATTGAAACGATTGTGTCCCGATATCGCGGTGCGATCCCGTCCTGGGACGTGGTAAACGAGCCGCTGGTGGACTGGCCGGATGGCCCGGCATCGCTGCGTCCGTCGATCTGGACCAGGCAATTGGGGCCGAGTTACCTGCCGATCGCGCTACGTGCGGCGGCGGCGGCGGACCCCGATGCGCAATTGGTGCTCAACGAATACGACGTCGAATTCAAAGGGCCGCGTTTCGCCGCCCGCCGCAAGGCGATGCTGCAATTGCTGCGCTCGCTGCGCGACCGGGAGGTGCCGCTGCATGCCATCGGGCTGCAGGCGCATTTGTTCGCCAGCCGCGACATCGATCGTGATGGTTTACAGGATTTTCTGAAGGAAGTTGCCGCGCTCAAGCTCGATGTGCTGATCACCGAACTGGATGTGATCGACTACGAGTTTCCCGGCAAGGTCAGCGAGCGTGATGCGTTGGTTGCCGGGCTCGCGGGACAGTTTCTCGAAGCGGTCTGTGACGTCGTCCACCCCAAGGCGATCCTGACCTGGGGCCTGAGCGATCGATATACCTGGGTGCCAACCTATTTTAAACGCCGCGATGGTAGGCCTAATCGGCCGCTGCCGCTGGATGCCGATCTCAAGCGCAAGCCATTGTTCGATGTGATCGAGGAATACCGACGCAAAGTCGCCTAGAGCGTTTTCGGAAGATTTAAACCATGCCAAATGCCGCCCGCGCCGTCGCAGCCACGTCGAATTCGCTCGATCCCTCGATCGGGATCGTGGTCTGCATTCCGTCGTTCCGCCGTCCGGAACATCTGCGGCGCACACTGCAATCGCTGGTCGATCAACACACCGATCGCCGCTTTGCCGTCGTCATCGCCGAGAACGACGCGTCGGCATGCGCCAGCGTGCCCGTCGCCGCGGAATTCTTTCAGGCCGGAAAATTCCCCGGGCTTTGCGTGATCGAACCTCAGCAGGGCAATTGTTATGCGATCAACGCCGTGTTCGAGACCGCGCTTGAGACGTTTCCCGCCGCCGCTCATTTCCTGATGATCGACGATGACGAGATCGCCTCGGCTGACTGGCTTGAGCGGATGGTGCGTACCGCCGAAACTACCGGCGCGGAGATAGTCGGCGGGCCGGTATTTCCGAATTTCGATGACGCCGCGCAGCGTGGACTCGGCCGTCACCCTGCGTTCTGGCCGGCCTATGATGTCAGCGGGCCGGTCCCGGTCATTTATGGCTGTGGCAACTGTCTGATCGTCCGGTCGGTATTTGCAGGGCTGGCCGATCCCGCATTCGATCTTCGCTTTAATTTTCTGGGCGGTGGCGACTTCGATTTCTTCGCCCGTTGCCGGCAGGCCGGCATGAAATTCCACTGGGCCGCTGAGGCCGTCATTACCGAAACGGTACCGAACAACCGCACCCATCCGGTATGGCTCGCGCTACGCGGCTTGCGGATCGGCGCCATCAATTATCATGTCGAGCTCAAGGCAGCGCGAACCGCGCGGTCGCGCGTCAGATTGCTGGCAAGGCTGCTCGGGCGGCTGCCTTTGTCGATGGTTCGTGCCATCAGGCTTGTCATTACCGAACAGCGGGCTATCACCGCGCTGCATCCCATGGCGGTGGCCGTCGGCAGTGCGCTGGCGGCGGTCGGAATCGAACCGCAGCCATACAAAGCCTCGAAGATCCCATCTTAAAGCTGCTGTCGGATCGCCTGCGCGACATCAAGCCACCAGCCGTCGAAATCAAAGGGCGGCTGGACCGATGACGATTTGAGCGCCGACACGATGCGGTCGGCGTAAGCCTCATCGCTCGATCCCCGCTCGACCAGCACGACGGCGCCGCGATCGATCAATTCCCTGAAGCGGGGATGATGATCGAACTCGTCCGCCTCGGCGGGGCCGGTAACGATTACGGGATGGCCTGATTGCACACAGGTGAGGATGCTGGAGCGTCGCGCCGTGAGCCCCTCTTCGAGCGGATAACAGAATGCGCCGATCTCGCCGAACAGACCGAACACCTCGTGATTGGACGCGACATAGCCGCTGACGACGACGTTATCGGTGAGGTCGAGTTCCCTGACACGGGCGTAAAACTCTTCCTCGGTCTTGTCGACGCCCCGGATGAACGATCCGATATAGACCGTGAGCGGGTTTAACCCGCGCCGCTTGAGGATGGCGCAGATGTCGAGCAGCGCATTGGGCTGCTTGCCCGGATAGATCGACCCGAAATGGCCTATCAGCAGGCGTCCATCCCGCCGCGCGGTGGCGAGCCGCTGGCGCAGTTTGGAATCGGCAATCCCGGCCGGGGCCGCGATGTTTGGCGGCAATGGCGCGAGCACGCATTTTTTCGCAGTCCAGCCGAACAGGAAATCGTCGGCGAGTTCGCGTCGCACCAATGGCGAGAACATGACGATCGTATCGGCGAGCAGCAGCGCCGAAAGATAGGTGATGCGCCGCAGCCAGTTCAGGCTGGACCATTCATGCTGGATCAGAACGACGCGCCGCCGCCGCAGCCTGGCGATCGCCAGCGCCAGCAGGGGACGAAATATGACACGCTTCCAGGCCACGATGGGGAAGTTGCAGACCACGCTGCTTGCGGAGTCGATCGCGCCGCGGATATCGGCGATAGTTCCTTCTGATCGCGTCAAGGTTAACGTTGTGCAGCTACCCGGAGCGAGCTTTTCGATCGCCTCGTACAAAAGCCGGGTGAATTGTCCGACGCCGCATTGCATCTGCGGACCCGCACCGAGGAACAGCGCCTGATATCGAGTTTCCCTGGTCATCGTGCGGCCGCCGGCGTTCTTTCACATGCGTTCATGGGCGAAATATATATCGGTTCACGCCAGCAAATGCGTTGGATCAACATCGATAGCCTATTCAATTTGATTCAATCAAAATGAAATAAACACCGAATAGATGCGTGTTAGCTATACATTGTAGACGTTATCTTAACGCAAGCGGCCGCGATTGCATTGGACCCCCTTCTTGCGAGATAACAGGTGCGGTTCAAGAGATCGCCTGACGCAGGCCGATGGAAGTTGACGTACCATGGCGATTTTGGAGGTAGGCCGGTTGGGTGGACGTGCAGTATCGCGCGCGCCCGATTTCCGAATCGATTTCGTCCGCGACTGGAAGCTGGCTGAGGCATGCTGGGCCGGTGGAGGCCACAGGACGGCCTTTCAACACCGCCATTGGCTCGAAGCCTGGTACGGCGCTTTCGCCGAATCCTCCCCGCTGATTGCCATCATTACCGACAATGCGACCGAACAGCAGGTAGCGCTGTTGCCGCTGATACGCCGCGTCGCCAGCGGCATCCGCATCGTCGAATTCGCCGACCTCGGCGTCACCGATTACAACGCGCCGGTGCTGGGCTTCGTGGCCCCGCACGACCGCATCGAGGCGAGGGCATTGTGCCAGGCGTTACTGACCGGGTTGCGCAACTTGCCTGAAGGGGTCGATCTCCTTCGCTTAAGAAAGATGCCCGCGAATGTCGGTGGCGTGCCAAACCCGCTGGCGTCCTTGGGGCGAATGGGGTCCTGTTCGCTGAACGGCAATCTTGTCGTGGTCGGAGACGACTTTGAGGCCTATCGCGCTTCGCTCAAGCGGATGGAATTGCCGCGAAGCTGGCGTGTCTTCAATCGTTATCCCGGTGCGAAATTCCGGATCGTCACTGATGTCGACGAGGCACTGGCGCTGCTCGACACCATGGATGCGCAGCAGCACGAGCGTATGGATCAGTTGGGATTGAAGTTCGTGCTGGACGACGATTCCCATTCGCGGTTTTACCGCGACATCATCAGGCAGGGCGTTCGCGACGGATTTGCAGTTGTGTCGGCGCTGACATGCGACGATGAGGTCGTTGCCACGACGCTCGGCATCAGGGGAGGATCCGACTATACGCTGCTGCGCATCAGTAATGCGGGCAAGCGATGGTCGAATGTCTCCCCGGGATTGCTTGTCATCGAGAGGACGATGGAGGCCTTGCACACGGATGGTGTGCGGCAGTTCGACCTCAGCATCGGTAATTATGCCTATAAGCGCCGGTTCGGTGCCGCACAAATTCCGCTCGCCGATGTGAGCATCGCAATCGGCTGGCGAGGACTTCCTTATTTGCTGCGCGACTACGCCGCGCAGCGGTTGCGGCGATATCCCCGGCTGCATGAGCGGATTCTTCGTGCGCTCGGGAGGCCGCCGACAGGCGAAGAAAAATCATAGCGGTTGCCTGATTCCCGCCATTCGAGGCGCATTGATTACGAGCCGGATTGGGCACGGAAACGGAAGCAATAGTTAGAAAAGCATTAACTCGGACGCGGGTACAATCGATCGCGGCCAAACCCCGTTCTTGGAACCGCCAGCTCTCTGGACGAACAGGCGGCCCTGGCAGCCATCCGGGCGGACCGGCCTTGAGGCAAAGTGAACAAGCAACTCTCGTTTGCGCAATTTCCCGCTATCGCCAGAAACGTCGGACATGCCGTCGGGCATATCGACGTGCTGCATGTGGCGCGCTGCGTGGGCTTTGTCGCAACCGTCTTGTTCATCTGGGTTTCGCTTCGGCCGTTCCCCGATCTCAGCGCCCCCGATGTCGGCGATCTCGACAAGGGCAAGCTGGCTTCGACCTACATCACACTCGGATTGTTTTCTGTTGCCGCGCTTGCGCTGACCGTATTCCGGCATGCCAAAGCGCTGCGCAGCCTGATGACGCCGACATTCATGGTCCTGTGTTGCTGGGTCTGCATCAATACCGTTTTTTCCCATAACTTCGGATTGTCGCTCCAGCGCGTCATCCTGACCGGCAGCGTTCTGGCCATGGCGGCTTGTCTTCTTCTGCTGCCGGATACGCAGGAAGAGTTGGATCTCTGGCTGGGCGCCTCAACGCTGATGTTTCTTGCGCTGTGTTATCTCGGCGTGATACTGGCGCCGACATTTTCCTTACACACGGCGCGCGACATGATCGAACCGCATCTCGCCGGCGATTGGCGCGGGCCCTTTGGGCACAAGAACGTGGCCGCACCGATCATGGCCATGCTGACCTTCGTCGGAATATATCTCGTCGGCCGGCGAGCCCATATTCTGGGTGCCGCGATCCTGGTCCTGGCCGGCTTCTTTCTGATGATGTCCGGTGGAAAGAGCGCGATGGCGCTTTGCGTTCTGGCGCTCATGATGAGCGTTCTCGTCGTTGCGATCAAAAGTACCGCATTTCGCGTGTGTCTGATCTTTTTGCCGCTGATCGCCCTGAATCTGGCGACCGTCGGCTCGGTTTTCGACGAGCGTGTTGCCGCTATCGTCAAGCTGTTGCCGCTGGACACGACCTTCACCGGTCGCACCGACATCTGGGAATTCGCGCTGACGTCGCTGGCGCTGCACCCCTGGCTCGGCTACGGCTTCGCGGCATTTTGGGGTACCGACTCGATCCAGAACCTGGTTCAGGACAACCTGATCGAATGGACCACCACGGCCGCCCACAGTCACAACGGTTACCTCGACAATGCCTTGACGCTGGGTATTCCCGGTCTCGTCTTGATCGTTGCGATTTTCATTGTCGCGCCGCTACGGAATTTCTCGATCGCAACCAAATCCGGCAATGATGATCCCTTGGCGAAGCTGTTTCTCCGGATATGGCTGTTCGGAATCTATCTGTCGTCGATGGAGAGTTTTCTGCTCGATCGTGCCGACCCGATCTGGTTCACCTTCCTGATCAGCGTGGTGGGACTGCACTATCTCGCGCGGTTCCGTTTGACGGCAGAGCCAGCAACCTAGCGTTATTCCGCCACGCCGATGCTTGCGAGGCCGAGCAGGCGCACCGGTTCCGTCGCACTTACCGCCGCGCCACTATCGAAAAATCTGAGCTCGACGGTGTGTCGTCCCGGCGGCAGATTTTGCGCGAGGACGAAGAGCTGGCGTTTGGGTTGCTCCAGGGCCGCGAGCGTCCGAAAGGCCGCCCCGTCGATGCAAAACTTGATATCGCGAAGGTCGTTCGGCGGCGTCGTAAAAACCGCGACGAGGCCGGAGCCGGACCAATCAAAGGCGACGAGGCCCGGAGTTTCGGCGCCATCCCAGCCGGGAACATTTTTTTCGTCGAACTTCCGGCGCCAGCCCTGGTTTTCGGTTGGATCAAGAGCTGCCGCATCACGCCAGTCGACGTGTTGAAATGCATCTGTGTGAAACGGAGACGGTAACGGGCTCAACGGGCCGCGCTTGCCGACAGGGGCCGAATTCAGCGCGGTGTCGCACATGGTCGTCACGAAACGTGCCGCCGCGGCATGGCCGGCATCGGTCGGGTGCACATTGTCGGCAATATAGTCGAACCATTGAAGGCGCCCGACCGCGATTTCCGGCCAGAGTGCATCGCGAAAGCTGACCATCGGCAGGCGGTAATGCGCGCCGACCTTTGCCTGCATGTCCTGGTCGTTGCCGCCCTTCTCCCACATCATGAACAGCAGCAGAACTGCGGGAGTATTAGGTTGGGCGAGGATCTGGCGCACGAGACCTTCGAAGGCCTCGCCGTCGGTCCAGTTATCGTTGACGGCGAACTCGACCACGACGAAATCCGGCCTGTGCGAAAGCAGGTCTTTTTGTACGCGTAACGCCCCATACATCGAGCCGGTGCCGCCGAGGCCGGCGTTGATCAGGCGGATATCGCAGCGGGGAAACTGTTCGCGCCACCAGGCGAGCAGACGGCCGGAATAGCTGTTTTGCGGGGTCGTGGCGAAAGCCCCGACCGTGATCGATCCGCCGATGACCCCGATCGTGATCGGCTCACTCCGCCGTGCTTTGGCAAAGACATTCGAGAAGCGCGCCAGGTCGCCGGTCGATAGCTGCGATCGGGCGATGATCTCAGGGGTTAGCGGGTCGGTTGACGCGAACACCCGGGGCGTGCCGACCAGACAAGACCCGAGCATCAACGCCGCGGTGCGGCGGGATATCAGAGTTCTTTGACTGCTCGCGGACATCTCCAGGTCGTTTTTCATCCTGAAGTCGCCGGCAATGCGCGGCGTCGCATCGGGCTACCGGTCAGGAACGGCTTTTCAATGAAATGATAACAGACGAGTCCGGTTGCGAGGCCCGCCAAAATCGCGACTGCTGCGGAGCTCAGATAGATCAGTGGCTGATGGATGTCGAACAGCCGCTTCGACACGGCCCAGATCGCGCCCACCGAAAACAGATGGAACAGATAGACCGAGTAGGAGATGTCGCCGATATATTTCAGCGCTCGGATGTGCATCACTTCGCCGGCGGCTTCGTGATTGAGTCCGAACAGGACAATGCTCAGCGCGGTCGATGACATCAAGACATGTTTCCACAGCGCGATTTCCTCGCCGCCGCCCCAGTCGACGGCGTAGAAGGCGACGAGGAGAACGCAGGGCGCGACGATCGTCGCCCGTCGCAACCGGGCATGAAAGCGCGCGAACAGGCCGTGCCGGTAGGCTTGCGCCAGCACCGTTCCGAGGCTGAATCCGATCAGGCTCGGGCTGGTGTAAACAGCCTCGACATGGCTGAGCCCGGTGGCGAACTGGCCGATCCCGACCAGCAAGGCGAATATCACGAGCAGAACCAGCGTGCGCGCCTCGGATTTCAGGAAGAACAGGCTGGCAAAGAGCAGATAGAAGAACACTTCGAAGTTCAGGCTCCAGCCCAGCAGCAATAGCGGCGCCTTGGGTTCGAGCGAAGGGATGAACAGCAGCGATTTGATCAGGCCCTCGATGGTGGGAATGGTGGTCCTGAACTGCGACGGGATCGCAACGGCGAGAATGGTGATCAACAGCGTCGCCGCCCAATAGGCGGGCAAGATCCGGAACGCGCGCCGGACCAGAAACTGCTTCGGGTCGATCCGGCCATCACCGGCGATGGTGGTGATGATAAAGCCGCTGATGACAAAGAACACGTCGACGCCCAGCCTGCCGGTCTTCAGCAGGCCGATATTAATTTCGGTGAGGGGCCATTGCAGCGCATGCGTGACCAGCACGCTCAGTGCGGCCAAGCCGCGCAAATACTGAATGGAAAGCAGCTGCGTCCGTGGCGTCCCGGAGTGAGCTAGCGGCCGCGCGATCTGCGCCATAATGAAACACCCTGTGCAGTGAGGATCAGTCCGTACAGGGATTTAGCAAGAGCCACGCCAGCTTGATCTGATAGTACCGCGCGCGCATCAACTGACATTAATGATGAATGCGCAGATTGGGTGGTGGCTAGACCACGCGAACGATTCCGGGCTCACCCGGTGAACACTCCAGCGCATCGCGATCCCACTTGGCGGCGTTGGCCGCGGCTTCATAGGTGCTTTGCAGGAAGTCGAGCAAGGCCTGGTCCGGCTCCGCCGCCGTACGCACGGCGTCATAGGGCAGGATGAATTCCCCCAAGGCCTCGCTGAAGAAGGCCGCATCGGGGCGCACCGGCGTGGCGCGAAAGCCGGCCGGTTCGGGATAGGCGTAGGAATAGAACGCCGGATAATCGATCGCGCCGCCGCCGGGCCAGAAGCCGGCGCTGCTTTCCTCGTGGGAATAGGCCTCGCACGCCACCGCGTCGGAAAGATGCGGCACGCCGCCGGGATGGCGCGGCGCGCGCCGGCCCGAGAAACGCGTCGCCGCGAGATCGAAGCTGCCCCAGAAGAAATGCACCGGGCTGGCCTTGCCGAGGAATCCAGTGCGGAATTGTTTGAACACCCGGTCGGCATTGACCAGAATTTGGTGAAAGTGCTGCACGGCATCCGGATCGTAGGACGCGTGTTGGGTGTCTTCCGAGAACCGGATCGGATCCGGCAATTCATTCGGCATCTCGTCGATGGTGACGTCAATGCCGAGTTCGGCGAGCGCGGCCACCACGGCCGTGTAGAAACCCGCAACGGATTGTCCCGCCAGCGACAACTGCCGTGTAGCGCCGTCGCTGGCCGAAATCCGCAAGCTGTGATCGATGAAATCGAAGTCGATCTGAAATGTCCTCACACCATCGGGGATCGGCGAGGTCGTCAAGCCGCGTGCAGTGACGTACAGCGTCACATGCCAGGAATGATTGAGCCAGGGTGAGCGCGCCAGACGTATCTTGCCGACAATCTGCGTCCACAGATGCAGTGTCGCATAGGTCTCGCGCCATGCCGCGGTCGGCAAGTCCGGCCAAAGATTAGTCGGGGCTTTGTTCATGCGTCACCGTTACAGGCTGTCATCGATATCTACAGGCGCGGGCAGCCCCAAACGCGTGAGAGCCGGACACTATCGCGCCCGGCTCTCACATTGTATTCGAAGTTTCCGCGGTTGCGAGCTATGGTGTTGGTTTTTCTGGTCAGTTTTTCTTGGTGTCTTTGGCGAAGGCCGCGTCCACTTCATTTTTCTTGATGCGGGCTTTGGGATCGCCGGGCTGACCGAGATTCTGTTCTTCGGTGCCGTCTCCCATCATACCGGGATGCGACGTGGCGGCCTTCTTGACGTCCTTGGGATCGGGCTTGCTGGTCATGTCGAAGTCTCCAGGCGCGGATGCGCGGGAGCCAACTTCGTAAATGTCCGCTGGTTCCATCGCCCGGGATTACCGCCGGCAATATCGGCAAGATCAGGCAAATGTCAGCAACCCCGTCGTCAGGACTTGGTGCATTCCGGGCAACGCCGGCGTCCCCGCGACGCGCGAAACAGGCTGCGGCACCACCAGCGGCGCGCCATCGCCTGCAGCGGATTGCTTGCGAGTTGATAGATGAAGAGCATTTCAATCATGGCGAAATCCGTCGTCCCCAACGGATAGATAGGGCGGCATTCTCCGGAGAGAATGCCGCCGAAATCGTATCAGCCATGCAGCTTTTTGGCAGTTTCCGCGATCACGCGTCCCTGGTAGCGCGCGCCCTCGAGCTCGTTTTCGGATGGCTGGCGGCTGCCGTCGCCGCCGGTGATCGTGCTCGAGCCATAGGGCGATCCGCCGGTGACTTCGTCGAGCTTCATCTGGCCGCCGAAGCCATAATTCAGGCCGACGATGGTCATGCCGAAATGCAACAGATTGGTGACGATGGAGAACAGCGTGGTTTCCTGTCCGCCGTGCTGGGTCGCGGTCGAGGTAAAGGCGCCACCGACCTTGCCGTGCAGCGCGCCCTTGGCCCAGAGGCCGCCGGCTTGATCGAGGAAGTTCCCCATCTGCGATGCCATGCGGCCGAAGCGGGTGCCGGTGCCGACAATGATCGCATCGTAATTGGCGAGGTCATCGATCACTGCGATCGGCGCGGCCTGATCGACCTTGTAATACGACGCCTTTGCGACATCGGGCGGCACCAGTTCGGGCACGCGTTTGACATCGACGGTCGCGCCGGCCGAGCGGGCGCCTTCCGCAACGGCGTTCGCCATCGTCTCGATGTGGCCATAGGCGGAATAATACAGGACGAGAACTTTGGTCATGGTCGGTCTCCGTGAGTTGATGTTGTGGGTTTGATTTTATTGAGGGGAGTGCGGTGTCATTGCCGGGCATAGCCGTTCGAAGAACGGCGTCGCTTCCGCTCGCCTATGCCCGGCAACCCATCTTCTTCGAATGAATCTTCGGAAGAGGGATGGATGCCCGGGGCATTTCACGTGAAGACGCGCTTCGCGCTTTTGCCCGGGCATGACGATCGTTGTGTGCGGCCGGCACTATGTGAGCCGCGATCAATTACGCCGCGTCGACCAGCACCAGTTCGGAATCCTCCAGTGCGGTGATCTTCAATTGCGCCTCGTCGCGGATCGCGACGCCGTCGCGGGCGTTGACGCGCACACCGTTGATCTCGACGCTACCTGCCGCCGGCACCAGATAGAGGTTGCGGGTCTTGCCCGGCGCATATTGCGCGCTCTCGCCGGCCTTCAGCGTGGTGGCGAGCACCCGGGCGTCGGCACGGATCGGCAACGCATCCTTGTCGTCGGCAAATCCGCTGGCGATGGTGACGAAATTGCCGGAGCGATCCGACTTCGGAAACGGCTTCGCGCCCCAGGTTGGCTGGCCGCCTTGCGCCACCGGCTCGATCCAGATCTGGAAGATCTTGGTCTTGGTCGGTTCGAGATTGTATTCGGAGTGCCGCACGCCGGAGCCGGCGCTCATCACCTGAACGTCGCCCGCTTCGGTGCGGCCCTTGTTGCCGAGGCTGTCCTGATGGGTGATCGCGCCTTCGCGGACATAGGTGATGATTTCCATGTTGGCGTGGGGGTGCGCGGGAAAGCCGGTATTGGGAGCGATCTCGTCGTCGTTCCATACCCGCAGCGAGCCGTGGCCCATATTGCCGGGATCGTAGTGACTGCCGAACGAGAAATGATGTTTTGCCTTGAGCCAGCCATGGTCGGCGGCGCCGAGTTTGTTGAAAGGTCTGAGTTCGATCATGGGATATTCCCTTCGTTCTGATGGACTCTGGATATGCCTTTCCCGATGGTGCATAAATAGAAACAGTAGAAACACATTGTTTCCTGTTTTGATCTGATGGGAAGGTCGCGATGGCCAAGCTGCCGGATTTCGAAGGATTGGCGATTTTCGCAAAAGTTGTGGAATTGCAGTCATTTGCGGCCGCCGCGACCGAGCTGGCGCTGTCCAAGGCGACGGTCTCCAAAGCCGTTACCCGGCTCGAGCAGCGGCTCGGCGCGCGGCTATTCAACCGCACCTCGCGGCGGCTGGCGCTGACCGACACCGGGCAGAAATTGTCCGCGCAGGCCGCGCGCCTGCTGGCCGATGGCGAGGCCGTGGAGAACGAGGCGCTGGCGCAATCGGTTTCGCCGCGCGGGCTGGTTCGTCTGGCGGTGCCGATGACATTCGGGGTCAAGGAAGTGGCGCCGATCCTGCCGGAGTTCTTAAGCAAATATCCCGACGTCACGATCGATCTTCACTTGAGCGACGCGAAGGTCGATCTGGTCGGCGACGGCTTCGATGCGGCCTTGCGGATCGCGAGCCTGCCGGATTCATCGCTGATCGCGCGGCGGCTGTGCGGCATGTCGCGCTTTACGGTGGCGTCGCCGGCCTACCTCAAGCGCCATGGCCGGCCGACGCACCCGATGCACCTCGCCGAGCATAAATGCTTTGGCTACGCGTATCTGTCGACGCCCGATGTCTGGCATTACACCAACGCGAAAGGCGAGCAGGCCAGCGTGCGGCCGGGTGGGCCGCTGCGCGCCAACAACGGCGAAGCCGTGATTCCGGCATTGCTTGCGGGGCTCGGCATCGCGGACATGCCGGACTTCATCGTCGGAGACGCGATCGCGTCGGGTGAGGTCGAGGTGATCCTGGAGGGATGGAAGCAGGCCGAGAGCGCGGTACATCTGGTGATGCCGTCAGGCCGCCCGCGCCCCGCGCGGGTCGAGGTGCTGGCGGATTTTCTGACCAGGCATTTTACCAGGCCAAACCGGGTACGGCGTAACTGAGGGCGGATGCGACGGCAGCGCTCTTGACGGCGCTCTTGCCCATCCTGCGGTTCACGCTAGGTTGCGGCTCAATCAGACCAAGAAACGCAAGGGAAAAGCTACCGATGAATCGACGTAATATTCTTAAAGTTGCTGCCGGGCTGCCGCTGCTGCAAGCCGTGCGCGCCAATCCTGCATCCGCGCAGGCCGCATGGCCGGCGCACACGATTGCCATGATCGTGCCGTTCCCGGCCGGTGGCCAGGCCGATCTCGCGGCCCGGCCGGTGGCGCAGGCACTGGAGCGCCTTCTCGGCAAATCTGTCATCGTCGACAACCGCGCCGGTGGCGCCGGCGGCTCGATCGGCAATGCGGTGGCGGCGCGCGCCGATGCCGACGGCTATACCTTGCTGATGACGCTGTCCTCGCTGGCGGTGCTACCGGAAGCCGATCGCCTGTTCGACCGTCCGCCCGTGTACGAAGTCGCGCAATTCGCACCGGTCGCGCGCGTGCTCGCCGATCCCACGCTGCTCGCGGTGCCCGCGTCGGCGCCCTGGAAGACGCTGCAGGATTTCGTCGACGACGCCAAAAAACGCCCCGGCCAAATTCCCTATGGCTCGTCCGGTCCCTACGGCACGCTGCACGTGGCGATGGAAATGTTTGCGGCCTCGGCCGGCATCAAATTGCTGCACATCCCGTTCCGCGGCGCCGGTCCCGCGCTCAACGCGATCCTGACGGGCACGGTGCAGGCCTTGGCCTCGGCGCCGGGCACGCTGAAGCAGCAGGTGGATGACGGCAAAATGCGCGTGCTGGCCAATTGGGGCGCGGAGCGGATCGCAAGCTTTCCCGACCTGCCGACCTTCAAGGAGCTCGGCTACAAGGATGTCGAGTTCTACATCTGGGCCGGGTTGTTCGCGCAAGCGGCACTGCCGGGGCCGATCATGACGCGGCTGCGCGGGGCGATGGCGCAGGCCGTGGTCAGCCCGGAAGTGATCAAGACGTTCGAGACCGCGGGTAGCCCGGTGGCCTATCTGGACGCGCCGGAATTCGCGAAATTCTTCGAAGCCGACAGCGCCCGATTGGTCGCGGCGGTGAAGAAGATCGGCAAGGTGGAGTAGGGCTCGCGCGCCCTGCTGATAGAGAAGACCGCGAGGCCGCGTTATGCCGACGCGGTCTCGCGTTTCGCGGGCTGGCCGGGCATGACACAGGCCTCAAAAGCCGCATCGATGATCGCGAGCTTTACGGCCTGCGCGGCATGATATTCGCGCCGAAAATCCGCTGACACCCATAGCGGGGATTTTCCCCGCTGCCCGGACCAGCCGAGGCTTCCCATCGCTTCGGCCTCGGTAAATTTACGGCCGAGCTGGGTTCGCGACAGGCTGAGGCGCCGCGCCAATCCGGACACCGACGTCACGTCGGTCGAAATCCGCGCGAGGTCGTTACTACCTTGCTGGCAACCGGCGATCAGGCGATCCATCACGAGGCCGCCTTCATTAATCCAGGTGAACAGCGAGAACGTCTTTTCAGGCTCGCGCACGTCGCCCGAGCCGATCAAGCCATCGGCGATCAACGGCTGGATCGCCCGGAGCAACGCCGGCTTGGTGCGGAAGCTCGCCGCTCTGGTGCCGCCGTCCAGTCCGTCGAGCGTTGTCAGATGCAGCGTGTGCCAGTGGAACAGCGCCATCAGCACCGTCGGTGCCGGCATCAGCGGGCGTTGGCGCTTGCCGTCGGTGTTTTCGACGAAACGGACGATGTCGTATCTCAACATCTCCTTGAGAAAGGCCGCCGCGGTGTTGCGGCTGGCGAGGGCATCGCGCTCAACGGCCTCCAGGAAGCGCTCGGCCAGCAGTCCGGCGCCGGCTTCCCGGGCTTCGCTGCGGAAATATTGCGCGAGCGCGGCATGTGCCATCAACCAGCGCTGCTGGGTCGCAAACAGCGATGCGATCCGCGGGCTCGCTTCCTGGATCATCAGCAGCGATTGCGCCTGCGCACGAACGCATTGCGCCAGCGCTGGATGAACCAGAATATCGTCCGCAGTCATCGGCATGATTTTGCGCAGGGTTTCCAAACCGATACGTTATAGCCGGATTTTTAGCAGTGCGGCGGAAAGGCTACGTTGCGGGGATGGGACGCACTTCGCAGACATCGACCCATTCGGCGCCGACCAGTTCGGCCATTCGCGATGGCGTAATGCGCACTGCGCTGTGAATCGAGCCCGCCGCCGGCACCACTTCGTCGAACGCTTTCAGGGACACATCGCAGTAAACCGGCAGCGGCGTTTTCAGGCCGAACGGGCAGACGCCGCCGACTTCATGGCCGGTGATATCGGCGACTTCATCGACACCGAGCATCTTCGGCTTGCCGCCGAACAGCGTCTTTACTTTCTTGTTGTCCATCCGCGAAGTGCCACTGGCGACGATCAGCACCACCCGCTCGCCAACGCGCAAGCTCAGGGTCTTGGCGATCCGCGCCGGCTCGACGCCGAAGGCCTCGGCGGCCAGCGCGACCGTCGCCGAACTCAACGGGGTTTCGATCACGGTGAGGTCTGGCGCCTTTTCGGCGAAAAACGCACGGACGGATTCAAGACTCACGCGGCGGCCACCAGAGCGGGCAATTCCGACAGCGCATGGATACGATGATCGGGTACATCTCCGAGTTCGTCCATTTGGGTGCGCAACGCCTTGAACATCGTGAGCGGCGTCACGAGGTCGCTTTTGACGCAGGCCAGCGCCATCGCTTCCGGTGTCACCCGCTCGATCCAGGCGACGTGGAGGCCGAAGGACTTGGCGCCGCTGGCGTCCCACGGATTCGAAGATACGAACAGCACCTCGGCCGGTGCTATGCCGAGGCGCTCCTCGATCAGGGTGTAGGCATCCGGCGCCGGCTTGAAGATCTTTTTGGAGTCGATGCTGATGGTGGCATCGAGCACGCGGCCGAGGCCGCTGTTGTGCACCAGCGCATTGAGCATGGCCGTTGAGCCGTTGGACAGGATCGCCAGCTTGCGGTCCTTCATCGCCGTCAGCGTGGCCATCGCATCCGGATAAAGATCGAGATGCAGATATTTGTCCATGATGCGCTCGAAGGTGGCGCTGTCCTGTTTCAGGCCGAGCGCGTTGAGGGTATAGGTCAGCGAATCTCGGGTGATGACGGAAAAATCCTCGTATCGCCGCATCAGCGAGCGCAGCCAGGAATATTCAAGCTGCTTGATGCGCCAGATCTGGGTGATGATCTCGCCGTAGCCGGGAAACGCCTCTTCGGTCACCGCAGCGACCGACTGGACGTCGTAAAGCGTGCCATAGGCATCGAACACAACGGCTTTGATGGTCATCGGGCACCAGTCTTGTTGAAGCCCTTCTTATTAAAGCCTGGCGTCAAATGTTCAATGCGTCAGATGTTCAAGATTTTGCGCGCGTTGGCCTTGAGCACTTTCGGCCGAATGTCGTCGCGAATATCGAGCTTGGCGAAATCCGCCAGCCAGCGATCCGGCGTGATGACAGGCCAGTCCGAGCCGAACAGAATCTTGTCCTGCAGGATGGAGTTGATGTAGCGCACCAGGATCGGCGGAAAATATTTCGGCGACCAGCCGGAGAGGTCGATGTAGACGTTCGGCTTGTGGGTCGCGACCGACAGCGCCTCTTCCTGCCAGGGGAAGGAGGGATGCGCCAGAATGATCTTCAGGTCGGGGAAATCCGCCGCGACGTCGTCCATGTACATCGGGTTGGAATATTTCAGCCGCATCCCCATGCCGCCCGGCATGCCGGAGCCGACGCCGGTCTGCCCGGTGTGAAACAGCGCGATCGCGCCGCCGTCATTGATGGCTTCGTAGAGCGGATAGGCCATGCGGTCGTTCGGATAGAAGCCCTGCATGGTCGGGTGGAATTTGAAGCCCCTGACGCCGTATTCCTCGATCAGCTTGCGCGCCTCGCGCACGCCAAGCTTGCCTTTATGGGGATCGATGCTGGCGAACGGGATCAGCACGTCGGTATTGTCGGCGGCGACTTCCAGCATTTCGTAATTATTGTAGCGGCGGAATCCGGTCTCGCGCTCGGCGTCGACCGGAAAGATCACGGCCGCGATTTTCTTGGCGCGGTAATAGGCCGCGGTTTCCGGCACCGTCGGAGGATGCTTGTTCGGTGACTTGAAATAGTCGGCCATCTGCGCCTGGAAGTCGTCATAGCCATCGTCGCCATGCATGCCGCACGGCTCTTCGGCATGGGTGTGGATGTCGATCGCCACGACGTTTTCGATGTCAGGCAGTTTCAGTTTGGACATCGGGATTTCCTCCGGGAAGTCGCTCGTCGACGTGGCATGCGAAATTGATTATAGAATATAACAAATTTGGCAAGGCGGCTACGCTTCCTGAAGGCGGTGGCCCATGCGCGTCGGATTCATCAGCAAATTCAGGGAACGGGAATTACCGCCCGAAAGCCGGATTCCGGCGGCGAAAAAGGGCCTCAAGTGGTCCGTCTGGATTGACATTCGACCGCGCAATGGCTTAGAAACCGCGCGTCCTGGGCGGCGAAGCCGCCGGCGGGATAAATCCAATTTTGCCACTTTCGGCCTGTCCCACGGCCTTTCAACGCATCAGGATTGTACAATGAAGGTCCGTAACTCGCTGAAATCGTTGCGTGGTCGCCACCGCAACAACCGTCTGGTCCGCCGCAAGGGCCGGGTTTACGTGATTAACAAGGTTCAGCGCCGGTTCAAGGCGCGCCAGGGTTAATCGCGAAGCTTGGTCTTGGCCTGATTCCGGCCTTCCCGGCCGGTTCGTAATCCACACATCACAGCTCTTTGACAGTTTTGTTGCTTTGCAGCGCGATTTTCCGCGTCTAGACTTTGTTTATGGCCCTGAGATTCCCTGCCGCGCGAATCTGCCGGATAGCGATCTTGCTCACCGCGATTACCGCCGTGATGCCGTTTTCGGTTTTGGCTCAAGCTGCCCCGCCGTCAAAGCAGCAGAAGAAGTTGCCGGAAGCGCCGGGCAAGCTGCCAAAAGTCGGCCCCGATCGCGCCAAAGGCCTGGATTTTCTGTTCGGGGCGCTCAAGGTCGCGCCCGATGAGGCGAGCGCCAAGCATGTCGAGGCCCGGATCTGGGCGCTGTGGATGCAGACCCCGAGCGACACCACCGCACTTCTGATGATGCGCGCCAAGGCCGCGATGGACGCCCAGCAGATGGATGTCGCGCTCAAGCTGCTCGATGCCGTGGTCAAGCTGCGTCCCGACTATGTCGAGGGCTGGAACCGGCGCGCGACGCTGTATTATCTGCAGAACGACTACAATCATTCGCTGCAGGATATCGAGCAGGTGCTGGTTCGCGAACCGCGCCATTTCGGCGCGCTGGCCGGGCTCGGCATGATCATGCAGGATCTCGGCGACGAAAAACGCGCGCTCGACGCCTTCCGCAAGGCGCTCGCGGTCAACCCGCATCTCGACAAGGTGCCGGAGCTGGTCAAGACCCTGACCGAGAAGGTCGAAGGCCGCGATATCTGATCGCCCGCCGACGTACCGGATTTAGTGCAGAACGTTGCTGCCGGAACCCGCCAGCCCGCCATACGCGACCACCGCATGAAGCTGCTGAAGTTCGGCCTCCAACTGCTCGTTGACCAGCAGTAATGCCTGGAGCGCACCGCGGATGTCGCCGTTGCAGCTAGCTACGATTCGTCGATAGCGATTTCATTTGCTCTGGAAGTCATCGAAAACCCTCCAATTTTGTCGTGAAACTATTTTGGCGTTCCGCGCGTCGGTGTGGATTGCGTGGAAAGCCAGACTGCGAAAATCTTGACGGGCAGGTCGATCGGACCGCAAAAGTGCTGCTGAGGGTTATAGAAAGCTGCCAGTGACGGTTGTATGAAGATGGCGGCCGTGCGGGCGCTGCGCGGTGGAAAACTCACCTGGCGACCCCTAACGACCCGTAACAGGGACACGACAGGCCGTGGCCCGGCGAAACCGGACCGTCGTTAAACCGTAGCTAATTTGTGCCCAAACTCATCCGGACCCCCGCAATGATACCGCTCGTTTTCGTGGCCGCGCTGCTGCTGTTGGCGCTGATCACGCAGGCCGGTGTCCTGGTTTTGCAGCGCAATTATCCTCAAGCGGGAACAAGCGTCGAGGTATCCGGCGCGACGCTCAACGTCATCGAACTCGGCCCGCGCGACGCGCCCGGTCCGCCTGTTGTGCTGATCCATGGCGCCAGCTCGAATCTGAAGACAATGCAATTGCCGCTCGGCGAGATGCTCGCCGGCAGGCACCGGGTCATCCTGATCGACAGGCCCGGCCATGGCTGGAGCACGCGCGCGCGTGAGGCGGATTCAACCCCGGCGATCCAGAGCAAAATGATCGACGAGGCGCTGGAAAAACTCGGCGTCAACAAGGCGATCTTCGTAGTCCATTCCTGGGCCGGTGCGCTGGGCGCGCGCATGGCGCTGGACTATCCCGCACGCGTGGCGGGTCTGGTGATGCTGGCGCCGGTGCTCTATCCATGGACCGGTGGCGTCGGACGGTACAATGACGTCGTCACCACGCCCGTGATTGGTCCGCTATTGGCCTACACGATCACGCTGCCGCTCGGCACCTTCCTGACCGGACCCGGCGCCCGCACGGCATTCCTGCCGCAGATCATGCCGGAAAACTTCATCAGCGACACCGCGACGCCCTTGCTGTTGCGCCCCGCGCGAATTCCTCGCCAATGCCAGGGATCTCGTGACGCTGAAGGCCGCGGTGGCGGAGCAGGCGCCGCGCTACGGTACTATCAGGGTGCCAGTGGTGGTGATCTCAGGCGATGCCGACAAGACGGTGTCGCCGGCGATTCACTCCCGGCCATTTGCCGCGGCGGTACCGCACACAAAACTGATCATACTGCCGGGTGTCGGTCACATCGTACAAAACGCCGCGCCCGAACTCGTGATCTCCGAGATCGACGCCATGATCGGCGCAATGGTGCATGGCACGGCGGCCGCCAATTAGGGCATTTCGAGCGGATAATGGTTCGCATGGCACGACGTGCTCGACGCCCATGCCCGCATTGTTTGCGCACCCACCGGCGATCCGTTGACGTTGGGCAAGCCTATTAGTATGACTAGAATCTGGTATGACAATATAGTATAAATGGCTGCGGGATTGCTGTGCCAAGGCTATTGGCGCGGTCCAGGTGGATGACTTCAGTCCTGCCTTTTTTGCTTGTCAGCTCGAATTTAGTCTGGCGGAAAAATTCGAAACGGGCCGCCACCAACCGGAAGAGATACAGTGAATTCTCGAACCAGTTTCACGCGCAATAGCGACGCTGGCCGGATCGGTCTCGGCGACCTGCGCCGCGTGGCTCGACACCAGAAAGGAATTATCCAGGACGGGTGGTAGCCATCATTTGTGGTCTCAGACGTCGAAGAAACGTTGACCACTTCAGAAACCAGAAAAGGGAGGATAAATTGAAAATAAAAAACGTCTTCGTTGCGTTGGTTTTCGTTTCCGCCGCGTCATCTATCGCCACGCCGCAGGCGTTCGCACAGCAATTCAACCTGAGGGCGGCTCACTATTTCAAGGAAGACCATCCCTGGAACAAGGGGCTGGTGCTTTTCGCCAGACGCGTCGATGAGGAAAGCAAGGGTCGGATCAAGATAGACATCTTCAATGGCGGGATTCTCGGCAGCGAGGCGCAGACGCTTCAGTTCGTGAAGGACGGCTCGCTCGATCTGGTAATTTCCGATCCCTCGGCAGGAGCACCGTTCGCGAAAGAACTCGATTTCTTCGCGCTTCCATTTCTTTTCCGCAATTACGCACACTGGCAGGCGGCGCTCGACGGCGAGCCCGGCAAGGCCTACGCCAAACTGATCGAGGACAAGGCGGATCTCAAGATCATTGGCTATTGGGGTGGATCGACCCGGAACGTGCTGTCGACCAAAAAGCCCATCAACAGTATCGACGATCTGAAGGGCTTTCGGCTGCGCCTGATCTCAAGTCCCCTGAAGGTCAATGCGTGGAAAGCTGTCGGCACCGTTCCGACGCCGATTGCCTTCATGGAAACCTATCTCGCCATGAAGTCCGGCGTGGTGGATGGAATGGAGAACGAATCGGTCGCGGTTCGCGAGATGAAATTCTACGAGCCGGCGCCGTTTATTGCCCGCACTGAGCATGAGTTCACCGTGCGGCCGCTCTTCATCTCGAAAAAGACGTTCGACAAGCTTCCGCCTGATCTGCAGCTGGTGGTGATAAAGTCGGCGCAGGAAGCCACGGTGGTTGAGCGCAAGGCGGAGGTTGAAGCCAATGTGGCTGCCGAAGCCGATATGCAGGGCAAGCTCGGCGTCAAGTTCAACACGATCGACAAGGAGCCGTTCAAGACGGTGACCAAGCCCGTAATCGCCGACTTCGCGAAGAGCATGGGCTTGACTGAACTATTAAGCAGCATTGACGCGGTCCAGTAATGGCGGGTCTTCGCGTGGGTCCGCCCGAAATTTTCGAGCGGACATTGTCTGTTCGCAGTTAGACCGGAAACGTTGATCGTAAAAGGGCGGCCTTTCAAGCCCGGCCAACGCTCTTGTCCGATGCCTGGAGGTTGCCGTGACAACCAGTTCCGAAGTTGTCGTCGATCCCGCTGCAGATATTTTCCGTGACGGCGCACCGGACGGCGTCACCGAACGCGTGCATCACTTCGATATTGTTGAGCGCGTGGCTGAAATTATTGTCGTCGTTGCGTTGGCTGGCGAGCTCGTGGCGATGTTCGGCAATGTGATCTCGCGCTCGCTGTTCGACAGCTCGCTGTTGTGGAGCCTCGAAATCGGCGAGCTCGCGCTTGTCGTGATGACCTTTGTCGGCGGAGCGATCGCCTATCCCCGCAACGAACATATGGCTTTGCATGCCCTTGTCGATCGTCTGCCGCCACGCTGGCATGCCGGCATCGCTGCGCTGGGATGCTGGCAGGTATTTGCGATGTCGATTGTGGGGGGCTGGCTGGCTTGGGAGATGATGCTGTCGCGTTGGGGCGAGCGGACGCCATATCTCGGATTGAGCGCGATGTGGTTTGCCATGCCATGATTTTCGGGATGGCGTTGCTGGCCTACTTCGCGGTAAGGCGCGCTCTGATGCAACCGCGACGAACGGCATTGACGACCGGCGTCGCCATGGCGCTCGCCTTTGCCGCGCTGCTGATGCTGTCATCGCTGCTCGGGCCTCAGGCGCGGGACTATGCGCTCGCCGCCACCTTCGTTATTTTCGTTATTCAGCTTCTGCTCGGTGTGCCCATCGGCTTTGTGCTGCTGATGGCGACACTGCTGTATCTTCACACCTCGCGTACCGTCCCCCTCTCGGTCGTGCCGATCAACATGCAAGGCGGCATCAGCAGCTTCGTGATGCTGTCGATCCCGTTTTTCATTCTGGCGGGCTATGTGATGACGGCGGGCGGGCTTAGCGGCAGACTTACGGACTTCGTCATTTCGCTGGTGGGGCGATTCCGGGGCGGATGCTGCAAGTGATCGTCGTATCGATGTACATCATGTCGGGCATATCGGGGTCAAAGTCGCCGATGTCGCGGCGGTCGGAACGACGATGAAGAATGTCATGCGGCGCGAGCGCTACGATCCCGGTGAAACAGCCGCGGTGCTGGCAACATGCGCTGTCATGGGCGAGACGGTGCCCCCCAGCATTGCCATGCTTGTGCTCGCATCCGTCACGTCGCTGTCGATCGGCAGCCTGTTTGTTGCGGGCCTGCTGCCGGCCGCGGTAATCGCACTCTGCCTGATGCTGTTGATTTATGTTCGGTCGCGTGGTCGGCCTGGCGAGCTGAAGAAACATTCGATGCGTGAAATCTTCCGTGCCGGCCTCGATGCAATCCCCGCCGTCGTCGCGCCGGTGATCCTGATTGGAGGCATCGTCGGCGGTGTGGCAACGCCGACCGAGGTGTCGTCCACCGCGGTTATCTATGCGCTCGCGCTGTCGATGCTGGTCTACCGCGCGTTAAGCGGCCAGCAACTCTGGCGCGTCATGGTCAACACCGCGGCACAAGCGGCATGGTGCTGTTCATTACGAGTACGGCCAGCACGTTCTCGTGGTCCCTGACCATTGCCAAGATGCCACAAAAATCGCGGCGCTGTTCGATAGCCTGCATGGATCGGCGACGCTGTTCATGCTCGCGACGATTGTGACGCTGGTGGTGATGGGGGCTCTGCTCGAGGGATTGCCAGCACTTCTGATCTTTGGCCCGCTGCTCCTGCCGATGGTGGTTCAGTTCGGGATCGATCCGCTTCAGTACGGCATCGTGATAATCATCGCGATGGGGCTTGGCGCATTCTCTCCACCCATTGGCGTCGGCATGTTCGTCACCTGCTCGATCTGCGATACCACGATGGAAAATGCCAGCCGGCACATGGTGCCCTATCTCATCGTTGTGGTCATCGGCCTGTTACTGGTCGCCTTTGTTCCATGGTTCAGCCTCATCGTGCCAAAATGCTGCACATGATCTGAAGCGGCGGGTAACGACGCGACGAGCCTGAGAGGGTCAACGGATGCGGGGGTTCGGCATTCCTGGGTCTTGCCGGACGCGCAGCCTTTGATCGTTGGACAGGTTCACGGCCGCGAATTTTGACCAGATCGTCCGCTGAATGTCTCAGGAGAACATCCGTTGCCCTGCGTGCGGGTTTTCAGCGTCACCTGCCGCAATAGCGTCGAAAATGGCGCGATGCTCAAGCAGCGCGCGCGCGCGATGCGAGCCACGCGCCGCGATCGTAAACTCTGGCGCAAGGTGATTTCGAACATTTGCGCGATGGGCCAGAAGAACTCATTGCGGGTCGCAAAGTAGATTCCTTGATGGAAAGCAATGTCGGCAACGACGAATTTTTCGTTGGTCCTGGCTGCGGCCATGCCTTCATAGCCCAGCCGGATGCGTGCGAGATCCTCTTCCCCGGCACTCTCCGCCGCCAGCGCCGCGGCCGCGGGCTCGACCGCGCAGCGCAACTGAAACAATTTGGTGAGGTAACTGTCCATATCGGAGGTTTCAAGCCGCCAGCGCAGCACGTCGGGATCGAGCTGATTCCACTCTTCCGGCGGACGAACGCGTGTGCCGCTCTTGGGGCGCGATACAACCAAGCCCTTGCCCGTCAATGTCCGGATCGCTTCGCGCACCACCGTGCGGCTGACGTCGATTATCTCGCAAATCTGCATTTCGGACGGCAGCGCATCACCCGCGACAATGTCGCCGCGCACGATGCTGATCCCGATCCGATCGGCGACCTGACTGTGCACATTGCGTTTGAGGGCTTTAGAAGTTTGAAACATCGAATACCCTGGTCAATGTCGAAACATCTTACCTCATGCACCGTCTTGCGACGCAATAATGCGCGGGTTCTCGCAAGACAGTCGCATTTGTCATACATTATTACTAATGAGTAATAGCGCAACCAGTGGTGGCAGCCAATCTTTTTCCTCTCGCCGGAATCTTCGGTCCTGGATATATTGTTCTCCAGCTTTCCGCAGCGGACCAGGGCTTTCGATGCTGGCGCGCCCAAGCCGGTCGAAGAGGCGTTCCGCAAGCGGGCTAACCTCCATCATCTCGCGGGCCTGTCGGCTCGTGCAGTGTCCTGTCGAAGAGGCCGTGAAAAGTCCAAAGATCTCGCTTGCCGCGAGATCAGAACCTCGCGGAATCCAGTTATGGCGATGTTCTCGCGCAAAAGGATGCCGCAAGGGTCTCTACGAAGGGCGGTTCCATAGACGGAACCTGCGGAAGGGAATGGCCTCCCTTACTTGGCTTTGATTTTGCCGTCCTTGTCGTATTGCGAAACGAAGGCCCAGAGGTCGTTGACCTCTTGTTCCTTCTTGATGCCGGAGAAGGCCATCTGGTGCCGGGCACTTTCGCCTTCGGATCCTTGATGTATTCCTTGAACGAGGCCTCGTTCCAGGTGATGCCGGAATTCTTGTTGGCTTCCGAGTAATTATAATCCGGCACGGTACCGGACTTGCGGCCGTCGAGGCCGTTGAGCTCGGCCCGACCTTGTTCTTGGCGTCTTCGCCGATCGCGTGACAGGCCAGGCACTTGTTGAACGACGCCTTGCCGGCCTCGGCGTCCTGCGCCAGTGCCGCGGATGCGGCGACCGACGATGCGATGATGACCAGCGCGCTGACTAACAATTTTTTCATTATCTGCTCTTGTTGCTTCGGGCTTCGGGTGCTTCGGGGGTCTCGACGACCGTTTGTGGCATAGCGTGCTTGTGATGGACAAGCCACGAAATGCATTCCGGGTTTCATCCATTTCGTCTGTGCCATTCGGGTAGCTGATATTCACCGCCGGCCTGGCTGCTGCGGCCTACCCAAAACAGTCCAGACGTGCTTGATTTGTCGTGACAATCAAGCTAGTCGCGAACTGCTTGCATCAAGAGCCGCGAGAGAAATCGATATGACCATCATGATGCCCGCGCCGGATCGGGCGGTCCTGGCCCGACGTGACGCCATCGTTGCTGCGCTGCGTGCGATCGTGCCGGGCGAGGGCGTGATCGACAGCGCGGCTGAAATGCTGCCCTACGAATCCGATGGCCTGATGGCGTATCGCCAGCCGCCGATGGTCGTGGTGCTCCCGGAGACCACCGAACAGGTGTCGCGGGTTCTGGAATACTGCTTCGAGCAAGGTATCAAGGTGGTGCCGCGTGGCTCCGGCACATCGCTATCAGGCGGGGCGCTGCCGCTGGCCGATGGCGTGCTGCTGGGGCTCGGCAAATTCAAGCGCATCCGCGAGATCGATTTCGACAACCGTGTCGTCGTCACCGAGCCCGGCGTGACCAATCTGGCCATCAGCCAGGCGGTGGCCCATGCCGGGTTTTATTATGCGCCCGACCCTTCATCGCAGATCGCCTGCTCGATCGGCGGCAACATTGCCGAGAATTCCGGCGGCGTCCATTGCCTGAAATACGGCATGACCACCAACAACGTGCTGGGTTGCGAAATCGTCCTGATATCAGGCGAAATCATCCGGATCGGCGGTAAATCCCCCGAGACCGGCGGTTACGATCTGATGGGGATCATCACCGGTTCGGAAGGCCTGCTCGGCGTCGTCACTGAAATCACGGTGCGGATTCTGCAGAAGCCGGAAACCGCCCGCGCGCTGATGGTCGGCTTCGCGCAGGTCGAGGCCGCCGGCGAATGCGTGGCGCGCATCATCGGCGCCGGGATCATTCCGGGCGGCATGGAAATGATGGACAAGCCCGCCATTCACGCCGCCGAGGCCTTTGTCCATGCAGGTTACCCGCTCGACGTCGATGCGCTGTTGATCATCGAGCTGGATGGTCCCGGCATCGAGGTCGATGAATTGATCAAGCGGGTGGAGGCGATCGCGCAGGGCTGCGGCTCGACCACCTGCCAGATTTCGACGTCGGAAGCGGAACGCAATCTGTTCTGGGCCGGCCGCAAGGCGGCATTTCCCGCGGTCGGGCGGATTTCGCCGGACTACCTCTGCATGGACGGCACCATCCCGCGTGCCGCGCTGCCGCAGGCCTTGGCGCGGATTCGCGATCTCTCGGAAAAATACGGTCTCGGCGTCGCCAATGTGTTTCACGCCGGCGACGGCAATCTGCATCCGCTGATCCTGTACGACGCCAACAAGCCCGGCGAGATGGACAAGGCCGAGGCGTTCGGCGCCGATATCCTTCGCTGCTGCGTCGAACTCGGCGGCGTATTGACCGGCGAACATGGCGTCGGCATCGAGAAGCGCGATTTGATGCCGGAGATGTTCAGCGAGATCGATCTCAACCAGCAGCAGCGGCTGAAATGCGCGTTCGATGCGCAGGGCTTGCTCAATCCCGGCAAGGTGTTTCCGACCCTGCATCGCTGTGCCGAGCTGGGCCGCGTGCATGTGCACGGCGGCAAGCTGGCTTTCCCCGAACTCCCACGGTTTTGAGCAGGCGCGCGTGGACACTCTCAAGGTACGTGACGCCAAGGACGTCGAGCAGACGGTGCGCGCGGCGATCGCCAGCGAGCAGCCGCTGGAAATCATCGGGCATGGCAGCAAGCGGCTGATCGGCCAGCCGATGGCGACCAATGCGCTGCTTGATCTGTCGGCGCTCAATGCGGTGACCTCCTATGAGCCGAATGAACTGATCATCACGGTCGAGGCCGGCGCGCCGCTCGCCGACGTGCTGTCGCTGATCGATTCCAAAAATCAGCAATTTGCCTTTGAGCCGGTCAACACCTCGGTGCTGCTGGGCACGCCTGACATCGGCACCATCGGCGGCATGATAAGTGCGGGTCTCGCCGGTCCGCGCCGCATTAAGGCCGGGGCGCCCGCGATCATCTGCTCGGCGCGCATGCCGTGTCCGGTTTCGGCGACAGTTTCAAGGCCGGTGGCCGGGTGGTGAAAAACGTCACCGGTTATGATCTGTGCAAGCTGCTGGCGGGATCCTGGGGCACGCTGGCGGTGATGACGGAAGTCACGTTGAAGGTGATGCCGAGGCCCGAAAGCGAACGCACACTGGTGCTGCGCGGCCTCGATGACGTCACCGCCAACAAGGCCATGACGGTGGCCTTGGGTTCGCCGTTCGATGTTTCCGGCGCGGCGCATGTGCCGGGTTCGGCGTTGCGGGGATCGGTGACAGGGCTTCATGGTCAATTGGGCGATCTCGCCTCCGCCGGCGAGGCCGTTACCTTGGTGCGGCTGGAAGGCATTACGGCCTCCGTTGCCCATCGCGCCACGTCGCTCAGTCAGGCCCTCGCGTCGTTTGGGATCGCGGAGATTGTCGAAGATGCGGCCTCCGCGGCGATCTGGAGTTCGGTTCGAGACGTCCAGCCCTTTGCGGCCAATGGCGCGCTGGGCGCGTGGCCGGTGTGGCGGATCGTCTGTCCGCCAGCCTCCGCGGCGCATTGGGTCAGGCGCTGGCGCGCGAGACCGGCGGCGACGTGATCTACGATTGGGGCGGCGGCCTGATCTGGGCGGCGCTGCCTCCGAAACCGGATGCGCAGGCCGGGCTGGTGCGCTCCCGCATCGATGCCGCCGGCGGCCACGCCATGTTGCTGCGCGGGACCGATGAGATGCGGCGCACCATCGATGTGTTCCACCCCCAGAAGGACGGCCTCGCCGCGTTAGGCGAGCGCGTCCGCCACAGCTTCGATCCGAAAAACATCCTCAATCGCGGCCGGATGAGACGGGAAACCGCGACATGAAAACCGAATTCAGCCTCGCCCAATTGGCCGATCCCGATATTGCGGAGGCCGACAAGATCCTGCGCGCCTGCGTGCATTGCGGATTTTGCACCGCGACCTGTCCGACCTATGTGCTGCTCGGCGACGAACTCGATAGTCCGCGCGGTCGCATCTACCTCATCAAGGAGATGCTGGAAAAGAACAGGCCGCCGACGCAGGAAGTGGTCAAGCATATCGACCGCTGCCTTTCCTGCCTCGCCTGCATGACCACCTGTCCGTCGGGCGTCAATTACATGCATCTGGTCGATCAGGCGCGGGTCAAGATCGAACAGGACTATACCGCGCCGCTGCCCGAGCGGCTGTTGCGGGCGGTGCTCGCCTGGGTGCTGCCGCGGCCGGAATGGTTCCGCGCCGGCATGATCCTGGCGCGATTGGGCCGGCCGCTGGCCGCGTTGCTGCCGACACCCAGCGCGGCCCCGGCCACGCCGACCTTATTCAGACGTCTCAAGGCAATGCTGGCATTGGCGCGGGCAGCCTGCCGCCGCGCGGAGCGGCCGGGGGCAGCGTCTTTCCCGCGCAGGGCACCAGGCGGGGACGCGTCGCCCTGTTGCAGGGCTGTGCCCAGCAGGTGCTGGCGCCGCGGATCAATCAGGCCGCGATCAACCTCCTGACCCGTCACGGCATCGAGGTGGTGCTGGTCAAGGACGAGCAATGTTGCGGTGCGTTGACCCATCATCTCGGCCGCGACGGCGATGCGCTGGCGCGGGCGCGCGCCAACATCACCGTCTGGACCGCGGAGGAGAAACGAGGTGGCCTCGACGCCATCCTGATGACGACATCGGCTGCGGCACCGTGATCAAGGACTACGGATTCATGCTGCGCGAGGACCGCGATTTCGCCGCCGCCGCGGCCAGGGTTCAGCGCTGGCAAAGGATATCTCCGAATATCTCGGCGGCATCGATCTGCAGCCGAGCCTGCCACACGGCGACATTGTCGTCGCCTATCACTCGGCTTGTTCGCTGCAGCACGACAGAAAATCACGCAGGCTCCGAAAGAATTGCTTTCCAAGAACGGATTCGTGGTGAAAGATGTCCCCGAGAGCCATTTGTGTTGCGGTTCGGCGGGTACGTACAACATCCTCCAGCCTGACATTGCGAACAAATTGCGCGATCGAAAGGTCGCCAATATTGCGATGGTCAAGCCGGACATGATTGCTGCGGGCAATATTGGATGCATGGTGCAGATTGCCAGTGGTACGTCAGTCCCCGTGGTTCACACAGTTGAGCTTCTCGATTGGGCGACGGGCGGTCCCCGGCCAGGATTGAACTGATCGATTGGCCCCGTCTTCGAGGCGATGACTTTAAGTAGGCAGCCTGGAAGCGGAATATTTTAAAGGCCCGATAGACATTGATCGGCGGCAACAGGAGGATCACGATGGCTAAAGGCAAAAAGAAAAAGGCAAGAAAGCTAAGAAGAGCAAAAAGCTTCTGACGGCGAAGAAAAAATCCGCCAAAAAATCTTCGAAGAAGTCGGCCAAGAAGTCGGCGAAGAAAGCCAAGAAGTCGGCAAAGAAGTCGGCGAAAAAATCTGCCAAGAAATCTGCAAAGAAAGCAGCCGCGCCGAAGAAATCCGCCAAGAAGGCCAGCGCCAAGAGGGCTCCTGCGAAGAAGGCGGCACCCAAGCTGCGGCGGCACCCAAGCCTGCGGCAGCACCCAAGCCTGCGGCAGCATCAAAGCCGAAGCCCGCGCCTGCGCCGACACCGGCTCCCGAGCCGGAGCACAGTTGGGCTACACCTTCACCGAGCCACACGCCCGAGCATTTGGGCAGTCCGCCGTCGTTCGGCGGTGAGGAAAGCAACAGCTAATCTGTCCGAAATTAATCTAGTCACACCAGAGGCCGCAGCGCTTGAACTCGCGGTGCCATCCGGGTGGGACCGCAGGGTTCAAGCGCTACTGACAAGAGCCACTGATTCGCTGCGGCCTCCCGCAGACCGGGCTATCGGCCCCGATACAGGACGAGAAGTTGTCCTGACGGGGCTGAGTTCCCTAAAAGTTGTTGTCGCAATGACACACTCGCCCACAACATTCGGTGTCGCGCCGATAAAGATTAAAAAGTCAGCAGATGATTATCTTTTTTGCTTCCAGCTAGGGTCTAACCAGACCAAATTGGCAGAAGCTTACAGCAAACTTACAGCAAGCTTACACGTCTTCGTTACCGGCTTTCCTCACAGGTTTTGGGAGGGTGTCGGACTGATCTGGCACAGTGGTGGGGACTTCATGAAAAAAAATCGATTTTGGTAGCAGCGTTGCTCGCGATGGCCGGGTCGGCTTTCGCGGCGGATATGCCCCTGAAGGCCGTCAAGGCGCCGCCGCCGGCGCCGTTTGATCCCTGGGATATCGCGTTCGGTGGCGCCGTCATGAACGACTATATTTTCCGCGGCGTCACCCAGTCCAACCACAGCCCTCGGTCGCGGCCTATTTCGAGCCGCGCTACAATGTGAACAAGGATCTGCAGCTCTATATCGGTACCTTCCGGCGAGAGCATCTCCTTTGCCAACCGGGCAGCCGCCGAAATTGACATTTACGGCGGTATTCGCCCGACCTTCGGGGCTTTCGCGCTCGACATCGGTGTCTGGGGTTACCTCTATCCGGGCGGAAGCTGCGCCGACAACGTCCTCACCGGCGGCGTCCCCGGCGGCGGCGTCTGCGCGGTCTCCACCAGCACGATCTTCCTTGCCAACGGCAACGTGATGAAGAAGGACGTCAGCTTCTTCGAAGTCTACGGCAAGGGTAACTATACCATCAACGACAACTGGCAGTTTGGCGTCACCGAATACTACTCGCCGAATTTTCCTGAACTCCGGCGCCTGGGGCGATTACGCCTCGATCACCGGCAAGTACACACCGCGCCCAGCACCGCCTTCGGCACCAGCGGCTTCGGCATGTATGTGTCCGGCGAATTCGGCCGGCAGTGGCTCGGGACTTCCAGCGCGTTCTACGGTGTCGTCAGCGCGCTCGGCAACTTTGCTGCCGGCATTCCCTACGCCAGCTACGATACCTGGAACATCGGCATCGGCTTCACCTACAAGGTGTTCACGCTCGATATCCGCTACTCCGACACCGACCTGTCGAAGGGTAATTGCAGCGCCTTTACCAGTGCCTTCAATGCTTCCGGAAACACCAATGTCACCCCGATCAATCCCGGCGGCACGGGTTCGAACTGGTGCGGCGCGGCCGGTATCGTCAAGCTCTCGGCCGACCTGACCGCGATGACCAATCTGAAGTAATTATTCTCACCTGACTGTAGAAAGAGGCGGCAGCGTAATCTGCCGCTCTTTTGTTTTTCGGGGAACCAAATGTCTGACTGGCGAGGGGGTGGCGAGGAATGCATACCGCCGCGTCGGGCCTCGCGGCCTCGTAGAGGGGGCTCTCGCGGGCCTGGGTGCGGCGCTGGCAATTGGCGGCATGGAATGGTTCTCATGGGTCGCCCACTATCCGCTGGTCTTCATACCGTTCGCGACGTCCGATCGTGCTGGTGATCGGATCGCCGGACGCCGAGCCGGCACAGCCGCGCGCCCTGATCGGCGGACATGTCGTCGCGACGCTGGTCGGGTTCGCCGTGCTTCGGCTGACCGGACCCCCATGGCTGGGCTGCCGCGGTCGCGGTCGGACTGGCGGTCGTGGCGATGGTCGCCACCGGCACGTTCCACCCGCCGGCAGGAATCAATCCGCTGCTGGTGGTCGCCAACAATCTGCCTTGGTCATTTCTGTTGGCGCCGGTGCTGGCCGGCGCGGTGCTGCTGACGGCGTTTGCCTGTGTCTGGCAGCGCTGGCTCCGCCGCCGGCCATGGCCACAGCGGTGGCTATAGAAGCACGAAGGTTATGACGGCTTGCCGGTCCCGACGCGGTCTTGCAGCGTGTACCGATCGCCTTCGGGGGTCAGCACGACGTTGCGCTGGTGGAAGGCTTCCAGCGTGCTGCGATGGCCCAATCGAGACCACCGTCGTGTCCGGCAGCTTCGCTTCGATCAGGCGATAGAGCTCGGCCTCGGAGGGTTCGTCGAGCGATGCGGTCGCCTCATCCAGGAACAGATATTGCGGCGCCTGTAACAGCGCCCGCGCGAGCCCCATGCGTTGCTGTTCGCCGAGCGAGAGCATTCGGTTCCAGTGCGCTTCCTCCTCCAGCTTTGAGGCGAACTGAGGCAGGCCCACCGAGGTCAGAACATCTGCGATCAGTTCCGAATTGTAGGCGCCGGGTTCCGATGGATAGGCGATCGCCGCTTTCAGCGAGCCGACCGGAAAATACGGCCGCTGTGGCAGCATCATCAGCGCGAGGCGTTGGCCGGGATCGCAATCGAGCCCGACCCGAACGGCCAGACACCGGCGATGGCACGGAACAAGGTCGATTTGCCGGCGCCAGACGGGCCAGTGACCAGCATGCGCTCATTGCCGCGAAGGCGAAAGTCATCGGTTGATATCAGCGGCTTTCCGTTCGGCAGGCTGACGAGCAGCTGCTTCAGATCGATTTCACCGCCGTCGGACGACGCGACGACACTGATCGAGGACGGGGCTGTCTTCAACGCCGCAGCGCCGGCAATCGCGGCCTCGAACCCGTCGAGACGCGCGACCACGGCGCGCCAATCGGCCAATGTCCGGTAGGCTGAAACAAAAATCGACAGCGCGCCCTGCACGCTGGAGAAGGCGGAGGCGGTCTGCATCATGCCGCCGAGCTGGATCTTGTCGGCAAAATAGGCCGGCGCCACCAGAACGTAGGGGAAGACCACCGCAGCTTGCGAGTAGCTTGAGGTAAACGCGGTCACTCGTTTGGTCCGCTGCATGATGGCGTACCAGTTCGCGACGACGCGGCCCGAAGCGCTCCAGAAGCCGGCCTTGTTCGGCGCCTTCGCCCTGCAATAGCGCGATCTGTTCGGAGTTTTCGCGCACACCGCACCAGGTCGAAGCGGAAATCGGCCTCATAGCGTTGCTGCTGGAAATCAAGATTGACCAGCGGCGAACCGATCCACTGCGTCAGCGCGGTGCCGAAGATCGCGTAGATCAGCGCACCCCAGACCAGATAGCCCGGAATCATGAATTCGCGGCCGAAGATGTGCAGCGGAGAATCCGCCGACAGGCCCCACAGGATCACGACAAACGATGCCAGCGAGACGATCGCGCTCAGCAGGCCGACACCAATGCTCAGCGTCTGGTCGACGAACGACTTGACGTCCTCGGCGATGCGCTGGTCCGGATTGTCGGCGGCATCGCCCTTGAGCTGCATGCGATAGTGATTGGCGCCGCGCAGCCACTCGCCGAGATAATGGCCGGTCATCCACTGCCGCCAGCGAATCTGGAGCCATTGGTTGAGATAAAGCTGATAGACCGAGAGCGCGATATACAACGTCGCCAAAACGCAAAAGAAGCCGATTTCGCTGACGAAGCCGTTCCAGTTCTTTTCTTGCAGTGCATTATAGAAACGGTTGTTCCACTGGTTCAGCAGCACGTCGATCAAAACCAGCGCAAGCTGGATCGCGATCACCGCCGCGAGCAGCAGGCGGCCGGCGAACTTGTCTTCGGAACGGAAATAGGGGACAGCAATCCGCCATACGGTTGCCGAGCGTCGAGCGGATGTTGTTCACAGATCGAGATCTCCGGGAGGACGGTCAGGTGCCTGAAAAAACGGGAGAGAAGACGGAAGAATTGGGCCTTCCGGGTGTTCTAGACTAAAGTTGTAACTGCCATGGTCTGCGTTGGCTTGTCCAAGCCTCCGAGTCAATCCTAGCATGGTAACAATGGCGAGGGGCGGGGGCCTTCAAAGCTTCGCGAGTTTGTGAGCGAATTTGGTGGGACCAAATTCGCGTTCGATTTCACGCTTTGCTAAAGCCCCCCGCAATCGTGCCAGCGCACCTGACCGCCCATGCGGGTCGGGGCGCCGAAAAAACGCGTGGGGGGGAGAATTATAATGTGGAATCAGGTCTATAATCCTTTTGGCAATGCGGCGCTGTCGACCATCGCTGCGGCGATACCGGTCGTTACGTTGCTGATCTTGATCGCGAGCGGCAAGGTCAAGGCACACATCGCCGCCATCATCGCCCTCGTCATTGCCAACATCATTACGATCTTCGTATTCACGATGCCGGCGGGCATGTCGATTCGCGCCTCGTTGCTCGGCGTCGTATCCGGCTTCTTCCCGATCGGCTGGATCGTGTTGAACGTCATCTTTCTCTATCGGATCACGGTCGCGACCGGGCGCTTCGAATTGCTACAGCGTGCCATCGGTGGCGTGACGGAAGACCGGCGGCTGCAATTGCTGCTGATCGCGTTTTCATTCGGCGCCTTTTTTGAAGGTGCGTCCGGATTTGGTACGCCCGTTGCCGTGACCGGCGCGGGTGCTGATCGGTCTAGGTTTCTCGCCGCTCGCCGCATCCGGCCTGTCGCTGATCGCCAATACCGCGCCGGTCGCCTTCGGCGCGCTGGGCACGCCGATCCAGGGCCTTGCGTCGGTGACCGGTCTCGATCCTTATCTTCTAGGCGCGATGGTCGGGCGTCAGTTGCCGATCTTCTCGTTGATGGTGCCGTTCTGGGTGGTGTGGGCCTTCGCGGGCTGGAAAGGCATGAAGGATGGTCTGGCCGGCGATCCTGGTCACCGGCGTGACCTTCGCCGTGCCGCAGTTCCTGATTTCCAACTACATGAATCCCTGGATCGTCGATATCGGCGCGTCGCTGATCTCGATGGGCGGGCTGATCCTGTTCCTGAAAGTATGGCAACCGAAAAAGCTCTGGCTGTCGCCGGTGCTGCGCGGCAAGGACGAGTCGGTCGCGACCATGGCGCCGGTAAAGCCGCTGGACAAGACGCCGCTGACGCAGGTGCAGCTCTGGGGTTCGCTGCTGCCATGGATCATCGTCTGTATCGTGATGCTGATCTGGGGCAACAACGCGTTCAAGCTCTGGGCGAACTCGATCTTCACCTGGAACTATCCGGTTCCCGAACTCGACAAGATGATCAACGCGGTGGCGCCGGTGGCGGCGAAGCCGACGCCGCAAGGCGCGGTGTTCGGGTTCACCTATTTGTCGTTCACCGGAACGGGCCTCTTGGTCGCGGCCATCGTTTCCGGTCTGTTGATGGGCTTCTCGCCCGCGAAGATGATCGCCGAGTATGGCCGCACCCTCAAGATCTGTGCGGTCTCGCTGATCACGATTTCGGCGATGCTGGCGATCGGGACATTGACGCGTCTGTCCGGCGTTGACGCGACACTCGGTCTGGCTTTCGCCGCGACCGGGGTGCTCTATCCCTTCTTCGGCACGCTGCTCGGTTGGCTCGGTGTCCGCGCTGACGGGATCGGACACGGCCTCCAACGTGCTGTTCGGCAATCTGCAGAAGATTCACCTCGGAGCAACTGGGTCTGTCGCCGATCCTGATGGGGCGCTGCGAACCTCGTCGTGGCGGCGTGATGGGCAAAGATGGATCGACGCGCAGTCGATCGTCGTCGCCTCCACCGCGACCAACTGGTACGGACATGAGGGCCCCCATTCAGCGCTTCGTGTTCAAGCACTCGATCGCGCTGGCCTGTCTGGTCGGCCTGTTCGTGATGCTGCAGGGCCTATGTCTAATACCGTTCACGTTGATGGTCCTGAAGTAAATCGCCGGTTCCGGCTCCATCGATACAGATCCCTGCGGGCGTCAGTTCGCGGGGATTTGCTTTCGGCCGCCATTTTTGCGGCGGCCGATCTGGTCAAGGTCACGCTTGCCGATTAAACAGCGCGGGCTGTTGAAAGCTCGGATGTTGCGAGGAACTACGAGGAACTAAATGCATTCAAGTGACAGGATCTTTGAAGCATTGCCGCGGCGGCGTTGGCCGTGCTGATGGTTGTTTTGCCGGCGATGCCGGCGCATGCCCAGGAAGAGTTCCCGTTCGGCTTCGAGATGCGAATTGGAGGCCGCCCCGCAGCCCGGATCGAAGCGGATACCGACGCTGGAAATCGGCGACAATGGCGAGGCGACGCTCGACCTGTTGGTGCAAGTCCGGCAAGGGCCAGTTTTCGGTCGCCGGCTAACACCGTGATATTTGTTCCGGGGCCAATGCAGGATCGCTCCTGCCCGCCGGCCAAGGGCGCAGGCCGACGATGATCTGGTCGCAGCCCTCGGCGAGGCCGCGACCCTGGAAGCGGCAGGGCGATCTGGTTTCGTTCATCGGCGCCCGGCCGCTGCGATTTCCGGGATCAATACCAACTGAGATCGCCGGAGCCGACCTTTCTACGGCGCTTTGGACGGAGCGGCGCCGTAATTCGCTTTCAGGTAGGAGATGATCTGCCCCGGTCTGGCCGGCATCGATTGGCGCGCCGATCGCACCATGCGCTGCACGATCGCTTCCCACTGCTGACCGGGACGCGCGACGGCGACCTACGCGGTCGACGCCGTGACAGATACCGCAGGCGCCGGTGACAAGGTCCCGCGCCGGCGCCGTCAGGCAATTTAACCGGCGTAGGCGCCGGGCCGGGGATCGGCGCACCGGGTCCGAAATTGGTGGCGAGATATTTGACGACATCGTCGATCTCGTCCGGCTTTATCTGCGCGCCGCGCAACATCATGTTGTAGACCTGCCGGCGCCAGCCGGCCCTCGCTCATGCGCAATTGCGTGATCGGCCCCGCCCGATGGCACTGGGTACAGGCGACAGCGATGGTGTCGCGGCCTGCGCCAGCCGGGGAATGGATTCGACTGTTGCGCCTGCGCGGTAAAGCCCAGAAGCGAGATGCTTGTCAGGATACTTGCGGCCGCAAGAATGAAGCTTCGCATGAATCAGGCCTTCCGCGTGCGTTTGGCGGCGATCGAATAGGGGCGGGTACCATTCCGAGGCGGCGCCGACGCCGGCGCGGTCGGACGATGATATCGAGCAGATAGGGCCGGCCCTCGATGTTGGCGCGCTTGGCCCGGGCTAATTGCTCCTGGAATTTTGGCGGGGTCGGTTACCGTCTCGCCCTCGGACGCCATAGGCGGCGGCGGATTTTGGCGAAATCCACATCGGGACTGGCCATTGTAGCAGGTCATATCCTTGCCGGAATTGAACTGCTGCGGCCCGGTAAAACTCCAGATCCGGTGGCGCTCGTTGTTGTAGCTGCGGTTGTTGACGACAAGGATTGGTGATCGGCGCCTTGTAGCGCGCCTGGCTCCACAGCGGTTGCGGGCCGCCGAACATCGCGCTGCCGTCGCCCATCGCGGAGACCACCGGGCGATTGGGCCGGGCGAGTTGCGCGCCCATGGCGGCGGCCTGCGCCCAGCCGAGGATATTGGCCGTGGTGGATGTAGAAAGCCTTGTACGTGCCGCCAAAATTCATCACGGAATCCATGATGCGGCCCGACTCGCAATCGGTGACGAAGATGGTCTCCTTGTCGAGGAAGTTTTCGAGCTCGATGCCCAGGCGCTCCATGGTGATGGACGAGTTGTTGTCGACATTCTTGACGATCTCGTCGCGCATCCTGGCGGTACCTGCAGTGTAGGCGCGGGGTGCGGGCGGAGCGGGCATCGGCGATCTGCTTCAGGCGCTCGGCGGGAGGCCATGCTTTTGACGGCCGCGATGATGTCGGCAAGCCGAGCTTGATGTGCGCGACGATCGGCATGTCGATCGGCCCAAGAACGCGCCAGCCCGGTCGGGTCGTTTCGCATGGAAATGGTGACGGCGTTCGGCATGCGCTGTTCGCCGACCTGACTGCCGATGTTGAAGTGAACGTCGACGGGGCTGGAGAAGTGCCCGCCGGGGACGAAATAGCCGACGAATTGCGGGTCGCGGGTCGGATAGGGTTTGGACCAGTTGCCGAGCGAGCCGCCGATGGTCGTCACCGGAATTCCCAGCAAATAGGCGAGATTCGACCACTTCGGCTTCCGCCTGGCACGACGTGACTTCATCCCCCCGCTGTGATCAGCGGGTTGCGCGCCTCGATCAGTTGCTTGGCGATCGCCTCGACATCGTCGCGGTCGGGACGGATCTTCATCGCCACGTTGAACAGGCGGCCGTCGTAAACATCGGCGGTGACGGTGGCCCGCAGCAGATCGTCGGGGATCGAGAAGAAACACCGGACCGGTCGGCGGGGTGTTGCCGAACTTGATCACGCGCCGGGTCACGTCGGCGATCCCGGCCGCGCTCTCGGCCACCCAGAACGATTGGTGATCGGCGTGACCATCGGCTCCTGATGGTCGTAGTCCTGCGGATAGTCGCGCCCGGTGCTTTCAGTGCTGAACGCCGCGACGGTGAGCAGCACGGGGATATGGTCTTTCCAGCTGTTGACCAACTGGGTCATGCCGCTGGGCAGGCCGACATTGGCGATCTGGGCCACGCCGATCTTGCCGGAGACGCGGGCGTAGCCGTCGGCCATGGCAACACAAGCGCCTTCATGGACGCCCTTGATGAGCTGGATTTCAGGCAGATCGACCAGCGCATCATAGATCGGCGCGTCGCCCGTCGATGGATTGAAAAAGATGAATTCCGTGCCGGCGGCCTTGAGTTGCTCGATATAGAGCTTGCCGCCGGTGCCGGTCACCTGGCGGACCCGCCGCCGCTGGCTGGTTGAGCCATCGCGGGTCCCGGAGATAACGACTCGACGATTGTCTTGGCCGCAGCGGCAGTCAGTCCGGCAGCCCCGAGGCCGCGCATCAAACTGCGCCGTGAAATGCCATTGTTGAGGTATTGCCTAACGAGCTCCTTCATCGTCATCCTCCCGCAATTCCGATCTGGTGTCGGCTTTTTTTGACGTGACGCTAGCAGATGCTTTTAGCTGCGGGCACTACGTTAGCCCAGCATGATCTAATATCAAGCCCTCGCGGTTGGTCGGAGTCGTGGCTTCCTCCGGGCCAACGGCTACAGCTGAAAAACTTCGATTGGCGGTTGCGTGGACTGATGGCGACAGGACGAAGCTGCCGGCTCGCTCGCGCTCAAGCCGTCGCTACTTCCAGATTATTCAGAGCCGGTCAGTTTTCCCTCGAATAGCCATCGAGCGCTTGAGGATTTGTGCGGGCATCGGCATAGCGACCCCTGATCCCTGTAGAGACCGGCCAGGTTGTCCAGAATATCCGCGAGATCCGGATGATCAGGACCGAGCGTCTTCTCGAAGGTGGCCACCGATTGTTTGAAAAGCCGCTCGGCGTCGGCGTTGCGCCCTTGACGCGCGTAAAGCGCGGCTAAATTGTTTTGCGCCTGCGCGACGTCGGGATGGTCGGGTCCGAACGCCTTCTCGGTCACCACGATCGATCGCTTGAGCAGCCGCTCGGCCTCGGCGTAACGATGCCGGTTGATGTAGGCATCGGGCCAGGTTGTTCATGATCACCGTGGCTTCGGGATCATCGGGACCGTGCGCCTTTCTCGAGGACGGCCAGCGCCCGCTTGAAAAGCGGCTCGGCCTGCTCGTACCGGCCCTTGTTGCTGTAGACGGCGGCGAGGTTGCTCAACGGCCAGCACGATAGACGGGTCGTCGGGGCCGAGCGTTTTTTATCCTGAATGGCGATCGAGCGCTTGAGAAGCGGCTCGGCTTCCGCGTAACGCTCTTCCGCGCGGTAGAGTTCGCCCAGATTGTTCAGCACGGCCGCGACTTCCGCGGTATCCGGACCGAGCGTCTTCTCCCTGATGGCCAGCGAGCGCTTGTACAATAGCTCGGCAACGGCGTATTGGCCCAGATTGTAGTGGATCGTGCCGAGGGTCATTCAGCGTCATCGCGACATCGGCGTCATCGGGACCGAACTCCTTCTCGCGAAGGGCGAGGGACTTCTGAGCCAATGGCAATGCTTCCATGTACTTCCCGGCCCGATAAAGTTCTTTCATCTGCAAGCTGAGCGTGCCGGCCTCATCCTCTGCCGCCCAGGATGGCGCGCCGAGCGACAGGCTCAAAGCGAGTGCAGTGACCGCAATACGGATCGTTGCATTTCAGGGCCTTCATCACGCACGCCTTCCTCAGGATTCTCAAGGGATATACGTGCGTTTTGTGCGTCTGGAGGCCGGACAGGTTCAATGCGGGCAGGGTAAACAGCTCAGCATTTGGGCCATGCGATGCTCATGCCCCTCAACAGAAGTAGCGCTGCGAAGCGGCATTGGGTCGCAGATACCTTGATTCGATTGCGCGGCCGGAGACATGCTATCGTCGGCCGGTGAGGTTTTGACGGTGTTAAGGCGCAGCGAGATCAGAATGCCGAGGAGAAATACGTGACCCCACATTGTCCTCTTCATCGTCACCAACGCAGCCGTGATCGGTCCGCACAGCCGGAAAACCGCTTCTTTTTCGCGGAGGTCGCTCATCCTTTCGGCGTGCTGGATGGAGCGGGAATCGCGGTGGAGTTCGCGTCACCTGCCGGTGGATGGACGCCGTACGACGCGTATGACGAGAAAGACCTCGCCCAGAAAGAATTTTTCGAGAGTAAGGGTTTTCGCCGGCTGAATCACAGCCGCAAGCTGTCAGAAGTCGATGCCGCGGACTACGACGCTATCCTCGTGCCCCGGCGGCCTCGGGCCTATGGTCGACATCCAACGCAATGCGGGACGTCCAAAAGGCAATTGTGCGTGCCTGGAGTACGGGCAAGATCGTGACGGCAGTTTGGACGGCAGTTTGTCACGGTCCGTGCTCGCTCCTCGGGGTGAACCTCGGTGATGGTACGCCATTCGTGCGCGGCAAGAAGCTCACATCGTTCTCCAAAAAGAAGAGTACGACTACGCCCGCGATGACGTGCCCTACGAACTCGAAGATGCGCTAAGGGCAGAAGGTGCCGAATACTCGTCTACATCCAACTGGCAACCTCACGTCGTCGTTGATGGCCGCCTCATCACCGGCCAGAACCCCGCCTCAGCGGAGCCTCTGGCGAAAGAGTTGCTCGCAGCCCTTAAACGGGTCGCCGTTCCGGCTTGAAGCAATGAGACGCGGGCCCATTTCGCTGCCTTTGTCTGCGCCTGTGCAGACACCTATTCGCCTGGTGGGAATTTTCCGGTTACGTCGTCACCTGCCTTCAAGTCTTTTCCCTTGTATTTGTTGAGGCAAAGTCCGCTGGAGTGCCAGTAGCAATCTGCGGCTTTGCCCGTGTCCGTTTTGCACACCCAAGGTTTGTTCTTGGCATCAAAGCAGGCCGTCTTCCCGCAAGACATCGGCCCGCAGAGTTCCTTTTCTTTATGATCAGATGCGATGTGGTTATCCCAGGCAATACTTTGCCACCCGGGCGCCTTGGCCGTTTTCGGCGTGTCGACAGTGGCATTTGTCGTCCATCTCTGGGACGCATCGACGTTCGCGCTAGCTGGCGACAACTGCAGCATGGCTATGGTCAGCGCAACTGCGGTAAGCAATTTTCCTTTCATGGATAAACGCCTCCAATGTTTGTGGAGAAAAATGAAGCGGCTGCTCCTCCGCGCTAACACAGCAGCGCTCGACGGGGTCTCACATCACGAGCCGTCGATTTCTTTGTGATCAAGCTGGATCAAAAGGTTCATTTGCCTTCGCGAAACAAGCGGCAACAGCCAGGAAAATGTTGCGGTGGCAATAATGTGTCGCTCGAAAGAATGACGCTCAAGGCGGGGCGCGTCGCGCATTATCAGGGGAACGTGATATTGATAGTTCCGCTGGCTGAACCAAGCGTTCCTGCCTTGAAGTTCCAGTTAATATTGGGGATAAACGAAACGTTCTTCGCGAGGGGAATTCCCTTCGCTTTGACGAGCTCCTTGATGAAACCAGGCAGAGGAATAGCCTCGCTTTTGTCCGGCGGCGCAACGGTCATCAATCCGATATCGGTTACCAGCGTGTTGGTCTCGAATTTCATCGTGTCCTGAATGCCTGCGATCTTGTCCTTCACCGCCTGGGTCGAACCTTTCGTCTCGGTGGTCGGGAGACCGGGACCTGGACCACTGAGCATCCCCAATTCGGCCTTGAACTTGGTCAGATCGTCATTCAACTTGTTCATCCGCGCGCTCCACGCCTCGACGCGCTTTGCGACCGCTTGCTTATAGTTGGTTACGGCAGCTGACTCCGCTGCGGCATCGCGTGTCGTGGCTCCGATCATCACCAATCCAGCAAAAATGGTGGCGATGCACAGCAGTTTCGATATTCTCATCGGCATGAGTTCCCGCAAGCGTTCATTTTAGCGGCACCGATCAGAATATGATTATGCCATTACCCTTTGGTGTGCTGCCACAGCAATTGGTTCATTGGCGTTGATGGCGCTAGCCCTCGCGCAGGATCATGTCCGCGCAGGCGCCGGCGGCTTGCACCACGCCGGTGTAGCCGCCAAAGCCCGCATAGGCCGAGGACAGATATAGGCCGGGTACCGCGGTGCGCGGTGAACCGGCCGGGGCGCTCCTGAACGTACGCGGCGGTGTCGGCGCGAAGCCGTAGACGGCGCCGCCGGGCGCATTGAGATATTGCCGCACCGACAACGCGGTATTGAACGACGATGCCACCACGGCTTGCGCCAATCCGGGATAGATCGAATTGAGATAATTGACGATGGCGTCCTGCCATCGTCCGCGCTTGCTGCGATAGGCTTCGGGGTCGGAACTGTCCCAGTTCGACAGCAAATCGGGTCCGCAGATCAGCAGCACATGGGGCGGTGCCGGAATGCCGGAATCGATCGCGGGCATAATCGACGATCGACAGCGGCGGCATGCGCTCGCTGGGTTCGTCCGCCATCAGTGCGGCGCCCAGCGCATAATCCGACAGCCGCTCCATCTCGCGCGGCAGTAATTGCGTGGAGTAGGCGGATATGCCGAATTCGCGCGGCGGCTTCGACAGGCCAAGCGTGAGCGCGAACAGCGAAATCGATGGTGTCCGCTGCGCGTAGCCTTTGGTCAATTTCTCTGCGGCCACCGCCGGCATCAACGCCGCAAGCGACGACGGCGCCGCATTGCTGATGATCCGCAGGCCTTCGACGATCTGCGGATCGCTGCCGTCGCGCGCGGTATGGGTGACGGTGCCGGCGCGGCCTTGTTGGTCCAGCGCGATATGGCTCGCGACCCGGCGGACCAGCACGTCGCCGCCCGCGGTCCTGACGGAACGGGCCAGCGCGCTCGAGAGCCGCTGCGATCCGCCCTGCACGTAACGGCCGCCGCTTTGGAGATAGCTTCCCTGCGCCATCGCAAAATAGATCCACCACAACGATGATGGGTCGTCGTGATAGTAGGAAAGATTAGCGGCCAGCGCGCATTTGACGGCTTCATTGTCGCCAAAAACTTTTGTGAGTTTTTGCGACAGCGACAACCGCCAGTCTGTAAGGGCAGGCGCGAACTTCAACAGCGCGGCCAGCGCCTCGCGCGGATTTTTGAAAGCCTCGCGGCCCTGCGACAGCGTGCCCAGCGTGGATGCGATGCGCTCCATCTCTCCGAGGATTTGATGAATGCCGGCACAGGCCTCCGGAAAGCGCGTCGTCAGCGCCAGCCGCGCCGCGTCGAAATTATCCGGCATCACAAACGGCGGGTCGATCGGGCCGCCGCGCACTTCGTAGAAAGCGCCGGCCGGAACCCATTTCACGGCGTCGATGACACCCGCGCGCGTCAGCACGCTGTGCTTGGGATCGCGGGGATCGTGCGGATCGCTGGTTTCGTGCAATGAGCCTTCGACAAAGAGATCGCCGGATTTGTAGCTCGAGGCGGCGCCCCCCACCGAGTTGCTGCGCTCGATCACCAGAACCTTGCGTCCCGCTCGCGCCAGGATCGCACCGGCCGTCAAGCCTCCAAGGCCGGCGCCGATCACCACAACATCATAGCGCGCCATTAACCCTGAAATCCCGCAAGCCCTGTCCGTATAGACTTCGTTCATTGCCGCTATGGCGCGACATGTCAAATGCGCGATTGCATGGAGCAGGCGCGTTTAAATTGGCTTGGAATGTGCGTGCGTGAAATCGGCTATTTCCAGGCCGATTTATCCGCGTCCCAGCGCTGGCCGCGAAATTCCCTTGCCAGGGCATCGATGGTGCCGTTGTCGGCCTTCTGCTCGCCTTCCTCTTCGCCGCTGGTTTCCTCGGCGAGGCTGAGTTTGGCGCCGGCGCTCTCGTCCGCGGTCGAGATCGCCGGATTGCCGATCCACAGCATCAGCCGGTCGGACGCCCCCGGTTTGTCCGGCGCCACCAGGGCGACCACCTCGATGATTTCGGTGAGTTCGAGCGCGGGAAAGATCTGGCTCGGCCGCTTGAACGTTAATTTGAGTTTCCCGCTATTGGCATTCCAGACTGCCGACGATGCTTTGGCCGAAAGCGTTCCGGCCAGCACGTTGGAAATCGTCGCGGCGAGCTTGTCACGGTTGAGCTTGTCGCCATCGCGCCAGTCGGCCGCCGCAAACCGGATGGTGCGCTCCATTTCCACCACCCCGGTGGTCCAGCCTACGGAAACAACCCCGGGCAATGCTTTGGATTTTGCGATCAGCGCCGCGGCCCGATCCGGATCGACGCTGAGATTGATGGTCTGTTCGCCGGCGCGCATCGCGTCGCAGGTGACTGCCAGGCTGGAGAGCGCCACTTCGACGTTTTGTCCCTTCAGACTTTTCAGGAAATCCACCGCCGCATCCAGCTTGAGCCGCACGCCGACCGATTCCGGCGACACTTCGGTGAAATCCTTTGGCGACGCGGTGATGCCGTCATCGCTGGCCTGATTGTCCAGAAATTCCCTCTCACTGACGTCGGTATTGTCGCTCGAGGCCACTTCGGTCACGGTCTGGCCGATGTTGATCTGGCCCTTGAATTCGAAATTGTCGCCGGTCGGCTTGCGCACGAGTTTCACCGTGACCGGCGATTTGTCGCCAAGGCTTTGCGTGGTGCCGGTCAGGGTCTGGCCGTTCACGGCGAGGTTGACCACAAAGCGGTCCTTGCGATCGGCGCCCTTGGCGACGGGATAGCAGACGTCGAGCGTGGCGGCGCTGACGGTTCGGCCCTGGCGGGTTTCCTTGAGGATGACGTCGGCATTGCCGTCCATCAATCCGTCGAGGGCGGTGAAATAGCGGACCTCACTGGAGCCGGGCGCAGTCTTTGGCGAGAGCTTCATTTGGCCGAAGGCCAGACCGGTCGAGGCCGTCATCAGTCCGATCAGGCAGAACAGAAGCGGGCGCATATGAAATTCCTCGCGGGAAAGAATCGGCAAGCCTACGCCATCACTAGCAAACCCCGGCACAATTCGCCAAAAAGAAGGCCGCCCGGAGGCGGCCTTCGCAGTCGATCTTTCGATTGGCAGAGGGCTTAGAGCGTTTTCGAGCGAAGTGGATACCGGTTCGCGTGAAGAAAAACGCGTCAAAACAAAAGACTAGAGCCCGGTTCTGATTCAATCAGAACCGGTAAGGCTCTAGAAGCCCATGCCGCCGCATGCCCGTGTCCACCGCCGGCGGCTGGCGCCGGTTCCTTCGGCATTTCGGCGACCATGGCTTCGGTCGTCACCAGGGAGGGCGGCGACGGAAGAGGCGTCCTGCAGCGCGGTGCGGACCACCTTGGCCGGATCGATAATGCCCTTGGCGACCATGTCGACATATTCTTCGGTCTGGGCATCGAAGCCGAACGTCTCGGACTTGTTCTCGAGAATCTTGCCGACCACGATAGAGCCTTCGACACCGGCGTTCTCCGCGATCTGGCGGATCGGTGCTTCCAGCGCCTTGAGCACGATATTGATGCCGGCCTGCACTTCGGGGTTGTCGTTGTGGATGCGGCCGACGGCCTTCTTGGCGCGCAGCAGCGCCACGCCGCCGCCCGGCACGATGCCTTCCTGAACCGCCGCACGGGTCGCGTTGAGCGCGTCTTCAACGCGGTCCTTTTTCTCTTTCACTTCGACTTCGGTCGCACCGCCGACGCGAATGATCGCGACGCCGCCGGCCAGCTTGGCCAGGCGTTCCTGCAGCTTTTCGCGGTCGTAGTCCGAGGTGGTTTCCTCGATCTGCGCCTTGATCTGGCCGACGCGGGCGTCGATGTCCTTTTTCTTGCCGGCGCCGCTGACGATCGTGGTGTTTTCCTTGTCGATCACCACCTTGCGGGCGCGGCCGAGCATGTTGACCGTGACGCTTTCGAGCTTCATGCCGAGCTCATCGGAGATCAACTGACCGCCGGTCAGGATCGCGATGTCTTCCAGCATCGCCTTGCGGCGATCGCCGAAGCCGGGCGCCTTGACGGCGGCGACCTTCAGCCCGCCGCGCAGGCGGTTGACGACCAGCGTGGCCAGCGCCTCGCCTTCGACGTCTTCCGCGATGATCAATAGCGGCTTGCCCGACTGCACCACGGCTTCCAGCACCGGCAGCATCGCCTGCAGGCCGGACAGCTTCTTCTCGTGCAGCAGCACATAGACGTCTTCGAGCTCGGCGGTCATCTTGTCGCCGTTGGTAACGAAGTAGGGCGACAGGTAGCCGCGGTCGAACTTCATGCCCTCGACGATGTCGACTTCGGTTTCGAGCGACTTGTTTTCCTCGACGGTGATGACGCCTTCATTGCCGACCTTCTGCATCGCCTGCGCGATCATCTTGCCGATCGCGGCGTCGCCGTTCGAGGAGATGGTGCCGACCTGGGCGACTTCGGAGGAGGAAGCGACCGGCTTGGCGCGCTTCTCGATGTCCTTGATCACGGCGGCGACCGCGATCTCGATGCCACGCTTGAGGTCCATCGGGTTCATGCCGGCGGCGACCGACTTGGCGCCTTCGCGCACGATCGCCTGCGCCAGCACGGTCGCAGTAGTGGTGCCGTCGCCTGCGGTGTCGTTGGTCTTGGAGGCGACTTCGCGCAGCATCTGGGCGCCCATGTTCTCGAACTTGTCCTCAAGCTCGATTTCCTTGGCGACCGTGACGCCGTCCTTAGTGATGCGGGGCGCGCCAAAGCTTTTTTCGATGACGACGTTGCGGGCCCTTGGGGCCGAGCGTCACCTTGACGGCATTGGCGAGAATATCGACGCCGCGCAGCATGCGATCGCGCGCGTCTCGGCAAATTTAACGTCCTTGGCAGCCATGTGAATTCACTCCTGGATGATTGGAATACGGTCTTTTGTCGCGTGCTGGCCGTCGTCGCGGGGTGTCTTCCCCTCTCTCCTTGTGGGAGAGGGTGGCACGGACGCGCGAAGTGCGTTCGTGACGGGTGAGGGGTATGTCTCCGCGGATGGAGACCCCTCATCCGGCGCGCTGCGCGCGCCACCTTCTCCCACTCGAAGTCGGATATATCCGACTTCGACAAATTCAGTATGCCAACTCGGGTAAACCCGAGTTGGTTGGGGAGAAGGGAAGAAAGCAACTGCGCCGACGAGCAACGACTACAGCGGGACTGTTAGTTGTCTCAGGCGAGCACGCCCATGATATCGGATTCCTTCATGATCAGCAGATCTTCGCCGTCGAGCTTGATCTCGGTGCCGGACCACTTGCCGAACAGCACGCGATCGCCGGTCTTGATGTCGATCGGGAGGAGCTTGCCGGCCTCGTCGCGCCGCCGGGGCCGACTGCGACAACCCGACCCTCCTGGGGTTTTTCCTTGGCGCTGTCGGGAATGATGATGCCGCCCTTGGTCTTTTCCTCGGCGTCGATACGTTTGACCACGACACGGTCATGCAGGGGACGAAATTGGGTTTTAGCCATGACGGTTCCTTTTGGAGGCTTGGTTTTCAGGTCTGGTTCAGGTCCGGTGTGTCATCCGAAAGTGGACGGGAATACGGGCCTATTCGATCCCACCAAGGGCCGAACCACTCGTACCCTTAGCAATCGCGCTTTCGGAGTGCTAATTGTGCGCCCGGGAATATGGCTTGACGCCGATCCTGTCAAGCAAAGGGGAGGTTAAGCCCTTGGTGAGGCAGATATAGGATGCTTAAGGAAACTAAATCGGAGCCCCGGCGTAATTTGCTGGAGATCATTGCTCCGACGGGAGTTTTACGCTTGGCTGCGGATGGGTGCGGCCGGGATTTGTTTGGGGGATGCCATGGTCACGTCACGTAGCGCGCGCGCGGTTGTCAATCTGGGGATTGCCTCGGCGCTGACGATATTCCTCGGCGCCTGCAGCAGCATGAGCCTGCCATCCTTTTCGTCGTCGCCTTCGGTAGCGCCCGAGCCGGCGCCGGTCCCGAGATGCCGGCGACGATCCGATCCGATGAAATTGTCGGCCGCTGGGGCCTGGCTTCGTTCCAGAATCCCAATGATCGCGCACGCACCGAAGCCGCGGCGCGGGCTCAGTGCAAGCAACCCTATGTGATCGGGGCCGGCGCGACCGGCGGCGTGATCATGCATCTGGCCGACCAGGCGACGCCGCAGGAACTGCGCCTCAAGGGCAGCCCGAGCGGCAAGAACTATATCGGTCCGCCCGGTCCGGCCGGCGGCGAACAGGACCGCGAAATCGTCTCCTTTGACGGACGCGTCCTGATCACCCGCTTCACCGACAAGGATGCGGCGACCCGTTACGGCAACATGGTCTATGTCCGCTGCGCGCCGCGGGCGTGATTTCGCGTCATTGACATCAACGTTCTGGATTTCTCCGCCGCGGCAGGAGCACCAAGTCGGCTGCTTCCTCGGCATCTTTGAGGAGCGTTTTGCGCGGCGTGCCCATCTGCGCGCGCATCGTTAGACCGCGGCCAAGGTCAAGCACTTGGCTCGCGCGCGCCGCTACAGGAAAATCAGACGGAATTTCTCCGCGCTGATCCCGTCGTAGAATCGCCGTTCCACGAGCGCCATGCCGCCAGCGACGGAGTCCTTTAGGAACTGCCTAACCTCAGCGTCGTCCACGAGGGGCGCGACGCAAACCAAAAGACATCCTGGGGCGGGATCCTTCCTCGGTCGCACTTTCTACGGCGTGCCTCAGGAAGCCGACGAGCGAGTCGCGAAGAGCCGGCGGCGAGAAGAGCGCCTTCGCAGCGCGAGCGCCCTTTGCCTCTGCGTACGCCCGAAGGACACGCAAGAATATCGTCCGTTTGTCCCCGAACACGGAATACAGGCTTGGCCGTCCCACACCCATGCCTGCGACGAGATCGTCGATCGTCGCTCCGTCGTAGCCTTTCGACCGGGAATACCCGGGTCGCCTTTTCCAGCGCGGCGCTCTCGTCGAAGCTACGCGGGCGTCCACGGGGCCTCTCAGTATTTTGAAACATTTAGTTCGAAATTCCTTGACCGCGCAGCCTTTGCTCGAATATATAACCGAACAGTTCGAAAATAACAAGGCGGCCCATGCCTCGCGGGCTTCCCGACTAGACCATCCCCCTAATCACGGAGTCGCCTATGGAACATTCGATCGTTCTCGTCACCGGCGCCACCTCCGGCTTGGGCCATGCGGCAGCTTGCCTATTTGCCGAAGAGGGATGGCGCGAAATCATCATCACTGGCGCGCGGCGCGGCTCAGATCCGGGAAACGGCCGCACAACTCGCGGCTGAGACCAAACGAAAGGTTTTCACGCCGTTGGAGATGGACCTGGACAAGCCGCTGAGCGTTCAGTCCGCGCTCGCCGAGGTCGTCAAGCGAGGTCGGCCGATCGATTCCTGTTGCTCAATGCAGGGATGGTTCCTGGCAAGGCGCGCGTGATCACTGCGGCAGGCATCGAGGCTTCTCAGGCCCCGCTGATCGGCCATCATCAACTGACGGTCGGCTTGCTTCGCGCCAACCTACTGAGCCCCAACGCGCGGATCGTTATCGCCAGCGCGGAGCCTGCCCGAGGGGGTGTGCCGATGTTCAAATACACCGACGTGCCCGCCTTCGCGGCCAAATACTTCCGAGATGACCGAACCGCCGCTGTCGAAGCCCTGATTCGCAACGGGCCGAACGTGAAGTACGCGCCCAACAATGCGTATGCCGACGCGAAGCTCATTGTCGCTTGGTGGGTTGCGGCGCTGGCGCGCCGGCTACCCTCCGGCATGGCCGTGTACGCTGTCTCGCCCGGCGCGTCGAACGCCACCAAGGTGGCGCGAAACGCTGGCCCTTTGTTGAAGTATCTGATGATCCCAATCGTGAACCTCATTCCCGGCATGAATCAGACGCCGGAGACCGCGGCCCGTCGATACCTCCAGGCGTCGGCGTTCGGAACCGACGTCTCAGGGCAATTCTTCGCCTCGGCTCAAGGGAAGTTCTCAGGTCCGATTGAGGTGCAGCGCCAGCCACACCTCTCCGATCGCGCCAACCAGGAAGCCGCGTGGCAGGCCGTCGTCGAGGTCTCCGGCGTCGACTTGTCTTACCCAGCATCCTTGAGCGCAGTGTCCTGAAGGAGCGCCCGTCGCGGCAAAATGGTCGCGGTGACTAGAATCGGCAGGCGAGCTCCGTGCCTCATTACTATACAACATAGTTCAAAATTCGCGTTCGACGCGACCTTCACGACGGGCGCCGAACTGCCGGTCGACGGCGGTGGTCGCAACTCTGAAAGCGGTACGCGAACGCGTCGAAATTTAATCTGCGGAGCCAATGACAGACACAGCGAACCATCTGATCCCGAGCAAGGGAAATTTCGTCGCGCGCTCGCAGCCGTCTTCGCCTGGATAGAAGCGATGGATTACAGCAGCGTTGACTACGCTCTCGATCGCATCGAACGCTTGGAACAGGAGGTGGGACAACTAAAGGAGGAACTGCGCAAAAGCCGCGATACCGGGCCCGTCGATACTCACAACGGTAGTGCCGCTGGGCTCGAACATTGACAGTTCCGGAAAGAAGCAAAATGCCTCTGTTGAAAAACAAATCGCCGTCGTCACGGGAGGCAGCAGCGGCACCGGCCTCGCGACCGCCAAGAGGTTCGTTGAGGAGGGCGCCTATGTGTTCATCGCCGGTCGCCGGCAGGCCGAACTCGACAAGGCCGTCGCAGATATCGGCTCGAACGTCACCGGCGTAAAGTCCGACATCTCCAAGCTCGATGACCTCGACCGCCTCTACGAGATCGTCGCAAAGAAAGGCAAGATCGACGTGATTTTTGCGAGCGCGGCCTTTGTCGAAAAAACGATGACCGCCGGCGCGACGGCCGAGCATTTCGACAAGACCTTCAACACCAACGCCCGCGGCACTTATTTCACCGTTCAAAAGGCTCTGCCCTACTTGAATGATGGAGCCTCCATCATCCTCGTAGCCTCCGCCGGGAAGAACAAAGGCTTTCCGGGCCGCAGCACCTACAGCGCCACCAAGGCAGCGCTCCGGTCGTTCGCCCGGACGTGGACCAGCGAACTCAAGGATCGGAAGATCAGGACCAACGTGCTGAGCCCGGGCCCGGTCGACACGCCGATGTTCGACGAGCAGTTCCCCTCCAAGGAAGGCGCCGCCGAAGCTAGAAAGCAGATCACGGCGATGACACCTCTGGCGCGCCTGGCGCGTCCCGAAGAGATCGCTTCCGCAGCTCTCTTCCTCGCTTCGGACCAAAGCAGCTACGTCGCCGGCATCGACCTTCCGGTCGACGGCGGCCTGACGGCTGTCTAGACCGAATCGTCGTCAGAGAAGCGAAGCACCAGACATGGACGCTCCCAAGCATCGCGCCGGATCACCTTGCTCGGTTTGAATGCGCAATCGCCAAGGCGGCTCGGGGGTATGGCGGCCTAACCAAATCGCGCGGGCAAGTGAGTTTGGGTCCCCGCGCTTGAGCGAACCCAGGCATTCTCGCAAATAAAAACGCCGGCCTCTGGCCGGCGTTTTTATCTGGTTTGTGCAGTCGTCGGGCGATGCCGCCCGGCGATCTGAATAATTCAGAACCTAGTCGAACAGCGCGTCGATGTCGTCCTGCGAGGCGTGGCCGACATCGCCGTCTACCTTCGGTCCGTTCAGCAGCCGGGCATCGCCCTCGCGGGTGTCGACGATCGGCGGCGCGTGCGCCTTGATGGCGTCGACGCCACCCCCAGATGTCCATCATGACGGTGATGTGGTTTTCGATGAACTTCATCGTGGTCATCACTTTTTGATGCGCTGACCGGTCAGGTCCTGGAAGTTGCAGGCCTCGAAGATCGAAACGACGCGTTCCTGGATTTCCTCGCTGAGCAGCTTTTGCTGGTCCGGCGATGTGACCCGGCTCAAGGCGGTGGCCGCGTTGTCGATCGATTCCGCGGCTTCCAGGATTTGCTGGGTGGCTTCTTCGGTGCCGCCGACCACGGCGCCGAGTTCGCCGTTGACCTTGGCCATTTCCTCGCCGTTGAAACTGTTGCCGTGCAAAACCGCGATTTCGCGCTTGGTGCGGCTGATCGCATCATAGATCAGATCGAGTTCGACCTTGAGCTTCTCGCACTGTTCGATCTGGGCGCGGTAGGTCTCGAGCAGCGCATGGGCTTCGGCGGTCTCGCGCGACGCCGCTTCGCCGATCGGGCCATTGGCCGCGCTCTGGCCCGGGGTCGCCATCTGGGCGCGGATCGCGCGCAACTCGCTCATGATCTCATTGTGCATGGGACCAACCTCGCCATTATCCACCTCCGGTGACATCGACATCGGCATGTCGCCGACAAAGGCTTCTTCGATACGAAAACGTCTGCGATGAACCGGCATGAGACTTTCCCTGAACTTCAATCCTGATGTTTTAAGCAGACCCGATTTAACACGGAGTTCACGCCGGAACCCGTCATCAAAACCGATAGCGATCGCCGCACACCAGCGGTTAACCATGCGTGCGCTGCGTTCATTGAAAATAAACGCTACCGGGCAAAACCGCGCGCGATTGACGACGTGGTGAATCGAAACGCCGATTCCGTTTACCAAACCGATGCGGTTTTGATCTTAGTTAGTGGTGTGTAAAGGCGCCGCTCCGGCGCTCTCACGACGAAACAGTACAGAGTACGTCGATGTCCAACAGAATGTATCTTGCGCTGCTCGCCGGCGCGTCCTTTCTAGACGCTGGATTCAATCAGGCCGTTGCGCAGGCCCTCGCCACCAATGCCGCGGCGCTTCCCGAACCCAGCGTGATCTATGCCGCTCAGCCCGCGCCGCGCCCCGCAGCACCGGTGCGGATGGCTTCGGCCGACCAGAACAATATGGGCGGCGGCTTCATCCAGTTTCTGTTCGGCGACGCGCCGCCGCAGGGCGATCGCTATCGGCAGCAGCCCGGTTATCCGCAGCAGCCATCCTACCAGCAGCAATCCTATCCATCGCAGCGTCCGATGATGCTGCAGGGCGAGCCGCAACAGTCGATGCGCCAGGATCCGGGCGAACCCGCGCATCCCGCCTTCGATCCGAAATTCGAGAAGCAACTCGTCGACTATACCGGCAAGGAAGGCGCCGGTACGATCGTGGTCGATACGCCGAACAAGTTCCTGTTCCTGGTGCAGGGCAACGGCAAGGCGTTGCGTTACGGCATCGGCGTCGGCCGTCCGGGCTTCACCTGGTCGGGAGTCAAGCAGATTTCCGCCAAGAAGGAATGGCCGGATTGGACGCCGCCGGCGGAAATGCTGGCGCGCCGCCCCGATCTGCCGCGGCACATGGAAGGCGGCCCGCAAAATCCGCTCGGCGCCCGCGCGATGTATCTGGGATCGACGCTCTATCGCATCCACGGTTCCAACGAACCCTGGACCATCGGTACCAACGTCTCGTCGGGATGTATCCGGATGCGCAATGAAGACGTGATCGACCTCTACGGCCGCGTCAATGTCGGCGCGCGGGTCATCGTCATCTGATTTTTCGGGGTGTGAGAAACAAAACGGCCGCTCGTTCGAGCGGCCGTTTTTTATGCGTGCAGTGAAATTTCGTCAGGCGTAGTCGCTGTCGTTATCGCCGCCGAAATCATCCGAATCGAGATCCATGTCGTCGTGATCCTGAGCCAAATCCTGAGCGCGATCTTGCGCGGCGAGATTGTCGTCGTCGCGGTCCTGAGCCAGATCCTGGGCACGATCTTGCGCGGCGAGATCTTTCGAGCCGACGTCGTTGACCCCGGCATCGCGGGCGAGGCTGCTGTTGGACTGATCGCTCCACGGGCTCCGGTTGCCGGTGACCGCCGTATCGCCGAAAGCCTGGCGGCTGCCGCCCATCATGCCGCGGAAGCTGTTGAGCAATAGTGATCCACCAACCATGCCGGCAGCCGCAGCCGCCGCGGTGCCGAGAAACGAGCCGCCTCCCCCCATCGCGCCTCCGAACGCGCCACCCATCGGACCGCCCATCTGACCCTGGGGTGCGCCATAGGGCTGTCCGTACGGGGTCTGGTCATAACGCCCGGGCGGCTGTCCCTGCTGCAGGACCTGGCCACTGTTCCACACCGGACGGCTGCCCGTATCGCGCGGCGGCGGGACATTCGGCACCGAACCGTGCGGCTGGCCTTGTCCAAAAATCGAATCCCGCATCGAATCCAAAAAACCGCCGCCGGATTGCTGCTGCTGTGGTGCGCCAGCGGCCTCCAACTCCTCGATACGATGGTGGGCCTGTTTCAGCGCTTCGTCCTGCACCAGCACGGTCTGCACCAGCGCGTAGACCGCATTGGGCGCCGCGCGCAGGCCCTGCGCCATCGCGGCCGTCGCATCCGGATCGCGCGGCGCGCTCTCCATTTTGGCGAGCCGGTCGAAAAGATCGTCAACCATCTGGCGTTCTTGCGGTGTCATCTAGTCTCTCCCTCGCTTTGCAAGCGCGGGCCAGATGTAGGGGCGCTTTGTGTCCCAAGTAGTGTCGCCGCAGATTAAATTTATGTATGCGACAAAGCGCCTGCGGAGGAGGGCTGAAAATCAGCCCCAAAAATCAAGCCAATGTAACTTTATTCATCGCCAGTACAGGCGGAAAATGCTCGCCCCCGAGAAACGCGTATTCGCGCTCGCGCTGATCGGTGAACGGGTCGAGGCCGACCAGCACGTCGTCGACCAATCCGGGGTGGCACATGACGACCCCGCCCTCCGGCAAATGGTCGAGAAACTGCTGCATCAGCGCGGCGAAATCGGATGGCCGGGAGAAATCATAGGCGCCGGCGAAGCCGGGATTGAAAGCGATATTGGCGCGCCCGGCGCGCTTGCGAAATTGCGCGCTCAAGACATCGAGCACCAGCGCCTTGATTGAGCCAAGCCGCTGGCCAAGCGGTTGACGGCGTCCGCACTGGCGCACCCAGGCGCCGGGGGCGGCTTCCTTCACCGCGGTCAGAAAGGCGTCGCGGATTTGCGGAAACAGCTGCGCATGCTGGTGACCATCGACAAAATCCGGCGCGCGGCCGAACAGTTTGTTGAAGGCCGCGAGTTGCACCTTCACTTCGGCATGGATGATCTCGGGGTCGAGCTGTCGCAGCAGGCCCGCGCGCAGCAGTTTCGCGAAATCGAAAAACATGCCGCCATCAAGCGGCTGAAAATGCATCGTCAGCGGCCGGAACGGCGCCGTCAACGTGACATGCAGGCCGATCGCGCAGCGCGGATTGCCAGCAGCGGCCGCTTGAAGCGCGCTGACTTCGTCACGGCCGATCGCGGGGCCGACCACCATCACCGATGTCGCATTGAGACGGCCGCGTTCGATCAGGTCGCGAATGGCGCGGTTGACGCCGGGACTGATACCGTAATCGTCGGCGCACAGCCAGATGCGGCGCGGCGGCGCGGCCTCGCTCATTCGGCGGCGGTCCTCTCGCCGGCCCTGCTGTCCTCGACGCGTTTCTCGCTGTGCTCGGCGACGAAATAGATCGGACGGGCTTTCAGCTCCGAAAGAATCTTGCCGATATATTCGCCGACGATGCCGATCATGATCAGCTGCACGCCGCCGATGGTCATCAGGCCGACCACCAGCGAGGGATAGCCGGGAACGGATTTTCCGCTCATCCAGGTTTCCCACAGGATCGAAAGGCCAAACAAGAACGCCGCCGAAGCCAGGAAGACGCCAAGCAGGCTGGCGAACCGCAAAGGCGCCACCGAAAACGACGTCAGGCCCTCGATCGACAGCCCGACCAGCCGGCCGGGACTGAACGTGGTGACGCCATGGGCGCGGGCGGCGGGTTCGTAATCGACGCGGATCTGGCGGAAGCCGATCCAACTGGCGAGGCCCTTGAAGAAGCGATTGCGTTCGGGGAGCTGCTTCAGGGCCGCCGCGGCGCGCGGCGACAGCAGGCGGAAGTCGCCGGCATCTTCGGGGATCTTCTGCCGCGCGCCCCAATTGATCAGCGCGTAGAAGCCATGCACCGCGGCTCGGCGCAGGAACGATTCATTGTCGCGATTGGCCTTCGCGGTATAGACCACGTCGTAGCCGTCATCGATCCAGTGGCTGACCAGCTTTTCGACCAGATCCGGCGGGTGCTGGCCGTCGCCATCCATGAACAGGACCGCCCCGCGCCGGGCATGGTCCAGTCCGGCCATCAGCGCGGCTTCCTTGCCGAAATTGCGCGACAGCGACACCACCTGGACATCGAGCGCATCGGCGGCCAGCCCGTGTGCGATGCTGAGCGTCGCATCCGCGCTGCCGTCATCGACATAGATCACCTCGCAAATGAGGCGATAGCGATCCCGCAGCGTGTGCGCCAGGTCGCCCAGCCGTTGATGCAGCGAGGCCAGCCCGGCCGCCTCATTAAAGAGGGGAACGACGATCGACAGGCCCTGCGCCGCAGCATTGGCTGCGGTCGTCGACAGGCCTGAAACATCGGTACCCAGCATCATCGATCAGGTTCCAACCATCCAAAGAAAAACAGCATATGGCAATTGCTGAGGATTGTCGCCACGGGCGCGGCCGCGGCCGTCAGTCTCATTGCCGCAGGAAGGCCTCGAGCCTGGCGAATAGCGGGTTTTCCCGGTCGAGCACATAGTCGAGCGACGCCACCGACACCGTGTCGGCGCCGTGCGTGCGCAGGAAGCTGCCGAGCGCGTAAAGCTGCGCCGGCGGACAATGTAGCGTCACCATCCCCGACGAGGTCGGCCCACCGAACGGCGAGACCACGCCGAAGCGGTTATGGGCCTCGGCCAGCAGCGCCGCGGTACACTCCGCAAAGCGGGTGCGGACTTCGCGATATTTGCTGGCGCGGGCGCGCGCGGCGATATGATCGAGAATGACGCGCGCGGTCTCGCGCGCTTCGCTCGACCAGTCGGCCTCGCGCGACGCCACCAGATTGGCCTGGCTGCGCAGGATCACGCCGTCGTCGAGCACCTTGAGGCCATTGGCCGCCAGCGTCGCGCCCGTCGTGGTGATGTCGACAATCATTTCAGCCGTGCCGACCGCAGGCGCGCCTTCGGTGGCGCCGGCGCTCTCCACGATCCGGTAATCGACCACGCCATGCGACGCGAAGAAAGCCCGGGTCAGATTGATGTATTTGGTCGCGACCCGCATGCGCCGGTTATGCTGCTCGCGAAAGCCTGTGGTGACGTCGTCGAGATCGGCCATGGTGCGCACATCGATCCAGGCCTGCGGCACCGCGACCACGACATTGGCGCTGCCGAAGCCGAGATTGTCGATCAGCAGCACGCGCTTGTCGGCATCGGGGATGCTTTCGCGCAGCAGGTCCTCGCCGGTGACGCCGAGATGCACCATGCCGCGCGCGAGCTGCGAGGCGATTTCGCTGGCCGACAGATACGCGATCTCGACATTGTCGAGCCCGCCGATGGTGCCGCGATAGTCGCGGGCGCCGCGCGGCTTTGCCAGCGACAATCCCGCGCGGGTGAAAAAGGCTTCGGCGTTTTCCTGCAGGCGTCCCTTGGAAGGAACCGCGAGAACGAAGGGGGCCGTCATGACGCGCGCCCTTTCGCGGCAGGCTTCTTGGTAGAAGATTTGCCGATATTGGCGAGGGTCTCGACCCAGACCGAGAATCCGACCGCGGGATCGCCGTGGGCGAGCCCAGCCGCTTCAACAGCCCGTCATAGCGGCCGCCCGCAACCAGCGGCTCGACGCCGTTCCCTTTGGCGTGCAGTTCGAATTCGAAGCCGGTGTAGTAATCGATGCCGCGCCCGAATGACGTCGAGAAACGCGTTCTGGCGCGTATCGACGCCGCGCGCGGCCATGAAGCCGACCCCGGCTTTCGAACGCATCGATCGCGTGGGTGATATTGAGCCTGGTATCGGTCGCCAAGGCGCGTAGCTGCGCGATGGCATCGTCGGGATCGCCTGCGATGGCGAGGAAGCGCTTGATGGTCGACAACGCGTCGCGCGGCAACGCGCCGCCTTTGAGAGTGGACTGTTCGAGAAAGCGATCGGCGATTTCCGAAACCGAGCGGGCCGCCGACATTGGTGGTACCGGCGATCGACATCAGATCGGTGACCAGCGCCAGCGCGGCCTTGCGGTCGGAGCCGGCGAGTGCGGCGAGCACGCCTTCATATTCGTTGCGGCTGGGCCCGGTCGCGAGCGTGAGCCGCTCGATATCTTCGGCCCAGATTGAGCTTGCGGTTGAAATCCTTGATCAGCCGCCGCCGCCATACCGGGTAGAGATCGAGCGCGTCGATCAGCGCGATGAACAGCGCCACATCGCCGGTGCGGATTTCGACGTCGGTCACGCCGAACGCGCTGGTCGCCTCGAGCGCCAGCGCCAGCATCTCGGCATCGGCGGCGGGGCGATCCTGCCGTCCGAAGGATTCGATGCCGGCCTGCAGGAACTCGCTGGGTTGTCCGCCGCGATAACGGAACACCGGGCCGAGATAGCTGAACCCGGCCGGCGCTCCGGCCTGGCTGGAAGCGAGGTAGTCGCAGGCCACCGGAATGGTCAGGTCGGGGCGAAGGCACAGTTCCTCGCCGCTGGCATCGGTGGTCAGATAAAGGCTTTTGCGGATGTCTTCGCCTGAGAGATCGAGAAACGGCTCGGCCGGCTGCAGAATGCCGGGCTCGGCCCTGACGTAGCCGGCCTGCGCGAACGACAATAGCAGCGCGTCCGCCCATGCGGCGGATCCGGTCGCGCGAGGGGCGGCGGTCTCAGTCATCTCGACGTCCAAATAATCCAGAAAGCGGGTTCCCAAAGGTTTCCCGGGATAGGGCGCAGCCCATAGCATGGCCCGGGCCGGGTTTCGACAGGGATCGGCCGCCTTAATACCAAGTGCCTTAATAAGTCAGGCTACCCGCCATCGGTCCAGTCGCCGAGCGCCGCCTGGATCAGGGCCAATGCGGCGACCCCCGCGGTGTCGGCGCGCAAAATCCTCGGCCCCAGCGAAAGCCGCATTATGTGCGGCTGCCGCAGCAGGATGGCGCGCTCTTCCTCGGCAAAACCGCCTTCCGGACCTATCAGGACATCGATGCCGTTTGCCGTCGACACGCCACCTTGCAGCGCCTGCAACGGATTGATGACATCAGCGGCCTCGTCGCAGAACACCAAAAGGCGCGAGGCTTCCCGCTGGCTCACATAGCGATCGAGCGAGATTGGTTCGGCGACGGAGGCAATGCTGAGAATGCCGCATTGTTCTGATGCCTCGATGACATTGGCCCGCATCCGATCGCTGTTGACCCGCGAGACTTGGGTAAAGCGGGTCAAGACCGGCTGCAGCGAGGATGCTCCCATCTCGACCGCTTTCTGCACCATGTAGTCGAGCCGGGCGTGTTTGAGCGGCGCAAACACGTAAGCCAGATCGGGCAGGCGATCCTGCGGCCGGGTCTGGTCGGTGATTTCGACACTATCGGGCCGCTTGCGGCCGGCGATCGCCGCCTGCCACTCACCATCGCGTCCATTGAACACCAGAATGGTGTCGCCGGCGGTCAGGCGCAGTACGTTGCCAAGATAATTGCTCTGGTCGCGTTCCAGCGCGACGCTCTCGCCCGGGGCCAGTGCGGCCTCGACAAACAGCCTCGGTTTGCGAAAATCGTGTTGCGGCATGGTCAATGGGTCCAATCGGGCGGCCTTTTAGCCCAAAGAATGAGAATTTACGCGATTATTGGCCATTCGGCGCGGCCCAGCGCCGCGCTGTTGCCCAATTCCACGGGTTGTTAAGGGCTGGCAGGAATCGTAAAATACCCTATCGGAGTCGCTCTTCTGTCGGGAAGACGCGAGGGTCCATTGGACCTTGCCTGAGGAACAGCTTTGATGATCCGTCGCCTGATTGTGCCGCTTACGCTGGCCGTCGCCACTTTCCATGCCGGCCAGTTCTTCACGAACCAGGCCTTTGCGCAGGGCGCTTTTCCGGCGCCGCTGCCCGGCCGGGCTGCCGCGCCGGCCAACGATTCGGCGTTTCCGCCGGTAAACGGCGCCGCGCCGACGACGTCCCTGGGTGCTGCCGGTCCTGCCTCGTTTCCAACAAATGGTGCCGCGCCTGTTGGCGGTTTCGGGGGGCCCCCGGCTGGGCCGACGATGAGCGGCACCGAAGCCGAGTGCATGAAGGCATTCATGCCGCTGCGCGAAGAAGCGGAAAAACGCGGCAAGCTGATCAAGGCCGCCAGTGATCGGCACGCCCCTCCGGATGAAGCCTGCAAGCTGATCAGCAATTTCAGCGTGGCGGAAACCAAGATGCTCAAATATGTCGAAACCCACCTGACCCAGTGCGGGATTCCGCCTCAGGTGCTGGACCAGTTGAAGAACGGTCACAAGAACAGCGAAGGCATGCAGCAGAAGATTTGCGCGGTGGCCCAGCAGGTGGCGTCGCAGCCGAAGGGACCGGCCGGTCCGAGCCTGAGCGAAGTGCTGGGTTCCTCGACGGCGCTGCCGGAAGCAAACAATACGAAGAAAGGCAGCACGTTCGATACCTTGAACGGAAACGTGCTCGCGCGATGACCGAACGGCGACGATGAACAGCGTCGCCGCCCCCCGTTGCGGATGCGACCGGCAACTGGGTCGATACGCTCGCGCCGCGATGGTCGCGGCCCTATCTGCGGCTCTCCCGTTTCGACCGGCCGATCGGATCCTGGCTGCTGCTGATGCCGTGCTGGTGGTCGGCGGCGCTCGCCGCCGGCGTCGCCCACAGGATCGCTCAACTTCCCCTTGTGATCGTGCTGTTCTTCGTCGGCGCCTTCGTGATGCGCGGCGCCGGCTGCACCTGGAACGACATCACCGATCGCGATCTCGATGCGCTGGTCGAGCGCACGCGCTCGCGGCCGATCCCGGCCGGGCAGGTGAGCGTGAAGCGGGCTGCGGTGTTTCTCGTCGTTCAGGCGCTGATCGGATTGGTGGTGCTGCTGCAATTCAACCGCTTTGCGGTTGCGACGGGCATCGCGTCGCTGCTGATCGTCGCGGTCTATCCGTTCATGAAGCGGATCACCTGGTGGCCGCAGATCGTGCTCGGGCTGGCCTTCTCTTGGGGCGCGCTGATGGGCTTCGCCGTCACGTTCGGGCGGATCGATGCGACGGCGGTGTTGCTCTATGCCGGTTCGATCTCGTGGGTGATCGGTTACGACACCATCTATGCGCATCAGGACACGGAGGATGACGCGCTGATCGGCGTCAAATCGACCGCGCTCCTGTTCGCCGCGCGCACCCATCAGGCGCTGCTGGCATTTTATGCCCTCGCGGTGATCCTGATCGGCGCGGCGCTGGTGCTGGCCGGCTCTGGATTGATGGCCTGGATCGGACTCGGTGTGTTCGCCGCGCATCTGATCTGGCAGATTAAGCGCCTCGACACCGGCGATACCGCGTTGTGCCTGCGGGTTTTCAAATCCAACCGCGATGCGGGGTTGTTGCTGTTCGCGGGATTGCTCGCGGATGCGGTGATGCGGGCCGTTTAAAGCGTTTTCGAGCGAAGTGGATACCGGTTCGCGTGCGGCTTGCGAGCATTTTTGAAGCCGATAATGGGCGCACAAGGATCGAACCTTGGACCTTTCCCGCGTGAAGGAAGCGCTCTCCCGCATCGTTTTGGGAATAGAAGCTTTGCAAAATAAACAGTCTAGCGAATTTTGGAGTAGGCCGAATCGTGATCGCTGAACTCGCGAATCGCGTTCGCCAAAGCGAGAATTTCAGCGGGGAGGCCTCCCTGAGCATTTGGACCAAGCGTTGAAATGGCTTCCGAAACGTGTTCTTGGGCCAATTCCAGAGGAGTTGTGGAATTGTCAAGCCGTGCCAGTTCTAGATAGCTGCTTGCCAAGTGGTAATGAACACCTGCTGTAAAGGCTGGAGCAGTCCCTTCGGAAGCGAAGGTCAATCCTTCTGCAAATTGCTCGATGGACGCGCGCACAATCGATGCTGATCGTGCTAAGCGGCCCATCTCCCTCAGCGTTCGTCCGAGACATTGCTGAGATTGTGCACGAGTAAAGGGGAATGTTGAAGCCGCGTTCTGTATCAAGTCAGTGAGAATGTCACGAGATATCTCAAGACATTGCATGTCGTCGGTCGCTACCCCGAGCAGACAGTACGCCAACCCCAAGTTATTTTTGGTTTCACGTTGCAGGGCAGGATCGCCGATCTCTAGCAAATCCTCAAATATCGCAACACTTTCCCTTATTTCGGAAACGGTCTCGCGCTGGTCACCGGAAAACATAAGAGCCTTTCCCAGCGCTAAAGAAAGCTTAGACGATAGTTGGATATCCATTTTCGGAACCAGCGGCTGCGCATGGCGCAAGACTGATACTGCCTCTGAGTATCGCGCTGGATTTGCCGATGCAGCCAGTGAAAGACAAATTCCTAAATTGATCTGAACAGCTAGCCAAAGGCGAAGATGATGTTGCTTTGACACCAAGCTCTGGGCTTCGCGAAGTCGCATCACTGTATCGTTAAACCAATCCAAGCTGCCTTGCCGAACGCCCAAGGCAACAGACGTTGCCGATAGATTGACTAAAGCGATCGCCTGCATTTCGGGATTTGCGTCGGTCCAAACTTCCAAAGCATCTGTGAACGCATCGATGCTACGAAAAAGTGCTTCCGTATTCGCTTGCGCGTCGCCAAGCATCGCGAGAGATCTTCCGTACTGATCTTTTGCGGCGGCCCAGAGGCCGGGATCTTTTTCGCGAAGCTCCTGACTTATGAGCTGCAAGCAGACGTCGAGAGAAGCTGAAAGATAATCCGTCGATCCTTGCACGCGCGCCACTTCTAGATACGCTGAGGCGAGATAAAGCTGTACCTTAGCCCAACGAGTGAGGTCAGAAGAAAGCCCCGGAACGCCCTCCTTCATCGCCGCGATCGCTTGGATGAGCTTTTCGCTATCATTGGTCAAACCGCCAAGTCGTGCCAACGACGCGCCATAATTGCTCCTGCTTCGAGACCATTCCAGGAGGTAGTCTTCCCGGTTGACGGCATCGCAAGCTTGAATAAAACCTGCCATCGCCAGACGAAGATTCTCTATGTTTCCTCCAAATTCGAAGAGAAAGGCCCGAGCAACTGAATACGAATTAATTAGGCTAGCTTTAACGCGCGCGTCACTAATCGCAGGAGACGCATCGACTATTGTTTGTAGTTGCGTTGTCAACCTGTTCAGGGTTTGCAGTAACTCGCCGCTCGCTCTGTTCGTCTTCAGTTGAACTATGATGCCGGCGCCGAGCGACGAAGCAACATCGTTGGCGAACTTTGCCGGTAGATCCATGCTGTCCAGCGCAAATGCATAAGTCAGCGATCGCCCGGTCGTATCTTCAGACGAAGAGGCCCCGACGGCAGGAATAAATTTAAGTGAAATGACGCTCCCCGATTTCATCCTTCCCGCGATTAGCAAGTCGCATTTGGTGGCGTTTAACCACCTCCGTGCAGTTTTATAAGCCGCAGTCTGGGCTGCTCGGTCTTCGCCATCGGGCAACTGCCATTCCTCATGCCAGACGTGGACTTCCACCTCAGGAAGGGTATCTCGAATTGCCTCGCGGATATTGTTCTGGTTCGAAAATGCCGAACTATCGCCGGCAACTCTTGCGATCAGCACTGACATTTTCTTCGTCGACGCCGCCGGAAAGACGAAGCGTTTCCACCGGCGCATTGCCGGTGGACCCGCGAGAGATAGAACCGCTCCCGCCATCTTGCCAATAATGCCGAGGACCTGAGCTGGCGTCATACGCTTTCGGTCGCCTGGTTAATGAGGAATCGAGTAGCCCTACACCGCAACTGCAGCATCGTACACTCGGGCGATGCCGAACCATAACCGCCCGATATGTGGGACGCTAGTGTGAGAAAATTCGACGGGCTAGGACAGTCCTCATCCTGAGGAGCGCGCTCTTGCGCGTCTCGAAGGATGGCCGCGAGTCGGTGTGTTGCATCCATCCTTCGAGATGCCATGCTGCGCATGGCTCCTCAGGATGAGGTCGGAACTGGGTCTGGAAGAGCAATCTACCCGACGGGCAAATCACGTCGCTTGCCACGGATCGCTTGTCCGTCTCTCCGTGAAAAATATTCTGATTTTCAGAAGTCGCAAATCATTGGTATATTCTCAGCCGTCCCGTCCCACATGAGGGGCGGTTCGCGATCGTCACGGACGCGGGGCGGGATGCGGTGGACGCGGATGGCGCTTCTGACGAGAGCGCCTGAGGCGGACGGCGAAGTCGTGTGGTCCTGACGCCTCGACGCTGGCGTCAAGTTCTTGAGAAGCAAGCTTCTCAGGAGCGACGGTGGCAAAAGAGCCCGATCACCGGGGAGAGCGCGAAATAAGCCGTAAACCATTGCGCGGGGAATGCCGGGTGATTCCGGTGTGACCTGACTAACGCGTGTGCTTCTTACTTCTACCATCGCACACGCCGCTGCGGGCGCACCGAGCGCCCGGCATTCCCTGCGCCCTCTGTTTGAGAGGGCGGGAAGTTGAGGGCAAAACTCGGGCGCATTGCGTCGCGAGAATGCGACGGTGTGTTTCAATTGCAAGCGCGCGCGACTCCTACCCTCCCCTGGAGGGGGAGGGTCGACGCGAAGCGGCGGGGTGGGGTGATCTCTCAACCGCGGCACTGTTTGGGGATGAGCGACCGTCACCCCACCCCGGCTCACATTTCGCTGCGCTCATGTGATCCGACCCTCCCCCTCCAGGGGAGGGTAAGCGCGCGAACGAGCAAGCAAGCAAGCAAGCGGGCTTAGGTTGTGAACTCAATCCCTTGCAATAATCTCGCGTTCGCCTTGATGGAGATTCGCCGGGTTGAGCAGATCGCCGCCGCGACGGCGCACCAGGAATTTCGGACGACGGGCCCGGATCGCATTGTGGCGCCGCCGGCGTGCGGCCGGCTCGCAGCGCTTGTCTTGCGGCAATTGCGGAAGCGCGAAGATCTCGCTCCACATCTGCCAGGCGGCCGCGATTTCGTCGCGGTCGGAACTGGCACCCAGCGGAATGCTCAAGGAAGGATCGCGATGAACCAGAACCAGCATTTGCGCGTCATCGATGCCGCGCAAGGCGACGCCGAGAAAATCGCGGACGCGAACGTTGATCGCCATCCGCATGCCGCGGACGGCGCGATGCAGGACGACGCGTTCGCGGTGAAGTTCGATTTTACGCACGCCGCCGTCGGCGCGCGCATCATGCGCGTCGAAGCTGACGGGCAGAGAGAGAGGGTCGAGCCGCAAGGCGCGGCTCGACCCGGCGGGATTGCACCCGCTTGTTGCTGTTTGACGCCTCACGGCTTTATCTCCCCGCCAGGATTATGTTCCCGGTCGATGGGTGAGACCTTAGCGGAGCCGTGTCCGGATTAGCTTAAAAAGGCTGGTTAACCCGGCGTCATCAGCCCTCATGATTGACAAGACCTTGGCCTACATGATTGACGAGTCGTTGCAGGGTTGCGGAAAATCTTTGGTTTTCGGCCGCTAAAAATGCTTGAAATCCCTGTGAATCAGGCACATCTCATAGGTCTGTTGATTTGCCGCCGCGCCGCCTGCGACCCGCTTCAATCCGTCTTGAATCCCAGAGGTTTTGTTCGTGATCTCTTCACCATCCGCGGCATCGCCGCTTTCGACGAAAATCGCCACCTCCGATTTGTTCGATCAATCCGCTCTGAGCACGCTGGCGCAACGCCTTGTCGAGGCGGCCCGGCGCGCCGGTGCGGATGCCGCCGATGCAGTCGCGGTGCGCGGTGTTTCGCAAGGCGTAGAAGTACGCGACGGGCGGGTCGAAGAATCCGAGCGCTCGGAAGGCGACGATGTCGGGCTGCGCGTGCTGGTGGGACAGCGCCAGGCGGTGGTCTCGACCAACGATGTCAGCGGCGATGGCATCGCGAAGCTTGCGGAACGCGCCGTCGCGATGGCACGGGTGGCGCCGGATGACAAATATGTCGGTCTCGCCGATCCCTCATTATTGGCAAGCGATTTCCCCAATCTCGATCTGCTCGATCCCGTGGTGCCGTCGACCTCAGAGCTTGAACGCCGCGCCTGTGAAGCCGAAGCGGCCGGGCTTGCGGTCAAGGGCGTGACCAAGTCAGGTGGCGCATCGGCCTCGACCGGCATCGGCGGCATGGTGCTGGTGACCAGCACCGGTTTCCAGGGCTCTTATTTACGCTCCAGCCAGGGTATCTCGATGACCGCGATATCGGGCGACGGGACCGGCATGGAGCGCGACTATGATTTCACATCGGCGCCGCACGCTTCCGATCTGGCCTCGCCCGAAAGCGTCGGCCGCACCGCGGGCGAGCGCACGGTAGCGCGCGCCAATCCGCGCAAGGTCGAGACTTGCAAGGTGCCGGTGGTGTTCGATCCCCGCGTATCCGGTTCGATCGTCGGCCATCTCGTCGGCGCGATCAATGGCGCGTCGATTGCGCGCAAGACCAGCTTCCTGAAGGATCGTCTCGGCCAGCAATTATTTTCGAAGAACATTCGAATCATCGACGATCCCTTGCGGGTGCGCGGATTGCGTTCGCAGTCGTTCGATGCCGAGGGCGTCAAGGTCAAGAAGCTCGCGCTGGTCGACGAGGGCGTGCTGACATCGTGGCTGTTGGATTGCGCGACCGCGCGCGAACTCGGATTGACCACGACCGGCCACGCCCATCGCGGCGTGTCGTCATCGCCGTCGCCGGGATCCTATAACCTTCATCTCGAAGCCGGCGAACCCACCCCGGCCGAACTGATGTCCGATATCAAGCAGGGCTTCTACGTCACTGATTTGATCGGCTCCGGCGTCAACGGCGTCACCGGCGATTACAGCCGCGGCGCTTCAGGGTTCTGGATCGAGAACGGCGAACTTACCTATGCGGTGAGTGAGGTCACCATCGCCGGACATCTGTTCGAAATCTTCAAGTCGATGGTTCCGGCCAACGATTTGGTGTTTCGCTATGGCGTCAATGCACCGACGCTGCGCATCGAGGGATTGACGCTTGGCGGACGCTAGCTCCGGCCGGGTGCATGACAAAGTTCTGACGTGCGAAGTTCTCTCGCGCGAGGTTCTCGGGGCGCGATGCCGCGCTGCTGACGGATGCGGTGCGCGAGGCCGGCGCGCTCGGGCTGTCTCTATTCCGGACCGAACTGAAAAGCTGGACCAAGGGCGCCTCGTCGCCGGTGTCCGAAGCCGACATCAGGGTCAACGACCTGATCGAGCAGCGGTTGCGATCCGCGACGCCGGAGTATGGCTGGCTGTCGGAGGAAAGCGCCGACGATGACGCGCGGCTTGGCAAGCGCCTGGTCTGGATTGTCGATCTGATCGACGGCACCCGCGGCTATCTGGCGGGCCGCGAAGACTGGTGCGTGAGCGTGGCGCTGGTCGAGGATGCGCAGCCGGTGCTGGCTGCGGTGTTCGCGCCCGCCACCGATGAATTTTTCTTCGCCATGCGCGGGCAGGGCGCCTTGCTCAACAACGTGCCGGTGCACGCGACGTCCGGCACCGGGCTGGATTTTTCCCGGATGGCCGGCCCGAAACCGCTGGTTGAACGGCTCAGCGGCCAGCCATCGGATGAAATTACCCTGCATCCCCGAATCGGATCGCTGGCGCTGCGGCTATGCCGGGTCGCGCAGGGCAGGCTGGATGCGGCCTTTGCCGGGGGCCAAAGTCGCGACTGGGACCTTGCCGCGGCCAATTTGATCGTGCAGGAAGCGAATGGTAACATGACCGCGCTTTCCGGGGACGCTATCCTCTACAATCGCCGGGAAGTGACGCACGGGGTGCTGGTGGCAGCGGGGCGCGATCGTCATGCGGGCATTGTCGAGCATTTTCGGAAAAGCCCCTTGCCCTGAACGCGCGCCCTGCGCGCCGGGCATTTCGTTCGCCAGGCGACGCATGAGGAAAAGAGACCATGTCAGATAGTGCCCCGCAGCAATTGCTCCACCTCGTCATCGGGGGCGAACTGATTGATCTCGAGCACATCACGTTCAAGGATCTCAATCAGGTGGAAGTCGTCGGCGTGTTCCCGAATTACGCGACCGCCCATGTTGCCTGGAAGGCCAAGGCGCAACAGACGGTGGATAACGCCCATATGCGCTATTTCATCGTCCACCTCCACCGGCTGCTCGATCCGGGTCAAGACGCGAAGCCTGCCAGTTGAAACATTTATTTCGTAATGTGCTGCGCGGCAGCTGGGTGCAGCGCGCGGTGGGGTTCCTTGCGGCCGAGTTTCTGCGGCTGGTCTGGCTGACCAACCGGTTCAGCTTCGACCCGCCCGACGTCTATGACATCGTCGAACCGCAGATGCCGGCGATTTTCGCGTTCTGGCACGGCCAGCACTTCATGACGCCGTTCATCAAGACCAAGCCAACCCATCGCGCCAAGGTTTTGATTTCGCGGCATCGCGACGGCGAGTTCAATGCGCTCGCGGCCGAACGGCTCGGGATCGGCACCATCCGCGGCTCCGGCGATCACGGCGCGGCGTTTCACCGCAAGGGTGGCGTCGGCGCGTTCAAAGAGATGGTGCGCGCGCTCGATGAAAATTATAATGTCGCGCTGACCGCCGATGTGCCGAAGCGCTCGCGCATCGCGGGACTTGGCATTATCATGCTGGCGCGCGAGTCCGGGCGGCCGATCATGCCGTTCGCGATGGCCACCAGCCGCTTTATTCGCCTGAAAAACTGGGACCGCACCACGATCAATCTGCCGTTCGGACGAGGGGCACTGGTGGGAGGTGACATCATCATGGTTCCACCGGACGCCGGCGCCGAGACGATGGAAGAATTGCGCGCGCGGCTGGAAGCGACGTTGAATGACGCGACCCGCCGGGCCTATGCACAGCTCGGCCATCCGGAAGAGGCGGGTCATGGCTAGTTCACTGCCGATGACCCTGCGCGTCTATCGCAGGCTGTCCGCCGCGGCGATGCCGCTGGCGCCGGCGTTGATCAAGCGGCGCCTCAAACAGGGCAAGGAGGATCCCGCGCGGGTCGGCGAGCGCCGTGGCATGAGCCGGGACGTCCGGCCGCATGGACCGCTGGTGTGGATTCACGGCGCAAGTGTCGGCGAAGTACTCGCTGCGGCCGCGCTGATCGAGAGGCTGCGCGCCTTCAACCTTCGCATTCTCCTGACCTCGGGCACGGTGACCTCGGCGTCGATCGTGGCCAAGCGGTTTCCCGCCGATATCATCCATCAATATGTGCCCTATGATTCACCGCGCTATGTCGCGCGCTTTCTGGATCATTGGCAGCCGAGTCTCGCGCTGTTCATCGAATCCGATCTGTGGCCGAACCTGATCCTGTCGAGCGCGGCGCGGCGGCTGCCGATGGTGCTGATCAACGGCCGGATGTCGCACCGCTCGTTTCCGCGCTGGCGCCGGGTCTCTGGCACGATCTCGGCGCTGCTTGGCCGCTTCGAGGTCTGTCTTGCGCAGTCGGAAGTCGATGCCGAACGCTTCTCGGCGCTCGGCAGCCGCAACGTCGTGACCACGGGCAATCTGAAACTGGATGTGCCGGCGCCGCCGGCCGATGCCGCCAAGCTCGAACGATTGATGTCGGTGACGCGCGGCCGCCCGGTCATCGTCGCGGCGTCGACCCATCCCGGCGAGGAAGACATCCTGCTTGCCGTGCATCGTACCCTGTCGGGATTCTTTCCGTCGTTGCTCAGCGTGATCGTGCCGCGGCATCCCGATCGCGGCGAAGCGATCGCGCGCAGCATCGGGGCGACGGGCCTGCATGTGGCCTTGCGTTCGCACGAAGAACTGCCGACCGCGACCACCGATATCTATGTCGCCGATACCATGGGCGAGTTGGGGTTGTTCTATCGGCTCTCGCCGATCGTGTTCATGGGCGGCTCATTGGTGCCGCATGGCGGACAAAATCCGATCGAGGCGGTCAAGCTCGGCGCGTCGATCGTTCATGGGCCGCATGTTTTCAATTTCACCGATGTCTATGAGGCGCTCGACGGCGCCGGTGGCGCCAGGCAGGCCGGCTCGGAAGAGGCGCTGGTGAAGCAACTCGGCCAGTTGCTGGCTAATCCGGCGGCGCGCGAGGCGTCGGTTTCGGCTGCCGAGCGGGTGGTCGAACAACTCGGCGGCGCGCTTGAGCGCACGATGGCCGCGCTCGAACCGTACCTGCTGCAATTGCGGCTCGAAATGGGGGCATCCAATGCGTGAGCCGGCCTTTTGGTACCGGCCCGCATCATGGATGTCGCGACTTCTGATGCCGCTCGGCGCTCTCTATGGCGCGATCACCAGCTACCGATTGCAGCGTGAAGGCTTCGATGCCGGCATACTCGTGCTGTGTGTCGGCAATTATCATGTCGGCGGCGCCGGCAAGACCCCGACCGTTCTGGCTCTCGTGAAGCTGCTGCGCGAACTGGGAGAGACGCCGGTCGTGCTGAGCCGCGGTTATGGCGGAGAACTACGCGGACCGATCAAGGTCGATCCCGAGCGGCATGTCGCGGCCGATGTCGGTGACGAGCCGTTGATGCTGGCGCGAACGGTCGCAGTGGTGGTCGCGCGCGATCGTATCGACGGCGTCGCACTGGCGCGCTCGCAAAACGCCAGCGTGATCCTGATGGATGACGGCTTCCAGAATCCGGCGATCGCCAAGGATGCCTCGCTGATCGTGATCGATGGCGGCCGTGGTCTCGGCAATGCCTGCGTATTTCCGGCGGGGCCGTTGCGGGCGCCGCTGCCGCCGCAACTGGATCGCACCGATGCGCTGATCGTCGTCGGTGATGGATCAGCGGCCGAGGCGGTTGCGACTGCCGTCGCGGCACGAGGCAAGCCGGTATTGAAGGCGCAGGTCAGGGCCGATGCTGCGTCGGTCGCGGCGCTGCACGGCAAGCGGGTGCTGGCGTTTGCGGGGATCGGCGATCCCGCGCGATTCTTCAGGACGCTGCGCGCGAACGGGGTAGATGTCGTCCACGAGCGCACCTACGCCGATCATCATCCGTTTTCGGAAAGCGAAATCGAAGCGCTGGCCACGGAAGCCAGGCGCGATGCGCTGACGCTGGTCACCACGGAAAAGGATCTGGCGCGATTGCGGGGCCGGGGCGGGTTGCCGGATTGGGCACGGGAGATTGTGCCGTTCGTGGTGACGCTTGAATTCGACGACGCGGTGCAGTTGCGGAAGTTCGTGACCGACCGGCTATTCAAGGCGCGGGAGGCGAAATTCCGCTCGCGCGATTAGCCCTGCGTCTTCAGCGCGGCGGGAAAATGCCGTTCCAGCACCGCGGTCGGGACGGCGTAGGCTTCCTGCAGATCGACGCTCCAGTATTTCAGCTCGTCAAGCGGGATCCGCGCATCGGTCACCGCGCAGCGCACGTAGGTCCCCGGCGAGATCACGCGGAAATCGCCATCCAGATATTGCAACTGCGCTTCGCCATGGCCCGAGGGGCCGAATTTATTCAACACGGGTAGAGCTCTCCGATCGGTTCGGTTCCGGCGTTGGCCGGCAACATTTCATAAATATAATCTAGCATAAATAGGGTGTGGTGTCCGCCCGTCAAACCCACCGATTTGTGATGAATCGCGCCCAGCCCACATGCTAGCCTTTTTCACCTCATGGATCGCTGCTGTTCCAGCGCCATAACGGCCCGGTAAACGCGATGCGCCTTCTGTCAGCAATTGCATTCCTGACGCTGTTTGCCGTGGCCGGTGGGGCGGAAGCCGCGCCATTGCCTGCGCCACATCAGGTCGACATTCCCTTGAGCGCCGGGACATTGCGCGCGCAACTGTACAAGCCTGACGGTAACGGGCCGTTTCCGACCGTGATCGCGCTGCATGCATGCGGCGGACTGTCGGGCCATTCCGAACCGATCCTGCCGCGCTATCGCGACTGGGCCGAGCGATTGCTCAAGGATGGCAATGCCGTCCTGCTGCCGGACAGTTATGGTTCGCGCGAACTCGGCCCGCAATGCCGGGTTGGCGAGCAGCGCATCCACGCCCGGCGCGAACGGGTGGCGGATATCGTCGCCTCCCGGCAATGGCTGATGCAGCAGCCCTGGGCCGCGCATGACCGCATCAGCCTGGTTGGCTGGGCGAACGGCGCCAGCGCGCTGTTGTGGGCGGTGCGTCCGCAATTGTCATCACGTGGCACCGAACCGGATTTCCGCTCGGCGATTGCGTTCTATCCGGACTGCCGTATCTCGTCAGGATTGGGATGGAGCACGCGCGTTCCGACGCTGCTTCTGATTGGCGCAAAGGACGACGTCAGTTCGCCTGCCGCCTGCCATCAGATGATCGACGGCGCGCGCGGGCGCAGCGCGCTGACGCGGATCGTGGTCTATCCCGGCGCCTACCATGATTTCGACCGCGTCAATTTTCCACTGCACGCGCTGGCCGGGACATCCGACGCCGCATTGCCGGAACGCGGCCATCTCGGCAGCGATCCCGAGGCGCTGGCCGATTCGCAAAAGCTCGTCGCCGAATGGCTGGCGCGATAAGCGCGATCCTTAAAACAAGCTGCCCTGTTCAATCGGCTTGACGGCCCGCTTGGGCGCCGCGGCTTTCGGTTCGCTCGCAGCCGGCTTGGCCGGTATTGCTGTGGCCGCGGGCCGATCGGCATCGGCTGTCGCGCCAACGCGCCCATCGGCGAATTCCAGATCGAGCCGCGCACCCGGGCCGACCGCCGCGGCTGCATGCAGGGGAAGACCCTGTTCATCGCGCACTAGAGCAAAACCGCGCGCCAGAACGCCGCGATAGGACAGCGCACCCAGCAATTGACCGCTATGGGCGACGCGCGCCTCGAGCCGTTGCATGGCAAAACCAAGCGCGCGTCGCGCGCGCTCGGCCAATCGCAATGTGCGCTCCCGGTCACGCGCGATCGCATTGCGCTGCGCCTGCGCGTTTGAGAGTTTCGAGGCCTTCAGCCTGACCTCAAGCCCCGCAAAGCGATCGCGGCGCTGTTGCAGCAGTGACCGCGCAGAGTTTCGCATCCGTTCGCCGGATACGGTCAGTCGGTGGCTGGCCTGTGCGAGTTGCCCGCGCAGCACCCGCATCGTCAGCCGGGCGCTTGTGCCTGCGAAGCGGCGGAAATGGGCGTGGGTATTGGCCTTCAGGCCGCGGGGCAGGGAGCTCGAAGCATTGTCCAGCCGCTGCCGCGGTATGCCTAAGAGTTCGCTGAGACCCGGCAGCGCGCGCACGGCGGCGCGCAGCTCGTTGCGGCGGGCTTCCTGTCCGCGCGCCCAGCAGATCATGGTCCTACGCGCGAGGCCCGCGACCTCGATCAGCAATTCGCTGCGCACGGGGACCGCCATTTCGGCGGCGGCAGTCGGCGTCGGCGCGCGCTTGTCGGCGGCGAAATCGATCAGTGTAATATCGGTCTCGTGCCCGACCGCTGAAATCAGCGGGATAATGCTCTCGGCCGCGGCACGAACCACGATCTCCTCGTTGAACGACCAGAGGTCCTCCAGCGAGCCACCGCCGCGCGCGACGATCAAAAGATCCGGCCGCGGAATCTTGCCGCCTTCCGGCAGCGCGTTGAAGCCGCGGATCGCCGCGGCGATCTGTTCGGCCGAGCCTTCGCCCTGCACCCGCACCGGCCATACCAGCACGCGGCGCGGAAAGCGGTCCTGCAAGCGGTGCAGGATGTCGCGGATCACAGCACCGGTCGGCGACGTAACGACGCCGATCACCTCCGGCAACCAGGGCAGCAGTTGCTTGCGCGCCTCGTCGAACAGTCCCTCGGCCGCGAGCTTGCGCTTGCGCTCTTCCATCAGCGCCATCAGCGCGCCGATGCCCGCGGGCTCGATCGCTTCGATGACGATCTGGTATTTCGACGAGCCGGGATAGGTCGTGAGCTTGCCGGTGGCGATGACCTCGAGGCCCTCCTGCGGCTTGAAGCGCATCCGGCCGTGGACGCCCTTCCAGATCACCGCCTCGATCTTGGCGCTCTCGTCCTTGAGCGCGAAATAGCAGTGCCCGGAGGAATGCGGGCCGCGAAAACCGGTGATTTCGCCGCGCACGCGGACGTGGCCATAGGCATCCTCCACCGTCCGCTTCAGCGCGGACGACAGTTCGGACACCGTGAATTCCGGTGCGTTGATCAGGGCTTCGGCTGCGGTCATCTCGGTCAATCAGGTCGGGCGTTCACGAATCGGGCGTTCTCGATCTGCGCACAAGGTAGGGATTTCGGCCATCACCGCAAATCGGCACTTGCATTTCAGATAACTCTGTATTACAAAGTTATCTGTATTTGGTTCCCGCTGGGAAAGAGGTCGATCATGGTCACCACATTAGTGTCAGGCGGCCTCAAGGCCGTGTTCTGGGGGCTCGCTATTGCCGGTTTCGCGTCTCTGCTGCTGGGAGCGTTGATCGCCTGGCCGGTCCAGCAGCCGCCGGAACTGAAATCGATTTCGGCCTACCGAAAATTGATGGACTACAGCGCGTTGCCCGAACTCTCGCGATTCCAGGCCCGCGACGGCAGCGCGCTGGCGTACCGGCACTATTCGGCGCAGCTACCCTCGACCGGCCGCATCGCCGTGGTCGTGCATGGATCAGCCGGTTCGAGCCAAGGCGCTGTCCACGCGCTCTCGCTGGCATTGGCAGCGCGCGGCGTGCAGACCTATGCCGTGGATATCCGCGGACACGGCGCCTCCGGCAGCCGGGGCGACATCGCCTATCTCGGCCAGCTTGACGACGACATGGCCGATCTCGTGGGTGAAATCCGCAAGACCAATCCGACCGCGCCGCTGACGCTGCTCGGTCATTCCTCCGGCGGCGGATTTGCGCTGCGCATCGCGGCTTCCCCGATCCAGAATCTGTTCACGCGCACCGTGCTGCTGGCGCCTTATCTGGGCTACGACGCGCCGAGCAGCCGTCCCAATTCCGGCGGCTGGGCCAATCCCGATGTTCCGCGCTTCCTCGCGCTGACGGTGTTGCGCAAACTGGGCATGCCATGGGCGGAATCGCTGCCGGCGATTGCCTTCGCCGTGCCGCCGGATTCAAGCCAACGACTGACCGCGACCTATTCCTACCGGCTGATGCGCAACTTCGCTGCGTCCGATTACCGCGCCGATTTCGCGGCGGCTACAAAGCCCGTGACGGTGTATTCAGGCGCCGCCGACGAACTGATCGACTCTACAAAATTCGGCCTGACGGTCGCAGGCCATGCAACCGTCAGGATCATCGAGGGCATCGACCACATGGCCATCGTCTATGATCCCGCCGCCATATCGGTTATCGCCGACGACGTCGCGACCACAAATGTAAGCTCATGACTTCAATCGATCCCGGGAAAACCGTTTGCACCAAAGCTATTTGCGCCAGGGCGTGGAGACACCGATGAGGAACCTGCTCGAAGCCGGAAAATTGCTGTTGCTCGACATGGCGGCGACGCTGCTTTTTCTCGCGCTCTATCTGCTGACGGACAACGTCGCATTGTCGGTGCTGCTTGGTATGGCTCTAGGCATCGCCCAGGTCGGCTGGCAACTCGCGCGCCGGAAGCCGATCGATACCATGCAGTGGATGAGCCTGTTTCTGGTGCTGGGCGCGGGCACCGTCACGCTGATGACGCACGATCCGCGCTTCATCATGATCAAACCGAGTGTCATCTATATCATCGTCGGCATCGTGATGCTGAAGCGGGGTTGGATGAACCGCTATCTGCCGCCGATCGCGATCTCGCTGGTGCCGGATATCGTCGTCATTCTCGGCTATGCATGGTCGGGCCTGATGTTTTTCTCCGCGGCGCTGAACCTGATTGTGGCCCTCAATTTCAGCGTGGTGACCTGGTCGATGACGATGTCGATCTGGGGTATCGCGAGCAAGGCTGCGATGTTCCTGATTGGTTATGCAATCATGCGCACCGTCGGCGTGGCACGCTCCCGGCGTCAACGGTCGGGAGACGTTACCGGAGATCGCCTGGTCACGCATGACTTAATCAAGGCAGGACTGGTCAAAGCAGGAAGTGCGTCATGACATCCATCGACCCCAGGGAAGCCGCCTCGGCATTGTCGGATATTGACGACATCGTCGGTCGCGTCCGGCAGTCGCGGATCTATGATGTCGCCAGCCTGATGCTGATCATGTGGGGCGCGCTGACATTCGCGGGCTATCTTTCGACCTATCTGTTGCCCCGCAGCGGCGGCTATGGGTGGATCGCGGTGTATATCGCGGGAATCCTGGGATCGATCATCATCGGTACGTCCAAAAGAAACCGGTTAGGCGCGCGCGCCTTCGACGTCAGGATGTTCACGGCGTTCTTCCTGTTCGTCGCATTCGGCGTATTTTCAAGCTGGCTCGGCCATTTCTCGCCGCGCCAGCTCGGAACATTCTGGCCGATCTATTTCATGGTGTTCTACATCATCGCCGGGTTGTGGATCGGGCAGGCGCTCGCCGCGATCGGGGCATCGATCATCGTGTTGACCCTGGTCGGGTATTTCTTCATTGGCGACGCGTTCGACCTTTGGATGGCCTTCGTCGATGGCGGCGGGCTCATTCTGGGCGGCCTCTGGATGCGCCGGAGCTGATCGATGGCTGAACTCGACGACATCATCCATCAGCCGCTGCGGCTGAAAATCATGGCGGCGCTGAATGCGCTGCCGGCCTCCGCGGGGCTTGATTTCCCGCGCCTGAAAAAGCTGACCGGCGCCACCGACGGCAATCTCGGCGCCCACATCGAAACCCTGGCGAAGGCCGGCTATGTCGCGGTCGACAAGGCCTTTGTCGGCAAGAAACCCCAGACCACGGTGACCGCGACCGCAACGGGACGTGGCGCCTTCGCGCGCCACGTCGCGACGTTGCAGGAAATCATCGCGGCTTCGGCAAGGCAGAGTTGAGGACTCCCCCTTGCAGGGGAGGGCGGACTCGTGCGACCGACTCGAAATCGCATCCCTCACTCTGGCTGCACCTCATGCAAATTCTTCTGCTCGGTTCCGGCGGCCGCGAACACGCTCTGGCGTGGAAGATCGCGGCATCTCCGCTGGTGACAAAACTCTGGTGTGCACCGGGCAATGCCGGCATCGCGCACGAGGCCGAATGCGTCGCGCTTGACATTGCCGATCATGTCTCCGTGATCGATTTCTGTCGTAACAACGCGGTTGATTTCGTCGTGGTCGGGCCGGATGCGCCGATTGCGGCCGGGATCGTCGACGATCTCAATGCCGCCGGCTTCAAGGCGTTTGGGCCGACCCGGGCCGCGGGGCAGCTTGAGAGTTCGAAAATCTTCACCAAGGAACTTTGCAAGGCGAACCAGATACCAACCGCAGCGTTCGGCCACTTCAAGGATGCCGAAGCGGCGAAAGCCTATATCCGCCAACAGGGCACGCCAATCGTGGTCAAGGCAGACGGGCTTGCGGCCGGCAAGGGCGTTGTCGTCGCGATGAATCTCGACGAGGCGCTCGCTGCGGTCGATATGATGTTCGGCGGCGGTTTCGGGGCAGCCGGCGCCGAGGTTGTGGTCGAGGAATTCATGCAGGGCGAGGAGGCCTCGTTCTTCGCACTGTGCGACGGCGAACATGCGTTGCCGCTTGCAACCGCGCAGGATCACAAGCGCGCCTTCGACGACGACAAGGGTCCGAATACCGGGGGCATGGGCGCCTATTCGCCCGCCCCCGTCCTGACCGAAGCACTGTGCACGCGGGTCATGGAAGAAATGATCAAGCCGACGCTGCGCGCCCTGAAGGCGATGGGATCGCCCTACAAGGGCGTGCTCTATGCCGGCGTGATGGTGACCAAGGACGGCCCGAAGCTGGTCGAATACAATGCCCGCTTCGGCGATCCGGAATGCCAGGTGCTGATGCTGCGGATGATGTCCGACATCGTGCCGGCGCTGATCGCCAGTGCCGACGGCCAGTTGAAGGATTTCAGCCTGCGCTGGTTCGACGAGGTCGCGCTGACGGTGATCATGGCCACCAAAGGCTATCCCGGCGACTACGGCAAAGGCTCCGTCATCGAAGGTCTCGATGACGCCGCTAAAGTCGAGGGCGTCGAGATATTCCATGCCGGCACCAAAGCCGACGGCGGTAAAATTCTCGCCAATGGCGGGCGCGTGCTGAATGTCTGCGCGACCGGAAAAACCGTCACCGAGGCGCAGCAGCGTGCCTACCAGGCGGTCGACCGCATCAAATGGCCCGACGGATTCTGCCGCCGCGACATCGGCTGGCAGGCGGTGGCGCGGGAAAAAGCAGGCGGGTAGAGTTTGTCATACCGGGGCGACGTTTCGCCTCGCACGTAAGGAACTGCAAATGTCCGATCTCGCCGACCTGTTTCCCGGCTACGCGTCCGAATGGATCAACACCACATCCGGGCGCATCTTTGCGCGGGTCGGCGGCAATGGGCCGCCGCTATTGCTGTTGCACGGCTTTTCCGAGACACATGTGATGTGGCACCGCGTTGCGCCGCAACTCGCCGACAGGTTCACGCTGATCATCGCGGACCTGCCGGGGTACGGCTGGTCGGATATGCCGCGCAGCGATGACGCTCACACGCCCTATACCAAGCGCGCGATGGCGCAAACCATCATCGAGGCGATGGAACAGCTCGGCCATGTGCACTTCGCGCTCGCCGGGCACGATCGCGGCGGCCGCGTCGCCTATCGCCTCGCGCTCGATCATCCCGGCCGGCTGTCGCGGCTGGCGGTGCTCGATATCCTGCCGACCTATGATTACTGGATGAAGATGGATTGGCGCTATGCGATGAAAATCTATCACTGGACGTTTCTGGCGCAGCCTTATCCGCTGCCGGAAACCCTGATCTGCGGCAGTCCGGATTTTTTCCTGAAGCAGAAAATGGCGAGCCAGACCAAATCGAAAAATCTCGACGCGATCGACCCGCGCGCGCTCGCGCATTATCTTGCGGCGTTTCGCGATCCTTCGCGGGTGCACGCGATGTGCGAGGACTATCGCGCCGGCGCCACCGCGGACTTCGACATCGACAAGACCGATCACGACGCGGGCAAGAAGATCACGATTCCGATGCTGGCACTGTGGGGCGAAGTCGGCATCGCGCGCGCAGCGGCGACGCCGCTCGACACCTGGAAGAATTGGGCGACCAATATTTCCGGCGGCCCGGTCGATTCCGGTCATTTCCTGACGGAGGAAAATCCGGATGTGACAGCGAAGGCGTTGAAGGAGTTTTTTGTGGAGGGGTAGCTCGTCATACCCGCGAAAGCGGGTATCCAGTACGCCGCGGCTTCACGGCTCTATAACTGGCGTCTCTGGAATACTGGATCATCCGCTTTCGCGGATGACGACAGGCGGTGGGTGAATTGCGCACGGAGTACCTCACCGTCTCGCCTTGAAAAATTCCCGCAACAGCGTCGCCGCCTCGGTCTCGCCCACAGCCGAATAGACTTCCGGCACATGATGGCAGGTCGGCGAGGCGAAGAACCGCACGCCGGATTCCACTGCGCCGCCCTTGGGATCGGCCGCGCCGTAATACAGCCGCCGGATCCGCGCAAACGAGATCGCGGCCGCGCACATCGTGCAGGGCTCGAGCGTGACGTAGAGATCGCAATCCACCAGCCGCTCGGTGCCGATGGTCTCGGCGGCTTGCCGGATCGCCAGTATTTCGGCATGCGCGGTCGGATCGCGGTCGGTCAGGGTCCGGTTGGCGGCGGTCGCGATGAGCTCGTAATTGCGCACAATGACGCAGCCGATCGGCACTTCGCCCGATTTTCCGGCGTTTTCGGCCGTTTTCAGCGCCAAATCCATGAAAGATGGTGCGGTCATGCCTCGTATCATCGGAAAATACCTGCTACTAGATGCACCTTCAGCAAAAGTGGATGCCGGTTTTGCGTGAGAATGCGCCTTGAGCCAAGCGCGCGGGCGTTATCGCTTTGACAACCCATCCACATCCGCCTGATCGCCATTTCATACGTGAGACCATTCATGCCCCGCGATAACGATAAAAACAACGATTCCCGTGGCCGGCGCGATCGGCCTTCCGGTGGCAAGGGCCGCACCGGCGCCGCCCGGGGGCCTGAGAAGAAATTTGCCAAGCGCGGCTTTGCCGGCAAAAGCGATGACGGCGAACGGCGCCCCTATGCCGGCAAGTCCGACGGCGCCAAATCCTTTGGCAAGAAGCCTTATGCGGGGGCGGCCAAACCCTACGCCGGCAAACGCGATGGCGCGCCGCCGCGCTTCAACCGCGATGAGCGCCCGGCGCGAGGCGACGGTGAAAAGCGTCCATTTAAGCCGCGCGGCGATCGCCCGAACTATAACCGCGACGACCGTGCGCCGCGCGCCGATCGCGGCGATGCACGGCCCGCCGCGCGCTTCTCCGACCGGAAATTCGGTGACAAGAAGCCTTATGCATCGCGAGACGGGGGCGGCGAGAAGCGGCCCTACACACCGCGCGGCGAAGGTTTTCGTAAAGATGGCGACCGGCCGCAGCGGGATCGTCCGTCCGGAGATCGCCCATACAGCGCGCGGCCGCCGCGCGATAATGATCGTCCCCGTGGCGATCGGCCTGAGCGAAAATTCGGCGGCGACAAAAAATTCTCACGTGGCGCTCCCGACCGCGGTCCTCGCAAGGATTTTGGTGATCGTCCCGATCGCGGCGAGTCAAAGCCGTGGCAGAAGCGCGATGCGTCTTCGCCGGATCACGCCGGGCGCAATTCTCGCCCCTCGCGTGACGGCGCACGGAATTTCGACAAGCCTCGCTTCGATAAGCCTCGTTCTGACAAGTCTCGGGAGGATCGTGGTGGCGACGAGCGTCCCCGCTTTTCCCGTTCGCGCGAGGATCGTCCTCAAGGCGACCGGCCGTTCCGTGAACGGCCGAAATTTGATCGCCCCCGTGAGGATCGTGGGGACCGACCGAAATTCGATCGCCCTCGTGAGGCCCGCAATTCCTGGCAGGAGCATCCGCGCAGCGACGAGCGTTCACCGGATCGGGACGACCGGCCGCGGCGTGACAATGAGGATGATAGCAAGGTGTTCGCCAAGCGCCCGGCATTTGGTGGCCGCGGCGAATATCGCGAGCGCAAGCCCGACTTCGAAAAACGCGCAGCGCGTCCGCCGCGCGAAAAGAAATCCGGCGAACGGATCGCCAAGGTGGTGTCGCGGGCCGGGCTGGCCTCGCGCCGCGACGCCGAGGAATGGATCGTTCAGGGCCGTGTCACCGTCAACGGCCGCGTGATCAATTCGCCGGCGCTCGACGTCACCGCCAACGATGTGATCTCGGTCGATGGCAAGCCGTTGCCGCCGCGCGAACGCACCCGGCTGTTTTTATTCCACAAGCCGCGCGGATTGATGACCACCCATGCCGACCCCGAGGGGCGGCCGACGGTGTTCGACAATCTGCCGGAAGGCCTGCCGCGGCTGATCAGCATCGGCCGGCTCGACTTCAATACCGAAGGTCTTCTGCTGCTGACCAATGATGGCGGGCTGGCGCGCGCGCTGGAGCTGCCGGATACTGGCTGGCTGCGGCGGTATCGCGTTCGCGCCCATGGCGAAGTCACGCAGGCGCAGCTCGATGAATTGAAAAAGGGCGTCGAGGTCGACGGCGTCAAATACGGCCCGATCGACGCGACGCTGGAGCGCGACCAGGGCGCCAATGTCTGGCTGGTGTTTGCGATCCGCGAAGGCAAGAACCGCGAAGTCCGCAACGTGATGGCGCATCTCGGCCTCGAAGTGAACCGGCTGATCCGAATCTCCTATGGTCCGTTCCAACTGGCCGAACTCGAGGAGGGGCAGGTCGAGGAGGTCAAGACCCGCGTGCTGCGCGAACAACTCGGCGAGAAAATCGCTGCACTGGCGGGCGCGGACTTCGCGCGGCCGATGCAGGGCGAGCCGCATCCGGAAGCCGAGGGCGAAGAGTCTGACGCGCCGCGCGGCAAGAAGCCGTTCAAGCCGGCGGGCAAGAGCGGTCTCATTGCCGATCGCAAGGGTCGCCGCATACTGGTGCAGCGTACCGGCAGCGAAGAAGCCCGTGCGCGCAACGAGGCCGAGGCCAATGGTTTCGGCCCGCCGCGGCGTCCACAGCGCGGCTATCACGGCAAGCGCGATCTGAAGCCGCGGGACGAGTAAGGTTCGATGCGTGTCGTCGGTGGTCGATTGAAGGGCCGCAATCTGGCGTCGCCGTCCTCGCGCGACATCCGGCCCACCGCGGACCGGCTGCGCGAGTCGCTGTTCAACATCCTGATCCACGCCTATGACGATCCGATCGCGAATGCGCGGGTGCTTGATCTGTTCGCCGGCACCGGTGCGCTTGGGATCGAGGCGATTTCGCGCGGCGCGAAGTTCACACTGTTTGTCGACAATGGCGCCGAGGCCCGCGCGCTGATGCGCAACAATGTCGAATCGCTCGGGCTCGGCGGCGTGACCAAAGTGTACCGGCGCGATGCCACCGACCTTGGCCCGGCCCACCCGATGGAACCGTTCTCGCTGGTGCTGCTCGACCCACCCTACCACATGAAGCTCGCCGAGAAGGCGCTGGCCTCATTGCGCGATGGCGGCTGGCTGACGCCGGGCGCGCTGCTGGTGGTCGAGGAAGCCAAGGCCGCGGCCTTCGCGCCGCCGGAAGGTTTCGAAGAGCTGGAACGTCGGGCGTACGACGATACCGAGTTTGTGTTTTTGCGGGCTACATCACCGGCCTCATCCTGAGGAGCGGCCCAAAGGGCCGCGTCTCGAAGGATGGATGCTTAGGCGGACTCGCGGCCATGCTTCGAGACGCGCGCAAGTGCGCGCTCCTCAGGATGAGGACGGAGATCGCCAAACCTCTACCTTCTCCCAAACAGCCGCTCGATATCCGCGAGCTTCAACTCGACATAAGTCGGTCGGCCATGGTTGCACTGTCCCGAATTCGGCGTGTCTTCCATCTCGCGAAGCAATGCATTCATTTCTTCCGGCTTGAGGCGGCGGCCCGCGCGCACCGAGCCGTGGCAGGCCATGGTGGCGGCGACGTGCATCAGGCGCCGCTCCAGCGGCAGCGCCTCATCCCATTCTGCCATGTGTTCGGCGAGATCGCGCAGCAGCGATCCGGCGTCGGTCTTGCCGAGCAGCGACGGCGTCTCGCGCACCGCGACCGCGCCGGGCCCGAAGGATTCGATCGCCAGGCCGAACGAGGCGAGTTCATCGGCGCGCGCGATCAGCCGCTCCACCGTGGCCTCGTCCAGTTCGACGATGTCGGGGATCAGCAGGATCTGCCGCTGCACGCCGTTTTTCGCCAGCGACGCCTTCAGTTTTTCATAGACGATGCGCTCATGCGCGGCGTGCTGGTCCACCACCACGAGGCCGTCGCGGGTCTGCGACACGATATAGGTCTCGTGAATCTGCGTTCGCGCCGCGCCGAGCGGGCGATCGAGCAGATCGGCTGACGGCGTTTCCTGAAAGCGCACATCCGCGGTGGGCGTCCCGACATCGAACGCTGCCTGTCCCGGCTCGGCAAAGGCTGCCGCCGCGGCGCCCTCGAACGCCGACATCGGGCCGACCGGATGCGCCGGCGAGCGACGCCAGTCCCAGTTGGCGCGCGGAGGAGGCGCAAAGGACGGGCGGAACGAGGCGAGCGCGGCGCCGTCGCTGTTGGCCGCGGTGCGCTTGCCCTCGCGGGCGAGGCCTTCTTTCAGCGCGTGCACGATCAGCGCACGGACCAGACCGGCATTGCGGAATCGTACTTCGGTTTTGGCCGGATGCACATTGGCGTCGACCTCCTGCGGATCCGATGTCACGAACAGCGCCACGACCGGATGACGGTCACGCGGCAGATAATCGGAATAGGCGGCGCGCACCGCACCTAAAATCAGCTTGTCGCGCACCGGCCGGCCGTTGACGAACAGATATTGCCCGAGCGCGTTGGCGCGGGTGAGAGAGGGCGCGGCAGCAAACCCTTCGACCACCACGCCGTCGCGTTCGGCGCGCACGTCGATCGCGCTGGCGCGAAAATCCGCGCCCAATATATCGCCCAGTCTGGTCAGGCGGCCCGCAGCGCCGGGCAAGGCCGCGGCCCAGGTCACCGGCGCGCGTTCCTCGCCGGCCAGCGTAAAGGCGATGTCGGGCCGCGCCATTGCGAGGCGGCGTACCACTTCGCGGATCGCCTCGGCTTCGGTGCGGTCGGTCTTGAGGAATTTCAGCCGCGCCGGCGTCGCGTAAAACAGATCGCCGACCTCGACGCGGGTGCCGCGAGACAGCGCCGCCGGCATGATCGCGGATTTCTCGCCGCCTTCGACCGACAGCGACCAGGCATGCGGTTCATTGGCGTGACGCGTCGTGATGCCGAGCTTCGCCACCGCGCCGATCGAGGGCAACGCCTCGCCGCGGAATCCCAGCGTGCGGATTTGCAGAAGGTCCTCATTGTCGAGTTTGGAGGTGGCATGGCGATCCACCGCCAGCGCCAGATCGCGCGACGTCATGCCGTCGCCGTCATCGGTGATGCCGATCCGCCGCCGCCCGCCGCCATCGGTGAAAATATCGATCCGGCTCGAGCCGGCATCGATCGCGTTCTCCACCAGTTCCTTGACCACGCTCGCCGGACGTTCGACCACTTCGCCGGCGGCGATGCGGTTGACGACCTGTTCGGGAAGCTGGCGGACGGGCATGGGCTCTTAAGTGGCTCGCGGAATGCCATTCCAATGTAGGAGCTTTTAGGGGGCGGTGGGAGGGCTGGAAGACCGCTCTCCCCAGTGTTCGCGTGGGTCGTTCCCCGGATGCTGCGCAGCGCCATAAGCGCGTTCACGCGCGTCTTCGACACGCTATGCGGTGCGCTGCTGATCCGGGGTCCATCTGTGCCCTTGGGGTGAAGATGGGTCCCGGCTCTGCGGAGCGGCGTGAAAAACGCTGCACCGCATCCGGGACACGTGAACCAACTCTCAATCGTCAAAGCCGCCCGAGCGCTTTGCCTTGACGTCGCTGCGGCGTTTTTTGCCTTCGAGACGGCGCTTTTTCGATCCCAGCGTCGGCTTGGTCGGGCGCCTGACGATGGGGCGCGTCATGGCTTCGCGCAGCAGTTCCAGCAGGCGGTCGATCGCGTCGGCGCGGTTGCGCTCCTGGGTACGGAAACGCTGCGCATGGATCACGATCACGCCGTCCTTGGTCATGCGCTGGCCGGCCAGCCGGTCGAGCCGCATCTGCGCATCGGATGGCAGCGTGATCCGCCGTGTATCGAAGCGCAACTGCGCCGCGGTCGAGAGCTTGTTGACGTTCTGCCCGCCCGGACCGGAGGCGCGCACGAAACTGATCTCGATATCGTTCTCGTCGATCGTGAGGTCGCGGGAAATCCGCAGCATGGCGTCACCAAAAGGCAGGATTTCCCTTGATGGGAATCGGGCAGCCCTGAGGATAGCGGGTTTGTGCGCGGCGCTGAAGGACGAGGAGGCCGTTTCCAGCGGCTGCACAGCCGCCGATTTAATTGGCTTTGGATGCCTTGGATCAGTTCGGCTTCTTAATTCGCCTTGGGTTGATTGGCGCTGGACGGCGCCGTCGCGGCCGCAGGCTGGGCGGTGACCGGCGGGCGGCCGACGATCACGGTGATCAGGCCCTGTCCCCACAGGCGCTGGGCGGCCTTTTTGGCGCTATCGAGGGTGACGGCATCCACGATGGCATTGCGCTTCTCGATGTAGTCGATCGGAAGCCGGTCCAGCTGATATTGCAGCAGCGCGGCCGCCAGCTTCGAGGACGTATCGAGCGCCAGCATCTGCGATCCCTTGAGATAGGATTTGGCCTCGTCCAGTTCCTGCTGGGTCGGACCGCTCTCGGCCATGCGCCGGATTTCACTCTCGACGGCCTCGACCGTTTCGCCGGCGCGATCGGCGCGGGTTCCGGTATTGCCGACAAAGAGCGCGGAATGATCCATCCACAACAGCGCGTCATAGACCGAATAGGCGAGGCCGCGCTTCTCGCGGACTTCATGGTAGAGCCGCGATGACAGCGTGCCGCCGCCGAGAATGTGGTTGACGACATAGGCGGCCATGAAATCCGGATCGTTGCGCCGGATGCCGGGGCCGCCGAACGTCACCACGGTTTGCGGCACGTCGAGCGGGATGAAGGCGCGTTGCGGTGGCTTCGTCGCTTCGATATCGGCGACCGGCGTGAGGTTGGCCTTGGCCGGCAATCCGCCAAAAGTCTGATCGAGCAATTTGCCGAGCGTGACCGCGTCGATGTCGCCGACCACCGCGATCCTAAGGGTATCCTTGGCCAGCACGCGGCGGACATAGTCCTTCAAATCAGCAACCGTGATGGTCGGAAGGCTTTCCAGCGTGCCGCTGGCCTGGCGTCCATAGGGATGAATGCCGAAGGCGATTTCGAGGAATTTGCGGCTCGCAAGTGCGCCGGGATTCGAAGTGTCGCGCCTCAGGCCGGAGAGTAACTGCGTGCGGATACGCTCGACATCGGCGCTGTCGAAATGCGCCGATGTCAGCGACAGCCGTAACAGGTCGAACGCCTCGTCCTTGTTGTCCTTGAGCATGCGCAGCGAGCCGCGGAAATAATCCCGGGTCGCGCTGAAGCTCAGTTCGATGGCGCGCCGGTCGAGGCGCCCGTGGAAGGCCTGCGAATCCAGATCGCCCGAGCCTTCATCGATCAGATCGGCGACCATATTAGCGACGCCGGCCTTGTCGGCCGGGTCCTGTGCCGAGCCGCCGCCGAAGGCATATTCCATTGCAACCAGGGGGACGGTGGCGTCCTGCACGAACCAGGCTTCGATACCGCCGGGAGAAACCAGATGCTGGATCTTGGCCGCGGCGTGCGATGGCGTTGGCGCCCATAACATTACCATGAGGCATGCGGCGAAAACGAAGGCCAAGCGCCGCAGGCCGATAATGGGCCGCAGGCCAAGAAAGCGCCGCGCGCCAATGATGGGACCGTTCACGAGCGCTTCTCCTCACGTTTCGGCGGGGTCGCCTTGATCAGATAGCCGGTCACCGAACGTTTCTTGTCGAGCCATTTTTCCGCAGCCTGCCGCACCTGTTCGGCGGTGACGGCGCGAATCCGATCCGGCCAGCTTCGGATGTCCTCGATGCTGAGCCCGGTGGTGAGGGCGCCGCCATACCAGCGCGCCAGCGTCGCCTGGTTGTCCTGGGCGTAGATCGCCTCCGCGATCAACTGCGTCTTGACGCGTTCGAGGTCTTCGGCGCGAACGCCGTTTTGTTCGATGTCGGCGATCACGTCGTCGATCGCTTGCTCGACCTGCGCGAATTCGACGCCGGCGCGCGGCGCGGCCGAGATCGAGAACTGCGTCGCGTCGAGCGAGGTGCCTTGGTACCCGGCGCTGGCGCTGACCGCGAGCGGCTTGTCCACCACCAGCCTGCGATTGAGATAGGAATTGCTGCCGCCGCCCATCAATTGCGCGAGCACGTCGAGCGCCTGGCTTTCTCCCACCGCACCGGTGGTCGCGGACGGCACCAGATAATAGCGCCGCAGGCTCGGTTGTTCGACCCTGGCGTCGGATAGCGTCACGGTGCGCGGCGCGGCCGGCTCGGGTTCCTGCGGCCGCAGGCGCAGTACCGGTATCGCGGGCTGCGACGGGACGGGGCCGAATGTCCGCTCTACCATTGGGCGGATATCCTTGGCCTCGACGTCACCGGCGATCACCAGCGTCGCATTGTTCGGCGCGTAAAAGCGTTTGTAGAACGCCAGCGCATCTTCGCGATCGAGCTTCTCGATCTCCTGGTGCCAGCCGATTACGGGACGGCCATAGGGATGATTGAGATAAAGCGCGGCCATGATCTGCTCGGTCAGCCGCGCTTCCGGATTGTTCGCGACCCGCATGTTGAATTCTTCGAGCACGACGTCGCGCTCCGGCAGCACGTTTTCGTCTTTCAGAACCAGGCCGGTCATGCGATCGGCCTCGAACTCCATCATCCTGGGGAGTTGTTCGCTCGGTACACGCTGGAAATAGCCGGTGTAGTCGGTCGAGGTGAAGGCGTTCTCGTTGCCGCCGGCCCGAAGCACGGTCTGGGTGAACTCTCCGGCCGGGTGTTTGCTGGTGCCCTTGAACATCAGATGTTCGAGAAAGTGCGCCAGGCCCGATTTGCCCGGGGTCTCGTCAGCCGACCCGACCTTGTACCAGATCATCTGGGTCACGACCGGCGTGCGGTGATCCGGGATCACCACCACGACCAGACCGTTGCTGAGGGTAAAGGTGGCGGGAGGCGCCGAGGTGACGGTGGTCTGGGCGAAGGCGCCGCTTGCGGGGATTGCGAATGCCGGCAGCAGCGCGGCGAACAACGGAACGGCAAAGCGGTGCAAGGTCATTCTGGCCCATCTGTTAAGCCCGAACACAAACGTTCAGGAGAAAGTCACGGCATCGTACACTGCGCAGCGGCCGGTGAGCGTCACAACGCCGGGAAACAGACGGCTTATTCTCAGCTATTTTGCTTGGCTGGAAGCGCTGGACGATTGAGCGCCCGGAGGCGGTTTCTCGTTCGATTGCCCACTGAAGATTCCCTTCGACTCAACCGCGTAGGGATAGCTGGCCGACGGCGTCTGGTACCCGGACGGAGGCTGGGGTCAGGGCTTCGCGCGATGGTTCGGTGCCAGGTGGCAAGCTCGGCTCGTCTTTCCTTGCCGCCGAAAAGATTATTAAAACCGCCCAGCCCTATATTGTCGAACGCCGTGCTCGCGCCGCCTTTGAACAGATCGCCGGGCTGGTCATAGATGGGATCGGTCCTGGCGGTTCCGTTCGAATCGGTCGCATGGTTGGGGCGGATCATGTCGGGAGTCGGGGCGACAGCCTCGACAACGGGCGGTGCTATGTTGATCGGGCGAGGCGTGGCGTCCTGTGCAGCAGCGGGAGCCACCGCGACGACCGGTGGCGCATTCTTCTTCTTGGCCGCAATGATGGCCTTGCGTTGCCTTTCATCCGGATCTTACGGCCAGTTCGTCACCTGCGGCGCCGTCGTCGCGGTAACCGGCGGCGGCAGATCGAGATTGGGAGGCACCACCAGCGGAGATCGCTCGCGATAGTCGATCCCGCGATTATCCATGGTCGCGCCACGAATGGTGGACTTGAAGCCGTCGACGAATCTTTCCGTGAACGACCTGTCGTCGTCGGCCGCACGCGCGGCGCCGGCCGTCATCACAAGGGTCAATCCCAGAATAACGCCGGAGCTGATGGCGCCGAGCCGTCGCGCGCGCACCGGCGCTCCCGATGAACTCCGCACCATCCAACCGCTAATTTCGGTCTCGCGCATCGCGTTGTTCCCGTTCAAAAATTCTACGTTCCAGCTTTCCTGGGATCGCCAATCCGGGGCGCAATCCCTGCGCTTGCAAGCTTCAGCTCAGGGGGTTCGTATCAGCCGGGATCAGGGCGCTTTTGCGGCCGGTACCCCCACAAAGGAATCATACAGCAGGCCCGCCACCCCGGCAACAATCGCCACGTCGGCAAGGTTAAACACGTACCAATTGAGGGTTTTTCCCCCGATCTGGACGTGGAACAGGGCAAAATCGACCACCGCACCATAGGCGAAGCGGTCGATGGCGTTGCCAATGGCCCCGCCGATGATCAGGCCGAGCGCGATGGTCGCAAGGGGGGTACGGGAGCGGGCCATCCAGATCGCCAGCACGATCACGGCCACGGCCTTGACCAGCATCAGGATGATCTGGGCCAGCGGGCTGTCGTTCTGGAACCAGCCGAAACTGATCCCGACATTCCAGGCCAGCACCAGATCCAGGAACGGTGTCAGCTTCACCGCGCCGCGGTGGCCGATGTCGAACACGAACAGCAGCCAGAGCTTGGAGGTCTGATCCAGCGCCAGCGCGACGATGGCGGCGATCACGCCGGGGCGCAAATTGGCGGTCAAACCGCTACCTCCCAGCGCCTTCCATTCGCGAAGCGCCTGCGCATCGCGCGGCGACACGTCGGGGTATTCGGCGTCTTCCGCCCACGGTTGGCAGGATCTTCCAGGACCGCGCGCATTTGATGCCCTGCGCCTTCTCGACCACGACGGCGACACCCGCGACGTCGTTCAGCCGGAACGCGTCGGCCGGTGCGTTGTCATTGGTCACCATCGCATTCGAGGTGATGCAGACTTCGGCAAGGTCGATGTCAAACAGCGTGGCGAAGATCGTCTTGTCGGACACGTAGATCATCGGCGAGGCTTCGAGCGACGAGCCGATGCGCTTGGCCGCGCGCTCGACTTCCAGCGCGCCAGTCACGACGCGGCGGACGTCGCGGATGGTTTCCCATTTCGCCGCCAGCGCATCGTCGCGGAAATCTTCCAGCCCCTGAGGAAACAGCGTCAGATGCACCGAGGGTTCCGCGTCGGGCCGGTACAGCCGCCACGCTTCCTCGCAGGTGAAGCTGAGCACCGGGGCAAACCATTTCAGGATCGCGTCGCAGATCGTGTTGATTGCAGTGAGCGCCGCCTTGCGCGCCAGCGAAGACGGCGGATCGCAATACAGCGTGTCCTTGCGGATATCGAAATAGAACGCGGACAATTCGGTGTTCATGAAGGCCGAGAGACTGGCGACCACGGTCTTGTAGTCGAAATCAAGATAGGCCTGGCGCACAATAGCAGCCTGCTCGGCGAGCTGGTGCAGCATCAGCCGCTCCAGTTCGGGCATGTCGGCGGGCGCGACCGCGTCCTCCGGCTTGAAGTGATGCAGCGTGCCGAGCATCCAGCGGATCGAGTTGCGCAGCTTGCGATAGGTCTCGATGGTGTTTTTTGAGGATTTCCGGGCCGATGCGCTGATCGTCGGCATAGTCTGTGGCGCAGACCCAGAGTCGCAATATATCGGCGCCGGATTGCGCGATGACCTTTTGCGGCTCGACGGTGTTTCCGACCGACTTCGACATCTTGCGGCCGTTCTCGTCCAGCGTGAAGCCGTGCGTGAGCACGATGTCGAACGGCGCGCGGCCGCGGGTGCCGCAGCTTTTCCAGCAGCGAGGACTGGAACCAGCCGCGGTGCTGGTCGCTGCCCTCGAGATACATCACGGTGTCCGCGCCGCCATCGACCTTGCGCTTTATGCCGGCAAGGCCCGGGAAATGTACGGGGTCTTCCAGCACGAAAGCGTGCGTCGAGCCGGAATCGAACCAGACGTCGCAGATGTCGTCGACCTTCTTCCACTCTTCGTTGGCGTGCGAACCGAGAAAGCGTTCGCGCGCGCCGTCCATGTACCAGGCGTCGGCGCCTTCCTGCTCAAAAGCATCGGCGATGCGCTGGTTCACGCCAGCGTCCCTGCAGGATCTCGGCCGAGCCGTCGCCCTTTTCGCGCACGAACACGGCAATCGGTACGCCCCAGGCGCGCTGGCGCGAGATCACCCAGTCGGGCTTGCTGTTGATCATGCCGTTGATGCGGTTCTGGCCTGACTGCGGCACCCATTGGGTCACCGAGATGGCGTGCATCGCGCGGGCGCGGAGGCTGTCGCCTTCCTTCACCTCTCCCCGTTGGGGAGAGGTCGATCCCGAAGGGATCGGGTGAGGGGGCTCGGAACCGCCTTGAGTCCGTAACCCCTCACCCGTCGCACTCTGGCGCGCAAGAGCGCCGCCGAGTGCGCCGACCTCTCCCGATGGGAGAGGTGAAGAAGGGACCGCGATGTCCTTGTCCATCGCGATGAACCATTGCGGCGTGTTGCGGAAGATCACCGGTTTCTTGGAGCGCCAGGAATGCGGGTATTGATGTTTCAACCGCCCGCGCGCCAATAACTTTCCCGCGTCAATCAAGGCCTTGATCACGGCCTCGTTGGCGTCGCCCTTTTCGCCCTTGTCGTTGATGACGCGCTTACCTTCGAAGCCCGGCGCCTGATCGGTCAGCGCGCCGTTCTCATCAACGGTATAGGGGATGACGGTGTTGATGCCGCGGCTTTCCAGTTCACGCGCGTTCGACATCCAGACATCGAAGTCCTCGCGGCCATGGCCCGGCGCGGTGTGGACGAAGCCGGTACCGGTGTCGTCGGTGACGTGATCGGCGGGAAGCAGCGGCACGGTGAATTCATAACCCCCGCTAAAACCCTTCAGCGGGTGGGCGCATTCCACGACATCAAGCGTGTCGGTGGGCAGGTCGCGCACTTTTTCATAGGCCGTGACGCGCGCCTGCTTGAACACGCTTTCCGCCAGCGCATCAGCCAGGATCAGCAGGTCGCCGTTCCTGGCCCAGTTATCCGCGGACGCATCGGTGACCTTGTAGACGCCATAGGCGATCTTCGGCGAGAAGCTGATGGCGCGGTTGCCGGGCATCGTCCACGGCGTGGTGGTCCAGATCACGATGCTCGCATCGGCGAGCACAGCCGTGCGCCGGCGACGTGACCGGAAATTTCACCCACACCGTATCCGAGGTGTAATCCTCGTATTCGACCTCGGCTTCCGCCAGCGCGGTCTTCTCGACCACGCTCCACATCACGGGCTTGGAGCCGCGATAGAGCGTGCCGTTGGCGGCGAATTTCATCAGCTCGCGCGCAATCTGCGCTTCGGCGGGAAAGCTCATGGTGGCGTAGGGATGATCCCAGTCGCCGATGATGCCGAGCCGCTTGAATTCCTCGCGCTGTACGTCGAGCCAGTGTCCGGCATAGGCGCGGCATTCCCGGCGGAACGCCACCATCGCGGTGGAGTCGCGAAAATCCGGCTTCTGCTTGCCCTTGGAGCGGTAGTTCTCTTCCTCGATCTTCCATTCGATCGGCAGGCCATGACAGTCCCAGCCCGGCACGTAATTGGAATCGAAGCCGAGCATCTGCTGGCTCTTGGTCACCACATCCTTGAGGATCTTGTTGAGGGAGTGGCCGATATGGATGTGGCCGTTGGCATAGGGCGGGCCGTCATGCAGCACGAATTTCGCGCGGCCGGCCGCGGCCTCGCGCAAATTTGCTGTAGAGGCCGATCTCGTTCCAGCGCTTGAGGATTTCCGGCTCGCGTTGCGGCAATCCGGCGCGCATCGGGAATTCCGTCTGCGGCAAATAAAGGGTTTTGGAATAGTCTGATGCGTCGGACTTTTGCGGCTTCTCGGACATGAATTCTCTGGTCTGGCTCAAGGGGCGCTGAACGCGATCGATCGCGGATGAATTAGGGAGGTCCCGGTCTTGCGCTGAGCCGAAACTCAGGCGGAAGCCGGGCCGCTAATGCTGATGGTGCGCCGTGCAAACATGCCGCTTCCATAGCAGTCGGGGGCTGGATCGCAAAGCCCCGCGAAGCCTGTTTAAGAGCCTCCCGAAGGCCCATTCGTGGGGCCTGATCCTCAGGCCGTCGAAGGAATATGGCCCAATTTCGGGAAGGCGTCGGGCGCGGCGGCGAGCAGGGCGCGGGCGCGGGTGCTGTCATCGTCCATCTGCCGGATCAGCGCATCGATGCCGTCGAACTTCAATTCGTCGCGAATGAAGCCGATGAAGGCGATATCCAGCCGGGTGCCGTAGAGATCGCCCTTGAAATCGAACAGGAAGACTTCGAGCAGCGGCGCGCCATTGTCGAAGGTCGGGCGGCGGCCGAAACTGGCGACGCCGTCGAAACGCTCCGAACCCCGGCCGGCCCGCACCGCATAAATGCCGTGCTTGAGCCCGCAATTCTTGTCGAGGCGGATGTTGGCGGTGGGATAGCCGAGATCGCGGCCGCGTTTCTCGCCATGGATCACCTCGCCGTTCACAAACCAGGGCCCGCCCAGCATCGCGGTGGCGTCCTCGATCTGGCCCTCCGCGAGCGCCATGCGGATCGCGCTGGAGGAGACCGGCCGCTCGGCAATGTCGATATGGGCCTGCACATCGACCTCGATACCGAGCCGGGGCGCTTCACTGACCAGCAGGCTCGGCGAGCCGACCCGGCCTTTGCCGAAATGAAAGTCATAGCCGACGGCGATGCCACTGATCCCGAGCCGCTCGATGAGATCATGGTGAATGAAATGTTGCGCGGTGGTCCCGGCGCGATTTTTGTCGAACGTCATGATGACCGCGCCCGCGAGCCCCGTCCCGGCCAATAGCCGCAATTTTCCGGCCTCGTCGGTGAGCCGGAATTGAGGGGTATTCGGGCTGAAAAAGCTGCGCGGATGAGGCTCGAAGGTTACCGCCAGCGCAGGACGGCCATGCGCGCGTCCCATCTGCAGCGCCGCCTCGATCACGGCGCGGTGGCCGAGGTGGACGCCGTCGAAATTACCCATCGCCACGACCGTCCCGTTGGGGATCGCGGCGGCGGGGGTGGTATCGCGGATAACGAGGAAATCAGGCGTCATTTCAACGGTTCTTCAACTCGATTGGGTGGGGCGGGGCGGCGACTTGACCGTGCCTCGACCGCGTCTGACCGTGGCTTGTGCCTGCCCGCGAAGTCAAGCCGGGCCCGATTTGGCACATCTGCCGGGGCGCCGATTAACGGGCTGTTTAACGGCTGATGCTAGTAATTCAGACGGACTGCAGGGGCGTCCCCCTCGCGGGCGAGGTAATGATTTTGCGCGTTGCGTGTCGTGCGGAGGATCCAAGATGGCGGTTGATTTGTCGATGTCGGTTCTGGTGGTGGATGACTACAACACCATGATTCGTATCATCAGAAATCTGCTCAAGCAGCTTGGCTTCGAAACATCGACGATGCCAGCGACGGATCGGCGGCGCTCAACAAGATGCGCGGCAAGAAATATGGCCTCGTGATCTCCGACTGGAATATGGAGCCGATGACCGGCTACGACCTGCTCCGCGAAGTGCGCGCCGACCCCAATCTCGCCACCACGCCGTTCATCATGATTACGGCGGAATCCAAGACCGAGAACGTGATCGCCGCCAAGAAGGCCGGCGTGAACAATTACATCGTCAAGCCGTTCAATGCCGCGACGCTGAAGACCAAGATCGAGGCGGTGTTTCCGGATCTGGCTAACGCGTAAAGTTCTCTCGCGCTCGTGTCCCGGACGCGGCGCAGCGTTCTCCCGGCGATGCAAGCGTCGTCCGGCAAGCTGCTCCGCAGAGCCGGGACCCACCCTCTCAGATGAACCCCGGATCAGCAGCGCATCACGCCGCGAAGACATAGCGCGTCAAGGACGCGCGTGAACGCGCTGACGGCGTTGCACAGCATCCGGGGAACGACCAGCTACCAGGCGCAATTCGCGGGTCAGCGCGCGGGGCGGGTGCCGAACAACTCCTTGACCGAGGCGGGATCGAGTTGGTCGATGCCCTCAAAATCCTCGGCATGGATGCCGCGGGTCACGAACAGGCAATCGATCCCGAAAGCGTGCGCGCCGGCGAGATCTGTCCGCACGGAATCGCCGATCGCCAGAACCCGCGCAAGCGGCGTCGCATGGCCGCGGCGCTCGGTCGCGAGTTCTATGGCGCGCTCGTAGATCGGCCGGTGCGGCTTGCCGTAGAAGATCACCTCGCCGCCGAGTTCGCGATAGAGTTCGGCGACGGCGCCGGCGCAATAGATCAGGCCGGTCGCCGCGTTCGACCACGATGTCGGGATTGGCGCAGATCAATGTGAGCTTGCGCTCGCGCGCTTGTAGCAGCATGTCCCGGTAGTTTTCGGCGGATTCGGTTTCGTCGTCGAACAGTCCCGTACAGATGATGTAGTCGGCTTGTTCCAGCGTGGTGTGCACCACATCAAGTCCGCGATGGATTGAACCGTCGCGTTCCGGGCCGATCCAGAATACTTTCTGGCCGGGATGGCTGGCGACGAAATGCCGGGGTCAGGTCACCCGAACTGACGATGGCGTCATAGGTGTCATCCGCGACGCCGAGCTTGCGCAATTGCCGCTGCACTGAATCGGCAGGGCGCGGCGCGTTGGTAATCAGGATCACGGTGCCGCCTTGCGCGCGAAATGTATGCAGCGTTTCGCAGGCTTCGGGAAACGCAACGAGGCCGTTATGCACCACGCCCCAGATGTCGCTGAGCACGACATCGGTGTTGCCGACGAGGTCGCGTAGCCGCTCGACAAATCGCAATGTCGTCATGGCAGCTTGTGAGCCCGGCATGATCGGCGATCAGCCGGGGCCGCCGACGCGCCGCGCCAAAGCGGCATTGCCGGTCGCCGTCCGCGGCGGTTCGACGGCCGGAGATTCGGTCTTGCCTGATACGTTGGACGGGCTGGTAGATGCGCCATTGGAGAGGCCATTGGTTTCTTGCGCCTTGTTCGCAGAAGTTCCGCCGGTAGCAGATGCGCCCTCGGGCCGCAACGGCCGCGGCGGCGCGAACAGAAATCCCTGCCCGAACCGGACGTCAAAATCCAGCAGATCGACCACGGCGCGCTCGCCTTCGATTCGCTCGGCGATCAGGTCGATGCCGAAACGGCCGAGCAGGTCCGAAAGGTCCGAGGGAATGAATATCCGAGGTCGAGCTTTGCCGGGGGATCCAGCAGCAGCGCGGCGGGCACCTTGATGAAGCGGACGCCGCGGTCGGCCAGTTCGCGCGGTTCGATCCGCAAATCCGTGACGTGATCGATCGAGAAACGGTAGCCGCGCTGCGCGAGTGCGGCCAGATGTTCGGTTTCGGTCGGACCCAATGCGCGAAGCGTCGCCTGCTTGAATTCCAGCACGAAGGAGGGTGCCAAGGCGCGGTTGGCTTCGAGGAAATCCAGGCATTGCGCAAAGGTGGCGGGATTGCCGAGCGTCGCCGCGGCAACGTTGCAGAACACGCCGACATCCTTGTTGCGCACCATCAGCCCGGCGCAAGCACCTGCACACATCGCAGCATCACCATGTGATCGATCCGTCCGATCAGTCCGGCGGCTTCCGCGATGCCGACAAAATGGTTCGGCGGTGATAATCTCGTCCTTGTCGTCGCGCAGCCGCGTCACCGCTTCGTAGAAGCGCACTTTTCGCTGCGGCAGCGTCACCATTGGCTGCAGGTAGATGTCGAGCCGGTTTTCCTCGACAGCCGCTTTCACCACGGCAAGGATCTGCGCCTCGCTGCGGGGAGAAGCGAGTTTTTCGACGGTGGCGGCCGGTGCTATTGGAGCTGCCGTGATACCCGGGTTCTCCGCTGACAAAGACGCGGTCCTCGGCGGCTCGTCATTCTGCGGCGGTTCGTGGGGTTTAATGCGGCATTGTCAGGTTTGATCACCGGCGCCAGCGCTGCGGCGCCCGCGGTCAGCATGTCGTCATGGCTGGCGACGGAGGCGGCGAGTTGCTTCACCAGCGTGCCGAGTTCGTTGATCTCGCCGACGACAGCCTGAATGCGGTCCGCGCCGGCGGAATTGGCCGACACCACCCGGCCTTCGACCGCGGCGAGCCGGCGGCCGAATTCGGCGACCTGTCGTGCCAGGTCGGCGGTGCCGCGCGACAAATCCGAAATCTGGCTGCCCACATCGGTAACGGTCGCGCAGCCGCATCGAAACGGCGTTGTAGAGGATCAGGAAAGTCAGGGCGGTGAGCGCGACGATCGCGGATTCCGAGGCGCTGATGCCGGCCATGGAATACAGCACGAGGCCGAGCGATGCTGCGACCAGCACCATGCAGATGGCGATGAAAATCGTGGAAATGCGGATCATCTAACGCAAACGTCCCCTCCAGAACCGGTGCCCGCGGTCGCAACCGGTGCGCATGGCCTCCGATGCTAGCACCATCGCTGATTCGGCGGACGATTGTTCTTCTTTTTACGTCCGCCGGGAACCGGCATTAGCCTGCCGATCCCCGCTGCCGGGGATTGGCAGGAAACTGGGTCAGGCGACCGCGCGGATCACCTTGGCGACCTTTTCGATGATCTCGCCGATCTCATCCTCGCTGACGATCAAAGGCGGGGTCAGCGCCAGGGTATCCCCGGCAACGCGCAGCATCAGGTCGTTGTCGTGGAATGCGCTGTTCAGGCCATCAAAGCCGCGCTTGCCCGGCAGGTCCGGGCGCGGGGCGAGGTCGATGCCGGCCGTCAGCCCGACGGTGCGGATGTCGACTACGTTGGGCTCGCCCTTCAGCGACATCACGGCATCGGCGAATTTGGGCTCCAGTGCCCGCGCCCGCTCGAACAGCTTTTCGTCGCGGTAGATGTCGAGGGTGGCGAGGCCGGCGGCGCAGGCCAGCGGATGCGCCGAATAGGTGTAGCCATGGGTCAGTTCGACGACATGTTCCGGGCCGCTCATGAAGGCGTCATGGATGGTGTCGCGCACGATCACGCCGCCCATCGGGGCCGCGCCGTTGGTGATGCCTTTGGCGAAGGTGATCATGTCGGGCAGCACGCCGTAACGTTCCGCGGCGAAGGCATAACCGAGCCGGCCATAGCCGGTGATGACCTCGTCGAAAATTAGGAGAATGCCGTGCTTCTGGGTGATCTCGCGCAGCCGCTTGAGATAGCCCTTCGGCGCCGGCAGCACGCCGGTCGATCCGGCCATCGGCTCGACGATCACGGCGGCGATGGTGGAGGCGCCATGCAGATTGACCAGGCGCTCCAGCTCGTCGGCGAAATGCGCGCCATATTCCGGCTCGCCCTTGGAGAAGGCCTGCTTGTCGCGGTCATAGGTGTGGGGCAGATGATCGACACCGGCCAGCAGCGTTCCGAACATCTTGCGATTGTTGACGATGCCGCCCACGGAAGTTCCGCCGAAGCCGACGCCGTGATAGCCGCGCTCGCGGCCGATCAGCCGGGTGCGGGTGCCCTGGCCCTGGATCTGATGATAGGCCAGCGCGATCTTCAGCGCGGTATCGGCGGCCTCCGATCCGGAATTGCAGAAGAAGACATGGTCGAGCCCGGCGGGCGCGAGATCGGCGATCCGGCTGGCGAGTTCGAAGGCTTGCGGAATACCGAACTGAAACGGCGGCGCGTAATCCAGCGCTTCGGCCTGCCTCGCGATCGCCGACGAAATCTGGGTGCGGCCATGGCCGGCATTGCAGCACCACATGCCGGCGGCGGCATCGATGATCTTGCGGCCATCGACGGTAAAATAATGCATGCCTTTGGCGCCCGCGAGCAACCGGGGCGCCTTCTTGAAGGCCCGGTTGGCGGTAAACGGCATCCAATGCGCGGCCAGGTCGTTGGGCACATTGACGGCGGCGGGGGTCGGGCTCTTGTCCAGCATGGTGGCCTCTTCAAGTTTTGGGACGTGGCGGCTTTCGCACAGGCTAGCAGCTTCATCCCGCGACGGAAACCCGGCCGTTATTTCAGCTCAATCCGTCGGTTTTAAGGAGCTGAGAGGGACGTCGAGGGCGTAGACGAAGCCGCTGGGGTCGTAGGTCAGCTCGACCGTGCCCTTCAATTGGGTGCCGAGGGTCTGGATCATCCGGGTTCCGAAGCTTCGGCGGGTCGGGGCGCAGACGATCGGGCCGCCGGTTTCGGTCCAGATCAAATGCAGCCGCTGTTTGTCGTCGTCGACGGTCCAGGTGATTTCAATGCGTCCTGACGGCACCGACAGCGCGCCAAACTTGGTGGTATTGGTACAGAGTTCGTTGAACGTCATCGCCAACGCGATCACCGCGCCGGAAGTAATCCGGATGTCGGTACCCTGGATCGAGAATTTCCCCTCGCTTTGGCTGTCGTAAGGCTCCGTCGCACCCTGAACGATGCGCGCCAGACTGGCGCTCGACCATTGCACCTGCAGCAACAGGTCATGGGCGCGGCCCAACGCCAGCAATCGGCTTTCGATTGCCTGCTGGCCCTGCTTGATGCTGGTGGCGGTGCGCAGGCTCTGCGAGGCGATAGCGCTGACCGTCGCCAGCGTATTTTTGATACGATGGTGCAGCTCTTCCAGAATGAGCTTTTGCAGTTTGTCGGCGGTTTCGCGCTGCGCAGCCTCAATGCCGGCCTGCGCCAGCAACGCCCTCGCATCGATGCCCGCCTGCTCCAGTAGCATGCGCAGGCCGAGGTTTTCGGCCTTGAGAAATTCTTCCGGAACAGTCGGGCCGGCCATCCATCACCTAGCCCCCGGAGGACGTCCTCGGGTGGGGTAGGATGTTGTTATCACGGTTATGGCCGGGCCATGCGGCTATTTCCGGTACCGGACATACACGAACATGGCACCCGAGGTGGTATTGGGTTCGGGCGCGAAATCTCGTTCACAAACCGCCGGCGCCGATCCAGAACACTTCGCCGTCGGAGTCTTCGGTCTCGAGCCAGAGAAAATCGGCCTGCGGATAGGCCGCCTCAAGCGCGGGCCGGCAGCGGCCGATCTCGCATAACAGCCCGCCCTGCGGCGTCAGATGCGACTTCGCCTGGTCCAGAATGCGCCTGACGATGTCTACGCCGTCGGGGCCGCCGTCGAAGGCGAGTTTTGGTTCGGCGCGGCATTCGCGCGGCAGGTCCGCCATTCCCTGCGCGTCGACATAGGGCGGATTGGAAATGATCAGGTCGTAGTGTTTGTCGCCGAGCGGACGAAACAAGTCGCCCCGATGCAGCGTTAGGCGGTCTTCAAGACCATAATCGGCGACGTTGCGCGCGGCGACATCGAGCGCATCTTTGGAAATGTCCACGGCGTCGATCTGCGCTTGCGGGAACGCTTGCGCGGCGAGAATGGCCAGGCAGCCCGAGCCGGTGCAGAGATCGAGCACGTTTTGCACCGAACCGGGATCGTCGATCAGCGAATTATTATCCTCGTCGCTCGCGCTGAAATGAGAATCCAACAACTCGCCGATGAAGGAGCGCGGCACGATCACGCGCTCGTCGACATAAAAGGGCAGGCCGCGCATGTAGATCTTGTTGACGAGATAGGCGGCGGGTTTTCGCGTCGTGACCCGGCGCGCGACCACGTCGAGAATCTCACGGGCTTCGGCGGCCGTGACCCGCGCGGTCGCGAAGGTCTCGAACTGGTCGGGATGAAGATGCAGGGTTTCGCACACCAGAAAGGCCGCTTCGGCGACCGGATCGGTGGTGCCGTGGGCGAACACGAGTTTGGCCTCGATGAAGCGGCTCACACCATAGCGCACGAAATCGAGCAGTGTGTGCAATTCGCCGGCTGCGACCTTCGGGGCTTTGGGCACGGCGCGGCCGCGTTTGGCCGCGGGTGTTGCGCGTTTAGCCATCAGGATTTGGTCCAGCGCGCGGCGGCCTGGTCGTCGTGATCGCGGGCGTCGATCCAGTTGGTGCCGCCGGCGCTTTCCTCACGCTTCCAGAACGGCGCATTGGCCTTCAGATAATCCATCAGGAACTCCGCCGCCTCGAACGCGGCCTGCCGGTGCGCCGATGCAGTCACCACCAGCACGATGTTTTCACCGGGCACGATGCGGCCGACGCGGTGAATGACGGTGAGCCCGGTCAGAGGCCAGCGCGACAGCGCGGTTTGCGCATGCCGGGTGATTTCGGCTTCCGCCATTCCAGCATAATGCTCCAGCGTCAGCGCCGCGATGGCTTGATCGCCTTCGCTGCCGCGGCAAATGCCGCTGAAACTCACGACCGCGCCGATGTCGGTGCGGCCTTTTGTCAGCGTGGCGATTTCCCGCGCGACGTCGAAATCGGCTTCCTGGATACGGATGGTGACAGGGATCGCCATGACCGACTTCAGCCGCCGGTCATCGGCGGAAAGAAGGCGATCTCGCGAGCGCCGGCGATCATGGTGTCCGATTTGACATGAGCGTGGTCGATCGCGGCCCGGATCACCCGCGGCGTCTCGAAGGCATGCGCGTAAGTTTCGCCCTGACGCGACAGCCAGCCGATCAGGTCTTCGACGGTACGCACACTGGCCGGCGGCTCGATGGTTTCTTCCGCCTTGCCGATCCGTTCGCGCACCCAGGCGAAATACTTGACCTTCATCCCTCATCCTCCTCGATGAGGTGATGGATGCCGGCGCGGAAATAATCCCAGCCGGTATAAATCGTGAAAATCGCCGAGGTCCACAATAGCGCGATGCCGATCATCGTGGTCGGCGGCAAAATCTGCTCGCCCGCTTCGCCGGCGATCAGGAAGCCAATCGCGATCAGCTGGATCGTGGTTTTCCATTTCGCGAGCTTGGTGACGGGCACGCTGACCCGAAGTGCTGCGAGATATTCGCGCAGTCCCGACACCAGGATTTCGCGGCACAGGATCACGATGGCGGCCCACAGCGTCCAGCCATGAATGCTGTTGTCCGCGGCCAGCATCAACAGGCAGGAGGCGACCAGGAGCTTGTCGGCGATCGGATCCAGCATCCGTCCGAACGCCGAATGCTGGTCCCAGATTCGCGCATAATAGCCGTCGAGATAGTCGGTGATCCCGGCGGCAATGAATACCGCCAGCGCGACCCAGCGCAGCCACAGCGGCCCCCTCCATAATGGACTCCGCATAGTCGCAGCCCACCACCACCGGGATCGCGGCGATCCGGGCGTAGGTCAGGATATTGGGGAGCGACATCGTCTTCGAAGTCTTGTTCGAAGCCTTGTCAGATGTCTTGGGCGTCCCGTTGGTCGTTACGACGTTCATCTGTCTTACCAATACCGCTCAGCCATGAAGGTCAACCTTGCGCCGCACATGGCTTGTCGGCGACGACACAATGATGAATCGGAGCTCATCTTTACCCCGGCTGGGCGTGGAAAAACTCGAAAATCTTGCGGGCGCTTTCGGCGCTGACGCCCGGAACCTTGCCGAGATCGGCGATCGACGCCCGCTCGATCTCCTTCAGGGTCCAAAATGGTGCAGCAGGGCCCGTTTGCGTGACGGCCCGATGCCGGGGATTTCCTGCAATCCGGCTTCGCGGATGTCCTTTTTGCGCAGCTTGCGATGTGAACCGATCACGAAACGATGCGCCTCGTCGCGCAGCCGCTGGATGAAATACAGCACGGGGTCGCGCGGCTCAAGCTTGAGCGGCTCGCGGTCCGGCATGAACAGGGTTTCACGGCCCGCGTCGCGGTCGGGGCCTTTGGCGACCGCCAGCAGCGATACCTGCGTCAGTCCCATCCCCTCAAAAGTCTCCCGGACGGCGTTGAGCTGGCCGCGACCGCCGTCGATGATCACGAGATCGGGCCATTGCGGAAACGAATCGTCGTCAGGCCGGGGTTTTTGCGGCATCGCCGTCCGCTGGAGGCGCCAGCAGCCGCTTGAAACGCCGCTCCAGCACCTCGCGCATCATCGCGTAATCGTCGCCCGGCGTCAGGCCTTCGGAACGGATGTTGAATTTCCGGTACTGGTTTTTAATGAAGCCGTCCGGCCCCGCCACGATCATCGCGCCGACCGCATTGGTGCCCTGGATGTGGCTGTTGTCATAGACCTCGATCCGCTTCGGCTGACGCGGCAGCCCCAGCGTGGTGACGAGGCCCTGGAGCAGCCGGCTTTGGGTCGCGGTATCGGCGAGCTTGCGGCCGAGCGCCTCGCGCGCGTTGGTGAGGCTCTGTGCGCGACCAGTTCCTTCTTTTCGCCGCGTCTCGGCGTCGAGGACCTCCACCTTGAAGCCGGCCTTGATCGACAGCGCATTGGCCATCAACTCGGCCTCTTCGATGGCGTGCGACAGCAGGATCAGTTTCGGCGGCGGCTTGTCGTCGTAGAACTGGGTCAGGAACGAGGCCAATACTTCCTCAGGCGTGAAGGATTTTTCCGCGCGCGGGGAAATAGGCCCGGTTGCCCCAGTTCTGCCCGGTGCGGAAGAAGAATACTTCGACGCAGAATAGCCGCCCTCCTGATGGATCGCGAACACATCCGCTTCCTCGACGGTGCGCGGATTGATGCCCTGCTGCGACTGCACCGCGGATAACGCCGCAAGGCGGTCGCGATACAGTGCCGCGGTCTCGAAGGCGAGTTCGGCCGAAGCCTTTTCATTTCGCCGGCGAGTTCCTGTTTCACCAGCCGGCTGCGGCCGGACAGGAAGTCGGTCGCCTCGCGCACCAGTTCGGTATAGCCGGGGAAATCGACCTCGCCGGTACAGGGCCCGGAGCAGCGCCGGATTTGATACAGCAGGCAGGGCCGGGTGCGGCTTTCAAAAAACGTGTCGGTGCAGGAGCGCACCAGGAACGCGCGCTGCAGCGCCGTGATGGTGCGATTGACCGCGCCGACCGAGGCGAACGGGCCGAAATACCGCCCCGGCCGCGATTGCGCGCCGCGATGCTTGAGGATCTGCGGCGCCCAGTGATCCCCGGTGATCAGAATATAGGGAAATGATTTGTCGTCGCGCAGTTGCACGTTGAAGCGCGGGCGCAATTGCTTGATCAAATTGGCTTCGAGCAGCAGCGCTTCGGTTTCCGTCGACGTCGAGATGATCTCGACCGCCACGGTAGCCGCGATCATGCGCATGATGCGCGCCGGCTGCGCGGCGGTGACCCTTGCGTAGGAGCTTAGCCGCTTGCGGACATTCTTGGCTTTGCCGACGTAAAGCACGTCGTTGGCGGCATTGAGCATGCGATAGACGCCGGCGAGGTCGGGGCGTGGCGCACCGCGTGTTCGATCGCCGCGTGGCCGACCGCAAGCCGCGCTTCCGGTTCGGCCTCGCTGGATTCCTCGGAAATATCCGGCAGCCGCGCCTCGTCGTCCTCTTCCGCGCCCGAGGTTGCGGGGTCGAGATCGGCAGAGGTGTCCTGCGGCGGCACATCGGCAGGCGGCCGCGCCGGTTCGGAACCGGGCGGCATTGTGGGCGGGACTGAGGCTTTCGGGTTGTCGGTAGAATCGTGATCCATGGGCCCAAACTTAAGCGCCGGCACCGTCCGTCGCCAGCGTTTACGGCTTCGGCAAAAGCCGGGTCCGCGCCGGATAACGGGCGACGCCGGCCGCTGCCAAAAGGTTGCCGTTTTTGCGGCGCGCCCGCCGGTAACGCTTTCTTAAGAATGCGAAGCGGCCGGCGGCAGGCCTTAACAACCCTTTAACTTAAAAGTCTCGATAAATCTTACCGATAAACAGTGGAATTCCGTAACCACGCCGGTTCGCCTCACGCGGTGTTTTATGCGGGCAAAACGGGGGCACGGCAGTTGCGTTGAGGAGAGTGAGTGATGAACAGGATCGCTTTGGGCGCCGTGGCGTTGATCGCGGCCGGGTGGACGGTTGTCGGCGCAGGCCGCCGATCTTCCCTATGGCACGCGCGCTCCCTACACCGTCAACCAGCCGCTGAATTATTACAGCTGGGCCGGTCCTTATCTGGGTGGCAACCTCGGCTATGAGTGGGGCTCGGTCGACAACAACCCGACCAAGCCGTCGGTTTAGTGGCGGTATTCAGGCCGGCTACAACTGGCAAGCAGGAACTCCTTGGGTGTTCGGCGTCGAAGGCGACATCCAGGCCACCGGCGCATCCGACACATTCGCACCGTGGAAATTCTCGAACCCGTGGTTCGGTACGCTGCGCGGCCGGGTCGGCTATGCGCTCAACAATGTATTGTTCTACGGCACCGGCGGTCTGGCGTTCGGCGAATTGCGCGGCCAGACCTTCGGCCTGACGGAAACCCACACCAATGCGGGCTGGACCCTGGGCGTCGGCGCCGAAGTCGGCCTCGGCCAGGGCTGGAGCGCGAAGATCGAATATCTCTATGTCGATCTGGCCGATAGACAATTTCACCACCATCACCGGCGTTTCGAACGGCTCCCAGTTCGGACTGGTCCGCGCCGGCGTGAACTATCACTTTTGATAGCAACAAGAAAATCACGACATCAACCTCCCGGCCGCGATGCGGCCGGGATTTTTTTATGCGCGTGATATCGGCCATAGAGCCTTATCGGTTCTGATTGAATCAGAACCGGGCTCTAACTTTGTGTGGACGCGTTTTCTTCACGCGAACCGGTGTCCACTTCGCTCGAAACGCTCTGTCAGGAAATCACGAGATTGACCGCCTTGGGTCCCTTGCCCTTCTTGTCCGGTTCGACCTCGAATGTGATGCGCTGTCCTTCGGTCAGATCCTTCAATCCGGCCCGTTCCACGGCGGTGATGTGAACGAATACATCGCGACCGCCGTCATCCGGCTTGATGAAGCCGTAGCCTCGTTCTCCGTTGAAGAACTTGACCGTCCCAGTCATGGCCATCGGGAAACTCCTCCCCCGCATTGCTCCGCCGTTACGCCCCCCCGCGTATCGGCCGAACCGGACATACGCCGCCCGAAAGCTTGGCCATCTGAGCGGATCGTTAGCGATGATCCGCCTTGAAAAAAATTTGTGGCCTTGTCACCCCGCCGCTACCATTCGCGGAAGCGGAACGTAAAGCCGATCCAATGGCCTTGAGCATAATACGGTTTTCGGCGAATTGCCTATCGGACTTTTCGCGGGCGGCCTGACTAAGGTTTGGGCGTCTCCAGCCTGAACCGGCCGGCACCGCCCAGGCCGAGCGGCTTTTCAAGTTCGGGCAGGATCGCCTTGAGTTCACCCGCCAGCGTCCATGGCGGGTTGACGATCAACAGTCCCGCCGAAACGAGACCGGCATCGGCGGTTTGCGGCGCGACGCTGAATTCCAGCCGCAATGCTTTTCCGGGTACGGCGCCGGATTCCACAACTTGCGCGACATGCCGTGCCAGGGTGTCGGTGGCGCGCCGGCTTTTGACCGGGTACCACATTACGTAACTCCCGGTCGGCCATTTCGTGAAAGCTTCCGTAAAGCCCTCGGCCAGCTTTTCGAACTCGTTCTTCTGCTCATAGGGCGGATCGATCAGGACCAGGCCGCGCCGCTCCTTGGGCGGCACGAATGCCGGCAACGCGGTCCAGCCGTCGAGATCGACGACCCGGGCCTGGGTGTCGCGGCGCAGCGCCTCGATCAAATGCTTGCGCGCCTTCGGCTCGACTTCGCAGGCGGTCAGGCGATCCTGTGGCCGCAGCAGCGCGCGGGCGATCAGTGGCGATCCCGGATAGGTCTGGAGATCGCGCTGCGGATTGAAGGCCCTGACAATGTCGAGATAGGGCAGGACGAGCGGCAATGTGGTTTCGGAAAACCGCGCCTGCATGATCCGCGCAATGCCGGTGAGCCATTCGCCGCCGCGCTGCGCCTCTTCGCCGGTAAGGTCGTAGACCCCGGCCCCGGCGTGGGTGTCGATGACCCGAAACGGTGTCTGCTTTTCCTGCAAATAGGTAAGAATCCGCACCAGCACGATGTGCTTGATGACGTCGGCAAAGTTACCGGCATGAAAGGCGTGGCGATAGTTCATGGGGAAGGGGTTACGACATCAGGCGATGAAAGTAACCCACGTCATTCCGGGATGGTGCGTTAGCACCAGCCCCGGAATCTCGAGATTCCGGGTTCGATGCTTTGCATCGCCCCGGAATGACATTTGTAATTTGTTCAGCCCCCACGCACCGGCGGCATCGTCACCTGATCGCGGCGGCAGCCGCGGCGGTCGAGTTCTTCGCAGGCGCGGAACTGGAGATCCTTGCTCAGGCAGATCCGGACTTCGCTGAGCCGGTTGCGGTTACAGGTAACGGAAATCGCGGCGTTGCTAAGCCCGGGATTGACCTTGATGAAGGCGTCCTCGACGTCGGACGGCGCCACCGTCTTCGGATCGGACAGATTGAGGAATTCGGCCGGGATTTTCACCCCGGCGCGCGCCTTGCGGATGGTCTCGAAATAGGGCCGGGGGCCCAGACCGGAGCAGGTGCCGTGCTTCTTCCACTCATTGAAAATCAGGCCGGGCGCCGGCATCAGGTCGAGCATCGAGGTCATGATATTGCGGTCCAGGAAGGAATCCCGGTCGCAATATTCGGGAAAGCCACGCTCATATTGCGGCCACAGGCCATGGACCACAAAGGAGAATGGCCGCCCGCCGCATTGGGCTCCCGCGCGCCGCTCGTTGCCGCGTTCCGAGGCCTCCTCGCAGAAGGAAGGCGACCACGACAGGGACAGCACGTAGAAGTCGAACTCGCCGGGGGTATTCTGCCGGCGATCCTGCGCCGATGCTGTTCCGCTGGCGATAAGCGCCACCAAGGCGAAGCTGATGGAAATCCGCGCAATCAATCCAGACGGAAAATGAAACATGGCAACGCCCCTCTACCAGACCACCCAGAGCCTAGCAGGCGATCGGAACATTTCAAGAACAAAAGAAAAGAGGGCTAACCGCAGCAAGCCCTCGCAAGCCCTCGAGAGACAGAATTACGAAAATCTCGTCTTAAATCAGGGGCGGGCGGCCCGGCAGCCGGGATTATAGGCCCAGTTGCGATCAAGGCCGGTAACGCACCATTCGACGCCCTGGCCGTAGCCGGCAAAACCGCCATCCTCGATGATCGAGTAGTGCACCGTGCGCAGCTTGCCGTCGCTCAGCATGACATCGCCGCTGCAGTAACGCCGCGGAATGTTGTCGGACTGCCAGGGGCGGAATGCCGTTTCATGAATCCGGCCGTAGCCTGTGATCTTCAGCGCGGAATTCCAGAAAGTGCTCTCTTTTTCCTGAAACTGCGAGGTGATGGACCCGAGTGCGGTCTCGCAGGGAGCCACACGTCCGTCATAGCGCGGGCCGGACAGCCAGAAGTTCAACTCGAGCGGGTTGGCCGCTTCGGCCGCCTGTCCGAAGGCAAACAGACCGAACAGGACGCCGAGTGCGGCACCCAAAGCTGTTTTTCTAAAGGAGGCGGGTTTTCGCAAAGATGTGATGGGCGCGCGCATGGGAAATCCGGTGGATGATCCAGTGCTTTGACCGTGCCGTGAAGCCCCGCCGAGGTCAAGTGCAACGCGGCAACACCTGCCAATAAGTCGATGGCAAACCCTTCGGCGTTCTTTTCACGGCAATCGATGCGCTCTAAGGTGTGGCCAGCGAAATGGAGTCTGCGATGCGAATGATTGGGGCCGCGTGCCTGGTTGCTGTGGGCGGAATGCTGGTCGGTGCGCCGGCGCAGGCTGATACCGTGCCACCCTTCAAGGGCAATGATACCGGCGGCATTATCGCCTATCCGCTGGCCAGGGAGACCGATGCCCGCCAACTCGCGGTCAATCACTGCGCTTCCTACGGCAAGGTAGCGAAATTCCTGGCCGTGGAGCCGCATTATGGCGGCTATATTTCCTTTGCCTGCCGGTGGGTGCCGTACGGCGCTCGCGAACTGCCGTTGCGCACCCGCTACTAAGCCGGATCGTCCTGTTCGACGGAAACATGCATCGGGAGCGCGAAGCATGACCCGACAGATTCTCTCGTTTTGTCTCGGGACCTCGCTGTTGATGGTGGCGGCGACATCAGGCGCGCGCGCGGCGGATTTGCCGATTCGCAAGGCGGGCCTGTGGGAAATGAAGGTGCTGCGGACCGGCTCGCCGATGCCCGAGATGACGATGCAGCACTGCACCGATGAGACCACCGACAAGCAGATGAGCACGGCATTTTCGCCGCTGTCGAAGGAAATCTGTTCCAGGAACGATGTCCTGCAGACCGCGACCGGTTACGTCACCGACTCCGTCTGCAGCGTCGGCGGCGCCTCGATGACATCGCATTCCGATATCACCGGCGATTTCAATTCCGCCTACACCGTCAAGACCGCCACGCATAGCGACCGCGGCCCTGCCGGCCTGCACGATGTGACGATGGCGATCGAGGCGAAATATCTGGGCGCCTGCAAGCCCGACCAGAAGCCCGGCGACATCGTGATGCCCGGCGGCTTCAAGCTGAACATCAAGGACGCTGAAAAGCTGAAGGGCTTGTTGCCGAAGTAGTTGCTCTTGTTATTCCCTCCCCCCTTGTGGGGGAGGGTCAGGGAGAGGGGTGACGGCATCGGGACTGCCCGTGTGGACCCCTCTCTCCAACTCTCCCCCGCAAGGGGGGAGAGGGCGCAGTGTGACGAGCTGCAACACCGTCGACTTAACCGGCAACTTTATTACACCGGCACCCTTACCGAAGCGCGGAGGCCGCCCATCGGGCTGTCGCCCAGCGTGATGTCGCCGCCATGCGTGCGGGCGATGTCGCGGGCGATTGCGAGCCCGAGCCCGGTGCCGCCCTCGTCCTGGTTGCGGGCGTCGTCCAGCCGCAGGAATGGCTTGAACACCTCCTCGCGCATATCAGGTGGTATGCCCGGCCCGTCATCGTCGATCGTGACCGTCAGATAGCGATGATCGCGGTGGCCGGTGATTGAAATCGCGTTGGCGTGCCGCGCCGCGTTGGACACGAGATTGCCGAGGCAGCGCTTGAACGAGGCTGGCTTGACCGTCACCACCGGCAGACCGTGAAACGACACGGTCGCGGTGTGGCCATTGCGTTCGGCATCGCTGCGCAGTTCCTCAAGCGCCAGCGTCATGTCGGTCGGCTGCGCCTGCTCGCCGCCGTCGCCACGCGCGAAAGCCAGATACGCCTCGAGCATGCCGGCCATCTCGTCGACATCCCGACGCATGCCGTCGATCTCCGGACTGTCGCCGATCAGCGCCAGTTCCAGCTTGAAGCGGGTCAGAATGGTGCGCAGATCGTGCGACACGCCGGCCAGCATCGCGGTACGCTGTTCGATCGAACGCTCGATGCGCGCTTTCATCTCCAGGAACGCCCCCGCGGCCCGGCGCACTTCGCGCGCGCCGCGGGGGCGGAAGTTGGGCGCTTCGCGGCCCTTGCCGAAACTCTCGGCGGCGTCCGCCAGCCGCAGGATCGGCTTGATCTGGTTGCGCAGGAACAACACCGCGACGATCAGCAGAATCGACGACGTGCCCACCATCCAGAACAGGAAGATCTCGGAGTTGGAGGCGTAGGCCGCGCTGCGCTGGGCAAAGATGCGCATCACGGCATCATCGAGCTGGATGCGGATTTCGACCAGATTGGAGCGGCCGACGGTATCGATCCAGAACGGCCGTGCGATCTGCCGTCCCAGTTGCACCGACAGCGTCTGGTCGAGCAGCGAGAAAAACGGTTTCGGGCCCGGCGGCGGCATGTCGCCGACGGCCAGAAAATCGACCACCAGCCCGAGCCGCTGCTGGGCGATGCGCCGCAGCAGCGCGTGGTCCTTGTCCTGCGGATAGCCCTTGTAGACGTCGATGAGACTGGCGATGTCCTGCACCACCGCGGCCGACAGATGCCGCGTCACCGTATTCCAGTGCCGCTCCATGAACACGAACGCCACCACCGACTGCAGCACCACCATAGGCACGATCATGATCAGCAGGGCGCGGGCGTAGAGCCCGGTCGGCATCCAGCTCTTGAACGCGTTGCCCATCCAGCCATTGGCCGCGGAGACGCGCCGCGAGGCGGTGCGGATCAGCGTGAGGCCGGTGTCGAGCGTGCTCATCGTTCAGGAATCACTCTACGGGTTGGATCTCAGGGCGACGCGACCAGGCGATAGCCGATGCCGCGCACCGCCTGCAGGAACAGTGGATTGGCGGGATCGTGCTCGATCTTGCGCCGCAGGCGATTGATCTGCACATCGACCGCGCGTTCATTGACGGTGCCGTCGCCGGTCAGCGCGTTGCGCGGCACGGTCTCGCCCCGCGCCAGCGCCAGCACGCGCAGCATGTCGCGTTCGCGGTCGGTGAGATGGATGGTTTCTTCGCCCTGGCGAAGCTCGCCGCGCTCCAGATGATAGACGTAGGGACCGAACGCGGTCTGCTCCAGTGTCTCCACCGGCGGCGGTGCGCTTCGCTTGAGAATATTGCCGATCCGCAGCACCAGCTCGCGCGGCTCGAAGGGTTTCGCGACATAATCGTCAGCGCCGATCTGTAAGCCCTCGATCCGGCTTTCGGCCTCATGGCGCGCGGTCAGCATCACGATCGGCACCGACGAGGAGGTGCGGATGAACCGCGCCAGATCAAATCCGGTTTCGCCGGGCATCATGACGTCGAGGATCAACAGGTCGAAATGCAGGCCGAGCAGCTTGGCGCGGGCGTCGCTCGCGCTCATCGCCGTGGTGACGCGGTAGCCTTCGCCGGCGAGAAAGCGCGACAAGAGATCGCGGATACGGCGGTCGTCATCGACCAGCAGCAGATGCGGCGCATCATCGGCAGGTCGCGGCGGCGTTCGAGCGACAATGGCAGCCTGGGCCACGATTATTCCTTTGTCTTTGCGGCGCCGGTCCCGAAGATCGTTTCCAGCACCTTGTCGGGATCGTTGCGGTCGATCATCGCGCGCAGAAACTGGCGGACGGTGTCGGCGCCATCAGGTCCGATGTCGCGCAGCGCCCGGTTCAACCGGTCGGTCTGCAGGCCCGCCAGCTTGGCGACCAGCGCCTCACCCTTGGCGGTGGCGAAAAGCAGGCGTTGCCGCCGATCATTATTGCCGGCTTTCTGCACGATATAGTCTTCATCGAGCAGCTGCTTAAGCACCCGCCCGAGGGATTGCTTGGTGATCCGCAGCACGTCGAGCAGATCGGCCACCTTCAGCCCGGGATAACGATACACGAAGTGCAGCACCCGGTGATGCGCGCGGCCGAACCCGAATGCTTCAAGCTCGTGGTCGGCATCGCCGACGAAATCCCGATACGCGAAGAATAACAGCTCGATGATATCCCAGCGCAAATCGGCCGGAGCAGCCACCGGCGCATGCGCTTCGCCGGCCCGCGAATCGGGGGCGACAGATGGAATCGAGAAATTTATGTCAGCCATATTGACATATCTTGGGTTCAATGTTACAAAACTGCCAGTCACGACGAAATATTAGATCGTTTGTTCGTGGCGACGTTCCAGACAGGGTGCGAAAGCCCTGAGCTGGCAGCAAGGGCCGCAAATCAACTGTGCAACTGTCGAGCAGCATCTCGGCAAACATACTGGACTTCCGCCTTCCACAAAAGCGGGTCCTCGGGGCCCTAGGCGAGGGTTCCCAGGCCTGAACCAACAGCGCCACGACGCGGGGCGCGCAAAACGTCAATCCGGGAGAGAGCCCATGGGAGTTTCGTTCGACAAGATCGATGGCGTCATCTGGTACGATGGCAAACTGGTGCCGTGGGCCGATGCCAACGTCCATGTGCTGACCCATGGCCTGCATTACGCCAGCGCGGTGTTCGAGGGCGAGCGCGCCTATGGCGGCGCCGTCTTCAAGAGCCGGGAGCATTCCGAGCGGCTGAAGCAATCGGCGCAGATTCTCGACTTCGAGATTCCCTGGTCGGTGGCCGAGATCGATGCCGCCAAGCAGCTCGTGATCGATACCAACAAGTTGCCGGACGCCTATGTCCGCCCGATCGCGTGGCGCGGTTCGGAGATGATGGGCGTGGCGGCGCAGAGCAACACCATCCATCTGGCGGTCGCGGCCTGGCAATGGCCGAGCTATTTCGACCCGGCCGAAAAGCTGAAGGGAATCCGGATCGGCCTGGCCGACTATCGCCGGCCGGACCCGCAGACGATCCCCGCGATGGCCAAGGCCGCCGGGCTCTACATGATCTGCACCATCTCCAAGCACCGGGCCGAGCGCGCCGGCTATGCGGACGCGATGATGCTCGACTGGCAGGGCCGCGTCGCTGAATGCACCGGCGCGAATATCTTTTTCATCAAGGACGGCAAAATCCACACCCCGATCGCCGATTGCTTCCTGGCCGGCATCACTCGCGCGACTGTGATCGACCTCGCCCGGCGCAGAGGCATCGAGGTGATCGAGCGCCGCATCCTGCCGGAGGAACTCGATGGGTTTAGCGAATGCTTCATCACCGGCACCGCGGCCGAAGTGACGCCGGTCTCCGAAATCGCGCAGTGGAAGTTCAGGCCCGGCGCGATTTCCGAGCAATTGATGGCGGATTACAGCGCCGAGGTGCTGCCGAAGGGCAGGGCCGCGGCGGCGTAAGGGGCTTTCTTCCCCTCTCCCCTTGTGGGAGAGGGTGGCTTCGCGAAGCGAAGGCGGGTGAGGGGTCTCTCTCCGCGGATGCAGACCCCTCATCCGGCGCTTCGCGCCACCTTCTCCCATAAGGGGAGAAGGGAAGTCAGTAAGGTTGCCGCATCTCGCCGGCGCTGATACCAACGCCGCCAATGGCCGAGAAACCCAAAAAGCCCCAGAAACTACGCGCCCGCCTGCCGCGCGGGCTGGCCGATCGCGGCCCCGCCGAGATCGCGGCGACGCGCGCGATGGTCGAGAAAATCCGCGAAGTCTATGAGCGCTACGGCTTCGAGCCGGTGGAAACCCCGGCGATGGAGTTCACCGATGCGCTCGGCAAGTTCCTGCCGGACCAGGACCGGCCCAACGAGGGCGTGTTCTCGTTCCAGGACGATGACGACCAGTGGATCTCGCTGCGCTACGATTTGACCGCGCCGCTGGCGCGGTATGTCGCGGAGAATTACGGCACGGAGAACCTGGTTCTTCCCTATCGCAGCTACCGCAACGGCTGGGTGTTCCGCAACGAAAAGCCCGGCCCTGGGCGCTTCCGCCAGTTCATGCAGTTCGATGCTGATACCGTTGGCAGTGCGTCACCGGCTGCCGATGCCGAGATGTGCATGATGGCCGCCGACACGATGGAAGCGCTGGGCGTTCCGCGCGGCAGCTATGTGGTGAAGGTCAACAATCGCAAGGTGCTTGATGGCGTGCTCGAAGCCATCGGACTCGCCGGCGACGAAAACGCAGGACGACGGCTGACGGTACTGCGTGCGATCGACAAGCTCGATAAATTTCCCGCCGACGAAGTTCGCAAGCTGCTCGGCCCGGGTCGATGGGACGGCGGCGAGGAAGGCAAAGGCGACTTTACCAAAGGCGCCAATCTCAGCCCGGACGAGGCGCATGTCGTTTTGGCTATCACAGAAAAACGCGACGATTGGCGAGAAGCCATCGCCGCTGCGGATATCTATCTGGCCAAGAGCGAGACAGGTCAGGCGGGTGTCAGTGAATTAGAAGAGATTCAGAAACTGATCGCTGCATCCGGTTACGGTTCCGATCGCGTTCTCATCGATCCCTCCGTTGTCCGCGGTCTCGAATATTACACCGGTCCTGTCTACGAAGTTGAACTCCTGCTTGAGACCAAAGACGAAAAGGGTCGCCCGGTGCGCTTCGGCTCGGTCGGCGGCGGCGGGCGTTACGATGGCCTGGTCTCGCGCTTTCGCGGTGAGCCGGTACCGGCGACCGGATTTTCGATTGGCGTGTCGCGTCTGCAGGCCGCGCTCACCATGCTCGGCAAGCTCGACACCAAGCCTGAGTTTGGCCCCGTCGTGGTCACCGTGTTCGATCGCGACCGCGTCGCCGATTACCAGAAGATGGTCGCGGTGTTGCGCCAAGCCAAAATCCGTGCCGAACTCTATCTCGGCAATCCCAAGAACATGGGCAACCAGCTCAAATATGCCGACCGGCGCCATAGCCCTTGCGTGATCATTCAGGGCAGCGACGAGAAATCGCGCGGCGAGGTGCAGATCAAGGATCTGATCGAGGGCGCCAAGGCGGCTGCCGCGATTGCTTCCAACCAGGAATGGCGCGAGACCCGGCCGGCGCAGTTTTCGTGCCGCGAGGACGAACTGGTCGCCAAGGTGCGCGAAGTGCTGGCGCGGCACGAGGTGAAGTGGACATAGCCCATTCAACCGTCATGCCCGGCCTTGTGCCGGGCATCCATGTCTTGTTTGATGGGGTGTCGTGTTTGACAGAAGATCGTGGATGGCCGGGACAAGCCCGGCCATGACGAAAAGAAAAGAGAAAAAGGAGACAATAATGCCTGAAATTACCGTGAGCATGGCCGCCGGCCGCAATGACGAACAGAAGGCCGGCATGATGCGCGACATCACGCAGGCGCTGGTGAAGAACCTCGGCGTCGATGCCGACAACGTCGTGATCCAGATCAACGAAGCCCCGCTGGCTCACAAGATGAAGGGCGGCAAGACTTTCGTGGAGCGCGCGGCGGCCGCGAAGAAGTAAGGCGGGCGACTGCGCTTTACCAACATCGTCATTCCGGGATGGTCCGAAGGACCAGACCTCAGATGCGCAATTGCGCATCGGGGAATCTCGAGATTCTCCGATGTGCAATTGCACATCGTAGTTCGATGCTTCGCATCGCCCCGGAATGACGGATTGAAATCCATGGATGCACGCGACGTCATCACAATCGGCATGAGCGCCGAGCGGACGCTTGTCGTGCCGCCGGAGCGCACCGTCGGGCATTTTGTCCAGGGCATGCCGATGGTTTACGCGACCCCGATGATGATCCTGGAAATGGAATTGGCGTCCGCTGACGCCATCAATCCCTATCTCAAGCCGGGCTGGATCACGGTCGGCACTGAAGTCGATATCCGCCATCTCGCCGCCACGCCTGCCGGCGCGACCGTGCGAACCACCGCGCGCGTGATCGCAGTCGAACGCCGGGTGATCCGCTTTGCGGTCGAAGCTTTTGATGACAAGCGCCGTATCGGCGAAGGCCGCCATGCCCGCGGCCTTGTCAACGTCGAGGCGTTCAACAAGCGGTTGGCGACGGGGTAGCTACTTCGCCAATTCCCGCGACCGCCGCGTCGCCGCGGCGACCGCACGCGTCAGCAGCGACTGCATGCCGTCTTTTCCCATCAGCACTTCCAGCGCCGCGGCTGTCGTGCCGCCGGGCGAGGTGACGTTCTGGCGCAGCGTGGCCGATGCGAGTTCCGAGCGATGCAGCAATTCGCCGGAACCGGCCACGGTTTCGCGCGCGAGTTTGGTTGCGAGCTCCAGCGGCAAGCCGGCTTCGACGCCGGCACGGGCGAGTTCCTCGGCGAGCAGGAACACATAGGCCGGGCCGGAGCCGGACACAGCCGTCACCGCGTCCATCAGTTTTTCGTCGTCGACCCATTCGACCGATCCAGTCGCGCGCAGAAGCGCGTCGGCGACCCCGCGCTGTGTGGTGCTGACTTTGTTTGACGCGACCGCGACCGTGATACCGCGCCCGATTGCGGCCGGGGTGTTGGGCATCGCGCGCACCACGCTGCCGCCGCAGACGTCTTCAATCGACGCGATAGTGGTTCCCGCCATGATCGACACCACAAGCGTGGCCGGCCCGGCAAACGGTTTCAGGTCCGGCCCGGCTTCGCGAAACGATTGCGGCTTCAGTGCTACGACAAGGGTGGCGACCGCGCCGATATCTTTGGCGGATGGATTGAGGCGTACACCCCTGGCGGCGAGTGCACGGATGTCATCAGAGGGATGCGGCTCGATCACGGCGACGCGTTTGGCGTCAAGGCCCTGCGCCAGCCACCCCGCCAGCATCGCGCCGCCCATCTTTCCCGCGCCGGCGAGGACGATGGTGTTGTTGATGTTTTGCAGGGCGTTCGCGGGGTTCAAAGTCATCACCACACATACAGCTGTCGTCCCTGCGAACGCAGGGACCCATAACCACCGATGTTTTTAGTGAAGCGAAGGACAGGTCACAAGCAGTTTGGTCGAACGCGGCGGCACGGCGTATGGGTCCCTGCGTGCGCAGGGACGACACCGAATTTGTTGAAATGGCGTCGCGAAAGAAGCCCCTACGCCTCGCCCTCGGTATCGAACATCGCCGCACTCATGGCTTCCGGCGCGGTCTTGCCGGCCCAGACCACGAATTGATACGCCGGAAAATAGCGCTCGCAGGCGTGGATGGCGCTGACCAGCATGGTTTCGCATTGCGCGGCGGAGGCGGTGAGGCCGCCCGGCAGCACCAGTGCCTGCCGGTACATGATCATGCCGCTGTGGGTCCAGATATCGAAATGCCCGACCCATAATTGCTCGTTGATCGCGGCGATCAGCCGCTGCACCTCGGCGCGGCGAGCCTGCGGAATCTTCATGTCGAAGGCGCAGGCCAGATGCAGCGCCTCGATCTCGCCCATCCAGGTGAAGGAGAGCTGGTAATCGGTCCAGTCGCCCTTGGAGACGATCGTCACTTCATCTTCGCCGGAGCGCTCGAACGCCCAGTTATGATCGGCGGCGATATCCTCGACCACTGCGAGCGGATTGTTCCGGGAATCGATTATGCCTTCGAGGAGGGACATGCCGTCTCGACCTTGCCTTTACAAAAATTCGGATACGAGTGTTTACGCACGCGGCCGGCGCGACACGCGCTGACAGGTGCGCCGTTGCCGTCTGCAATCCCCCGATGGTCCGGCACCCGCCGATATCGGAGCTTGCCGGGACGAAGTGATGTGATTTGCGGAATCCGCGCAACGCCATGGGGAGTCCATCCACAGGCAAAGCGGGATCGTCCACAGCTCTTCGCGCGCGTTAACGACCGCGATGAGAACAAACCGGAATCGGATTCATGTGGATGCCTTAATCGTTAATTTTTCCGGGCAGCGGTTTGCTTACCTCTCCCGCTTGCCGGGGAGGTCGGCGCGCTCGGAGCGCAATTGCGCTCCAGAGCGCGACGGGTGGGGGGAAAACCTATCCTCCTCTCGACTGTGCGTTTGCGGAGGCGCCCCCGCCCCAGCCCTCCCCCGCAAGCGGGAGAGGGGGCGCACTTCGATTGTTTCTGCAGTCTAACGCGCTTGCTGGCACCCCGGAGCTTCGGCATAGTTCCCGCCGATCGAGGAATGCCATGAGTGAAGCTCCCCAAGAATCTGTTCAAGACACCGCCGGACAGGCGGCCGCGCCGGAACATCCGCGCTTTGCCAAACCGCAGCGGGTCGCCTTCGTGCAATCGGCCTGGCATCCCGAGGTCGTGGAAGCGGGCCGGCTGGCGTTCCTGGCCGAAATCGAATCGCGCCATATCGCGCGGGCCCAGATCGATGTGTTCGAGGTGCCGGGCTCGTTCGAGATTCCGCTGCACGTTCAGTTGCTGGCCAAGACCCGGCGCTACACCGCGATCGTCGCGGCCGGACTCGTGATCGATGACGAATATGTCGCCGAAACCGTGATCAAGGCCTTGATGGACGTACAGTTACGCACCGAAATTCCGGTGTTCTCGGCTGTGGTGACGCCAAAACAATTCAGCGAGACCGAGGCGAATGTCGATTTCTTCCGCAAGCATTTTGCGGCCAAGGGCGTCGATGTCGCAAAAGCCTGCGCCAACACGTTGCTCAGCCTCGAGCGGTTACGCGGCCAGGTCGCGGCGGGGATTGTGTAGCTTCCTTCAATCGCGTTTCAGCCAGAAATTTACCCCGCACATGATCTGGGGTGGACCGGTTCGCGCCAAGAAAACGCGTCGAACCGACGGGATGCCTGCGAAGGGTCGATTGTCATTTCCGCTATCGCGCCTATAAACTCCGCAGCGGGAGGCGGCACGCCTGTGGAGACAGGCGGCCGAAAACGATCATGTTCGAAGGACACGATCCCTATCTCGTCGCGCTCTCGGTGGTGATCGCGATTTTGGGAGGTTACACCGGCTTCGGCCTCGCGGCCCGTATCCGCGGGACGCCGGGCGTGAGCCATCGCGTCTTGCTGGCCGGTGCGGCCGGCTTCCTCGCGGTCGGCATCTGGACCATGCATTTCATCGGCATGCTGGCCGCGCCGATCCCGGCGGACACGGTCTATCTCATTCTCCCGACCATCATCTCGTTCCTGATCTGCGCGCTGGTGGTGGGCATATCCCTGTTCTTCGTCAGTATCGGCGAACCATCGCTGCGACGCGTTGTGTCCTCCGCGATTCTGCTCGGCGTGGGTATTGCCAGCATGCATTACGTAGGGATGCATGGCCTGTCGGGCAATTTCGCGATGGAGCACGACAACTCCATGGTGTTGCTGTCGGTGCTGGTCGCGATCGTCGCGGCCTATGGCGGTCTGCGCGCATTTCTGGCCCGACAGGATGGTATTCGCCTGATCGCGAGTTCGATCGCGTTCGGGGTCGCGGTGTCCGGCATGCATTATACGGCGATGTTCGGCGGGCATTTTGTACCGCTTTCGGGTGAGGGCCATCACCATGTCGGCAGCGGCCTTGCCGCATCGCAGCAGATTCTCTCGATCGTCGTGGCGGTGTTGTGTTTTGTGATCGCCGCCGGCTTCCTGCTGTCGCTGGTGCCGGAGCCGCGTCGTCGTGGCACGCGCGATTCCGTCGGTGAAAATGGCGCGTTTGCGCTTGAAACCGATGCCGCTGCCGCAGAAGTCATGTCCGTTCAGCGGGATCATGCCGGTCCGGCGGCCCCGCGGGTCGTTTCAGCGCCGTTGGGCGGACTAGGCCAGCCCCTGCGCCCTGCGCCTGTCGCAAGATTACCGCTTGAGGGCGCCGACGGCACGCACTTCATCGACACCGCCAATGTCCGCAGTGTCCGGGCCGACGCACATTATACAAGGGTGCATGACGGTACCCGCGAGCGGATGTGTCCGTGGTCGATTTCGGAAGCCGAAGCCCAGCTCGACCCCAGCCTGTTCGTCCGGGTGCACCGCAGCCACATCGTGGCGATTCCGCATGTCAGCTTCGTTCGCAAGGAAGGCGACGGTGCCGTGATCGAACTCGACGGGCCGTCGCCGCACCGCGTACCTGTCAGCCGCGCCAAGATCGCGGAAGTCAAAGCCAGGCTCGGCTTGATCCGGCGACACGCCTAGAATTCGGTTGCATCGCGATATCGCTCGAACCTTGTCCCGCTCGTAGGCGAGAAGGCGTGCGAATCCATTTTCCCTTGTCGAAGCGGTCTGTCTTCCGAGCCATTAGGTCGCAAAGCCTGACGCATTTCGTGCGCGGATATCCGCATTTGGTGTGAAATCCCTCACTCGGTGCCATCGACGCCGTCCGCGTCTTGCGCGTCAAAAATTTGGGGAACAGCGTGCCGCCAACGTCCGCGCCCGGTAACGGCGCCCAAAGGACGGGATGGAGGAGACCATGATTCCTGGACCGTTCAGCTATCACCGGCCGGCAACTGTCGCCGACGCGATTAATCTGCTGGCCAACCTGGGCGATGATGCCCGGCCACTGGCCGGAGGCCACAGCCTGGTCCCGATGATGAAGCTGCGGCTCGCGACCCCGGAGCATCTGATCGATTTGCACGGGATCGACGGACTCAAGGGCATCCGCCGCAACGGCGACCAAATCGTCATCGGCGCCATGACCACGCAGCACGATTTGCTGGCGTCGGAGGAGATCGCCAGATCGCTCCCCATCCTGCACGAAACCGCGCTTCTGATTGCCGATCCGCAGGTGCGCTACCGTGGCACCATCGGCGGCAATGTCGCCAATGGCGATCCCGGCAACGACATGCCGGCACTGATGATGACCCTGGGCGCCAGCTACCGGCTCGAAGGTCCCGGCGGCGCCCGTGAGCTGCCGGCGTCCGACTTCTATCAAGGCGCCTACTTCACCGCACTTGAGCCCGGCGAAATCTTGACCTCGATCTCGGTTCCGGCGGCCGCGGCCGGGCACGGCTACGCCTACGAGAAACTCAAGCGCAAGATCGGCGATTACGCCACCGCCGCTGCTGCCGTGGTGCTGACCATGGCAGGCGGCAAGGTCGCGACCTGCACGATCGGCCTGACCAATCTGAACGAAACGCCGCTGCTCGCCACAGATGCGGCCAAGATCGTGATCGGCACCAGCCTTGATGAGGCCACGCTGAAAAAGGCGGCGGCCGCGGCCGAAGCCATCATGTCGCCAGCCTCCGACGCGCGTGGGCCGGCGGAATACCGCAAGCATGTCGGCGGCATCATGGTGATGCGGGCGCTGACGCGCGCCGCGGCCCGCGCCAGTTGAGAGGGGAAACAATCATGGCCAAAACCCAGAAGACTCACGTGACCATGAAAGTGAACGGCGAAGAGGTCGAAGGCCTTGTCGAGCCGCGCACCTTGCTGGTGCATTTCATCCGTGAAAACCTGCAGATGACCGGCACCCATATCGGCTGCGAGACCACCCATTGCGGCGCCTGCACCATCGATCTCGACGGTATGTCGGTGAAAAGCTGCACGATATTCGCAGTGCAGGCCGAGGGTTCCGAGATCATGACCATCGAGGGCGTGGCCAACGCCGACGGCTCGCTGTCGGCGTTGCAGGAAGGCTTCCGGATGATGCATGGCCTGCAATGCGGCTTCTGTACTCCCGGCATGATCTTGCGGGCGCAACGCCTGCTCAAGGAAAATCCGTCGCCGACGGAGGCCGAGATCCGGATGGGCATTTCCGGCAATTTCTGCCGCTGCACCGGTTACCAGAACATCGTGAGGGCGATTCAATACGCCGCCGCCAAGATCAATGGCGTGGAATTTCAGGAGGCTGCGGAATGAACGACATGACTCCCACGCGGGAACAACGCGAAGCCAAGCTCGAAGGCATGGGCTGCAAGCGCAAGCGGGTTGAGGATATTCGTTTCACGCAAGGCAAAGGCAATTATGTTGACGACGTCAAATTGCCCGGCATGCTGCACGGCGATTTCGTTCGCTCGCCGCACGCCCATGCGCGCGTCAAGTCGATCAACTCGGAAGAAGCGCTCAAGGTGCCGGGCGTGTTGGCCGTGATCACCGCCGAGACGCTAAAGACCGTCAACCTTGCCTGGATGCCGACCCTGGCCGGCGATGTGCAGATGGTGCTGGCCGACGGCAAGGTGCTGTTCCAGAATCAGGAAGTCGCCTTCGTGGTTGCCACCGACCGCTATGCGGCCGATGACGGCATCAACAAGGTGGTGGTCGAATACGAAGCGCTGCCAGTGCTGGTTGATCCATTCAAGGCGATGGATGCCGATGCCCCCGTGCTGCGCGAGGATCTCGCCGGCAAGACCACGGGAGCGCACGGCCCACGCAAGCACCACAACCATGTGTTCGAATGGACCGTGGGCGACAAGGATTTGACCGACGCCGCGTTCAAGAAGGCGGAGGTCACGATCAAGGAGATGATCTCCTATCACCGCACCCATCCGTCGCCGCTGGAGACCTGCCAGTGCGTGTGCTCGTTCGACAAGATCAAGGGTGAGTTGACGATCTGGGGCACTTTCCAGGCGCCGCATGTGATCCGCACCGTCGTGGCGCTGATCGCGAAAATTCCCGAGCACAAGATTCATGTAATTGCGCCTGACATCGGCGGCGGCTTCGGCAACAAGGTCGGCGCCTATCCCGGCTACATCTGCGCGGCGGTTGCCTCCATCGTCACCGGCAAACCGGTCAAGTGGGTCGAAGACCGCATCGAAAACCTCACAGCCACGTCGTTCGCGCGCGACTATCACATGACCACCGAGATCGCGGCGACCAAGGAAGGCAAGGTCACGGGCTTGCGTGTTCACGTGCTGGCCGATCACGGTGCCTTCGACGCTTGCGCCGATCCGTCGAAATGGCCAGCCGGTTTCTTCAACATCGTCACGGGTTCATACGATTTTCCTACCGCGCATCTGGCGGTGGATGGCATCTACACCAACAAGGCGCCGGGCGGTGTGGCCTATCGCTGCTCGTTCCGGGTGACGGAGGCGGCCTATTGCATCGAGCGCGGCATGGACATCCTGGCGCAGAAGCTGGGGATGGATCCAGCCGAGTTGCGGTTGAAGAACTTCATCAAGCCGGAACAGTTTCCGTATCATTCCGCGCTCGGCTGGGAATATGATTCCGGCGATTATCACACCGCCATGCACAAGATGATGGAGTCGGTCGATTATGCCGGTCTGCGCAAGGAGCAGGCCGAAAAGCGTGCCGCCTTCAAGCGCGGCGAGACGCGTGAGATCATGGGTCTCGGCGTGTCGTTCTTTACCGAGATCGTCGGCGCCGGTCCGTCGAAGAATTGCGACATCCTCGGCATTGCGATGTTCGACTCCTGCGAAATCCGCATGCATCCGACCGGTGCCGGCATCGCGCGCGTTGGCTCCAAGAGTCAGGGCCAGGGCCACGAGACCACCTGGGCCCAGATCATCGCGACCGAGATCGGCATTCCCGCCGACGATATCATGATCGAGGAAGGCAATACCGATACCGCGCCTTACGGTCTCGGCACCTACGGCTCGCGCTCGACGCCGGTGGCGGGCGCGGCCATCGCGATGGCCGCGCGCAAGATCAAGGCCAAGGCGCAGATGATCGCGGCCTACAAGCTCGAGGTTCACGAAGGCGATCTTGAATGGGATATCGACGGCTTCAGGGTCAAGGGCCTGCCGGAGAAGACGATGTCGATGAAGGACATTTGCTGGGCGGCGTACAATTCGGTGCCGCCGGGCATGGAGCCGGGCCTCGAGGCGGTAAGTTATTACGATCCCCCCAACATGACCTATCCGTTCGGCGCCTATATCTGCGTGATGAACATCGACGTCGATACCGGCGTGTACGAGGTGCGGCGTTTCTATGCGCTCGACGATTGCGGCACCCGCATCAATCCGATGATCATCGAAGGCCAGGTGCATGGCGGATTGACCGAAGCCTTCGCGATCGCGATGGGCCAGGAGATCCGCTACGACGACGAAGGCAATGTGGTCACCGGGTCGTTCATGGATTTCTTCATGCCGACCGCGGTGGAGACCCCACATTGGGAAACCGACTTCACCGTCACCCCCTCGCCGCATCACCCGATCGGCGCCAAGGGCGTCGGCGAAAGCCCGAATGTCGGCGGCGTGCCGGCATTCTCCAATGCCGTCAACGACGCGTTCTCGTTCCTGGGCTCGACCCACATCCAGATGCCGCATGACTATTGGCGCAACTGGAAGGCGGCAAAGAGCCTGGGAGTGTTTGCGTAAGGCACCTATGGTTTCATCGTTTGATCGTCATTCCGGGGCGATGCGAAGCAGCGAACTACGATGTGCAATTGCACATCGGAGAATCTCGAGATTCCCCGATGCACAATTGTGCATCTGAGGTCTGGTGCTAACGCACCATCCCGGAATGACGGTCTCAAACGCAATGACGAGTAAGAACCGACCGCCATGAAAGATCGCAAGGAGATCGCCGAACACCTCGCCACCGCCGGCTATATCGCCGATGGTGAGCTTGCGACCGCGATTTCGCTGATGCAATTGCTCAAGCGGCCATTGCTGCTCGAAGGCGAGGCCGGTGTCGGCAAGACCGAGGTGGCCAAGGCGCTGGCCAATGTTCATGCGACCGAACTGATCCGGCTGCAATGCTATGAGGGCCTCGATCAGTCGGCTGCGCTCTACGAATGGAATTACCAGCGGCAATTGCTGTCGATCCAGGCCCATCATGGCGAGCAGGCCGATGCGATCGAGGACCAGATATTCTCGGAGAAATATCTGCTGGAGCGGCCGCTGCTGGCGGCGATCCGCCGTCCCAAATCGCCGGTGCTGCTGATCGACGAGATCGACCGCGCCGATGACGAATTCGAAGCGTTTTTGCTGGAGCTGTTGTCCGATTTCCAGGTATCGATCCCTGAACTGGGCACCATATCGGCGGTCACGATCCCGCATGTGATCCTGACCTCGAACGGCACCCGCGAACTGTCCGACGCGTTGCGCCGTCGCTGTCTCTATCACTATGTCGATTATCCCGACGCCGATCGCGAGGCCCGGATCATCATGGCGCGAATTGTCACCGCCGGAGCGTCGCTGTCGCTGCAGATCGCGCGAATGGTCGAAAGCATCCGCAAGGAAGAACTGCGCAAGGTCCCCGGCGTAGCGGAGACGCTGGATTGGGCGGCGGCACTGGTTGGCCTAGGCGTGTCGGACCTGCACGACACCCCTGAAGCCGTGCACGAAACCTTGATGTGTCTGCTCAAGACCCATGAAGACCGCTCGCGCGTCACCCGCGAGGTGACGGAGCGCCTGCTGGGGAAAGTCGCATGAGCTGCTGCGGTAACAGCCCCGGTTATGAGGAGCTCGACGAGGTCTCGCGGCTGGTCTCGGCCAAACTCGCGGCGTTTCTCAGGGACGTTGCGTAACAACGCATTCACCGTCGGCCTGCATGAAGGCCGCGACGCCGCGGCGCTGATGGCGGCAGGTTTTGCCGACAGGCCGGGCCTGTTGCGATCGGCGTTCAAGCATCTGTTCTCGGCGCGGAAGTCCGAGTGGGAAAGGTTCGACGGCATCTTTGACGCGTTCTGGCTCGGCAAGCGCGTCAAGTCGCGATCGATCACCATGGGCTCGTCGAAAGCGGCCAATAATCCGTCGCTGAAAAGCCTGCAGAACAATGTGCCGCAGGCCTCGGCAAGCGATGCCGGCGCCGACCAGATGCCGTCAGGCGACGATATGCCCCAGGACCGTGCCGGCGAGGGCCGGATGGAAGGCGCCTCCCGCGCTGACAACATTGCCGAAATCGATTTCCGCAAACTGGCCGACCCCGACCAGATCGCCGAAGCCCACGCGACGGCTGCGCAGCTTGCAAAGATCATGCGGACGCGGCTGACCCGCCGCGATCTGGCACGGCGTCGCGGCTACCGGCTCGACCTGCGCAGGACGATCCACGGCAATATCAGCCATGGTGGCGTGCCGATCAGCCTCGTCAGGCGGCAGCGCCGGGAAAAACCGCTGCGCCTCGTCATGCTGCTCGATGCCTCCGGCTCGATGAGCATGTATACCGGCGTATTCCTGCGCTTCATTCACGGCGTGCTCGACGAGTTTCGGCAGGCCGAGGCGTTCCTGTTTCACACGCGGCTCGCTTACGTCTCCGACGCGATGAAGGAAAAAGACGCGGGCCGCGCGCTCGATCGGTTGTCGATCATGGCGCAGGGCGCAGGTGGCGGCACAAAAATTGGCGAAAGCCTGCAGACCTTCAACCGCTGGCACGCCCCGCGCGTGCTGCATTCACGCAGTTGCGTGATCATCGTCTCTGATGGCTACGAGACCGGCGATGCCACGCTGCTGGGACGCGAGATGGCAGCGCTCGGCCGTCGCTGCCGCCGCATTGTCTGGCTCAATCCGATGATGGCCTGGGAAGGCTACGCCCCCGAGGCTGCCGGCATCAAGGCGGCGCTCCCGCACATCGATCTGTACGCGCCGGCCAATACGCTGAAAAGCCTGACCGAACTCGAACCCTATCTGGCAAGGCTTTGAAGGAGACGCCCATGACCAGACATGTCGAGGTGATGGAACTGGTGGCCCAGCTCAAGGCCGCCGAGGAAACCTTTGCGCTTGCCACCGTGGTCCGCACCGTCTCGGTCACCGCGGCGAAAGCAGGCGCCAAGGCGATCATCCGTCCCGACGGCACCATCGTGGCCGGATGGATCGGCGGCGGCTGCGCCCGCGGCGCGGTATTGAAGGCGGCACGCGAGGCGTTGGCCGATGGCGAGCCGCGCATGGTTTCGGTGCAGCCGGAAAATCTGCTCGCCGAACTCGGCGTCAAGCCCGGCGAAAACCGCGACGGCGTACGCTTTGCGCAGAACATGTGCCCCAGCAAGGGCACCATGGATATTTTCGTCGAACCGATCCTGCCGCATCCATCGCTGATCATTCTCGGGGCGAGCCCGGTCGCGCTGTCGCTGGCCGCACAGGCGCGGCAACTCGGCTACCATGTCACGTTGGCGGCGCCAGCCGCCGATCTTGCCGCCGAGCCCGACGCGGATGTCGTCATCGACGGCTTTCAACCGCGCCATTTCAACGAGGCTCGCCGCTTCGTCGTGATCTCGACCCAGGGCAAGGGCGATGAGGCTGCGTTGAAGAGTTCGGCCGGGATCGATGCGGCCTATTACGCTTTCGTCGGCAGCCGCCGCAAGATGACGACGCTGCACGAGAAACTGGTCGCGCAGGGGATCGACGCGGCCGCGCTCGACCGTATCAAGGCCCCGGCCGGTCTCGACCTCGGCGCCATCACGCCAGAGGAAATCGCGATGTCGATTTTGGCGGAGATGATGATCGAACGGCGGCGCGGACAGCGCCTCCCGTCTCAGCCCTAACCAGGAAACCAACCATGCAAATGAACGACAGCCAGCGGATCCCCGCGGCAAAAGAAAAAGTCTGGGCCGCGCTCAACGATCCCGCGATCCTCAAGCAATGCATTCCGGGATGTCAAAGCCTCGAAATGTCGTCGCCAACCGAGATGACCGCGACCGTCGTCTTCAAGGTCGGGCCGGTGAAAGCGACGTTCGGCGGCAAGGTGACGCTGTCCGATCTCGATCCGCCCAACAGCTATCGCATCTCGGGCGAGGGGTCCGGCGGCGTGGCGGGCTTCGCCAAGGGTGGCGCCACGGTGCGTCTTGAATCCGAAAGTCCCGAGATCACGATTCTGCATTACGAGGTCGATGCGCAGATCGGCGGCAAGCTGGCACAGCTTGGTGGACGACTGATCGATTCAACGGCCAGGAAACTGGCCGGTGAGTTCTTTACGTCCTTCGCAGCGGCGGTCGGCGGTGAAGCCGAGGCGCCGCCGGAAGTCGTCACGGAAGCGGAAGCGAACAAGAAAAGCTGGATCGGCCGGCTGACCGGTGCGGGTTGAACCCGCCCATGGCCGTCATTGCGCACCTGAATGACCTCCGCAATGTCGGCGGTGAGGCCGAGGTGCCGACGGAGTCACGCGACTACCCGACGGGCAAATCACCTGCGCATCCCGTAAAATCAAAGTCCAGCCTTGGTTTGAAAAATATTCTGATTTTCCGAATATGCAAATCACTTCTATAGTTCACGCCGTCTCGTTCCACAGGAGGGGCGGCTCGCGATCGTCACGGACGCGGAACGGGATGCGGTGGACGCGGATGGTGCTTCTGACGAGAGCGCTTGAAGCGGACGGCGAAGTCGTGTGGTCCTGACACCTCGACGCTGGTGTCAAGTTGGTGGAGCGATCCACCGATGACGGTGGCAAAAGAGCCCGATCACCGGGGAGAGCGCGAAATAAGCCGTAAACCATTGCGTGGGGGAATGCCGGGTGTTCTCGGTGTGACCTGTCTAACGCGTGTGCTCTTTTACTTACGACCTTCGCACATGCGGTTGTGGGCGCACCAGGCGCCCGGTATTCCCTGCGCCCTCTGAAGAGAGGGCGTGATGAACAGAGCAAAACTCGGGCGAATCTTGCCGCGAGATCGCTGATTCATGTCCATCGTCATTGCGAGGAGCGAAGCCGACCGAAGCAATCCATTCTTTTTTTGCTTGGCGCGATGGATTGCTTCGCTTCGCTCGCAATGACGGTACTTAAACGATGGTGAGCTTCGTGGAGCCTGTCACCGGGCGCACATTCGCGCGACCCGTCGGCTCGCAATGACGTGGAGAGGAATGCACGCTCTAATCAAACAGGCTCGACACCGACTCTTCCGACGCGGTGCGGCCGATGGCTTCGGCGATCAGGGAGGCGATCGGGAGGGTTCGGATGTTCGGCGCGTTGCGCACTGCTTCAGTGGGCTGGATCGAGTCGGTGATCACAAGCTCTTTCAGCTTGGAGGAGGTGATGCGCGCCGCGGCGCCGCCGGAGAGCACGCCGTGGGTGATGTAGGCGTAGACTTCCTTGGCGCCGTTGGCGAGCAGCGCATCGGCGGCGTTCACCAGCGTGCCGCCGGAATCGACGATGTCGTCGACCCAGGATGCAGGTGTAGCCGGCGACGTCGCCGATCACGTTCATGACTTCGGATTCGCCGGCGCGTTCGCGGCGCTTGTCGATGATCGCCAGCGGTGCGTTGATGCGCTTGCCAAGCCGCGGGCGCGGACCACGCCGCCGACGTCAGGCGAGACCACCATGACATTGGGTAAGATCGAATTGCTCACGGATATCGCGCACCATCACCGGCGAGGCGTAGAGATTGTCGGTCGGGTGTCGAAGAAGCCCTGGATCTGTCCGGCATGCAGGTCGAGCGTCATGACGCGGTCGGCGCCGGCATGGGTGATCAGATTGGCGACCAGCTTGGCCGAAATCGGCGTGCGCGGACCGGCCTTGCGATCCTGCCTGGCATACCCCGAAATACGGCACCACCGCGGTGATGCGGCGCGCCGAGGCGCGGCGCAGCGCGTCGGTAATGATCAGCAATTCCATCAGGTGGTCGTTGGCCGGGAACGACGTCGACTGGATGATGAAAACGTCGGAACCGCGGACGTTCTCCTGGATTTCGACGAAGATTTCCATGTCGGCAAAGCGGCGGACAATCGCCTTGGTCGGCGGCAGATGCAGCCAGTCGGCGATGGCTTGCGCCAGCGCGGGATTGGAATTGCCAGCAACGAGCTTGATGGAGCCGTTCTTGGCCGACATCGAGGCCTCTCCCCGCGCCTTGCTGGAGACAATGTTCAGCATATCGCAATACCCACGGAACCAGCGCGTTTCGATGAGCGAGGTGATATCAAGGAGGGACCTCGGCTGGCAACCCGTCGGCTCAGGTTTTCCTGCGCAAAATCAGCGGCCAACGACTATTTTGCGTTAATGCTCGCTGTAACCGAGCGCGCTGACGCTGAATTCGCCCGAAGCGGGGGAGATCGGTTGCGCATTCGCGACCGCGGGGCCCCGTTTTCCGGCCGGCACGGGAGCCGGGGCGGGCTGCGGTTCGGCCGGGGCCGTACCGTTGATCATGCCGCTGAGGCCGCTCAATCCGGCCTGTGCGATTTTCCGCAACACCAGATCGTCGGCCGCGGCCCAGGTGTCGCGACCGGACTTGCCGGCCGGTTCCTCGCCGGAAAGGCGCAGCGCGCGTTGCTGGTTCTGGTCATAGACGTCCCAGACCCACGCAATCACGGTGCGGCCGTGGTTGACCTCGGCGGCGAGATAAGAGCGCACCCGGTACGCGGCCTGGCTTTCGCGGGGCACGATCGCGAGGCTGCGCAGCTTCGATTCGCTGTCCAGCACATCGACCATCCGCTGGAATATCTGCGGCGGCGGGCCATCGATCGATTCGAAAGTCACCGTGGGGCCGCTACCGGCGCTGGCCATCGCGAACGACGCACTCGCGGCGCCGCCACTGGCGCAGCCGCCAAGGCCGCAGCCGATCGCAAGCAGCGTCACAGCCGCAACCGCGCGCGATAGGCGCCGCGTGGCTGTCGCGATATGACACAATGTTGCTGATGCGTCCTTCATCACGCGCCCAGCGATATCGTTAAAATCCATTAAGGTCTAGGGCAGCGTGTCGCCACGAAAAAACCCATAAGCAATCCTGGCCTAGCCGATGTGGCGGCCACCGCCTTCGATCTCGACCTTGTTTTTATCGCCGTCGATGAGATCAATCACGTCATCGCGTCCGTCGACTTTGAGCGTGAGCCTGGTGAGCGACCACACGCCGTCTTTCTTGATCGCTTCGAGGATAACCCGGCCTGTGGCCTTGGGGCCGGTCGCGGAAAAATTGAGGGCCGCGCGTCCGCTTGTGCCGTCGCTCGTAAAGGAGCCCGTCGGATAACTGGTCGAGATCGGCGTTCCCAGAACGTCCGTCACCTGGCGGCTGGCCCGAAGCCGGGATTCGCCGAGTTCGTAAGCCTCGGATTGTCGCAGAATATAGAAGGTGCCGCCGAATATCGCGCCGAACAAAGCGATTGCGCCGAGCCAGATGACGACGCCCCATATCGCCCAGCGGCGTTGCACGCGCCGGAAATGCGCGACGCTTTCCCAGCGTCCGTTGCGCCATGCCCAGCGGCTTCCCCTGGCGCCGAGCACGAAGGGCATGACCAGGCCGACAAAGGGAACGAACACCAATAGCGCGATGAAGGTGTTGTTTCCGATGCCCCAGATCCAGTTGAGCAGAAACGCGCCCCAATTCCAGCGGTCGACCTCGGTCGGGATTGCCTGCGGATCGGTATCAATGGGCTGGTTGAGCATTTTATGTCCCGCCGGAGAGGATGCCATCTTCAATCAGAACAATGGGTCAGTCAGAACACTATCCGCCTTCGAGCGCAATCGCATGCACATGGCGCCCGTAATCCGGCTCCTTGCGATGCACCGAGCGACGATAGCTGAAGAAGCGTTCGTCGGAATAGGTATCAATTCCAATGTCGTCGATCATCAACACCCCGGCATTTTCGAGCCGCATCCGGATGAAGCCCGCCAGATCGAACATCGAATGGTTTTCGCGCGTGGCGGGAATGAAGAACCGGCCGTTTTCCGCGTCGGCCTCGACGAACCGCTCGACGAATTCGTCGCCGACTTCGTAAGAAGACTGGCGTATCAGGGGCCCGATCGCGGCAACAATGCCGCCGCGTTCGGCGCCGAGTTTTTCCATCGCATCGACGGTGGATTCCACAACGCCGGTCAGCGCGCCCTTCCAGCCGGCATGGGCCGCGCCGATCACGCGGGCGTTGGGATCGACGAATAATATCGGCCCGCAATCGGCCGCGGTGACGCCGATCGCAAGCCCTTCCGTGCGGGTGACGAGGGCGTCGGCGCGGGGACGCTCCGCCGTCGGCCACGGCCCGGTCGCGACAATCACGTCAGGCGAATGAATCTGGTGCAGGCTGAGAAAACGTGGGGGCGCGACGCCCATCGCTTCCGCCATCCGGCGGCGATTTTCCGCGACATGGGTGGAATCGTCATTGGAGCCGAGGCCGCCATTAAGCCCAGCATAGATGCCGTCGGAGACGCCGCCCTCGCGGCTGAAAAAAGCGTGACGCAGGCCGGGAATAGCCGAGAGCAGCGGCGATGCGTGATCATGGAGTTTCGGTCCCGGTGTCTTGTTCTTGCTCGGCGTTCTGGCCCTCATCTTCGAAGCCCGCCAGCGACGTGAGGTTGGGTTCGGAAACCGCCAGCACCTTGAACATCTGTCCCATGGCGCCGCGGCCGCCGCCGATCAGCCGTTTCAGCGCGCCCGAAATATCCTCGGAAATCTCATGGCTGGCTTTCGCCATTAACGTGATCGCGCGGGTCTCGATGCCGAGCCGCTTGAGAAAATCGCCTTGCGTGACCGGACCATGGGCCCGCGCGCCGAGATCCTCAGCTGCGCGCACCAATGCCTGGAAATCGACATGGGCGGTTACGTCGGCCTGTCCGGGGCTTTTCAGCGGATCGGTGAAACTGTGGCGGGCGATCGCCTGAAAGGTATCCCCAGCGTCGCTGCGCAGATGACCGTAATCGATGATCAGCGCGGCCCCGTCCTGATCGCGCACCCGGCTCGCGATCTTCATGATCTCGGCGTCCGGGCGCCACTCGAACACCGCGCCGACCGGGGCGGCACGCACCAATGGCGGCAGCAGGACTTCGAAGCGCGGCGTCGGCTCGGCGGCCGCGCCGAACACCAGTTTGCCATCGCCGTCGATCTCTACGGTGCGCTCATGCCAGCCGTTTTGTCCTCTCACGACCTGGTGGATCGGCAGCACGTCGAAATATTCGTTGGCGAATATCACCGAGGGACCGTCGGGCACGTCGTCGATCGTGTCGTGCCAGGCGATGTTGCGCACGGCCGATAGCGTCGCTTTCTGTTTGTCGCGAAGCAGCGGATTGATCTCGACGAGATGGACGCTGATCGATTGATAGAGCGGCGGCAGCACCCGCAGCGCGCGCAGCGCATCCGCCATCATGGTGCCGCGGCCGGGGCCGAGTTCAATCAGCCGCAGCAGCGACGGCGAGCCGATCGCCTTCCATACTGATGCGGCCCACAATCCCAGCAGTTCGCCGAACATCTGGCTCACTTCGGGCGCGGTGATGAAATCGCCCTCGCGTCCAAGGGATCGCGGGGACACGTAATAACCGTGCTTGGGGTGGGTGAGACACATATCCATGTAGCGCCAGACCGGCATCGGGCCCGACGACTTGATCAGTTTCTTGATCTCCGACTGCAGCGGCGAATATTCGGTCACGGCGTTCCCTGAACGGAGCTCGCTATTTGCGGCAATGGCTTTTTGCGCCATGCCATCACAATAAGGATCGCTCCTGCAATGATCATCGGTAGCGACAACAACATGCCCATGGTCAACCCGCCCACAAAAATCCAAGCTGGGGATCAGGCTCCCTGAAAAACTCGCCGAAAATACGCGCCAACCCGTAAAATGCGATGAAGCTGCCGAGGATCAGTCCCGGCCGCTTCAGGGCGCCGAGGCGAATCATGACAGCCAGAATCACGAAGAGAACAATACCCTCGAGCGACGCCTCGTAAAGCTGGCTCGGATGGCGCGGCAGCGGGCCGCCATTGGGGAATACCATCGCCCAGGGCACGCTGGAGTCGGCCGGCCGGCCCCACAGCTCGCTGTTGATGAAATTGGCGATACGCCCGAGAAACAGCCCCGATCGGTCCGACCCCGGTGATGATGTCGCCGAGCGACAGGGTCGGAAGCTTGTTCAGGCGGCAAAACGCCATCACCGCGACGACGCAGCCGAGGAAGCCGCCATGGAACGACATGCCGCCCTTCCACAATTCGAAAATCTCGGCGGGATGCTGGAAGAAGAAGCCAGGATTGTAGAACAGCACATAGCGGTGCGGCCGCCCAGGATAATCCCGATCGTGACCCAGAGGATGAAATCGTCGAGCTGTGGCAGCGAGATTGGCGCCGGCCCGCCCCACAATCTCTCGTTCTTGATCAGCGCGCGGGCATAGACCCACCCCAGCACAATGCCGCCGATATAGGCCAGCGCGTACCAGCGGATCGCGATCGGCCCGATCGCAACGGCAATCGGATCGAACACGGGAAAGGCGATGGTGAGAAAAGGCATCGCGCCGGCTTAAGCGAGGTTGCGTTCGGGATGGGTGATGATCATGGGCGGTATTTCTCGCTCGTGGGCCTGACGATCGATACGATTACAAGGAAACCCGGACATGACAAGGCGAGCGGGTGCTTGGCGAGATCACATCGGCCTTGAACCGCGCCGCCGGGATCGCCATTGTCTTCTTCGCCGACCAACGGCGCAGCCGACCGGAGATTTTGAGATGACCCAGACCAGCAATCGGTTTTTCGACGAAATCGGGCGCCTGATGAACGATGCCGCCGGTGCGGCCCAGGGCGTCAAGCGCGAGGTCGACACGGTGGTGCGCAACCAAGCCGAAAAGATCCTGCGCGACCTCGACATCGTCAAGCGCGAGGAGTTCGAGGCGGTCAAGGACATGGCGCGGTTGGCGCGTGAGGAAAACGAGGTCCTGAAGGCCCGCATTGCTGTGCTGGAAGCCAAGCTCGGCGCGACGCCGGGGGGGCTGACGCTCTTCACCCTCCCCCTCCAGGGGAGGATAAGAACGCGCAGAAAAATCCCTTCATTTCCTTGTCATTTCCGGCCTTTGGGGCTAGAACGCCGCCACGTCCGCAGCCCCCGCACCCCTGGAGGCTTGCTGCGCACCACAAACGGGCCGCGATGCGGCCTTTAACTTTTTAGAAAACAAGGACTTAGGCAAATGGCGACCGTCAAGGAATTGAAGGCGACCACTCGTCCGTCAGGCGGCAAGGGGGCCGCACGGGCAGAGCGTCGCGCCGGGAGAGTGCCCGGAGTGATCTATGGAAACAACCAGCCCCCCGTGACCATCTCGGTCGAAGATGCCGAACTGCGCCAGCGTATCCTGGCCGGCCGGTTCCTGACCACGATTTACGACATCGATCTCGAGGGCAAGAAGCACCGCGTGATTCCGCGTGACTTCCATCTCGATCCGGTGCGTGATTTTCCTGTTCATGTCGACTTCATGCGGCTCGGCGAAGGGCGCGACCATCCGCGTCAGCATTCCCTTGCACATCCAGAACGCGGAAGCCGCACCGGGCGTGAAGCGTGGTGGCGCCATCAACATCGTCACCCATTCCATCGACCTGGAATGCTCGGTCGATAACATTCCGCAGTTCATCGAGGCCGATGTCAGCAGTCTGGAAATCAGCCATTCGCTGCATCTGTCCGATATCAAGCTGCCGGCCGGCGTGAAGTCGCTCGCGCGCGAAGACGTCACCCTGGTGACCATCGTGCCGCCGTCCGGTTACGCCGAAGAAATCAAGGCAGCGGCTGCCGCTGCTGCGGCTGGTCCTGCCGCCGCGGCTGCTCCCGGTGCTGCTCCGGCGGCCGGTGCGGCTGCGCCTGCCGCTGCTGCGGCGGGTGCGAAGGCGCCCGCAGCGGGTGCCAAGGCTCCGGCGGCCGGCGCGAAGGCGCCTGCCGGTGGCGACAAGAAGAAGTAATCCTGATCGAGCGCGGGATGCCGCGTCATGCGACTGTTTGTTGGTCTCGGCAATCCCGGCGCGAAATACGCGCATAACCGGCACAACATCGGTTTCATGGCCGTCGACGAAATTGCGCGGCGTCATGGTTTCGCACCATGGCGCCGCCGCTTTCAGGGCGAGACCACCGAAGGCTCGCTCGACGGCGAGCGGGTGGTGATGCTGCGTCCACGACTTTCATGAACGAGTCGGGGCGCGCGGTTCAGGAAGCCGCTAGCTTCTTCAAGATCGCGCCAGGCGAAGTTACCGTGTTTCAGGATGAGCTCGAGCTTCCCCCGGCCAAGGTGCGCGTCAAGGTCGGCGGCGGTATCGCCGGCCATAATGGATTGCGTTCGATCTCCGCGCATATCGGCAACGACTATCGCCGGGTGCGGCTGGGGATCGGTCACCCCGGTGTCAAGGAACTGGTGCACGGCTACGTGCTGGCCGATTTCGCCAGGGATGAGCGGCCCTGGGTGCAGGCGCTGTGCGAAGCGGTCGCCGACAGCGCGGGGCTACTGACAAAGGATCGCGACTCCACGTTCCAGAACAAGGTGCATCTGGCGATGCAGGCCAAGGGATTTCTCGACAAGGACGATAGCGGCGCTCCTTAAAGGCGGCGCGTCGCGAACAGGTTTCAGGACACATCATGGGATTTAAATGCGGTATCGTCGGACTGCCCAATGTCGGCAAGTCGACGCTGTTCAATGCGCTGACCGAGACGGCCGCGGCACAGGCGGCGAATTATCCGTTCTGCACCATCGAGCCGAATGTCGGCGAGGTCGCGGTGCCCGATCCGCGGCTGGATAAACTGTCGGCGATCGCGAAATCCGCGCAGATCATTCCGACGCGGCTGACCTTTGTCGACATCGCCGGCCTCGTGCGCGGCGCGTCGCAGGGCGAAGGTCTCGGCAACCAATTTCTCGCCACCATTCGCGAAGTCGATGCGGTCGCGCATGTGGTGCGCTGCTTTGAAGATTCCGACATCACCCATGTCGAAGGCAAGATCGCCCCGCTGGCCGACATCGAGACCATCGAGACCGAGTTGATGCTGGCTGATCTCGACAGCCTGGAAAAGCGCGTCGACAATCTGGCCAAGAAGGCCAAGGGCAACGACAAGGACGCCAAGGAGCAGCTCGATCTCGTCAACCGCGCGCTGGTGCTGCTGCGCGAAGGCAAGCCGGCGCGATTTCTTGAGCGCAAGCCAGACGAAGAACGCGCTTTCAGCATGCTCGGACTGCTGACCTCCAAGCCGGTGCTTTATGTCTGCAACGTCGAGGAGGGCGCGGCCGCTACCGGTAACGATTTCTCCAGGGCGGTTGCCGAGCATGCCAAAAAGGAAGGCGCCGTCGCGGTCGCGATCTCGGCCAAGATCGAATCCGAGATTGCGACGCTGTCACGCGAGGAGCGCGCCGAGTTTCTCGATACGCTCGGGCTTGAGGAGGCCGGTCTCGATCGCCTGATCCGCGCCGGCTATCAACTGCTCGACCTCATCACTTATTTCACGGTCGGCCCGAAGGAAGCGCGGGCCTGGACCATTCACCGCGGCACGAGGGCGCCCGCAGCCGCTGGCGTCATTCACACCGATTTCGAAAAAGGCTTTATCCGCGCCGAGACTATTGCCTATGCCGATTACGTGGCCCTTGGCGGAGAGGCCGGCGCCGCGATTCCGGCAAGCTGCGGCTGGAGGGCAAGGAATATGTCGTCGCCGATGGCGACGTCATGCATTTCAGGTTCAATACCTAGAACCTTTTCCGTTGAAACTAATGCCCCGCGCCCTGGTCGCGGATCGCGCCGAGATGCTCGTTGATGCGAAACACGATCAGGATGAATTCCGCTGATATGCGCGAGAAGATGACGCCGACCACGACGCTGGCGATCGAGGACAACAGCTGGATGAATCCGCCGAACGGGCTGATCGCCATCGCGGCCAATCCAGCGAAAATGCCGGCAATCCCGAACAGTGCGATCAGCGCGATCACCAGCCAGTAGAATGTCTTGATGATCGTGGGCGTGATAAAACGGTCCACTGGAACAGATCCCGAAATTCAAACATCGATCGTTCTCCCGGCAAAATCGAATATCGGCGGCATCGAAAACTGGTGCTGACCGCACAAGGGCCTAGCCGCGAATGGCATTCCCCGCAAGATCAAGGCGGCACCGAAGCGCGGTGTTCGCGGATTATGCACGAGCCATGCGAGTGGGCGGGTTGAGATTGCCGCAAATAGCGGCCACAATCGGGCTTTAGTGCTGGCCATCCCCAATATGAAGCTGACCTTCGAAGATTTCCCGCCCGGCCATTTCGGCAGCTTTGGCCCGCGCCGCGTCACGCGCGAGGAAATACTGGCATTCGCCGCCGAGTTCGATCCGCAGCCGATGCATCTCGACGAGGCGGCCGCTTCACAATCGATGTTGAACGGTCTCGCCGGTTCGGGCTGGCACCTATGCTCGATCATGATGCGGATGATGTTCGACGGCTTCATTGGCCGCGCCGCGTCGCTGGGCTCGCCCGGCGTCAACGAATTGCGCTGGCTCGCGCCGTTTCGGCCGGGCGACGATCTGATGCTCGATGTCGAGATCACGGACGCGCGGGTGTCCCGCAGCCGTCCCTCGACCGGCATCGTGACGTTCAAATGCGTGACGCGCAACGCGGCGGGACAGACCTTGTGCGAGATGATCTCGCCCATCATCATCGAGCGGCGTCCGGAACCTGCATTGGGACGGGCCGGCTGATGCGTTTCTTCGAGGACATTGAAGTCGGGCAGCGGCGCGATCTCGGATCTTTCACCTTCACCGCCGAATTGATCAAGAAATTCGCGGCCCAATTCGATCCGCAGCGCTTTCATCTTGACGAAGAGGAAGGCCGCAATTCGTTGTTCGGCGGCCTCGCGGCATCGGGCTGGCATGTCGGCTCGGTCTGCATGAAGCTGTTGGTCGCCGACGGTCAGCGCGAGGCCAGGGAAGCCGCGGCGCGCGGGGAGAAGGTCGCGATATGGGGTCCGTCGCCCGGCTTTCGCGAATTGCGCTGGATCAAGCCGGTGCTGGCGAATGACACGATTCATTTTACCAGCGAGGTCGAGACCAAGCGATTGTCGGAGAAGCGCCCGGAATGGGGCATCCTGCAGGCCCGCAACACCGGCACCAACGAGCGCGGCGAAGTGGTGTTCTCGTTCCTCGCGACCGCCTTTGTGCCACGGCGCAATCCCGGCTGAGTTGCCGAAAAGATGGTTACCGAATTGCTGCTGCATTTTCGATGCAAATGCGGAACTTGCGGAACTATTTTTTCGCTAACGCATTTTGAACCTGTGTCTGTCAATAACACCGGACAGAAGTCAGGGGGATGACGATGGCAGACCGCGCCGGACTGAAATTTGTGGGCTTTATCTTCGCAACCGTCACGCTGGCGGTGATGCTGGCCACCGGGATGGTGGTGAAGGGCTATGCCGACGGCGCCTATTCGCTCGAAGGTACCTCAATCGCCAGCCGGTAATTCAGCGTTCGCTAACCATACTGGCGAAAGCCCGCGAGCCCCGCGAAAACATCAGCGGCTCCAGAGCAGCGCTAGAACCACAACAATCGCCACCAGCAGTCCGACAAACCGGATCATGATGGTTCCCATATTGTGCGGCGAATTCCGCAGCGGAATGGGATCAGTATTGTCTGGCCGAACGCTCTTCATCAAGATTAAGTCCCCGAACTTGCTCGCCAGATATGGTGCCTGCCGTTGGTCGTGGTTCGGGTCCCGCAGGTTCAAGGCAATCGAAGACCAGACGAAACCGCCGCGCTCCGTCAAGGAAGCGCGGCGAGACGAATCCTGAGACGATGGCGAATCAGCTTAACTGTTGCGCAGCCCGTCCGCGGCGCGCTTCCACTGCGTGACGTTGTCGGCGATCATGCGGGTGGACTTCATCGCCGCCTGGCTGAGCTGGGCATAGCCGGAGATTTCGCGCTGGACGCGCTGGCCTTCGGCATGCAGCAGGTCGCGCAGGCTTTCGAGTTCGGAAATCAGGTTCTCGATTTCCGCCAGCGATGTTCCGGCCACGCGCTGGATCAGCGAGTTGACGTTGTTGACGGTGCCTCGGTGTTCGGCTCCAGCGGATTCTCTGCGGTGCTCACCGTGGTGCCCGGGCGGCGCAGATAGGCGACGTCGTTGCGGACGAAATCGCGGATGCCGGCTTCGACTTCCGAGACCGCTGCGAGATTATTGTCTTCTTCAATTGATTCAACTTTTCAGAACGAATGGCATTATTCATCGGCCGTTTCCCTGTTTCGCGTTGAGCGAGCGCGGATGTCCCCCGCACGACGAAAGGTTAGCAACGCCATCAGGACTTCCGATTTTGACCGCATCGGGGCCAATATGCGGCAATGCTCGATCATTAGCGGGGGTTTGTCTGCTGCGACCGAGGGTCGCTTCTACCAGCTCTGCTTGAAGCCCGCGGTGAGGCTTTTGTTCGTCGTGCCGTACATCGTCTCGCCGATCGAGCCGGATATGCTGACGCCGCCGAACAGTTTTTGTTCGGCGCCGATCTTGCGCAGCCATCGATCATCGCCGGAGGACAGCGTCTGGCCGGCGCTAAAACTGGTGCCGGTATCGGCGATGCTCAGCTTCGCCGACTGATCGGTTTCGTAGTTTCGCGACGGATGCGGGATGATGCCGGGCACCGGGACGATGCCCTGCTGGATGACGCTGTAGCCGTTCTGCAGCGTGACCGAATATCGCTCGTTGAGGGCGACGGACTTGCTCAGCGACGTGCCGAGCTTGCTCTGGTCCTGCGAGGGATCGACGCGGGCCTCGATCGCGGTCTTGTCCCAGATCGCGCCGACGCCGGGCGTCGTGATTCCGGCCCATGCCGAACCGGACGATTGCGGGTCGTTGCCGCCATTGGCGGCCTTATCCGCCAGCAATTCGGACATTGTCTGCGGCTGCCGCACCACGGTCACGTCAGCGCCGACATGAGCATCCCACAGCGATGACAGGGGCTGCTTGACCGACACGGCGGCACCATTGGACCGGTCGTGCGACGACCATGTCATCTCGGTCGATTTTCCCGTTATCGGCGCAAGGCGCGCCCTCGATGTCGGGCTTTCGCTGAGCAACGTGGAGGCATCGACATTGAGCTGGCTCCAGTCCAGCTCCAGATTCTTGATATCGGGATCCTCCGCCGCTTCTTCATCGGCGGTATCGGCTTCCACTGCGGGGGTGTTTTCGGTTTTCTGATTTTCGGTGGCGGGCGCAGCCTGTGCATTGGCCGGCATGGCGGACAGACCAAAGCCGGCCGCCAGCATCAGCAGCACGATCAGCCCGTATCCTGTTCTGGAAATCATCACCTTGCCCGCAACCAGCATCATTACGATGCGCGACTATCGTTGCGAAATTGTGGCGGAGGCGGCAGGGCACCTCGGTTGCATTTTGAGCCAGACTCTCAGGACGCAATCCTCGGCAGATGAATCGGACGCCCCAGTGCCTGCTCCACCAGGTCGAACGTTGTCGACGAGAATGCGGATGCTGCTCAGCCGGCCGGCCCTGAATTGTGCGAACTGCGCGAGCCGCAGGCTGATCGGTTTGTTGGAATCCAACGCAGTCAGCGAATAGCGCATCATCGAGGACGCGGAATCCACACCCAGCATGACAGACTCGCGATCGAAGCGATGCACCCTGACATTTTCCGCAACCTGGCGGATCACTTCGAGCACGGCGGCCTTGCCGTGGCGCGCACCGAAGAAGGGGAACATATCGATCGGACCATAGACCGCCCAATCGACATCCTCGTCGATCAACCCTTCGAGGTCCTCATACTGCCGGTCGTTGATCGCCCGATGCAACGCACGCGAGAAACGCCAGAGAGTATGCTCTGTCATGATGCAGTTTCCTGAGTTGGATTTGGCGTCCAACAAGCGGCCCTGATGGGCGTCATCGATGACGCCGTGCCTGGATGCTGAACTAGTAATTAGAACTCAACTAGTAGTGTCAGATTAAAACACAACGTGCAATTTTGCATTGCACAAATGCCTGACGCCCCGAATCACCGATCGGATCGGCCGATGGGCTCACGGCTCACCGCGATTTCATTGTCGCGGATCGCGATCACAGCGAACAACAACGCGCCGCCTACGCCGCCGATCATGGCGCCGAGCGGCATGAAAAGTGAAGAACACCAGCATCGCGCCATAGCCCTCGAAGTTGGAGGTCTTGAAGATCTCGACCCAGGCCAGGCCGGCACCGACACCGAGCGCGGCCCCGCCGAGCGCGCCTAACACCAGACCGAGCAACACCAGCAACGCGATTTTCATGGAAGTGTTTTCGCCCAACCGACAACCAACAGCGATCCCGGCATGAAGATGCCGCGAGACCTCCGGTTTAGTCACCGCAGGGCGCCGCAAGGTTCAACGGCGTCGACGCCGCCGCGGCTTCTATGTCTTGTCGGGGGCGGTTGCCGCCAGGAGGGCGGCGAGGTCGCGTTCAAGCACCTGCGCGACTAAATCAAACGTATCCATGATCTCGCGAATCCGCGCGATGCGGCCCTCCCGCAGCGTATAGAACACCGCGATATCGAACTGCACGACGCGGGCGTTGCTGCGCTTGCGGAAGAACGCGCGGATATTCGCCGCGACCTGGTCGCCCTCGGCGATCAGGATCGGTATCTCGTAGCGCAGGCTGGAATAACGGCTGTGCACCGTTTTCCACATGTTCATCAGATCGGCCTTGCCGTGACGCAGGCCCATATGCGGCAGGATATCGACGGGCGCATTGCTGAAAAACTCGATATCGTCGGTGCAGCGGGACATCGCTGCTTCGAGATCGCCATTGGAAAACATGTCGAGAAAATTCAGAACGCGCTGCCGGTGAAGATTCTCGACCATTTGTTCTCCGTCGGTGTGGGCCCGACTGGCCTTCCCATTGCGGGGTTCTATTGTGAACAGAATTGCGCAGCGTTCAATCGGCAATAAATTCCCAGCGCTGCAAGATGCCCTGATGTGAGTGACTGTTTTTGGGTGTGAGGTTTGAAAATTAATTCTCAACCATGAGATGTAGTTCAGGTGAGGTTCGCAGAACCAGAAATGCGACGAAAGCAGCATGACGTTCGTTGTGCGGTGGTCTGCGACGGAAGACATCCGGCATCTTATGGTCGGGCGGCGCAGCCGCGGGCGCTTCACAGCCGCCGCGCGCCGCCGTATCGTCGCCCGCCAGGAGGGCGGGACGATCAATGTCCTCCGCAATCCGATGGGGGAAAACTTGAAACGCATTTCATATCTCGTGGCAGCTGGCCTGTTGCTGTCGCTGCCGGGCTTTTCGTTGTCGGTTTTGGCCCATACGCCGCAGCAACCGCCGCACCAACTCTACAGCGAGGGCGATCTCAAGCTCGAAAGCGGCGAGGCGATCAAGGATTTCTCGATCTCCTATGTCACCCACGGACATTGAACGCCAGGAAATCCAACGTCATTTTGATGGTGACGGCGATCTCCGGCAATCATCACCGCATCGATTTCTTGATCGGCCCGGGCAAGGCGCTTGATCCCGACAAGTATTTCATCATCTGCACCGATGCGATCTCCAACGGGCTGACCACCTCGCCGAGCAACTCGAAGGCGCAGCCGCGCATGCAATTTCCGAAGTTCACCATCCGCGACATGGTGGAATCGCAATATCGCCTCTTGAGGGAAAAATTCGGCATCGACCATGTCGTCGCGGTGGTCGGCCCGTCGATGGGCGGCATGCAGGTGCTGCAATGGGGCGTCAGCCATCCTGATTACATGGATGCGCTGGTGGCGATGGTGCCGCTGGCGAAGACGCCGGCCTGGAGCGTCGCGGTGCTGGAAGCGACCCGCAAGGCGATCATGACCGATCCGGCCTGGAAGGACGGCAATTACGAATCTCCGCCGGAAAAGGGCGTGCGGCTTTGGCGCGACATTCTCAACCTGTTAGCGGCGCGCACGCCCGACATGTACGCCGCGCAGTTCAAGAACGGCATGGACGTGCTGCCCTGGATGGAGACGCAGGAGACCGCGGTCATGAAAGCGTTCGACGCCAATGACTGGATCTACCAGACCTGGGCCTATGAGCGGCACGACGTCGGCGCCACGCCGGGTTTCAATGGTGACACCGCCAGGGCGCTCGCTTCGATCAAGGCCAAAACGCTGATCCTCACCGGCACCAAGGACCTGCTCAATCCGGAATTCGAGCCGGTTACGATGGGCACCAATATCGTCGGCGTGAAGATGATGACCATCAGCCCCGGCACCGTCACCGGCCACGCTTCCGCCGGTGGCGCCGGCGCTGGCGATGTCGAGTTTCTCAACCGCGAGACGGGCGCGTTTCTCGGATGGCGTGACGGACGGCGGGAAGAAGCTGAATTGAGGTGGGATGCGTGCCCCCGGATGCCGCGCAACATGAAATGTTGCGCTGCCTGATCCGGGGTCCATCTTCAACGGCATGTGGGGTCCCGGCTCTGCGGCGCACCGCCAAAGCGTGTCAAAAGACGCGCGTGAACGCGCTTATGGCGCTGCACCGCGTCCGGGACACGGGAGGCTGATCCTTCAACGCCCCCTTGAAACACCCTCGCGCCTCCTATTTTCCTCTCGCGAACGACACGATGGAACGGATCGCCGCTCCGCGATTGTTTGATTACGGTGCAGCCTCACCGCATCGGCCACGCTATTCAAGGGGACCATGATGAAGACGATTGCCGTTGTATTCGCCGTCGCGACGCTCGCGCTGGCTGCGACCTCCGCCGATGCCAAGGGCTGCCTGAAGGGCGCGGCGGTTGGCGGCGTCGCCGGTCACTATGCCGGCCATCACGCGGTACTCGGCGCCGTCGCCGGCTGCATCTACGGCCGCCGCCACGCCAGGCAGCAGCAGTTGCAGCAGCAGCAGGGTCAGGCGCCGGCCGGGCAGGAGAAGCTGTAAGGCGCGTGCGTTGGTGCGTCCTCTCTCGTTTGCGGCTTCCTCCCTCAACGTTGTCCCGGCGTTCGCCGGGACGACGACCGCCTTTGGCGCGTTATTTCTGATTCAATTTTCAAATAGCCAAGAATTTGAGACCATCATTGCGAGCCAACGGGTCCCGCGAATGCGCGCCGATGACAGGCTGCGTGAAGCAATCAATGGCTGCGTCGTAAAGAAGATGGATTGCTTCGTCGCTTCGCTATCTTGCGCAAACGCTTCGCGTTTGTCGCAGGCATGGCGTCATGACGGCGAAACAAGCTCCCGCCGCCTCTCCGAGTGAAATCGCTTAACCCCCTCGCTGCAGATTCTTAAGTAATCCGAAACCTTGCTCGCACGTCGCGAGGTTTAATTTCATTTGCTGGTCAAAATTGAACGGCGCAACAGGTGCTGATCAAGCCATAAACCTGACGGTGCGAATTCAGTGATTCCGCTGGCCGCCGGGCCAACCATCGTCATGGATCATCCGAACCCGCAACGAGGTGCTTTTGATTTGATTCGGCCTGATTTGGAAGGGCGACGCGCAACATGAGCATCAGCAACACCATTCGCGTCTGCCTCTGATGGCATATGTCGCAATGCTGAGGCGCCGTCCACTCCTGACAGAAGTATTGTCCGCCACCACTATCTCGGCTCTCATGTCGTGCCGGTGCAGGCCGCGACCATCACCGTCAACAATCAGGCGCAGTTCGATGCCGCCGTGGCGGTAGCAACCCAACCCGGGCACACCGACACGATTGATGCGAGCACGGCCGGATCGATTGACGCGGGCACGTCGCTGACGCTTCCGGGCGCCGCCACATCGATCAATCTCACCTTTGGCACCCTGGCATCGGCGCCAATACTACCGACGGCACCACTACGCTTGGCGCGGGAGCAACCGTCTCGTTCGGTCAGACGAGTAATCCAGGCGAACTGGATATGGGATTCGGGCACACCGGCACATTGAACATCAACGGCGCATCCCTGATCTTCAATGTCACAAACGCTGGAACCCAGTTCAATATCGGCCTCGATGGCGGCAATGGCATCGTCAATATGACGGGCGGCGCCGTGACGATCAACGATGCCGGTGCGACGCCGGGTATTATCGGCAGCATCTCCATTGGCTTCCCTTTTGGGGCGACCGCGGCGAACGCGACATTCAATCAGTCGGGCGGCACGGTCTCGGTGTCGGCTGGAGCGCTGAATGTCGGTGTCGCGAACGGCACCGGAACCTACAATCTCACCAACACCGCCGTGCTGCGGGATCAGGGCGCAACGGTCTATATCGGCGCCAGTACCGGTGGCGTCGGCAACGTGAATATCTCGGGCAATGCCATCGTCGATCTCCAGTCCATCTCCGCCGGGTTCCAGGGCCAGTTGTATGTCGGCGATAACCTCGGCATCGGAACCATCACACAGAACGGTGCCAATACTTCGGTTACCTTGAACGTCATCAATATCGCCCAATTCGGCAGCAACGCCTCTATTGCGGCGGGCGGAGGCGGAACGGGTACCTACAACCTGCTTGCCGGAACATTGGACATCGGCGGCCATGGCGCCGCTTTCGGGATGGCCGCCGGCGGGGTCGGATTTTTCAACCAGAGCGGCGGCGTCTTGAACGCAACCGCGCCGCTGATCATTGGCCACGCCGGCACCGGTACCTATACCATGAGCGGGGGCACCGCGAACCTCGGCGCCGGCCTGTCGATTGCCGAGCTCGCGGGATCGATCGGTACCGTGAACCAGACCGGTGGCCTGGTGACGATCTCCGGCGGCAGCCTGGCTGTCGGCGTCGCGGGGGCGCGCGGCTTACAATCTGAGCGGCGGCATGCTGCAGGTCGGAGGCGCCAGCGGCATCACCGGTACCGGTGCGCTGAATCTCGGCGGCGGCTCGCTGCAGGTCATCGCATCGGCCTTGACCACCAATATCGCGATCGGCCTGACCGGAACGAATTCCGTCGTCGATACCAACGGCTTCGGCGCGACGTTCGGCGGCGTGATGTCCGGCACCGGCGGCTTCACCAAAGCCGGCGCGGGCACGCTGAGCCTGACGGCGGCCAACGTCTATCTCGGCGGCACCACGATCTCCACTGGCACATTGCAGGTCGGCAATGGCGGGACCAGTGGATCCATCGTCGGCAACGTGATCGACAACGGCACCCTCGCCTTCAACAGGTCTAACCCCTCCGCGTTCGCCGGCGCGATTTCCGGCGCCGGCGGCGTGATAAAGCTCGGCGCCGGCGTGCTCGCGCTGTCCGGACCTGGCACCTATGCCGGCGTTACCTCGGTCAACGCCGGCACGCTGCAGGCCGGCGCCGCCAATGTGTTTTTCCGCCGGCAGCGCCTTCACGGTCGCCGCCGGCGCGACGCTCGCGCTGGCCAGCTTCAACAACGCCATCGGGTCGCTTGCCGGCGGCGGCGGCGTGACGCTGGGATCGGCGCTGCTGACCAGCGGCAATGACGGGACCTCGACGACATTTTCGGGCGCGATCGGCGGCACCGGCGGCCTGACCAAAATCGGCGGCGGCACGTTGTTTCTCACCGGCGCCAGCACCTATACGGGTCCGACTAACATCAACGCCGGCGTGCTCGATGTGAACGGCTCGCTGGCATCGGCGGTGTCCGTCAATTCCGGTGCGACGTTGATGGGCGGCGGCGGCTCGATCGGCGGCCTCACTGTCGCCAATGGCGGCATTGTCGCGCCGGGGAATTCGATCGGCACCCTGCACGTCGCCGGCAATATCGGCTTCACCGCGGTTCGATCTATCAGGTCGAGGTCAACGCGGCAGGACAGTAGGACCTGATTGCCGCCACCGGCCACGCCACGTTGAACGGCGGCAACGTTCAGGTATTCGGCACGCCGACGCCCAATCTCACTTATACGATCCTGACCGCGCAGGGCGGCGTAAGCGGCACCTTCACCAGCGTGGCGGCCCCGGTCTCGATGTTTGAGAGCTTTGCGCTCGACTACACGCCGGACTCGGTGCTGCTGAGTCTGCGGCAAACCCAGGCCTTCGCCAGCGCCGCGGCCACGCCGAACCAGGCCAGCGTCGCCGCGGCGCTGGCAGCGCTTCCGGCTAGCAGCCCGTTGTTTCAGGCAGTGCTGGCCCAGAGCTCGACCGCCGGTGCGCGGCAAGCCTTCGACGCGCTGTCGGGCGAGATCCATGCCAGCACGCAGACGGTCATGCTCGATGACAGCCGCTACTTCCGGCAGGCGATGCTCGGGCGGTTGCGTCAGGCGGATTTCGACGGCGCGACCGGACCGATGGCCTCGCTCGGCCTTGGCGGACCATTGCAATATGCCGAGCCTGCGGCCGACTTTGCCGCCCGGTTCGATCGCCGTCGCGGCGATGTCCTATGCCGAACCACGCCGCAGCGAATTCCCGCTGAAAGCGCCGTCGATCGCCCGCGCGCCTGCGCCCGAAACGGTGTGGTGGACGCAAGCCGTCGGCGCATGGGGCCAGATCGATGGCAACGGCAATGCGGCAGGGTGTCAGCCGCAGTCTTGGTGGCTTCGCAACAGGCGTCGATCGCAGTTTTGACGGCAACTGGCGCGCCGGAAATCGCCGGCGGCTACGACAATTCGATGGTCAGCGACAGCGCGCGGGCCAGCTCCGCCAATATCGACACCGCGCAATTCGGCGCTTATGCCGGTGCGCATTACGGTCCCTGGAATTTCCGCGCCGGCGCTGCCGTGAGCTGGAGCACCGTCGGGACCGATCGGTCGATCCTGTTTCCCGGCTTCGGCGACATCGCGAGCGCGCATTATGGCGCCGCGACCGCCCAGTTGTTTGACGAGGTCGGCTACGGCGTGGCGCTCGGCGCCATCGCCGCCGAGCCGTTCGCGGGCCTGGCCTGGGTGCATCTGAGAACCGACGGCTTCAACGAGACCGCCAACACGATCGCGGCGCTCTCCGGATCGAGCCGGCAGGACGATGTCGGCTATTCCACGCTGGGAACGCGGGTCGCGACCAGCACCATCCTGCCCAACGGCATGGCGCTGACGGCGCGCGCCTCGGCCGCATGGCAGCACGCCTTCGGCGACGTCACGCCGAATTGCCCTGCTCGCCTTCCAGGGACAAGTCACGCCATTCTCCGTCGCCGGCGTGCCCCTCGCGCGCGACGCGGCGCTGGTTGAAGCCGGCTTCGATGCCCTCATCATGCCGCAGACCACGCTTGGGATCGCCTATACCGGGCAGATCGCCGAAGGTTTCCAGGACCATTCGGTGAAGGGGGACTTTGCGGGTCAGGTTTTAGGAAATCGGCAGTTGCGGGCGGCCAACGTTGACGTCATTGCGAGCCAACGGGTCGCGCGAATGCGCGCCTGTGACAGATCGAACCGCAACGACTACTTTCAGGGAGTACCGATGAGTTCGTGGTGACCGACGGTAAGGTACCTCTTTTTCGCGCAAGCGGAGAGAGGAGGTGTCTTGCGTCGCGTATTTTTGGCTGCGCCGTCAGCGACGCGTTTTTCGCTGACATCATGCGCGCGTCTAGCGGGTTGAAGCAGCCGCGCCCGGTGGTGCTCAGGCGGGGTCTTTCGGCTTCTTTGCCCGCGCCGGCTTGCGCGCTGGTTTCGGCTTCGGCGGGTGGCGCGACAGGCTCGAGTTGCGCGACCACGGGATTGGGCTCGATCCGCGTCGTCCCAACCGCAAGAAAACCAGCCGCGTTTGCCGCTGACCCGTACCGGGACCGTCACCGGCTTGAAATCGTTCAGGCTGAAACTGACCGAGAAATCGGTTTCGGGAACCGGTATGTTGACGGAGCAGGGGGTCGTGCAGCTCTGCCCCGTGGACAGTCGGGCATCGGCCCCCGGCGGCGTCGACTCGAGGTCAACCTGCATGGCCGGCTGCCGGGGCGGCGTTGACGAGCACGCCGCAAGACTTAATCCGGTGATAGCCAACGCAATGACACGACGCATGATTGATCCGTTACGCGAGACGATTTGACGGGGTTCGTGGTCCCTCGAAGCCCAATTTCCCAGCGTAGCTCAACTCTCGCTCGAATTGCTAGCCGTGAAGACCGGGAATGGCGCCAGGCAGGATGCGGAGGCTGCCGACGCTTGAGTGGGCGTCGGCGTGCCAAAACCTTCGTTCTGATTCAATTTTCAAACAGCCAAGGAACTGAACTCCGTCATTGCGAGCGCCAGCGAAGCAAATCCATTGAACAGCAAGGAAGTGTGGATTGCTTCGTCGCTTACGCTCCCTTGCGCAAACGCTTCGCGTTTGTCGCAGGCAATGACGACAAAACACAAATTAGCCTTCCCGCGACGCATCGCGCCCGGATTATGCTTTTTACTTCCGCCCCAGAGAGGGCGCAGGGAATGCCGGGCGCCTGGTGCGCCCGCTGCCGCGTGTTGCGAAAGTCGTGAGTAAAAGCACACGCGTTAGTCAGGTCACACCGGAAACACCCGGCATTCCCCACGCAATGGTTTACGGCTTACTTCGTGCTCTCCCCGGCGATCGGGCTCTTTTGCCACCGTCACCCCTGAGAAGCTTGCTTCCCAAGAACTTAACGCCAGCGTCGAGGCGTCAGGACCACACGACTTCGCCGTCCGCTTCAGCGCTGTTCGTCAAAAGCGCATCCGCGTCCACCGCATCCCGCCCCGCGTCCGTGACGATCGCGACACGCCCCTCGAGTGGGACGAGACAGCGCGGATTCTGAATTGATTTGGTTGGATGGCGAAGGGATTTATTTTCGCGTGTCCATCTGGACACAAGGTGGAATCAAATGAAGGAGAATTTTCGATTTGAGTGCAGGTATTTCTTCCGTCATTCCGGGGCGAGCGGCAATCTCCGACGCCTTCAAATCACGTCCTTCATCACTGGCCATCGAAAAGCATAGAACAAACCCAATCGCCGCGCCCAGCAACGCGCCGGCAATGCGAAGCGTTCGCGACAGCAGCGCCTCCCCGGAGGCCGTTCAAGGTCCTATTTTTCATTAACCATAATCGAAAGTTGTGTGGGTTGAGTTCGGAAAAGCTTGCAGCCGGTAAGGAAACCTTAATAATACGATCAGGGGGTTGTATCGTATGGCAATTAAAAGGGGGGATACCAGCGGAGCGTTAGGGGCGCTTCTTGAAGGAGATGCTTTGCGTGCCTCTTTTCGACGTCGGCGCGACGAAAACGACTACTCAAAAATTCCATTTGATCAGGAAGACAAGTTTTCCCAACAGGAATGGACAATCCACAAAAGAACTCAATCTCATCTATGGATGAAAAAACAAAAATCTCCCGAGGCTCTACTTGAAGATCGGTTTGGTGTTTGTTGTATCGAATGGGCTATCGGTCTGGCGACCGGCCCCCGCATTATCTTCGTGATCATAGATATGTTGATTTTCGCGATGATGCGGAGTTTGAAAATTCGCTCCAAATTTTAGTTGACGATCTGCTGGGACGTAGCGGTCCGCCAAAAATCGATCGGTGATCCAACGCGACGTCAACTGCTCAACGCTTCTTCCATCCACCCCGATGCCCAGGCGCGCCGCCGCTGGAGCGCGGCGTCGGGCCGAATTCGGGGCCGGACTGGCGCGAGTCGGTGGGCTGGAAGATTTTGCTGCCGGGAGTGGTGGGCTCGGGCGCGGGTTTGCGCGACGGAGTGCGGCCGGGGCGGAAGGGCAGGGATTCCGGGCCGTGCATTTCGTCGAGATGGGGTTTGTGGACTTTGGAGGTGCTGCTCGCACCACCCGTGGATCGCCCCTCACCCCGACCCTCTCCCCGTGAAGAACGGGGCGAGGGGGAAGAAGATCCCGCGCGCGGGGTGTTGTTGCCGCCGCGCTTTGATGAGCCCTGCGGGCAGATTCGCCGCTTCGCCGTATTTCTTGGTGCCGGCATAGGCGCCGGCTTTGCCTTGCACGGTGCGCTGCTTGGCGGTGGGGTCGTCGACCACGGCCAATTCGGTGGCGCGCAGGCGTTTGACTTCGTCGCGCAGGCGGGCGGCTTCCTCGAAGTTCAAATCGGCGGCGGCTTCGCGCATCCTGGTTTCGAGATCGGCCAGCACGGTCTCGAAATTATGTCCGATGCTGATGACATCGTCGGCCATGCCGCCATCGCCGATTTCCACCAGCACATGGTCGCGCTCATAGACGCTGTTCATGATGTCGCCGATGGATTTCTTGATGCTCTCCGGCGTGATGTTGTTGGCGGTGTTGTATTCGACCTGCTTCTCGCGGCGGCGGTCGGTCTCGGCGATCGCACGCTCCATCGAGCCGGTGATCGCATCGGCATAGAGGATCACGCGGCCGTCGACATTGCGCGCGGCGCGGCCGATGGTCTGGATCAGCGAGGTCTCGCTGCGCAGAAAACCTTCCTTGTCGGCATCGAGGATCGCGACCAGCGCGCATTCGGGAATGTCGAGGCCTTCTCGCAACAGATTGATGCCGACCAGCGCGTCAAACGCGCCGAGCCGCAAATCCCGGATGATCTCGATGCGCTCGATGGTGTCGATGTCGCTGTGCATGTAACGCACGCGAATACCCTGCTCGTGCAGATATTCGGTGAGGTCTTCCGCCATCCGTTTTGTCAAAACCGTGATCAGGCTGCGATAGCCGGCTTGGGCGGTGGCGCGGACTTCGCCGACGAGATCGTCGACCTGGGTGCGGGCCGGGCGGATATCGACCGGCGGGTCGATCAGACCGGTGGGGCGGATCACCTGCTCGACGAATACGCCGCCGCTCTCGTTCAACTCCCACGCGCTCGGCGTTGCGGACACCGCGACCGATTGCGGGCGCATCATGTCCCATTCCTCGAAGCGCAGCGGGCGGTTGTCCATGCAGGAGGGCAGGCGGAAACCGTATTCGGCCAAGGTTGCCTTGCGCCGGAAGTCGCCTTTGAACATGCCGCCGATTTGGGGGACCGTGACGTGACTCTCGTCGGCGAACACCAGCGCATTATCAGGCACGTACTCGAACAATGTCGGCGGCGGTTCGCCGGGCCGGCGTCCGGTCAGATAGCGCGAATAGTTTTCGATGCCGGCGCAGGAGCCCGTGGCTTCCATCATTTCGAGATCGAAGGTGGTGCGCTGCTCCAGCCGCTGCGCTTCCAAGAGGCGGCCCTGATGGTTGAGCTCATCCAGCCGCAGCTTCAATTCCGATTTGATCGACTTGATCGCCTGTACCAGCGTCGGCCGCGGTGTCACGTAGTGCGAATTGGCGTAGATCTTGATGAATTCGAGCTCGTCCTGCTTGTGGCCGGTGAGCGGATCGAACTCCTCGATATTCTCCACGGTGTCGCCAAACAGGTTCACGCGCCAGGCGCGGTCTTCATAGTGGGCCGGGAAGATGTCGATGACGTCGCCGCGCACGCGAAAGGTGCCGCGGGTGAAATCGGCCTGGGTGCGCTTGTATTGCAGCGCCACGAGATCGGCGATCAATTGCCGCTGGTCGATGCGCTCGCCCTTCTTCAGCGCGAAGGTCATCGCGGTGTAGGTTTCGACCGAGCCGATACCGTAGATGCAGGACACGGAAGCGACGATGATGACGTCGTCGCGCTCGAGCAGCGCCCGCGTCGCCGAATGGCGCATGCGGTCGATCTGCTCGTTGATGGACGAGTCTTTCTCGATATAGGTGTCGGTCCGCGGCACATAGGCCTCGGGCTGATAGTAGTCGTAATAGCTGACGAAATATTCGACGGCGTTGTCGGGGAAGAAGCTCTTGAACTCGCCATAGAGCTGCGCTGCCAGCGTCTTGTTCGGCGCGAGAATAATGGCGGGGCGCTGCGTGGCCTCGATCACCTTGGCCATGGTGTAGGTCTTGCCGGAGCCGGTGACGCCGAGCAGCACCTGGGTGCGATCGTGGCGGCTGATACCCTCGACCAGCTCCTTGATCGCGACGGGCTGATCGCCCTTCGGCTCGTATTCGGACTTGATCACGAACGGCACGCCGCCTTCGGATTTTTCCGGGCGGGGTGGGCGGTGCGGCGTCCAGATCTTCACCTGGCCGTCGTCGCCCTTGAATTCGGGGCGTCCCTCGCGGATCAGGCTTTCCAGCGCATCGGCGGTCGCGGCGACGCCGAGCGCCTCCATCTTGTTGCGCGGCGGCCGCGCCAGCGCGGCGGCATCTTCCTCTTCGGTGGTGAAGCCGAATTGTTTGGCGAGTTCGGGATCGAGCGTGGGGATGGTCGCGGTGGTGTTGTAGTTGGCCGGCGCAAATTCGCGCTGCGGGGATTCGCCGAAGCCGCTTTTTTGTTCTCCCCTCTCTCCTTCTTCTCCCCTCCCTCCGCGAAGCGGCGGGGAGGGGTCGGGGGTGGGGGGTCTATCAACGTGCTGAGTGCCTAAGTTCGGCACCGAGTTTGCTGACGCACCCCCCCACCCCCGACCCCTCCCCGCCACGCGCGTCGCGCGCGGGGGGAGGGGAGGAAGAAGGTTTTGCTTTTGAAGACCGCGCACCGGCCGGCTGCGGATTTTGCCGCAGCGGCATCGGGTAGGGGTCCGCGGCGGTTTGCGGGAAATCTTTCGGGGTCGATGCCCGCGCGCGGTGCGCGGCAGCTTCGCCACCGGAGCGGCGGTCCCAGGAATTATCCGGCGGCGGCTGCAAGCCGGTCGACGAGCCCAGCCCGCTTTCGCCGCGATTGATCGCGGGATTGAGCAGTTCCGCCAAAGCCGGCCCGATCGGCTTCACATCCGGCCGCGACGCCTTGGAATTCGGCGTTTTCGGTTTCGGGGTTTTTGCGGGTTTTTTGGGAGTGTCGGGGTTCTTCGCCATGTCCGGAATATGGGATGAGTCAGGGGGATAGAAAAGGGCAAAAGGTTTCGAGAAACGCAGCGTTCGGAACCCGTTGTGAGCGGCTGCGTTGCTTGTCAGCAGATGTCAGTAAGATGGACTCCGTCATTCCGGGGCGATGCGCAGCATCGAACCTGGAATCTCGAGATTCCGGGTCTGGTGCTAACGCACCATCCCGGAATGACGGCGAGGGAGTTGAGCCTCCCTTGTTCTGCCTTACAAAACCTATCTACAATGCCGCGCCGGATCGTTTCTGACGCATGAAGGAATCCCA
>JBBCHO010000003.1:0-406212 GCA_037201505.1 Bradyrhizobium sp.
ATGGAGAGCAGCGACTGCCGGCTCCTCGGTCTTTGGTTTTTCGTAACAGTGCTGCATCGAATTTCGGACATTTCGCAAGCAGAACTCCAAATGGCTAACGTCCCCTCTCTGGCAGCGCCAGTGTTGGTAGATGCGAACGATCTCTTGTTGAAGATTCTGGATCAGATAGCGCCAATACTGAATCTAGCCTCCTCCTCCGAGGAGGTGAGACTGTCCCTCACTCTCTCGGAACGGCCGTCGGCGCCGCTTTCCGAATTGATCCCAGGTGAGGTGTTTAGAGCGTTTGGATCTCAAAGCTTGACCCTCGTTAGAGCGCGCTCTGGCTCATGGATCGAATGTTGGCAAATGGGGTTGGCCGCTCTTGCTGCAGTTCAGATCTCATTTGTCGCGGTCAATGGTGTGATCGCGCAGATGTTGAAGACAGTGCTACAGATGAAGCGCCTGAAAAAGGAGATCTTACCTAAGACTTCTAAGCCGGGGACGGCTCGTAAAACGCGACCTGGCCGAGCGAAGCACGACGTTGTCGCACAGAGTCAAATATTGCTACCCATCCTACTTCAAGTAAATCAGCTCTCAACGCGAGCGCGCGATGAGAATCTACCCCCAGAGAAACTGGAAAAGCTCGACCTTATTTTAAAAAGGCTGAACGATTTACCTGACGAGATGTTGAGTGGTTTTGACGCCTACTCAGCGATGCACATTCAGCAAGCAGCGATACGCAAGGCGCCTAGGCGCAAGTCTCCGCGTGGCGGTCGAGAGCGTCAGCCAAGCGCTTGAGACCTCCGAGCCCCGCGTCGTCTAACCGAAAAAGATTGACCCTGAAGGCAAAGCCGTCACTGTCGGGATGCCTGTTGCGGGATCCCGGAATTGGTAGAGCGCCACTTTCATCAAGAATGCACTTCATGAAGGTTCGATCTTCAGACAGGTTCATTTTGAGCGATGGCCAATAGAGGGTTAGAAAATGGCCGTCGCATTCTTTGTCGAGACTAATTGTAGCTCTAGAGCCTAGGACTCGTCTCATTCGTTCGGATGTCGACTTTATAAGGCTCCTAGCGCTGGCCATAGCATGGTCAAAGCTATCTGTAGCCAGAAACTGAAGAGCGTTCTTTCCTGATGCACCGATGCCACCTGCAAGGCATTCTGACCAGGCGTCGAAGCTGTCAGACAGATGCTGTGGGAGGGTGATGAGCGAGACTTTCTCCCCGTTCATGCAGAGAGCCTTCTGTGGCGTTGCTATTCGGATAACGCGCTCGCGCGTTTTCGTACTCGAAAGACTGTCTCGATCCGGAAATGCGAGACTCTCATCGACGATGACCAATCGTATCTGCGGGAAGGCCGTCGATAAATGCGGCGACCTCCGATGAAGAAATATAGCTGCTTGTTCCGTAAATCGGGAAGGTAAGCCAAACCACGCTACTGCGACCAAGGCGCTCTAACAAAGGAAGCGAGTAACTACCGTTGTGACGGATCACTGGATGAAATGCCACCGAAATTCCAAAGCTCGATGCCAACGATTCAACCGCAAAATATGCCGGCGTCAAAATGTGCAGATGTTTGATCTGGATATTGTTCAGATAGGTGATAACGGTCGCAATCGAAGTGGTGCCGGATTGCGTAAGTACAATGCCGCGTCCGCGGGCTTCAATTAGGCGTCGCCTGATGCGATCGTCTATCTCCACGTAGCTGGAGTATACGTACTCTATGAGCGACGATGGGGGGCGTCGGACGAGCCAGCCATCTTTCGATTTGGCGTGCAAATTCTGGCTTCGGATCCCAGTGTGAAACCAATTCTGGTCGATATCCGTTCGTCCGATAGAAATCTTCGGCTAGATCTTCGAGATCATCGAGCTTGGTTATTGCATCGATAAGAGGGGGTAGGGGGAGCTTACGCCGTTTCCCCATGCAAATAATTCCGAGTTATGTGTTGTGCGGACCCGATGAAACGCTGGAAATATACAACAATACTACTGAAACGAGAGCACAATGCAATCCCTCAACCTATGATCAGGCTGTCGGCGTTGGCCGCAGCACCGTGCCGACAAGGTTGCTTGTGGCGATAAGCAGAGGTCATTATCGTACCTGCCGATTTCGAATAATTGCCTTGAGCTCCTCGATTTTTAGTGCCGGCTTCTGCTGATGCAACATTGCATGGCAGTTTGGGCATACTGGGCGAAGGTCTTCGATAGGATCAAGACGATACGCCTCGCCCACCTCGCCTAGCGGCTTGAGGTGATGCACATGGATAAAGCCCTTACCGAGAGTTCCATAGCGGCCTCGAAATCAAATTCGCAAATTTGGCAAATCGGATGCCAGTGGGAAATACATTTCTTTCGAGCGGCTGGATTTCGCTCATAGATATTTACAAGGACTAATCTTCGTTCTCCTTCTAATCCAGCGGCATCTTCGTCATCTACCTCCTCCGGAAGAAGGTATTCTTGCCGTCGTCCATCCAACGTTCGAAACCGCCACCGAACCTTAACGGGCGCCGTGTCAAATACCTCTACTGGATGAGCTGACCCTGCGAACGTGAATGGATCGCGCTGTCCTTCGCGGTAAAACAGATACACTTTTCCCGTAGGATTAAGAAGCTGCTGGATTACCGGCTGACGAAGATGCGTGTTGGTCTTTGCGGACCAGACTAAGTCGTCACCAATAAAGTAATTTTCGTAATCGTGACCAGTGCGACCACTTATCCCCACGTTACAAAAGATAAACCAGTCTGGCCCGCGCGATGTGTAACCAGTATACCACGGGCCACCAGAATGCTCGGGTAAGCCCACGACCGCGAAGATGTCGTTTCTGGTATAGTCGGATCCTACGTGGAAAGGATATGCTGGCGACAGCCCTTGATGCGGCGCGTGGGTCGCAAGCGTAGTTTTCTGCATAGGTGATAAGACCGGGTAAGTCTCGAATGGGATGAGGCGTCCCCTGTCTCGCGCTTCCATCCGTGGTCGTTGCAGCACTCCGGATATAGTCTTCGTGCAAAGGATCGATCCGATCCTCGGCGGCACGATATTCAGCAACGCTGCCCGTGAAAGCACAATGCGCTCCGCGAATGGATGCATACGTGGAACGCGATATAGATAGCTCTGCTAAACGGGGGGGTCCGTGCTGGCGGCGGCCAACATAAGGCGAAAGCTGTCATTAACAAATGTGAAAGTCTCCACCTGGCCCACATTAAGCCGGAAGCCGTTATTCCATAGGGTCGCCGCCAAAGCAGATGGGGCAATGACAGAAGCAAAATGTGCCGAACGAAGGAAGCGATCCAAGACAGTCCATCTATCGTTCGCATCTGGCAGGATAGACTCAATCACGTCTCGCGCAGACAAAACTTCGTCGACCATCCGCGGTGTCCCTTAGAAATCGTTACCAGTATCCAGGCGGCTAGATTTGATCCAGCCCTTTAGGTATCTAGAAGCTCTTCGCGGTGGAATGGCAAATCTAGACAGGCAACATGTTTGAACGGATTTCGGCTGACCGATTGTAACGTGGATCAGATGTTATGGAATTTGATGTCTGCTTTTCCCCGATGTGCCAACCTTAGCTCGTGCGCCTTCCTGGAAATATGTTATCTGCGTTGAGTATGAAGCTCTTCGAGATTCAACAGCAAGCGATGCAGGCGCGCATGAGCCTAATTGTGGGCGCGCAGAACTTCGACCGCCTGTTTATGGGAGCCGTGTTCGACGAAGTCGTAGACCAAGGTCTCTTTGTATTTGCGCGAATCGAGGGGCTGGCAGCCGAGATCGAGGAGCGTTTTGCGCTGCATCTCTCGATTATCGCAGCCCAGATCACCGGCCTGCCGGTCGAGTTCGTCGAGGTGCTTCCTGCCGAACTGCGTTAGCGCAGATGAAAGACCTTGAATCGTTGGCCAATCGCTTAGGGATGGGGATTCAGTTTTCGAGGCCCGGTTTTCAGTCCCGATGGCCTCTTTCTCGCACATGTAGACACCGCGCTTTGTCGTTCCGTAGCTCCTCGTTCCCGCGAAGTGATAGATCTTCGACGGTAAGTTGACCCAGACAACTGTGTCGGTCGGACAGCGCGCTTTCGCCGATCCTTCATCCGCAAACTGGCCAGCTTCGAGTGTTCCGGTCCTTGGTGCCGCAGGCTGCTGCGCCGGGGCCTGCGCGGGCGCCGCGGTCGTCGTCGGTGCGGGCCTTTGCGGCGCGGGAGTCGGTGCGGTTTCGGTCGCCGTCGGCGCGGGTCGGCTGGGGGGCTGGCGCGGGTGCAGCCACTGTCGGTTTGGATTCGGGAGCAGTCGCGCTCGGCGCGGCCTCACCCGACCTGCATTGCTCTACATACGCTTTTTGGGGTCACGCCACGGGCTTGCATTCCCGCCTTGGTCCGCTCTCCATTCAGCGACGCATTCCTGGGCCGTTTTCCCGGAAGTTGATGTGGTTGTTTGCGAGGGTATCGGAGCTGGCGCGCTCGGCGGTGCCTGCGGCGTCGCCACCACGGGGGCCGTTCCTCCTCTACACTGTTCGATATAAGCTTTTTGGGTTACGCCACGAGCTTTCATCCCGGCCTTATCAGCCTGCCATTCCGCTCTACAGTCTTGGCGGTTTTCGAACCACCAGTTGTCGCCTCAGACGGCGTTCGCATCGGGGTGGCAGAAGGTGCGGTGGCGGTGGGTTCTGCCCCACCCTTGCATTGCTCGATATAGGCTTTTTTCGGTCGTGCCCCGCGCTTGCATGCCGACTCTTGTCGGCCTGCCATTCCGCCCTGCAATCTTTAGCGGTCTTCGCGAGGGCGCCCGTGCTATAAAGATGCTCGATACAACGGCCGCGGCGATAAGCAGGCGATTTTGATTGTTCATTTTGATTCTCCTGAACGGCGTGACTGCTAACGAGAGGTTATTACGAAGTGATAGCGCTAACGCCCCGGCTGAAACGCGGGCGGCCGGTCGTGAAGAAACCACTGCAACTGCTCTTTTCATCGCACCGATCGCATTCTTCGACAAAGCCGTTTTTCCAATCCGATATCGATTGAAGAGCGTAAGGCCAAACCGGGCGGGAAAGCACGCATTTCGGAAGATTGTAGACCGACACATTAACGCCTGCGGAAGCGAGGTGATCAACTGCTTCGGCAAGCGCCTCACGGTAATCACGGGATCAATCCAGAGCAGCGCGTCATTCGCAATAGCGAAGCCTGTGTTTTCCAGGCCCATCAACGCGACGTGATCGACAAATGGCAGATTGCGGGCGATCCACCGGCAGGTATCAGCAATGATCGGTGCGGTGACGGCGTGCAGCACCACGCGTATCTCGACGCGCTGGCCCCGGTCCTTCAGCTTCAGGATACCCAATATGGTCTCATCGAATGCGCCCTTGGCCTGCACCACGTAGTCATGAACTGCATCGGTCGACGCGTAGACCGAATTGCGGCCATTAGGTTCGGGTGGCCGATGGCTTTCCAGGCATCAACAATTTGCGATGTTGCGAACGCACGGCCATTGGTCAGCACCTGTACCGCCGTGGTCGGCAGGTGGTGGCGGCATTCCTTGAGAACCTCGATGAAGTCGGCCCAGTCAGATAACGTTTCCCCTCCCGTAAAGGTCAGCGCGTGCGTCGCGGGATCAATCAGTGCCAGACTTTCCTTTATCTCCGCTAAGATCCAGCGGTCATCGACGTCCTTCGGCGGTTGCGAGCACATGAGGCAATAGTTGTTGCATCGTTCAGTCACCAGAAATGAGTTGTGGGTGGAATTTCGACGAAACAGAGTACGAAACTTTCCAGAAGAGTGATCGACGCCGAGAACGTCACCGTCTCCGAGATAATCAAATTTCGGAGGCACGAGCATCTGCCTTTGAGAGGACTCAGTAGACGTTAAGTCGATGGAATCACCCGAAACAACGAAGATCGATTGCCAATTGGCCGCTATTGCGCGCTGCAGTTGATCAGGTGTTTTGACCAAGGCGAAATCGGCAGCATGACGTTCCGTCTTGCTATCAACCGCGCGCAGCCGCACGACCGAACGCGCTTTGTCCTGCCCCGAAGCCTCCGCTGAGCGAGGCGGTACCGTAAAGGGGCAGAGTCATGGGGCTGCCCATCGCCGAAGAATGGCCGCGTCTTCCGGTGAGTTTTCCAGGATATCCAGCAGCAGGCCCATAATACCCTTCTGCCGCGCGCAGAACGCCGAGAGAGGCTTGATGCCGAGCGCGTCCCCTTGGGTCGCGTGATGGTAGACGGGATCGGCGCCGCAATGGCTCTCGAACACGCAAGTCGAGCATTCCGGCGCGCATTGCGTCAGCGACGATGAGATGGCGCCTATCAATTTGTCGGACAGAATGAGCGATTGATATCTGTCCTGGTCGACGTGGCCCAGTTTAAACGCATTATCACCGGTCTCGGCGAGCATTCTGCCTTCATCCGACGCAAAAACGTTTCCATCGTAGTTGTAGACCAGCGCACCGAGGCCCGTGCCGGCAGGGCTGCGAAGGTCCACATAGCCAATGGGTCGATCCGACAGCATGCGTGTCAGGATGAGCGCCGCATAAAAACTCCCGGAATGGCCTGCCTTGCCGATTGATTTCCAGAACCCGCCGTAATCCCCGCTCGTAGAACGCCAACCACTTCTTGGCGTCGTACTTTTGATATTGCTTCGTCTTGACCGCAAAGCCAAAGGGGGACAGCGGCCGTAGGAAAATGCCGTCCAGATCCATTTGCAGATATTCATCAATGATATCATCGACGCGATCGAGGCTGGCCTCTGTCGTCGTCATTAAGGCGCCCACCCGGTCCGGGCCAAGAACCTCTCTGGCGCGGCGAATGCCTCTAGTGGCCAGTTCATGGCTGTTGCTGCCTGGCCGGGGACGGTTCTTATTATGCAAATCAGCTGGTCCGTCGAGCGACGTTGAAAGAAGGACATCATTCGACTTGCAGAATTCGAGAACGGCATCGTCCAGCAACGCCAAATTTGATGCGATGACGAAATCGACCTTTTTTCTAAACGAAATGGCGCGCGCTTTCGCGTTTGCGACGATGGTCTTTATGAGAGGAAAATTGAGAAGTGGCTCCCCGCCCTGGAATTCAATCTTAATGCGGGCCGATGGACTCGCGAAAGCGATGTCGAGGGCGCGCATCGCGGTCTCTTCGCTCATATCGAACCGCGAGCGATCGGTGCTTTGCCGCGAGACTTGGCAATAGGGGCACGAGTGCTCGCAGCGGAGTGTCACAACGAAAATGTGGAGCGGCGTTACCTGTCGCAGGAACGACATCCGGCTTCTGAGCCGGAGGGCCAAAACTTGCCGTTGAGCGTTCTGATTCGTGCCTGTGACCAAATGGGCCGCGTAGGCCTTTTCGTAAAGACCGTCGCCGGGCTTGATCTGAAGGTCGATCAGCCTGTTCAGCTCATCTTCCGTCAAGCGGATGAAGTCGCCGACGAGATTCGCGACGAGATATTGGTTCGTGCCGGTGCGCTCAAGATTGAACGGCAGCAGCGAAAGAGTTCCGCTTGCCGCACTGAAAGCTTCGGGAGGCAGAAAACGCGCCATGTTGCTCCAGCCGGACGCTATCCGGCATTTTTCTCATCGGCGGCAAGGGAGCCAAAGGCAAGCGCCAGAATAACGTTGCGCACGCCTTCGGTTTTCTCCGCGACACGGCTTCGCAAGTTCTCGTCCGAGACGAGGTTCAGGAACCGTTCTCCTCAGATCGTCACCGCTCAGCGTTTCCCGCTTTTGCAAGCCCGTGGAGGGCGTGAGACGGCAAACATACCGGTCTCCCGCCCGATCGATTTGGCAGGTTGCTGTTCCGATCAGCCGATAGGCCGCCGCATCCAAAGCTCCGAGGCTTTGGACACTGGAATCGAAATCGACAACTGCGACCGAAGACCGCTCAGAGTTAGCGGCTGGAGGCATGAGACGCGTGGGAAGCATGCGACGCGTGAGAAGAGTGCTGAGCGACGATCGTTCCGTCGGGCTGTTTCGTCATGACGAAACCGAGAAGGTCTTCGCCGACCTGATAGTGAGCGTTTGGCTCCAGCTTGATCGCCGTGTTTTCTGCCGCAGACGCGCCGACGTCATTGCCAGTAACAGGCTTGGCTTCAGCGCCCTGAACCGACATGCCGGTGAGGGATGCCAACGCAGCACCCAGCGAAAGCAAGATTTTGGATTTTTCAGCCATAGAATCCCCCCGTGATTGCTTAATTAAGATGCGGACGCTACAACTTATGGGCGCGCCCATGTCCATCTCTCTATCGACCAATTCCAGGTTTATTTGGGCTGCAAATCGATCGGGAAGGGTCGCTACGCGCGCAACCCTCTCGCCGTCAACTCTCGCGGCCCGTTTCGCAAACTAGATGTTATGGAATAAGCAGGCCATTGGCCCACGGCCGTGTTCGCTAGGACGCTTAGTCGGTTGAATTTCCTGGCTCGTAGTCATCTCTCGTGAGGTCGAGCAGCGGCAGTTGGTCGGGCGGCGGCGCTGATATCCGGGTGCGGCTGGCCGGCGTAAAACCGAACTCGGCTGCGACGCGTACCATCAGGTCGGCCTGCCGGTTCGCGATGGCCAAATAGGGCGACTGGATCGGATATCCGGTCGGGGATTTCACCATCGTCCCGAATTTCTGCAGCTGCAGCAAAGCTTCCGCCCAAAAGCCATAGGCTGCGCAGTAAGTGGCCAGCACTCCGCGATCCAATTGCGTTATCAGGTTGAGCTTCGCCAGATCGACGCAAAGCCGTGCCCATTCCTCTCGCGCCAACGGCCAAGTTCGGGCGGGCAGTCGGGCAGCGCCGGCTCAGGGCGCGGCTCGTGCGGGTTGATGGGGCGTTTGCCGGGATTGCCGGTCAGCGCCTTGATCCTGGTTGGCTTCGGCCGGCGACCGCGCACTACAACACCTTCTCGATGGCGACAGTGGCCGGCATGATTGTTTCGAAACGCATGCCGTCGCTCGCGCGTTTGGCCGTCTCTCCCGTAAACGCCTGCCAGCGCCGGATCACGACATCGACAAAGAGCGGATCGATCTCGATGCCAAAGCAAACCCGCCCACAGGACTGCGCCGCGATCAAAGTGGTCCCGCTGCCCAGGAACGGCTCGTAGATCGCCTGTCCCGGGCTAGAGTTGTTCAGCATGGGCCGGCGCATGCACTCGACCGGCTTCTGCGTCGCGTGCTTTGTGGCGACGTCCTGGCCGCCGGTCGGAATGGTCCACAGCGTCGTTTGCTTGCGGTCACCAGTCCAGTAGCCCTTCTTGCGGACCGCATACCAACAGGGGCTCGTGCTGCCAATGGTAGTCGCCTTGGCTCATCACCAGGCGCTCCTTGGCCCAGATGATCTGCGCCCGGATCGAAAAGCGGCTTTTCGCAAGGCTATCGGCGACAATGCTGGAGCGCAGCGGCCCCGTGCCAGACATACGCGATCTCGCCGGGGTACAGATCCCAGGTCGGCGTCCAGTCTGCGATTTCATCGTTCTGGATCTTGCCTTTGCGCGCGGAATTGTTGACGCCGCGGCGATGGCGCCATTCAGGGTCGTACTCCACCCCGTAGGGCGGGTCGGTGACCATCAAATGCGGCACGGTATCGCCCAACAGAAGCTTCACCAGACTCGCGTCCCGGCTGTCACCGCAGGCGACGCGATGGGCCCCGAGCTGCCAGATGTCCCCCGGCTGCGACACCGAGATCTCGGCGACCTCGGGGACTTCATCCTCTTCGGTCAGGCCGGCCTCGACCCTGGAAAGGGCTGCCGACAATTCTTTGGTCGTAAAACCCAGTGTCGATAAATCGGCTCCGATGGTGGAAAGATCGGCCAACTCGAGACTGAGCATTTCGGCATCCCAACTCGCGTTCAAGGCGATTTTGTTGTCGGCAAGGACCAGCTGACGCCGCTGCGCGTCTGACAATCCGTGCAGCACCACGACGGGCGCCTCGGTCAATCCGAGTTTACGAGCCGCAGCCAGGCGGCCATGCCCGGCAATCACATCCGCGCCCTCGCCGACCAGGATCGGATTGGAGAAGCCGAACGCACGAATGCTCCGGCGATCTCAGCAACCTGCGCCGGGCTGTGCTTCCGCGCGTTACGCGCGTACGGAATCAAGCGATCCAGCGGCCAATACTCGATTTGCAATCGATGCGCCGGAATTGCCGTTGATGCAGCGCTTTGATCCGTCATTTGGCTCTCTTTCCTGTTTATCTCGATCATTTCGCACCCCCTCCCCTACCTAATTACGCGACGTTTTTTTGAACGCACCGTCATTGATTTGACTCAGCTTTTCGATTCTATCGCCACGCTCTGTGCGGCGACCCGGCGGCTCCTAAAAAAAATAATTTGGGCGAAATATCGCGGGCAAAAAATGCGTTCCTAATCTACCGGTCCGAGCCCTATCCCAGCAGAGTTTTAGTACCCCCCTGCCCATGCTCGCGATGCCGTCGCAGCCGGTGGATCGCCGCTGAAGCATTTGAACGCGCAAAAATAAAATGGGCTTTTTGCATTTAATTCCAATTTTTTGCGTGCGAACCATGGCAACCGGTCCGAGAACAGCTAGCCCCGAAGAATTGGCTACCCCTATCCGCTTGCTCACTCATGACGGTCGCACGATACGGATCGCGAGGATTGCGGTCTGAAGGGTTTCGTCGTCCAAACGTCCCTGCCGTTCCAACGTACAAAGGCGAGAACGTTGGACATCATTCATTTCACCGAGAATGAGCCACCAATCATCGCCGATCCTGAGAGCAATGCGATTTTGGACAATCTCCACTCCTTCATCGCTTCCCTTGGAAAGCCCTTAATCTCTCACCGTAATCGCTATTCGCGTTTGTGAGTGACGGTTCATATGAAGGTTCTAGTGAAGGTTTACGCCGCAAGCTTTGCGGTCTGGCCGGGGCCACGATTGCGGCCTGGCCACGCCGCTGATCAGGAGAGAGGGATGCATTCTGCCCCCGCAGCACTTGATCGAGATTAAGGGGTAATTTGTAGAGATAACCCTGCCATTGCCCTCGGCGTTTGATTTTACGCTCGCGTTGGATCAGTTTTGCGTGCTCAAGCGCATCAAGTTGACGCTGAACTGTGTCCACTGACTGCTCAGTGTCTCGTGCTAATGTTTCCTGCGAGGGCCAACAAACACCGTTTTTGTCTGCATAGTAAGCTAGCCCGAGCAAAACGAGTTTGCGTCGCGCCGATCCAGTGTTCTGTCGTATGGCCCAAGCTGTGGCTTGCCAACTCATGCCAACCTCGCCCACGCCTTGCGGATAGCCTTCAGTGCCGCCGTCCGGACACGGAAATATCCCAAAGGGCGATCAATGGCGTCGAACGCTCTGAAGCGCTTTTGCTTCGTCCGCACATATCGACCGAGCCGTTCGCGACCATGGTACAAAGAATGGTAGACCAGCTTTTTCTGTGCAGCCTTTTTGGATTTCCTCGACCGCATATTGCCCTCCGGCGGTGGGCAGCAGAATCGAAGCCGCCATTACGTGAGGCGAATCACGTAGGCCGGAAACGCTGGAACGTCAGGCAGTCAACTGCTCTCGTAGCCGACGGTACATTTCCTAAACTTAGGCTCGGCCAAAGAGAGCGCCACGGAGCTCAAATAGTTCTGCCTCAAGGACCGCTACCATCCTCGTCAGTTCGGTGCGCCGAACCTCTCTAGTTTTTGAATCCACACTCAAATCGAATATTGCGTGCAATTCGTCGCCTCGGGCCATTAATTCCTTTTGAACCTCGAAATATCGTCGGTGGCTTTTGACCACCTTCTTGATGACTGGCAAAAATGAAGGACTCTCCTCAGCATCCTGTTTGGTTGCGTAAGTGAAAATCTCCTGAATGAACATATGGAATGACTTCCCATCTGTTCCCGTAGCTTCGTTAGGTTTGTAGCCGTCAAAGCAATACCACGCGTCACCTACTAACCGCCATTGTGGCGAGCCATAAACATCCTTATGAAGATTTTTGTTGCCGCCCTTATCGAGAACTTCGTTTCCGCTGAGCCCTTTTGATTCTTTGAATATATCAGCGGTCGATTTAGCGTAGTCGGATAGGGCCGTTAAGCGACGTATCCAAGAGAAGGTACTTAGTGTTTCGTCCAGGGCACCAGGTGGCGGCAAACCCGCAACATCGGCGGCCTCTATAAGGGGCCGCAGACCTCTGATTTCAACGAAATGATCGAGGCCACTCCCCGCAGTTTGCAGCCGGTCCCTTGTGAAGTCATCAAGCGAACCTAGCAATACAGCGAGTTTGCTGGCAACACGCTCTAGTGCCGCAAGCTGCTGAACGACGTCCTTGGCTCGCGGCGCGCTTTTTTCGAGGCGAAGGTGCCTATTGAAGTTTGTCGCCAATTTTTGGACTAGCTGGTAGGCGTCTTCTTCGGAGTTCGATGATCCCCGTTGCCGCATATCGCGCGTCCATCGATGGTTTTATGCTTGAACGGACCCAGCCTCGCCACCGCTGCCTTTAGATATTTTTTAGAGCCTCGCGGTTTTGCTTCTTCATCGCTGACAAACCGACCCAGCGTGGGGGAATTGCGATATCCATTTTCTATCCCTGTTAGGTAAAGTACCGCCGGATTTCGCCCTGGGTAGAGAGCGTGACGCTGCCAGGCGCACCGTACACGTTCCCGCGATGTTACACGCTCAGAGCACTGATTCGGCTGCCTCCAGCGAAAGAGTTGGGGAGATTGCCACGATTTTGGCAGCGGCTTTCATTCGCCTAGAAGCGCGGAAGTCCAGTCGAAAACCTACCGAGTTCGGAGAAAGTTCGCTTCACTTCGCGCCCGAGCAGAGCGGTGATGCGCCTCCCGGTTCTGATGAGGTTTTCCATGACTGACGCCGTTCTTGCCCAATTGGCCGCCCTAAAGGATGCGCCGGCAACCGCGCTCAAGGTCAAATGGCGCGCCCTGTTTGACAGCGAACCGCCACCCTATAACCGCCGTTTCTTGGAAAGCCGGCTGGCTTATCGCATTCAAGAGCTCGCCTATGGCGGATTGAAGCCGGCGACGGTTGAAAAGTTGCGGGTTTTGGCGAAACAGTACGACGGCAAGCCGGGAGCCCGTCGCAAAATCCGCGCTGACAACCTGCCCGTCGTCGGCACTCGATTGATCCGGGAATGGCAGGGCATCGAGCATAGCATTACCGTCCGCGCTAACGATTTCGAATATCAGGGACGGCCCTACAAATCATTATCGGCAATCGCGCGCGAGATCACCAAAGTTCGCTGGAATGGTTGGGTCTTCTTTGGGCTTAAGAACCGCCGGGACGCGGCATGACCAAAAAGCCGGTCGCCATCGCCTCACCGCTACGACGAAAGCTTCGGTGCTCGGTCTATACCCGCAAATCGAGCGAAGAAGGCCTCGAGATGGAATTCAACTCCCTCGAAGCCCAGCGAGAATCCTGCGAAGCCTATATTGCGAGTCAACGAGCCGAGGGTTGGCTCCTCGTTCCCGATCGGTATGATGATGGCGGGTTTTCCGGCGGCACCCTCGACCGTCCTGCCCTGAAACGACTGCTCACCGACATCGAAGCCGGCAAGGTGGACGTCGTGGTCGTCTATAAGATCGACCGGCTGTCGCGCTCGCTGATGGATTTCTCTCGGTTGGTCGAGGTGTTCGACAAGCACCATGTCACGTTTGTTTCTGTTACCCAATCATTCAATACCACGACATCGATGGGTCGGCTTACCCTCAATGTCCTACTGTCCTTTGCCCAGTTCGAGCGCGAGGTAATTGGTGAGCGCATTCGTGACAAGTTCGCGGCATCGCGCAAGCGGGTATGTGGATGGGTGGCTGGGCACCGCTGGGCTACGAGGTTCGAAATCGCAAGCTGGTTATCAATGACGTCGACGCAAAATTGGTTCGTTCAATCTTTCAGCGTTTTGTCGCCATCGGGTCGATGACAAAGCTGGCCCGCGAATTGATCGCGGAAAACGCTCGCAATAAGTACGGCAAGCTGATCGACAAGGGCATTCTCTATAAAATGCTCACCAATCCCGTCTATATCGGCGTTGCCATGCATAAGGGCGATTCTTACCCTGGCGAGCATAGCGGCATCATCGACCGCAAACTCTGGGATAAGGTCCGAGCCAAGTTCCAGGAAAATCCGAGAAAGCGAGCTGCCGACACGAGGGCGCGGACGCCGTTTCTATTGAAAGGAATCATCTTCGACCTCTCGGGCGCGGCCATGTCGCCAACCCATACCCGGAAGATTGGCAAGCTATATCGCTATTATGTTAGTCAAACCGTTCTGAAGCAGGGCGCCCGCGATGGCGCCGCCGCCCGCGTTCCTGCCGCGGAAATCGAAAAGATCGTGGTTGATCAGGTGCGGCTGCTGCTACTGTCTCCCGAGATCATAGTCCAGACTTGGCGAACCGTTCGAAAATCCATTGAAGGCATGACTGAGTCCAAGGTGAGAAGCGTATTGAAGGCGTTTGAACCCTTGTGGGACGAGCTGTTCCCGGCCGAACAGTCCCGGATCATTGGCTTTTGGTCGAACGCGTTGACGTCCGAAGTGATCGAGTGGACATCAAGCTTCGGATCGCAGGCATCTCGTCCCTCGTCGGGGAACTGACCGACATATCGATCGATCAGATGGATGCAGCGTGAGGACTGCTCAGGCACGCACAAGCACGATCAGCAATGACGGCTGCTACGCGACGGTAAGCATCCCCGTCACGTTCCGCCAACGCGCCGGTCGCAAACAAATCCTGGCCCCTTCTGGGGAGACACCATGGTCGCCTGCGCCGCGCTTCGACACCGCACTCGTCAAGGCCGTGGTTCGCGCCTACCGTTGGCGACAACTGCTCGAAAGCGGCCAGTACGGCTCCTCAGCAGAATTGGCAAAGGCTGAAAAGGGTCAACGATTCCTACCTCAGCCGGATCTTAAGGCTGACGTTGATGGCCCCAGGTATCATCGAAGCAATCTTGGCTGGACGCCAGCCCAGCACGCTTCAGCTCGATGACCTACTCAAGCCACTGCCGGCAGAATGGGCTCAGCAATATTTCTCCGTGTTTAATCCGCACTAGCTAAGAGCCGACCAAGATGGCGGACGTCGTAAGCAGACCAATTAGATGACACCGTGGCATTTAGCGCTCGCTGGCTGCTAGGGCTAAACTGGTTTTGTTCTTCAATACAGGGCGTCGAGTCTAAGGAAATTCGGGGTGATTTGCCCGATAGGCTGACGAATGCGGTCGAAAAATTGCGGATTAGCCCTAGCTGGCTGCTAGGGCTAAATCGCCAAAATCCAGAAATGTCTGCTTGCAAGTTCGCGTCGGTGCGAGTTTTCGCTGATCCAGCGTTATGGAATACGAAATGCCGCTCTGGCAAATCGATTATAGCCATGGAATCTCTTGTTTGAATCCAAAGGGATTGCCGGCCCCGATGCAAGGCTTGTACTAGCTAGGGAGCCTTGAGTATTCGCCAACGAATGCTATCGGATATTGTTCGCCCGGCACAGCCGGGCTAGCGAGGGAAACCCATCAAGCGCGATATGAACACTCAATTAGAGCTTTCGCCACTTGTCACGACCGGGACCGATATCACGAACCCGCTCCACATGTATCGTGGCGTCCGGGTCCATCTTCTTCGCCCGGGCGATTGCGTCGGCCTGGGTTTCAGCCGAGGCGCTTGCGCGGTCTGCATTCGGCCGCAAGACGTTGTAGCGGCCGTCACCGCGTTGCTCGACGAAGTATTCGTTTTTGGCCAGTTTACTCTCCTATCTAGGTAGTTTGTTAGACTGGACACCCCGCTAGGGTTGGCCAGCATGTCGGTTAGGGACTGTCCAGAACCGCAATCATCGTCTCCGTAACCGGCGGAACCGACACTTTGTCACTCAAGTTACCACTCAATCAGTATCACGCTTTTGACCCCAGATAATTTCCTGAATATCTTCAACCGGCCAGACCATGCCGATTTGAGCGTCGTTCGGGTCCTTTGTGTGAAGACGGCCGGAGTAGACGCCGATGAATTTGCTCTGCGGCGTACTGTCGCTTGATATGGCGCTGTCTTCGAGGAGATGGGTGCCCCAACTCCGCCGGATGACGGGCGCGCCCGACATGCCGGGACGAGATGCGGTATCGACGAGCATGTAACCCGCACCGATGCGAGTAAGGTCAGGTTCGGATGCTATGCTTCCCCGCTTCCATACCGGAAAGCCCGGCGGCGCCGTGCCAAACGGATAGCCAAGTATGAACCACATCCATTCCGATTCTGATTGCGAGGTCCGCTTCGGATTTGAGGGCATTGATAGGATACATATTAACGATGGGGTCATCGCCGCGAATGGGAAGCGGGATCGCGACCACGTCGGAACCCCGTTGCCGCTGCGGGTGCGCCAGCCAAAGCGGTTGATCGTCTTGGTCCCGGATCGCGATATCCCAGGACTGCTTCCCAAAGTTCATGATCCGGGTGTTGAACATGGCATCGATCGTGGTGGGCCGGGCGGTCGCTGCCTGCTCGCCTGTCTGAGCGTTCCGACCGGTGACGACGTGCCAGTTAGTGATCAGGTAGTGTTGTTCGCCGTCCTTCCAGATGAACCCTGTCGCGTAGCCGATCTCCTTTTTGTGTGCGAACAGTCTCAGCGGAGCTGTGGTGAGCGAAAACGGATCAATTCGGGTCATGGGTCTGGCCGGTCTCTTTGGGGTCAGGTTGTCTTTAGCTCGGGCCAAACTGTGGACAGAGCGTTTGCCGACGACGCCTGCCCGCAGAATTCACACTGCGGGGGCGCGCGGGCGAGCGCGGCGCATAAAGCCGTGAGGAGAAGCCCATGGGCTCACAAACATGTAATTCTTGCCGTCCTGGAAAACGCGCGCCGGATTCGAAGCGGGCAAGCTCAAGAGCGAGTAACGCTCCTGCCAAATTTGACACGAAGGCGAATGGTGCAAGGACCTGTTCTCCCGTCGGTGACAGGAGCGACTGCTCGGCGCAAAGCTGCTTGAATAGGCTGTCGAAGGCCTTGCCAACCAGCGCTACCTCGTCGAGGCCGGGATGTTTCATGGCCAGAATCCCCGCCACGCGGGCATCGATGCGTTCGTTTGCAGTCACGTCGGCCAGGTCAAGGCCGAGGCCGGGATGCGATATCGCGGGCGCGGGCAAGTTCGTCAGGGATATGCTGGTAAATGCAGCCGAGGCAGGCATGCCGGTTGGGTTGCCGGTGCGAGTGAACGATGATTTCGCTGATTCCGGTCGTTGATGCGTCGAGCACCTCGAACGGCAGATCGTTCTGGATCGAGCGCCGCGCCACCCGGCTGTCGGTTCCGACGATCACACGGCGGACGCGGCCCTGCTTTTCGACAATGTCGTGGAAGGTGCCGGTGAATGGTACGAGGGCCAGTGCTGGAAAGTCAGGCTGGGCGTGCGAGGCAAGCGCAGCGGCCTTCGCTTCATCGCGATCGGCCTCGGTGAAATAAAGACAACGGTTCGGATTGCCCGACCCTACGGCCTTAGGATCGGCAATGCTGAGTGTGCCTGAGATATCGAGATGGCGCGCGGCACGAAGAAACCCGTTTCCGACAGCTCCGGCCCCCTGCAAGCACGGTGTCGTCAAGCCGGATCGGGACGGAAAGCACCTCCCGATTCGCGCCGAGCGCATCAAAATGGACGAGAAAGGGGTCGGCGGCGGATGCGTGCTCTATGCCATCAACGAGTTCAGTAAGTGCGGCAGACGCGGCGAAGCAGCCGGCGATCATGCGCTGGACACCGTGAAGGTCGGCCGCGGCCGTCTTAGGCGATGGCTGCCGCGAGACCGCGACGCAATCGGCGCTGATGTGAATGAAGAGCCGTTTCGCTGCATCACGCGAAGGCTCGGCATGGATCAAGATCTCAAGGTCGCAGGGGCCTTGCGGTGGAGCCAGTGTCACCGTGCGTCCCAGTTGAGCGACAAGTTCTTCGGCGAACCGTGGTCGCTTCGCCCTGCGATGCCGTTATGGCGAAGGTCTGGGCCAGCCGTACGGCTGCTTCATCCTCGCCGATGCCGAGCACGCGCGCCAGCATCCGCTCATTTTCTGGGTGGGCGTGATCACGGCGAAACCACCAGGTGCTGGGGCAGCGCATGCTGTGGCACGGCAACCCATTGGTCGTCCGATGAAAGACGGAAGGTAGCGGCTTTCTCAAGAAAATTGGTGACCGAGGCGCCGGCCGCGAAATCCGGCACCACGATCGAAAGTGCGCCTTCGTGACGCACAATCGCCCACGCATCGTCGGCACGTGAAATGAAACGCGTGCTGGGGGTGCGAGTGCACCTGCGCGGCGAGACCCAGTTTGCGCGCGCGCAGGTGCGCCATCATGGCCGACATGCCGGATGGCGGAATGCGGAACACATCCACCCCGGCATAGTGATCCGGGACATAGACCTCGGCGATGGCGCTGCCATCGGTCAGCGGGCGCTTCGCCAGCCAGAGCACGATACCTTCGGTGCCGCGGCGGCCGGCCGCGCGGAGGTTTTCGAGAGTTTCCTCGACGAGGCTCGGTGCACAGCGAAGGGGTGTCATTTTACGTCCCTCCGCCAGACGGAAGCGAGTTGCATGAGAATGCCCACAATACCCATACCGTCCTGGCGCCGGTAATTGGCCCAGGCATCGTTCACATGACTGTTGTGGGTGTGATATTCGCGGGCGCCGCGCATGCAGACGAACGGGCCGCCTTTGACGGAGTGCGGTCCGCCGTTGAAAACACCACCGGGAAGCGGGTCGGTCCAGGGCGTCCCGTCCGGCTTCAGGATCGCGATTGCGGGTGGCAGTTCGTCAAAACTGTCACCCTGAAAGCGGAGGCGAAGCGGCTTGGTATGCTGGATGGTAACGTCGAGGACCGGATAGCTGCTGGCGTGCACGATCAGCTTCTGGCGCGTAGCGGCGGCATCGCTGAGCGCCGCCACGTCCTGCTCGAAATTCGCGCGTGCGAGAGCCTCATGCACCGCCGCCGCCCTCGTGCTTGTGGTATTCGATCTCCACGATGCCGGTCAAATGTTCATGCTTGAACGTTGCGTTAACGTCAATCTGCCGCCCATCAACCTTCGCAACCCAGTCCGACGTATTCGTAATCTTCAGCTTGTCGGCCGCAGCCTTGAGCACCTCGGCGATGACGGTGTTTTCCGGGACGCGCCGAAATTCATTCTCATCGGGATAAATGCCTTTGGGCGTGATCACCGCCACGGCAGCGTCGTGTTCTTTATGCTTTTCGGCCTCTTCGGCACGCTCCTGAACCGGCTGATCCATGTTGTCGCTCCGCTTTAAGGGAGCGCCGAATCGGCCTCCCGGTGTATGTGCAAGGTTTATAACACCGGCACTGTTGGATGGCAATGATACGAACATTTCGCGGATTTGTAATGTTTGCCAGATTGACATTATGACGAAAGATTCTATGCTCCCGCGAATTCACCCACAGAATCAGCGAGATATGCCAGAAACATTTCATGTAGAACTCGGGCGCCGCATCCGCGCGGCGCGCGAAGGAAAACTGACGCAAGCGGCACTTGGTGCCCACGTAAATCTCTCCCGAACTGCCATCACCAACATAGAATGTGGGCGCCAGCGGCTCCTTGTGGATCAACTGGTCGATATAGCGAAGGCACTTGATGTGCCAGCATCGGAGCTTTTGCCAGCGCCTTCAAAGAGCCAACACGCAATCGTCGGTGAGATGCCAATCAACCAGATGCCGACGGTTCACAAGTGGATTAGTTCCGTGAAGAAAAGCGCCGCAAGGAACCGCGCATGAACGTACTCCGAGCCCGCTATTCTAAAATCGACGCACTCACAGCGGAGTTGTTGACCAAATATGGCGTGCTGGGTCCTCCGGTACCTGTTGAGGGCATTGCGCGGGGCGAGGGTGCATCGCTCGTTTTCAAGCAGTTCAACAACGAGATTTCTGGCCTGCTGCTACGCGAAGGCAATAACGCCATAATCGCGGTTGAGAAAAAGCAATCCCCTGCAAGAAGGCGTTTCACGGTCGCGCATGAACTTGGTCATCTCTTGCTCCATCAGGGCAAGGAAGTACGGGTCGACACGGCTTTCCGGGTTAATTTGCGCTCGCCGGCATCCTCGACCGCCGAAGATGTCGAGGAAATTGAATCGAATGCGTTTGCGGCCGCGCTGCTGATGCCCGAGATTTTCCTCCGTAAGGATACTGCAGGCCTTATTCTCGACATCGATGATGAGGCGCGTGCTCAGGCGCTAGCGAAACGCTATGACGTGAGCGCACAGGCCATGACTTTGCGGCTCGTCAATCTCCTCTCCCGTGGGCGGCTCTAGGTGCTGCGACGCTGGCTCGCGGAATGCGCGGCGTGGCTGAGATCCTTCTACTCGGGCCGCCACAGTCCACAGGCCAAGATAGGTCTACCTCACTTTAGGATCGCCCGGTTCGGGCAAATAACGACTGACCCGCCGCCAATGCACTGGGCACCGTGCCACTCCTCCGTTGTAAAGCGCTTTAAGGCATCGATGACGTGCCCGAACGGTCACGGGCTTACGCTGCGTGGCCACTCGATTTCATCCGATGGCATCGTCTGTCCTAGCGTCGTCTGCCCGACGAAAGGTTGTACATTTCACGAATTTGTTTGTCTGGAGGGTTGGTCGTTCGGGCAGATTGAATAGACGTCCTTCAAGCGAAAATGCGCGAGTGACTTATTGAGGCAGTCTGAAAAACTGCAGGACAGTAGTCCCACAGCCTCGATCGACCCGGTATTCCTATAAATCCTCCGTATTCTGACAGTAGTGAGGATAACCGGAGCATCCCCAAAATTTTTCACCCTGGCCATTTGTTCTAATTTTCATCGAACGGTTACAAGCTGGGCATTGCTTGTGGATGAAGGCCCGCTGATCACCAGCGAGAGTTAGGCACCTGATTTCCCCGGCCCCACTTGCCTTTAATACTCGATGCATTCCTTGACAGTTTCTCCGGTGGTATAAACGTCATCCAATACGAGAATATCGTTCCCCTTCCAATTATAGCCGGTTTCAAATGCGCCCTTGATTGCCTCCTGCCTTTCGCTGGCATTCATTTGCTTGTAACCCGCAACTTCTTTTATGCACTTTAATCCTTCCAAATAGATCTCAACACTTGCCGGCAAATAAGCCTTTGCGGCTGCGAGAACCTGATCAAACCGATTCCGATCTTGCGAAGGCTTTGGCGGCACAGGCACAATATACCTACACTTCCATCCATCGAGATCGCCTGCAGTGCGTCCGACCGCTTGGCCTAGAATTTCTGCGTGAGTATCTTTGCTCTTCAGCGAAAGAACGGCTGTACAAAGAGCACTTCCGCCATGCCTCGGATCGGAGGCCGTGAAATACCGGCCAAGCGCGTAAACAAGAGGATCACCTTCACATCGAAGCACTGATCCCCAGTGCGTTACAAAGTCTCGCCCCGAAGTCAGCGCCTCGGCGGCGTACTCAAGGCTGTCAAACTCTTTGGTCTTTAGTACTCTCGACGCGTCACCGACAAAAAGATCTGGTGCAGCAGACGCTACCGCCGAGAACGTTGACAGGCCCCAATTGACTCCAACCGAAGTTATTCCGGCATGATAGGCGGCTTCGGTGTCGGCCACGTCATCTCCGACATAGTATATCTCTTTCCGCGCCTTCTCTCCTAGAATCCCCAAGGCGGCGTTAAGCGGCTCAGGATCAGGCTTATGGTTGGTAGTGTCTCCATAGGATACGAGAGCATCATGCTCAATGCCAAACCGTTTGATAATTTCTTCCGCATACCACTTTGGTGACGAAGTCACGATTCCAACCTTGTGGCCTGCTTTCCTTAGTAACTTCGGAAGGTCGTGCGGCGTAACCCCTCCCGAAAGCGGGAAGGCCTTCACAAGATGCAAGTTCGTCTTGACCTGATTCCACAATTGAGCTCGGCGAAGCGGAGCAAGGGCGGCGGAATCGACTAACGTCATATCCAATCGAATAGAAATACCTTAGCCACGACTACAAAAATCCTTTGGATTCCTCCCCCTCGAACGGATCAGAACCTTTTGAGTAGGCGACATGAAGCAAATTTAGCATCGATGTATAATCTTCGCGGTTGTTTAAGGACAGCGCAACCGGAGAATGAGTGAACTTTGTAAGCAATAAGTCTCGATAGTCCCCTTCTGTCATGAGAATATTGGCTAACCGAGGCCCCGTTAAGCCGGTGAGCGCGAGCAATCCTTGGCTTTTCGGCTCCGCAGCATGATTTCCAGAAGGCACTGGAGCAAATAACATTCGTCCTTGCTGCAACGTGTACCGCACCGTGTGCATCGAACCGCCCTGAATATCCGTCTGCATAACGAACGTCGCCACCGAAAGCCCGCTTTGAAGCCTGTCTCGTTTGACTAAATTTCCACGAGCGGGAGGCACCCCAAAGGCTTGCTCGCTAACTAGAGCCCCGCCCATCTCAACGATTTTCTCCGCTAGTCGGGCATTTTGCTTTGGATAGACTCCGTCAAGCCCACCGGCCATGACTGCGACTGTGCGCCCGCTATGCTCGATTGCGGCGTTATGTGAGATCGTATCGATACCGATCGCTAACCCGCTCACTATCGTCCAGTCCGCCGATACGAGTTGCGCAACAAGGCGACGCGTAACTTCCTCACCAAACCTCGAAGGTTCCCTTGTGCCAATGCACGCAACATCTCTGCCTGATTGCGATAACCTCCCTTTTACGTACAAGAGAGATGGCCGATCGGAAATCGCTTTCAATCGCTTCGGATAGAGCTCGTCAAATACCGATAGGATACGCACGTTGCGCCTATCCGCTTCGTTTAGAATGGCATCCGCTCGCCCAATTGCCTTTTGAATTTCAACTGAGCTAGAAATGAATTCGGAAATGGAGGTAGGCACGATCTTCGAGAGACTTCGGGTGTCTCCTTCCACTAGATCCTGAAGCCGAGGAAACCTTGATGCTAATCTTTCCGCTAAGACGGGCCCAATTCCTCTTATAGCTGTCAGAGCGAGAAGTCCCCTAACTGATCGAGATTCAATGTCAAACATTCTCGTCAACCTCGCTCTATTTGCGGGATTGCTTCGCAGCGTCCCGCGCCTTGATCAACGATTGATCACCTAGGAAATTTAGTCCAGTTTTGTTCTACGCGGGGGCGCCGGCCAGAATTCGGAGAGAAGTCCACTCCTCGCCCTCAATCCAGTGGCGAACCGTGTCTCCGCGTGCTGTTTCCCGAAAACGCGAATTTCGCGGGTGCTCGCCAGAGACTTCCGCGAATTGGGCAGTTCTCAGGTCCATTTTGCCGCTTGAGACTTTTCCAGATTGCCCGAAAGCCCGCTGATTGCGGGCCTTTCTTCATGAGACACGGCGATTGACCGACTTGCAGGAATGCCTGGCGGGCGCTGGAGACCTCGAAATGGCGAGTTGAAAATCGAATGCTCTCGCCTGTCCGGGAGAAGCGGCAGAACCTCTTTCGGCTGAAGTTCATAAGTAACTCCAAACGTTCGAATTTCGAGAACCGTACCGAATGGGCGGAGTCCTGAGCTTCGGAGAGAAACGGGCCTTTGGGAGAACACTAGGCCGGCTCTGCCAATCAGGAGTCCGGAGCTCAAGTGAGAAATCGCTGCTGTCACTGGCTTAACGCACGCGAGTTCACCCGGAGAATACGTGGCGTCGGGCAAGCTGGCGGAGAGAGTGGGATTCGAACCCACGGTACGGTTTCCCGCACACACGCTTTCCAAGCGTGCGCCTTAAGCCACTCGGCCATCTCTCCGGATGCCCTCTCTTGAAGGGGCCGAAGGACTTTTGCAAGGGACTGCGGACGGGGCCGCGACTATTTCCGTAACCGCTTGAATAATATTGATAATTTTGAATTGTCGCCGGCGCTGGATTTTCGCACGCAAAACCCTTGAACCGGAAACCGGTTATCCCCGACGATGGAGAGAGCGGCAAATCATCTGCCGGGAGGGCGACATGACCAACGGACGGATGCTGCGGCTCGTTATTGTCCTGGCAACGATCGGCCCGGGTTACGCAGGACCGGCGCTGGCGCAGGCCTGCAGCCATGATGGTCCGGTGGTGACCTGCAATGACGGACGGCGCGGCATCCTGTCCGGCGACGCGATTATCTGGCCCGACGGCACGCGATCGAGCGCATCGCCTCATCCGAGCGTCATCATCGGCAACAAATCATCTGTTCATGTGGGACAGGGCGTGTTCGTCGGCCGCGGCACGGGCGTGGTGCCGCTGGATGATCCGAACGCGCCGAACAAGACGCGTTGCGCCATTCTCGATGGCGTATCGTACTGCTACTGAACGCGCCCAACAGAAATTAATGATACCGCGCCCCTGAATTGACCGCGCGAAGCGGCCACAGCGTCGGCGGCTCCATGATCGCCGGCACGGCTGGAGCGCTATCGGTCTGGGTCGTCTGCAGCGCTTCGACAAAATCCGCGAACCATTGCTGAATAGTGTGGTCGCGAAGCCTGTCCATCATCGCTTCCCAGCGCAGACGCCGTTCGCTCAGCGGCATCGAGAGCGCCGTCGCGATGGTTCGCGCCATGCCGTCGATATCGTGCGGATTGACCAAAAGCGCGGTGTCCAGTTCGTTGGCCGCACCGGCGAATTTCGACAGCACCAGCACGCCGGGATCGGCCGGGTTCTGCGCCGCGACATATTCCTTGGCGACGAGGTTCATGCCGTCATGCAACGGCGTCACGACGCCGACCTGCGCGGTACGATAGAGCCCCGCCAGCACGGTCTGGCTGAAACCCTTGTTGAGATAGCGGATCGGCGTCCAGTCGACCTCGCCATGGCGGCCGTTGACGTCGCTGACCAGCTTGGCGAGTTCGTTCTGCAGATTGCCATAGGCTTCGATCGCGCCGCGCGAGGGCGTCGCAATCTGCAGTAAGGAAACCGTACGCGCCAGCGCCGGCTGCAACGTCCACATCCGGTCGAATGCGCTGATGCGATTGACCAGCCCCTTGGAATAGTCGAGCCGGTCGACACCGATCGCGAGCTTCTCGCCATTGAGGCTGCGCCGCAATCGCGACACGTCGGGATGGGATACGGCCTTGGCGGCTTGCAATGCGAATTTCTCGGCGTCGATACCGATCGGAAACACCGCGACGCGCGATTTGCCGTAAGGCGAAGTCACGACGCCTTCTTCGCTTTCAAGGCCGAGGCAGGACGAAAGATATTCCAGGAAATTATCGCAATCATCCTGGGTCTGGAACCCAATCAGATCATAGGCCAGCATTGCCTCGATCAGCTCGCGATGATGCGGCACGCCTTCCATCACGGCACCCACCGGCCAAGGCGTGTGCAGGAAGAAGCCGAGCGGCACCGTCACGCCGAGATCGCGCAATTCCGCTCCCAGCGCCAGGAAATGATAATCCTGGATCCAGAAGGCGGCATCGGGTTTTTGAAAACGCAACAAAGCGCGCGCCATGAACGCATTCACTTCGCGATAGGAAAGATAATCATCCTGCGAGGCGCGGATCAGATCCGCGCGCGAATGCAGCGCAGGCCACAAGGCCGAGTTCGCAAACCCTTCATAATAGCCGCCGTAATGCGCGGCCGGCAGATCCAGCATCGCGAGCGCGCCCGCGCCGAGCGATTCGATTTCTGCGAATGGTTCTTTTTGTGCGCCGTCACGAACGCGACCGCTCGAACCGACCCAAATCGCCCCGGATTTCTCCACCACCGGCAGCAATGCCGCCGCAAGCCCGCCTGTCATGGGCTCATTGGCGTTGCCGCGCGCAACACGGTTCGAAACAACGACGAGTTTCACAGGTCCCCTCCTGAGTGTTCTCGCGAGTTAACAACCATTCATCAATATGGTTCCTGATCACCCTTTCAACCAAATGAAACCAAATTCAGGCGTTGATCGATGGAACTCGGCACATCCACCGCTCAAAAACGAACCAAATAAATAGCGGCGTATGAACCGCCTCTATTTCGTCACGAATGCAGAAGAATCGTTCACCACGATCATCGCGTTACCGCAGCTTCGCCATCGACAAGACGCGCCAGCCACGCGCGCACGTCGCGCGGTTCGTCGAAATGTCCGGCGACGCCTTGCGCACGCCGCCCGACGGAAAACGCGAGGCCGCCGAAATCAGGCATGATCGCAAACACCGATTCATCGGTGACATCGTCGCCGATGAAAAACGGACGGCGCCCCCGAAACGGTTCATGGGTCATCAATTCGCGCACGCCCGTGGCCTTGGTGAACCCGGAATGCTTGATTTCGCAGACGCATTTTCCAGGCAGCACCTCGATCGGCGCATTGGGCAGATCGGCCCTGATCAGCGACACGGCCTCGTAGATCGCCTTCTCCGCATGCGGCGCGAGGCGATAATGCAGCGCCAGCGAATAGCCCTTGTCTTCGAGCAAAATGCCCGGGCTGAGCTTGGCGATGGAGGCGAGACGGCGCTTCAATTCCTTGTCCATCGGCGGCGCATGAACGGCAACGGCCTCGCTATCGATCGATATCCGCATTTCCGCACCATGACCGCCGACGGCCGGAAATTGCTCGGGCGCAAAGATCAGATCGATATCGTTCAGGGAACGCCCGCTGACGAGGGCGAGCGCGCCCGACGTCTTCGCGTGCAATTGGCTGAGTGTATTTGCCAGGCCCGGCGGCACCCACACCTCGCGCGGCGTCGGTGCGAGGTCCAGCAGCGTACCGTCGATATCGAGCAGCACGGCACAATCGCCAATGCGCTGCGCGAGATCCTCCACCGTCAGCTTCGGCGACGTCATTTCCGGCATGTTTTCCCGCATGCGCGTCTGCGCTTGATCCTGATCCAGTACTTCCTGATTCATGTCATCCTACTCTACAAAAGCCAGCGGCCGTGCGACCGATTCCAGCGTCCGGCGCTCGGCCGCAATGGCGTAACGCCATGCGACAACAGCCGCCGCGATCATCAATCCCGCCCCCAATAAATAGCCAAGGAAAACGCTGTCGCGCGATCCGGTGTCGATCAACGCGCCAAACAGAGCTGGCCCCGCGACGCCGCCAATGCCGGTTCCCACCGCATAGAAGAACGCGATCGCAAGCGCGCGCACCTCCAGCGGGAACGTCTCGCTGACGGTCAGATAGGCCGCGCTCGCCGCAGGCGAAGCACAGAAGAAAATCACCATCCAGGCGATCGTCTGCGTCTGCGCGCTCAAGACGCCGATCGAGAACAGATAGCCCGACACCGCCAGCAGAATGCCCGAGACCCCGTACGTGAGCGTAATCATCACCCGCCGCCCCAGCGTGTCGAACAGGCGGCCGAGCACCAAAGGCCCGAGAAAATTCCCAGCCGCGAATGGCAGCAGATACCAGCCGACCTGATCCGCCGCGATTCCGTAGAAGTCGGTCAGGACCAGCGCAAAGGTGAAGAAGATTGCGTTGTAGAAAAACGCCTGCGCGATCATCAGCGCCAATCCGACCATCGAGCGCTGGCGATAGACCGAAAACAGCGTATGCGCGACCTCGCGCAACGGCGTGTGATCGCGCATCTTCAGTTTCATTTTCGGCCACGCATGTTGATGCGCGTCTTGTTTCTGAGCATGTCCCGTAACCGATCGCTCAATATCCTCCACGATCGCATTGGCCTCATCCGGATGACCGTGAATCACCAGCCAGCGCGGGCTTTCCGGAATCCACATCCGCATCACAAACACGATAAGGCCCAGACACGCGCCGGTGAGATAAGCCAGCCGCCAGCCCCAATCGGGCCCGATCAGATGCGGATCGAGCAGAATGATCGCGCTGATCGCGCCCATCGCCGCGCCGATCCAGAAGCTGCCGTTGATCACGAGATCAGTCCAGCCGCGATAGCGCGCCGGCACCAATTCCTGAATCGTCGAATTGATTGCGGTGTATTCACCGCCAATGCCGGCGCCGGTCAGGAATCGAAACAGCGCATAGCTCGCAACGCTCCAGGACAACGCCGTCGCTGCCGTCGCCGTCAGATAGAGCGCTAGCGTGATGAAGAACAATTTCTTGCGCCCGATCCGGTCGGTAAGCCAGCCGAACCCAAACGCGCCGATTACGGCGCCGGCGAGATAGGCGCTGTTGGCGAATCCGACGTCAAAATTCGTAAACTGCAATGTCGGGCTTTCTTTCAGCGCGCCCGACAATGCACCGGCCAGCGTGACTTCGAGCCCGTCCAGAATCCAGGTGATCCCTAGCGCCAGCACGACGCGGGTATGGAAGCCGCTCCAGTGCAACGCATCGAGACGAAAGGGAATGCTGGTTTCGACGACGCGATCACCGCTGTGAGAAGTCTTTGACGTTATTGTTGGCATGATCGTTGGCTGGCGCGCGCCCCACTCCGGCAGCCGTCATATCGCGCTGCCCTCGCTGCAAATCCATCGGATGGAACTCATGCGGATATGCCCCGGCGCGAACCTGACGCGCCAAAGCCTTCGCAGCCTTTGCGCCAGCTACATTCATCAACGCCTGCGGTGTGCAGAGGTTCCCGCAATGCGGTCGCGGAACTGATCGGAACGCTTACTGCGGTTCCAGCTTTTGCTGCGGCGAAACGCCGGAAAACCGCATGTTTTCCGGCCGCAAGGAGGATGGCACCAACACCGGCGGCAACGATGGAATAAGCCGCGTACGCTCGCGATGCGCCGGGATTGCGCGATAGACCTGCTTGGTGGCTTCCACGATGTGAACCCCGGCAAACGGCAATGACAGCGCGGCGCCGACTTGCTCCCATGCCATCGCGGAGCGCAGGAACCAGCCGCTTCGGACCGGCGGCAGGAATAAAGCCTCGCCCCATCCCGTCGGGGTGAACCATGTCTGCCGCAGCAACTGCGTGATCTGGGTGCGCGAATACGGCCGGCCGTGACCGAACGGCGTCGCGTCAGAACGCGTCCAGACCCCGCGCCGGTTCGGAATGATGGCCATCATGCGGCCCGACGGCGCCAGCACCCGCCATACCTCGCGCAGCAGGCCTTCGGGATCATCGGACATTTCCAGCGCGTGAACCAGCAGGATGCGATCGACCGCGGCATCCGGCAGCGGCAGCGAAAATTCATCGACCAGCGTCGCCAGAGTCGGCCGCGCGGTCGGCCATTTCAGCACGCCCTGCGCCGCCGGCATGAAGGCGATGCAGCGCTCGGAGTCCTCGCGAAACAGGCCGAGATACGGCGTCGGATAACCGAGGCCGAGCACCCGTTGACCCGCGGCGTCCGGCCAGCGTGCATGAATGCCGCGGTTGATCAACCGCCGCGCCACGATGCCGAGGCGCTGCGAATAGAAATCGCGGAGATCAATGACATCGATCGTCATAAAGCCAACCTAACACGAAGCCTCAGCCAAAAGCGTAGCGAATATCGCATTGCTTATTCGGCGTTAACGCCATATTTCATGGCGACAAGGGGCTCGCTCGCGTTGCTGCCAGAATGATCATGGAGATAACATGACTGCCGAAATTCGCCTGTTCCCCTGCCTCACCGACAATTTCGGGTATCTGATTCACGACCCGGTGACGAAGGCGACCGCCTCGATCGACGCGCCGGAAGCCGCTCCCGTCATCCAGGCGCTGGAGCGTGAGGGTTGGACGTTGACCGATATTCTGATCACCCATCATCACGGCGACCATGTCGGCGGCGTCGCCGAACTGAAGCAGAAATATAATTGCCGCGTGGTCGCGCCGCATGACAAGGCTGCCAGGATCGCCAATGTCGATCTGCGCGCCGCCCAAGGCGACGTCATCAAGGTGGGAAGCCTGTTGGCGCGGGTGCTGGAAACCCCCGGCCACACCCTCGATCATATCAGCTACGTCTTCGACAGCGAAAAGGCGCTGTTTGCCGCCGACACGCTGTTCTCGATCGGATGCGGACGGGTGTTCGAGGGCACCTATCCGATGATGTGGGATTCGCTGCTCAAGTTGCGCGTGCTGCCCGACGATTTCAAACTCTATTGCGGCCACGAATATACCGCCTCCAACATCAAATTCGCGCTGACCGTCGAGCCTGATAATGCGGCGCTGAAGGCACGCGCCGAGGAAGTGACGCGTTTGCGTGGGGAGAACAAGCCGACGATCCCGACGCTGCTCGGCGAAGAGAAGAAAGCCAACGTATTCCTGCGCGCCGACGAGCCGTCGGTCGCAGCCAGCGTGCGGATGAAGGGCCAGAGCGCCGCCGACGTGTTCGGCGAATTGCGCGAACGCAAGAACAAATCCTGATGGATCAAGTCAGATGATCGAGGCACTGAGCGCGGCCGACATCATCGCGCGGCTTGATCTGAAGCCGCATCCCGAGGGCGGGCATTACCGCGAGACGTTTCGTGACGTGAATACCGACACTGATGGGCGTTCGCATTCGACCGCGATTTACTTTCTGCTGGCGCGCGGCGAGCGCTCGCACTGGCATCGCATTGATGCCGTCGAGGCCTGGCATTATTATGCCGGCAGCGCATTGATCTTGCAGATCGCCGATCATGACGGCCAGCGCAGCATCAGGCTCGGCGCAGATCTGGCGGCAGGGGAACAACCTCAAGCCATCGTGCCGCCGCAGGCATGGCAGGCGGCCGAAAGCACCGGTGAGTGGACATTGGTCGGCTGCACCGTGGCGCCGGGATTCGATTTTGTGAAGTTCGAATTGGCGCCGAAGGGCTGGGAGCCACGGAGTTAAATCTATCCGTCATTCCGGGGCGCGCAAAGCGCGAACCCGGAATCTCGAGATTCACCGATGTGCAATTGCACATCTGAGGTCTGGTCCTTCGGACCATCCCGGAATGACAGTGGGTATTAACGCTTCCAAATCATATCCTTCGCCGCGATCAATCCGCCGCCGGCGATCAGAACCGCCGCAATCGCAATACTCACGCTCGGCTGCGCAAAACCCGCCAGAATCAGAAACAGCGTCGAGAGCAGCGGCGTCGCATAGGAAGCAGCACCGAGCACACGGATATCGCCGCGTTTCATGCCGATATCCCAGGCATAAAATGCCGCACCGACAGGCCCGACGCCGAGCACGATGATCGCCAGCCATTGGCCCATCGTCTCCGGCCAGACCGTGACTTCGACCAGTTCATGCACACCGGCAGCGAGCAGCGCGGTTACCGCACAAAAACCCGCGACCGCGTCGGTCGGCACCGATTTGAGCCGGCGCGACATCACTGAATAGGCCGCCCACACAAAGGCCGCCACGAATGCTGCGATCAACCCGGGCAGTTGCCCCGGCGCAAAGTCGCTGCCGCTGCTGGCCGCAAACAACAGCACCGTGCCGATCAGTCCCAGCAACGCGCCGATGACATGATGCGGCGCCAGCCTTTCGCCCGGCAGCAGCGACGAGAACAATACGATCAACAACGGCCAGAGATAATTGAGTAGCCCGGCTTCGGCGGGCGGCGCGAAGCGCAGCGCCAGGAAATACAGCGCGTGATATCCGAACAGTCCGCCGACCCCGACGATCCATGCCAGCGCCGGTTGCCGCAAGGCGGCGATCGCGTCCGGCCGCCCGATCCAGCTCAGCGATCCCACCAGCGCACCGATCGCGAACGTCATCGCGGCCAGTTGAAAGGCGGGGATCTTTCCCGTTGCCACCGTCAACGCCGCCAGCAACGACCACATCAGGATCGCGGTCAGTCCGATCAGCGTGGCGGTGCGGGAGGTCATAAAGCTTGTCACTGCGAGTGAAGCGAAGCAATCCAGCCTCAGGAAACTGATGACCGGATTGCTTCGTCGCTAACTTTCCTCGCAGGAATCGCGCGAGCAATTGTTACGCGTGATATTGCCCGCCATTCACGGTCAGCGTCGATCCTGTGATGAAGCCGGCATCGTCAGCGGCGAGGAAAACTACGCTGCGCGCGATCTCTTCCGGTTCGCCAAGGCGGTTGACCGGAATCTGCGGCAAGATGCTCTTCTCGAGAACTTCCTTCGGTACCGCCTGCACCATCTCGGTATTGATATAACCCGGGCAGATCACGTTCACGGTGATGCCGCCTTTGGCGTTTTCCAGCGCAAGCGCCTTGGTGAAGCCAATATCGCCGGCCTTGGCCGCGGAATAGTTCACCTGGCCGAATTGGCCCTTCTGGCCGTTAACCGAGGAGATGTTGATGACGCGGCCGAATTTTGCGGGCGCGCATGCCTTCGATCACCTGCCGGGTCATGTTGAACAATGAGCCGAGATTGGTGTTGATAACGGCATTCCACTGATCGAGCGTCATCTTGTGAAACGCAGTGTCCCTGGTGATCCCCGCATTGTTGACGAGAACATCGACCGGACCAATGTCGGCCTCGACCTGCTTGACGCCGGCGGCACAGGCATCGAACGAGCTCACGTCCCATTTGTAAACGGGAATGCCGGTTTCGGCCTTGAATTTTTCCGCGGCTGCGTCATTGCCCGCATAACAGGCGGCGACCTTGTAACCCGCGGCCTTCAGCCCCTTGCTGATCGCCGCACCGATACCCCGCGTTCCCCCCGTCACCAATGCCACACGTGCCATGTCGAATCCCTCCTTTAGCTTCCTCTATTTTGTACTTTTTTGTAGCGTCGAATTAAGCGGGCCGCTTGACGAACATCAAGAACAAACGCCGGCGCGAGCCGGGCGTTTCTTATTATCTTTGTGCGCTGCAGTTGCGAGATGATCTTTTCATCATCAAGTGCATTTGCTGCCGTTTGTTTAGTCGCGTGCAATGCACATCGCGATGCCCATGCCGCCGCCGATGCACAGCGTAGCGAGGCCCTTCTTGGCATCGCGCTTCTGCATTTCGTGCAGCAGCGTCACCAGCACGCGCGCACCGGATGCACCGACCGGATGGCGATCGCGATTGCGCCGCCATTGACGTTTGACCCTGGAGGTATCCCAGCCGAGGTCCTTGTTGACCGCGCAGGCCTGCGCCGCGAAAGCTTCATTGGCCTCGATCAGATCGAGATCGCCGATCTTCCAGCCGGCCTTCTTGAGCGCGGCGCGCGAAGCCGGGATCGGCCCGGTGCCCATGATCTTGGGATCGACGCCGGCCTGGCCCCACGACACGATGCGCGCCAATACGGTCTTGCCTTCCTTGGCGGCCTGCTTGGCGGTCATCAATACCACCGCGGCGGCGCCGTCGTTAATACCGGAAGCGCTGCCGGCAGTGACAGTGCCTTCCTTTTCGAATGCCGGCTTGAGCTTGGCCATCGCTTCGATCGTGGCGCCGTGACGCGGATATTCATCGTCGCTGACGATGATGTCGCCCTTGCGGGTCTTGATGGTGACCGGGACGATCTCGTCCTTGAACCTGCCGGCCTTTTGCGCGGCCTCGGCCTTGTTCTGCGAGTGGACAGCGAATTCGTCCTGCTGCGCGCGGGTAATCTGGGAATTGCCTGGCGACGTTCTCGGCGGTGTTGCCCATGTGGTAACCGTTGAAGGCATCCCACAAGCCGTCCTTGATCATGGTGTCGACAAAATCCACCGGACCCATCTTCACGCCGCCACGCAGATATTGCGCATGCGGCGCCATGCTCATGGATTCCTGGCCGCCGGCAACGACGATTTCCGAATCGCCGTTGAGCAGCGCCTGGTAGCCCAACGCCACCGTCCGCAGGCCCGAACCGCACAATTGATTGACGCCCCAGGCGGGGCTTTCTACGGGAATGCCGGCCGCGATTGAGGCCTGACGGGCCGGGTTCTGGCCCTGCGCCGCGGTCAGGATCTGACCCATGATCACCTCGGAAACCCGCGCCGGCTCGATGCCCGCGCGTTCCAGCGCCGCCTTGATGGCGATGGCGCCGAGATCGTGGGCCGGGGTGGTGGCGAACGCACCGTTGAAACTTCCGACCGGGGTGCGGGCGGCGCTGACGATGACGACATCGTCTGACATGGACATCTCCTGAGTTTGAGTTTCTTTGGGCTGGAACCCTGGACGGCGGGCGGCCGGATGGCGGGCCAGTCTGTCGTTCCATCCTGTTAACCTAGGCCTCCGGTGTCAATTGGCCAGAGGGCCAAATTACGCCGCGACGCATTCAAAATGACGCACTTGGCAGTTTCCTGAGCAATGCCTATGCTTTGTAATTAACCGTGCCGCACAAAACGGTAGCCGAACCACATTGAAAATGCTTACCTTTGCTGCGATGCGTTGCTTGTCAGCCCTGCGGCCAAGCCGTCGGGTTCCCGTCCTCGGTGTGCATGTGTGAGCCCATGGCGAAATCAGACCAACCCACCACGATCAAGAAATACGCGAATCGACGGCTATATAATACCGGTACGAGCACCTATGTGACGCTCGAGGACCTCGCGGCAATGGTTAAGGACGGCGAGGATTTCCTCGTCTACGACGCCAAAACCGGCGACGATATCACCCGCTCGGTACTGGCACAGATCATCTTCGAACAGGAAAACAAGGCGGGCCAGAATTTGCTGCCCACCACGTTCCTGCGCCAGTTGATCCGGTTCTACGGCGACAGCATGCAGATGGTGGTGCCGAAATATCTCGAGCAGTCGATCGACACGCTGACGCGCGAGCAGGAAAAATTCCGCAAGCAGCTGACCAACACTTTTAGTGGAACGCCGTTTGCGCCGCTGGAAGAGCACGTCCGCCGCAACATGGAATTGTTTCAGCAGACCTTCTCCATGTTCAAGCCGTTCGTGCCGCCGCGCATGGGCGCGGCCGCCGCCGAGCCGGAAAAAGTGCTGGAGCCGGCGATCGAAGACGACAACATGGACAATCTGCGCCGCCAGATGAAGGAGATGCAGGACCGTCTCGATCGGATGTCGAAAGAGCCGAAGAAAGACGAGTGATTCTTCCGCGCGTTGTTTGCGCGAAAAAATGTTCGGTGTGGTCCCGGCGAACGCCGGGACCCATAGCCACCGAATCACGTTGAGGCCGAAGGTCTCTCACACCGTGTTCGTGGGTCCCCGGCGTTCGCCGGGACGACATCGAATCTATCTCAGCTAAATCAGCTCGCCGCCGGCAAGATCGTCTCGGACGGCGAATCCCACGGGCGATCCGAGGACGCCAGTCCGATCAGGCGTCCCTGGATAAAGTCGCAGCCCCAGTCGCGCAGCATCGCGGCGGACTCTTCGTCCTGAACCCATTCGGCGACGGTCTTGATTTCAAGCCGGCGCGCCAGATCGATCAGCGTCTGCACGAAAGCACGATCATCGGCCGAGCGAACGATGTTCTGCACGAAGGCGCCATCGATCTTTACAATATCGACGCCGAGCTTGCGCAGATTTCGGAATGAAGTGTAGCCGGCGCCGAAATCGTCGATCGCGATCCGGCTGCCGAAGCTTTTCAAGCGCGTGACGAAGCCCCTGATGTCATCGATATCCTGGATCGCCACGGTCTCGGTGATTTCAACGATCAGCCGCTCGGCGACGCCGGGATGCGCCCGCATCAGCGATTCGATCGAAGCCGACCAATCCGGATCCATCGTGGTATCGGGCGAGATGTTGAGGCTGAGCCGCACATTCGATGACCGTGCCAATTCAGCCACCACGAGTTCGAGCACGCGGTGATCGACCATGTGGATCAGGCCGAGTTTTTCGGCGACCGGGACAATGTCCGGCGCCAGCAGCACCTGCCCGTCATTCTGCTCCATGCGAACGAGACACTCGTAGAATGAAGCATTGCGCGAACCGGCTTCCACCACCGGTTCGAACGCCATCACGATGCGCCGGTCATTGAGCGCGGTCACGATCTCGTCGGTGACGCGAATATTGACGCGGCGCTGGGCGTCGCGCTCGACATTCGGACGCCACATCGAAAACGATCCGGCGCGGCGGCGCTTGGCCATGTCGAGCGTTTCATGGGCGCGGTTGATCGCCTCGTCGGCGCTGCGCGCATAGCGCGGCACGCTGACGGCGCCGATCGAGGCCGTGACCGAAACCGGCCCCGATTGGGTCGGCACCACTTCGCCGCGAATCCCGGCCAGAAACCGCTCGGCGGCGACATTCATGTCATCGACGGTGCAGTTCTTCAGGATCAGCCCGAACTTGTTGCCGGAGAACCGGCCGAGCACGTCGCCGCCGCGCAGCCGGGTACGAATGCGCGCCGCGACTTCCGAAATCACGACGTCAGCGACGTCGAAACCGAAGGCATCGTTGATGCGCGCCAGATGATCGATGCCGATCAACATGAAGGCACAGGATGAGCGGAAGCGCATCGCTTCCTCGATCGCCTCAGCCAGCGAGGCGATCATATGCGTGCGATTGAGCTCGCCGGTCAAGGGATCGTGCCGGGACAGTTTTACAAGTTGCTCGTCGCGAGCATGGCGCTCGTTATCGATACGGACAATACCCTGGACCCGGGCCGGCTTGCCGTCGGCGCCGGCAAACCAGCAGCCGGATTCCTCGATCCACAGCACCGGGGCCGAGGTACTGGCCCGCACGCCATATTCGATCCGATAGGGCGCGCCTTCCGCGCCATGCGCCAGCGAAGAATGACCCAGCGCATCGGTGCGGACTGAACGCACGGGTTCGATCAGGTTCGAAAACGCCGCGCCGCTCGCCAGCGCTTCCATTGGGATGTCCGGGAAAACCGACGCCAGATGGTCGCTCCAGGCCATCTCGTCGGTGGCGATGTCCCAGACAAAGGCCGCCTGGCCGAGCGAGGCGAGAATGGTCGAAGCCGGGGGAATGACGGGTTTCAAGATCGCCTCGTTTCGGGACACGTCAGTGATTCTCGGATTCCTGCACTGATTCTCGGACTTCAAGAATAGGGCCTCTTTTGTGCCTGACCCTATGCAAAGTTCATAAATAATCTGGAAACCACGTCGCACGACAGCAAGGGACGGCAAAGGAACGTATCGAACCCGACCGGCATAGCTCTTGCGAGGATGACTGCATAAGCGGGCTTAATGCCCCAGAATGTGACAGTCAGCCGGATATCGATTTACGATGTTGAGCACCAGTCCATCAGAGCCAGCGGTAGAAAGTGGCGTCGTTCTGGACGAGAAGCCCGCCTGTGTCGCGCTGGTGCCGGTAATCCCATCGGCACAGTGGTCACCGAGCCACGGCCAGCAACGATCCTTACCAAGCTCGATTTTTGTTACGCATCTGATCGCGACCGCAGAGCACGTCCCGCAAACGTGCGGCCTGCGGCGGGCATCGGCGGCGGATGCGCAGACCGCCTACCGGGCCACCCAAAAGCCCGTTTATGGCCTCGGCGGCCGGACACGGCAGATCATCTAGGAATATTAGAGTTAATGCGCCGGCGCGTCCGGTGTCCGCGGCAGGCTGGCTTCCGGATGCGGCCCAGCGGGCACAACTTTCGGCGACGCCGCGGCTGGCGTAACCTCCGGCTGGATAATTCTGGGCTGCGGATGCTCCAGCAGCACGGATTCGGCCACCGAAGCCGCGGCCGGGGCTTTCGACACAGGCGCGGGCGGAGGATCGAATTGTGGCTCTGCGACCACGACGTCAGCTTTTCTCGCGTCACGTCGGGAGATCGCGGGCGCAGCGACTACCTGCACCCCGCGTCGCGAGCGCAACGCCAGGCCCGACAGGAAATCCGCCAGCGCCAGCAAGGTGAGCAGGAAATAGATCGAATTGCCGAACCGCGGCCACAGCAGGAATTCAGCAACAGCGCCGCCACATACGATCAGCGACAGCAAATGATCAGTGAGATATTTCGCGCCGGGGCGCGCGCCCTTGATGACCTCGAGCAACAACACAACGACGCCGATCGCGAGCAGGATATCGCCGAGCGTCACCGGCCATGCCGCGCCTGACATCAGCGGCACGGTCACGAGCGGATCGCCCAGCGAAACCCCGGGCATCAGGAACACGATGATGTTGTAGATCGCGAGCGGAATCAGAAGAAGCGGGAAACCGACCATCGGCGAGTTCTTCTTTTCAAGAGCACCAAGCTTTTCAAGAGAACAAGGCTTTCAGGACTACCAAGGCGTTCTCTGGCGAACCATCGGGTTCGCCGCCGGAAACCGTCTTACCTTACGCGTTGGCCGAATTTGGGCAGGCGCTGCCGGCCGTGGCTCGCCTGCCCTGCGCCGGTATCAGGATTCTTTCTTGGCCTTCAAAACCTGCCGGCCCTTGTACATGCCGGTTTTCAGGTCGAGGTGGTGCGGGCGGCGCAATTCACCGGAATCCTTGTCCTCGGCATAGGTCGGCTTCTTCAGCGCGTCCGCCGAGCGGCGCATGCCACGCCGCGAGGGCGATGTTTTTCTACGGGGAACGGCCATGTCGAGTATCCTCTAGGGGTGTTGTCGGAGGCATCGTCCGAAACCGGACCGCTGCAGCGTTTTGGCGCAGGCGCAAATGCCGATAAGGCCGCGCTTATAGAGGATGGAGTGGCCCAAAGCTAGGTTCAAAATACGCCAAAATGGCTCAAAAACCGCGATTTTCGCTCCAGCAGTGCTGCAATTCTGACGCCTGTGCCCGCACCGTATAGATCCCGGCCAGCCGGCGTACGCCGGGACCGGGATTGCGGGCGCTGCGCCGGACCGGATTGGGCAGAATCGCCGCCAATAGAGCCGCTTCGCGGGGCGACAGGGCTGAGGCAGGATGTCCAAAAGCATAGAGGGCGCCGGTCTGCGCGCCGAACTGGCCGGCAGGCCCAAACTCAGCGATGTTAAGGTAGATTTCCAAAATCCGCTGCTTCGGCAGCACCCAATCGGTCCACAGCGCCAACGGCAATTCCAGCGCCTTGCGGACCACGCTGCGGCCGGGCCACAGGAACAGGTTTTTCACCACCTGCTGGGTGATGGTCGAGCCGCCACGGGACGCCTCACCGTCCTCGGCGTCATCGATGACCTCGCGCAGCGCGTCCCAGTCGATGCCGTGATGGCTGCAGAATTTCGCGTCCTCGGACGCCACCACGGAGCGCGGCAGCGCCGGCGAAATGGCACCGAAATCGATCCATTGCCGCGATACCGGCGCGCCGGTCGCCCGGCGCCAGGCCATCAGTGCCGAGACCGGGTGACCGGCACGGTAGAACGGCACCAGCAGATAGGGCAGCAGCAAAACGGCCAGCACAGCCAGCACAACATTTCGGGCAATGCGCAAATTCTGTCGTTTCTGGTTCTGAATATGAATGAAATCGATATCCCGCTGATAATTCCCGGTTTTTTCAGCCCTTTTAAGGCACCCCAAACTCACGCCTGTGGAATTGACGAAGCCGGTCGCATAACCGATTGTCGGCCAAATTGATCTGGAGCTATTCTTAATGACGACCGGCACGGCACTATCCGACTTCACCCAACGACTGGACCAGACCGCAGAGGATACCGAGGCACTGCTGGGCAAGCTTCTGTCCGATACCCTTTTACCCGACGAGATCGCGCGCCCGAAGCGGCTGATGGACGCGATGCGCTATTCCAGCCTCGGCGGCGGCAAAAGGTTGCGGCCGTTCCTGGTGGTCGAAAGCTCGGCCGTATTCGACGTGTCGCGCGATGCCGCGCTTTTGGCCGGGGCCGCGCTCGAATGCATTCACTGCTATTCACTGATTCACGACGATCTGCCGGCGATGGACAACAGCGATTTGCGCCGCGGCCGTCCCACGCTGCATAAGAAAACCGACGACGCCACCGCGATCCTGGCCGGCGATGGGTTGCTGACGCTCGCTTTCGACATCATCAGCCGCGACGAAATCCATAAAGACCCGACCGTGCGCCTGTTGCTGACCCGCGCGCTGGCGCGCGCCTCGGGACTGGGCGGCATGGTCGGCGGCCAGATGTTGGATCTCGCCGGTGAAGGCCGGTTCGGCGACCGCGAGCCGGTCGACGTCGCGCGGCTGCAGCAGATGAAAACCGGCGCGCTGTTGCGCTATGGCTGCATTGCCGGCGCGATCCTCGGCCAGTCCACGCCGGCCCAATATCAGGCGCTGGACGATTACGGCCGCGCGCTGGGCGAAGCCTTCCAGATCGCCGACGACCTGCTCGACGTCGAGGGCGATGCCGCCGCTCTCGGCAAGCAGACCGGACAGGACGCTGCCCTGGGCAAGACCACGTTCGTGACCCAGCTCGGCATCGCCGGCGCCAAGCAGCGCGTCAGCGACCTCCTGGCGCGCGCCGATTCGGCGCTGTCGATCTTCGGCGCCAGGGGCGACGTGCTGCGCGCCGCCGCGCGTTTCGTTGCCGAACGCAAGAATTGATCGCACAGATGACAGGCAAGGAAGCCGACGATCATCTTGTCCGCTTCCGCAAGATGCCGAGGCCGGTTCGCCTCGTCTATGGGCGTCCGCGCACATTCGCTGCGATCGCTATCGGCATTGTCGCATTCTTCTTGCTGCCCGGATCGCTGCGGCTGGTGACACGGTTGCTGATTGCGTGGGACCTCTTTGTCAGCGCGTATCTGCTGCTGGTCTACATCATGATGTATCGCTGCGGGCCTCGCGCATATCCGCCGCAACGCGATCCTGCAGGATGACGGCCGCTTTCTGATTTTGCTGGTGACCGCGCTTGGCGCCTTCGCCAGTATCGCAGCCATCGTGTTCGAGCTCGGCGGATCGCATCGCAGCGTCACGGACCTGACGCTGGCGACGCTGACGATCGCGCTGTCGTGGGCCGCGGTGCACACCGGCTTCGCCCTGCACTACGCCCATGAATTTTACCGCCGCACCAAACCCGGCGGCTTGCAATTTCCCAGCGGCGATCAGGACGACCATGCCGACTACTGGGACTTTGTGTATTTCTCGTTCGTGATCGGCATGACCGCGCAGGTGTCCGACGTCGGGATTACCGACAAGATCATCCGCCGAACCGCGACCGTGCACGGCATCATCTCTTTTGTATTCAACACCGCTCTCGTTGCGCTGATGGTCAATATCGCTGCGAGCGCGATTTAGAATCGAAACGTCATTCCGGGATGGTGCGCTAGCACCAGACCCGGAATCTCGCGCCACAACCTCTGGATTCCGGGTCTGCGCTGCAAGCAGCGCATCCCGGAATGACGAACAACAGGAGACCAAACCATGAGTCACGACCGTTCCAGCGTCGAAGCCGTCGTCCAGCATTATTTCGATGGCCTGTACGAAGGCGATGCCGACAAATTGGGCGCGATCTTTCATCCTTCCGCGGACCTGCGCTGGCTTGAGAAAGGCGAGTTGCAGGTTCTCACCGTGCCGGACTGGCTCGGTCGCGTACGAAAGCGGCCATCCGCCAAGGCCGAGGGCAAGCCGCGCGAGGATTTCATCGTCACCATCGACCGCTCAGACGAATCCACCGCCTTTATCAAGGTCCGCTGCCAATTACCGCCGCGCTATTTCACCGACTATCTGGTCGCGATGAAACTCCCCGATGGCTGGCAGATCGTCTCCAAATCCTACCGTTACGACCTGCGCGAATGAGGGCCGGTCCGTTGACCTCGTGGGCCTTCCGGGCGAATAAAAGAGCGGAAGGACTTGCGAGACCGTGGAAGCCAAATTCCAGATTTTCTGATTCTGCTGGCGGTGCTGGCCGGCGCCTCGCTGCTGGCCCGGCGGGTCAACGTGGCGCCGGCGATCTTGCTGCTGCTGACCGGCGTCGCTCTGGCCTTTGTACCGGGAATGCCGACGCTGGAACTGCCGCCGGAACTGGTGCTGCTGGTGGTGTTGCCGCCGCTGATCTATTCGGCCAGCGTCGCGATGAGCTGGCGCGAATTCAAACGTAATCTGCGGCCGATCATCATGCTGTCGGTAGGCTGTGTGATCTTCACGGCCTGCGCGGTCGCCGCCGCGACGCATTACCTGATCGGGCTGCCGTGGAACGTCGGCTTCCTGCTCGGCGCCATTGTCGCGCCGCGGACGTGGTGGCGCCGCTGGCGATCGCCCGCAAGCTCGGCATGCCCCGGCGCATCCTGGTCATCCTCGAGGGCGAGGGCCTGGCCAACGACGCCACTGCACTGATCCTGTATCGTTTCGCGGTGGTGGCGATTTCGACCGGCGCGTTTTCGCTGCCCAAGGCCACCGGCACCTTTGTCGCCATTGTCGCCGGTGAGGCGCTGTTCGGCGCCGCGGTGGGCTGGCTCAGCCTGCGGGCGCGCCACCGCGCCCGCGATCCACAGATCGAGATTACGCTGTCCCTGATCACGCCCTATATCGCCTATTGGATCCCCGAGCATTTCGGCGGCTCCGGCGTCATCGCGACCGTCGCCTGCGGGCTTTATATGAGCTGGAACGGGCCGCTGCTGATTTCGTCAGCGACCCGCTGCAGGGCATCTTCTTCTGGGACCTCGTGATCTTTCTGATCGAGGGCTCATTGTTTTTGCTGACTGGTTTCCAGATGCGATCGCTGTACGAAAATTCGAAAGCGTTTCCGTTGAACGAAATCCTGTCCTCTACCGCGCTGGTCGCCGCGATCATCATCGTGGCGCGGTTCGCCTGGGTCTATCCCGCCACCTATCTGCCGCTGTTACTAAGCAGGCGCCTGCGAGCGCGTAATCCGATGCCGTCCTGGCGCACGACGTTCGTGATCGCGTTTACCGGTGTGCGCGGTGCGGTTTCGCTCGCCGCCGCCTGGCGTTGCCATTCGTGCTTCCCGATGGCGAAAGCTTTCCATATCGGGACCTGATCTTGTTTGTCAGTTTCGGCGTCATTTTCATCACACTGGTCGGCGTGGGACTTGGTCTGCCGTCGGTGGTGCGGCGACTGGGTGTCACGACGTGGGCCACGCGGAAAGCATCGCGGAGCACGAATCGGAAATCGCCGCGCGGCGCGAGGCGCTTGGCGCGGCGCTCAAATCGCTCGATGCCATCACCGACGACCGCGAACTATCAGATGAAGTCGTCAAGCTGTTGCGCGCGCGGCATGAAATCCGTGCCGACCAGCTACCGGATTCGCTCAATCCCGATGCGCATGATGTCTCGGCAACCGGAACTGCGCTGACGCGGGAATTGATTTCGGCGGAGCGGAAATTCATCCACGTCATGCTTCGCGACGGCAAGATCACCGACGAGATCCGGCGGCGGATCGAACGCGATCTCGATCTGGAAGAGGCCAGTCTCGCCAACCGCGAATATCGCCGGATTCCGCTTTAGCTGACTTGGCGGAACTCAGACCTTGCCGCGAGCGCGCGACTGAGGCACTGCGGCCTGCGATACCGCCGCAACGATCTGCGCGCGTAGCCATGCATGGGCGGGATCGAGGTGAACGCGCTCGTGCCAGCTCATGGCCATTTCAAAACCGGGCGGCTGGACCGGCGCGTCGCGCAATTGCAGGCCCTCACTGCGCCCCTTGAGGAGGCGCGCCGGCAACATCGCGACCATATCCGAACGGCGGACCAATTCGGGCACAGAAAGGAAATGCGGCACGGACAGAACCACGTGGCGCTTGTGGCGGCGCGCTTCCAGCAATACGTCCGTCGGCCCCTTGAAGCCGCCGCCTTCCGGCGAAACGACCATATGGTCGAGCGCACAATATTGCGCCAGCGTGATCGGGCCCTTTCCCAGCAGCGGGTGATGCGTCCGCGCGATGAACTGATAGCGCTCGGTGAACAGGATCGTGCGGCGCAGGCTTTCCGGTACGATGTCGGCGGTCGTGATCGCGACATCGATATCGCCGCGCTCGGCCATCCGCGCAATTTCGGCTGGAACCGGGGTATAGACGGCCACGCGCACGCCCGGCGCGTCACGGCGCAGACGTGTCAGCAACGGCAGCAGAATCGCGTGTTGCGAATAGTCCGAGGCGACGATGCGCCAGGTCATTTCGGTGCTGGCCGGATCGAACGGCGTCTGCGCGCTGAGCATGCGCTCGACGCCGCTCAGGGCCTCGCGCAGCGGCGCCAATAGTTCGAGGCCGCGTGTGGTCGGCCGCATGCCGCGCGGACCCGGCGTCAGCAGCGGGTCGGCAAACAGATGGCGCAACTTGCCGAGGCGCACACTGACGGTCGGCTGGCTCAGATGCAGCTGCCGGGCCACATGCGTGACGTTGCGGATGGTCAGCAGGGCTTCGAGGGTCACGAGCAATTCGATATCGATGCCGCGGATATTACGCATTTCTATGCCTGCTATTGTATCTATTCATTTTGACTATGGACACGCCGTCCTATTTAAAAAGCGTCCCACCAAGGAGCTATCGTCATGAATGTCCTGCTGGTCTATGCCCACCCCGAGCCGCGGTCACTGAACGGATCGATCCGCGATTTCACCGTCGACCGGTTCGTTCGCGCCGGGCACACCGTCGAGGTCAGCGACCTCTACGCCATGCGCTGGAAGGCGAATCTCGATGCCGAAGATTTTCCGCAGCGTGATGCAGCGCAGCCTTTTAGGCTGAGCGGGGACTCCAAGCGCGCTTTCGCGGAGGGCACCCAGACCGCGGATGTCGCGGCCGAGCAGGATAAATTGCGCCGGGCGGATCTCGTGATCTTCCAGTTCCCGTTGTGGTGGTTTCAATGCCCGCGATCATGAAGGGCTGGTTCGACCGCGTCTATGCTTCCGGCTTCGCCTACGGCGTCGGCGAACATTCAGAGCAGCGCTGGGGCGTGCGGTATGGCGAAGGCGCGTTCAAGGGCAAGCGCGCGATGCTGGTGGTGACGACCGGCGGCTGGGCCGACCATTACAGCGAGCGCGGCATCAACGGACCGATGGACGATCTATTGTTTCCGATCCAGCACGGCCTGTTGTTCTATCCTGGGTTCGACGTATTGCCGCCGTTCCTTGTGTTCAAGACCAGCGCGATGAACCCGGCGCGGCACGAGGAGATATTGAGTGCGCTCGGCGCACGGCTGGACACGGCGATGCAGACCACACCGATCGCCTACCGCCGCCAAAACTATGGCGAGTACCTGATTCCGGCGCTGACCTTGAAGCCTGAATTGAGCCCCGACAAGATCGGCTTTGCGCTCCATCGCAACGATGAAGTAGCGCCTGATCCTGCCGCCTGAAACCGGTCTTTCGTCCCGGCAAACGCCGGGACGAAAGCAGCGGTCGTGTCGCAATCAGCTGGAAACGCCGATCAGCATCCGCGTCAGTTCGTCGGGCGCCATCACCATGGCGTTGTGGCCGGTCGCGATTTCGGCCCAGCGCCAGCCCTGCTGCGCCTTGACCCAGTCGCGCGACTTCTGTAGCGCCGCATAGACCGGATTGGTGCAGTGAATGTAGGTGCGCGGCAGGTTGTTGCCGACCGGTCCCTTGATATTGAGCGTGCTGGTATAGGTGCCGAGCGGATGCGGGCGTCAGCCGCCGCTTGACCCATTCGGTGTCTTTTGGGTCCGAGACGCCAAACGCCGAGGGCGGCGGATTGGGTAAGCTTAATCCACCGCTGGTTTCTTCCGCAGCCTTGCGGCGCGCAGCAACAACATCCGGCGGCAGGCTGTCGAACGGGCTTTTGCCACCCTCGACCATCAGCGAATCCAGATAGACCAGATGGCGAATCCGCTCGGGCATCGCGTCGGCGGTGCCGGTGATCGCGAGGCCGCCAAAGGAATGTCCGACCAGCACGATATTGCTCAGTTCCTCGGCCTCGATCACGTTGACAATGTCTTTGGTGAAAGTATCGAGCGTGATGTCTTTGGACAGAAGGTGTTTCCGCTCGCCAAGGCCGGTCTGGGTCGGCGTGAACACCTGATGCCCGGCCGCGCGCAGCCGGTCCGCAACCCGGCTCCAGCACCAGCCGCCATGCCAGGCGCCGTGCACCAGCACAAACGTCTGCGCCGCGGTCTGCGCCTTCGCTACCGTATCACCCGCGCCCGCCGCCAATCCTGCAACTGCCATTGTTTTAAGAACATCCCGACGTTTCATGATGATCGCTCCCTCTATGATTTTTGCAATGATTTTTGATTGTTGCGTCTACTGCCGTCCCAGATGCGTCGCGGTCGCGACCCGGTCGAACCGCTCCAGGGAAAGAATGGCATCCGCAAGCTGATCGGCACGGTTGTGCAGCACCGGGCGGGCCAAGGTCAGGAATTTCTGCGCCATCGCCTGCGCGTCGGGAAACGACCCCGGCTCGCCGGACGGATCGGCATAGAGCCGCTCGTGTACGCCATCATCCGTGGTGATGCTGACTCGCGCACCGAACGGATGGGTGCGGCCAACTTCAAGACGGTCGTCCTGCACGACGTCGAACTTGTCGGCCAGCGCATCCACCGCGACATCGCCAAGCCGTTCGTAATCGTCCCAGCCGAAACGGCCCTGGTCGAGCGCGACGGCCCCGGTAAAGAACATCGAGAACTGCCCGCCGACGATGGAGGTCGGATGCCGCTTGGTCGCGGCGTCGCCGGTCAGCGTGATACCGTTGCGATGCAGGCCGATCTCGACGCGCTTGATCTGGTCCGGCGTCAGATTGTGTTCCCGGCGCATCGCGATCAGCGCATCGAGCGCGGCATGGGTATAGCGGCAGCTCGGATAGGGCTTTACGCCGATGTTCATCGTTTCATAGATCTTGCCGAGCCCCGCGACGGCCTTGTCCGGATGCGCATTGTCGCTGTAGCCGACCAAGAGGCCATGCTTGCCCTCGACCGATTCGCTTGCGCCAATGAAATCATTGCGCGCCAGCGTCGCCGCGATCACGCCGTTCATCGCCGCGGCGCCGACCTGATAGCGCTTGTTCCAGGCGCCGTTGACCAGGAACTGCAGCGAGCCCGCGGCCTGGCTGCCGGACACTCCAAATGCCGCGATGATCTGTTCTTTCGATAGACCGAACAGTTTTGCCGCAGCCGCAGCCGCGCCATAGGTGCCCGCGGTGGCGGTGGGATGGAAACCGCGGGCGTAATGCGAGGTCGGATCGAGCGCATTGCCGAGCCGGCAGCACACCTCATAACCCGCCACGATCGCGGTCAGCACATCGCGGCCGGAGGCGCCGACCAACTCGCCGATCGCAAACGCCGCCGGCACCACGGGTGCGCTCGGATGCAGCGAAGAATCCGCATGGGTATCGTCGAAATCCAGCGAGTGCCCGAGCGCGCCATTGAGCAGCGCCGCAACTGCAGGCGTCCAGGTCTTGGTATCGCCGAACACGGTGGATTCGCCGGTCCCATCGAGCGCGAGCGCTTCGAGCATTTTGAGCAGCGAGGGCGTCGATTCCGCATCGCGGCGGGCGCGAATGGCGCTGCCGAGAAAATCCAGTGTCAGCACCTTGGCGCGCTCGCGGACCTCAGGCGGGATGTCGTCGAACCTGAGGCCGGCGACATAGGCGGCGAGGGTTGCGGTTTCTTCTGCCATGGCGTTGCCTCGGTTTTTCTTGCGCGTTCGTTCCCACGCTGGTTTTGGTACGGCTGCGGCAGCGCGCCGTCAACATCCGCAGGCGCGGATCAGGCTGCGGCTTGCCGCAACAGCGCGCGGACGACGAGACGGTGAAATGGCATGATGACCGCGAGATAGGCTCGGCCGAGCGGATTGTGCGTCAGCACGACCGTGGTTGCGGTGACACGCTGGCGACGGCCGGAGGTGGCGACATCCACCACGACGCGAAAGTCCAGATGCCTGTCGTTGAGACCCGCGACAAGCCGGCCCGGGGTTTCGCTCAGAACGGGAAATATCCCGATGGTATCGGTGGCGCCAGCCGGCCCGGAACGGGCTTTTTCAAGCCAAAAGGCGTGATCAGAAAATTGCGAACTGCCAGCAGCCTTTCGATCCATCGCGGCGAGCGCGTGAACATCTTCTCGGCCGCGCGCCGCGCATCAAGCGCCGCGCCGTCTACCACAACACTAAAAGCGTCGCTGAACTGCGCGCCGGCCAATAATTCGCCGGTCGTTACATCGGGCTCAATTGCCTGAACTTGCATCGCCACCCCCTTGCCGTGCGGCAGCCTGGGAAGTTGTAGCCCATCATGATATCCGCGAAACTACACGATCCGCTAGCAGCCGGAAACGCAGGACGAGCAGCACGGCATAGACCGCCGTACCGCAGGACAGTCCGATCCAGACGCCGACCGCACCTAATCCCATCCGGAACGCCAATTCATAGGCGGCGGGGAATCCGATCAGCCAGTAGCTGGTCACGGCAAACAACAGCGGGATCCGCGTGTCGTTCATGCCGCGCAACGCGCCCGCCGAGACGGTCTGGACGCCATCGGCGATAAATAAAGTCGCGCCGACCATCAGAAGCATCGCGGTCAGTTCGATCACGCCGCCGCCGCTCTCAGCGCCATCGCCGAAGAAAAACCGCGCGATCGCAAATCGGCCGAGGATCACGACCAGAGTCATCGCGGTCATGAAGACAATGCCGAGGCTGGTCGCGACAGATCCGGCGCGATGGACCGCCGGCGCGTCACCGCGCCCGACCGCGTGACCGACACGCACCGTCGCGGCCATGCCGATGCCGAACGGCACCATGAACAATATCGCCGCGATCTGCAGCGCGACCTGATGCGCGGCCAGCGCCGTGGTGCTGATCAGGCCCATCAACAACCCCGCGGCGCCGAACAGGCCGTATTCCAGCAGAAATGACAGCGAGATCGGCGCGCCGATGACGATCAGTTGTCGCATCAAAGCCCCGTCGATGCGCCAGATGCGGCCCATCACATGATATTTCCGAAACGGCTGACGATGCGTCACAAACCACAGGCCTGCGAAAAACATCCCGAAATTGACGATCGTGGTCGCGAGGCCGGCACCGAACAGCCCTAGCCGCGGCAATCCCAATGCACCGTGAATCAGCAGATAAACCAGCACTGCATTGGCCGGGATCGCGGCAAGCGTGATCCATAATACCGGTTGCGGCCGGTTGACCGCGCCGGTGAAGCCGCGGATCGCCATGAACCACAGCGCCGGCGTGATGCCCCAGGTGAGGCCCCATAGATAATTTTGCGCCAGATGCGCCGTGTCAGGCGTCTGGCCCAGCGCCAACAATATCCGTTCGCCGTACAGCGGGAACATCATGATAGGGAGGGAAATCGCCAACGCGGCCCACAACCCGACGCGAAGCGCCCGCCGCACCTGCCGGGGATTGCGCGCGCCAAAGCCCTGCGCGGCGAGTGGCGCCACGGCCGAGACCAACCCCATGCCGAAGGTGAAGCTGAAGAAGAAAACGGTATGCGCCAGCGCCGCCGCGGCGACAGCCACATCGCCGAGGCGCCCGATCAGGGCGAGATCGGTCGTCATCATCGCGATCTGTCCAAGCTGGGTCAGCGCGATTGGCACCGCCAGCCTGAGCGTCTCGGTCAACTCGACCGCAAACTCATGGCCTGAAGCGCCAGCAATATCCGCCGTGACGCTACGTCCGCGCTCTATTTTATCAAGCGATGTCATGGAACAATATTAGCACTGCCGTTGGGTCGAAATGGTGACCATCGGCGCGCGCCCCCGCCTGCCGTCAACGCGCCGGCACGCGGGTGATCCGGGCGCCGAGCGCATTGAGCCGCTCGTCGATGCGCTCATAGCCGCGTTCGATCTGGTCGGCATTGTTGATGGTGCTGACGCCCTTGGCGCACACCGCGGCCAAGAGCATGGCCATTCCCGCGCGGATATCGGGCGACGTCATCAGCGCGCCCCTGAGCCGGCTCGGACCCGCCACGATTGCGCGGTGCGGATCGCACAGCACGATGCGGCCGCCCATCGCGATCAATTTATCGACAAAGAACATCCGGGATTCGAACATCTTCTCGAACATCAGGATCACGCCGTCGCACTGCGTCGCCGTCACGATCGCAATCGACATCAAGTCGGCCGGGAAAGCCGGCCACGGCTGGTCCTCGAGCTTCGGCACATGGCCGCCGAAATCATCCCTGATCTTGAGCGTCTGGTCTGAGGGGACGAAGAGATCATCGCCGTCGACCTCGCAGACGATGCCGAGCCTTTCAAAGCCCATCCGGATCGAGCGCAGGTGCTCGACGCCGGCCCGCGCGATGCGCAGCGGTGAGCGCGTCACCCGCGGCGAGCCCGATCAGCGAGCCGACTTCGATGTGATCGGGGCCAATCGAATAATTGACACCGCCGAGCGTCGCCGGCCCGTGCACGATCATGGTGTTGGTGCCGATGCCCTCGATGCGCGCGCCGAGCGCAACCAGGAAATGCGCGAGGTCCTGTACATGCGGCTCGGACGCGACATTGCGCAAATACGTGGTGCCATGCGCGGCGACCGCAGCCATGAGCGCGTTTTCGGTCGCGGTCACGCTGGGTTCATCGAGAAAGACATCGGCGCCGTTGAGGCGCGACGCCTTGAATTCGAGCCGATCGGAGGCGGTGACCGTGGCGCCGAGTTGCTCGAACGCCAGGAAATGCGTATCGAGACGGCGCCGGCCGATAACATCGCCGCCGGGCGGCGGCAGCGTCACCTCGCCGCAGCGGGCCAGTAGCGGCCCCGCCAGCAGGATCGAGGCGCGGATCCGCGCGCAGAGTTCAGGATCGAGGTCGGCGGCGCGGATGGCTTTGGCGTGAATCGCGAGCGTGTTGCGCGCCCGCCATTCGGCTGACGCGCCTACCGACTGGATCAGTTCCACCAGCGTTTCGGTGTCGCGAATCCGCGGGACATTTTCGAGCGTCACCGGATGCTCGGTCAGCAACGCCGCGGCGATGATCGGCAAGGCGGCGTTTTTGTTGCCGGACGGCTCGATCGTGCCGCTGAGCCGGTGGCCGCCTTCAACGATGTATTGGAGCGGCACGCGATTCGTCCTGATCGGGAAAACATCCGTTACCATAACGGAAGAATTCAGGAAAAAGGACTTTAATGACTATTCCGCCCACATCTTGTGGGGTCTCATTGCCTCTACGTCGAGTTAGTACTCAGGAAGCGACGGCACGACGCATCCAGATTGCCGTATCATGGAAAGCGCTTCCCCCATTTGGCGGCACAGCATCGTCGCCGATGAGCTGATTCACGCCTAATCCGCCCGAAAAATCCGCATTCGGCCAGATGCCTTCCACGATGATGACGCCCGTCCGGGCGCTGCCGTCGATTTTCGCCGGAAGCTGCAACTGACCTCTTCGGTTTCCAATCAGCACCACGTCGCCGTCCGTGACACTCGCACGTGACGCGTCATCGGGGTGTAGCAGCGCGCGCGGCGCGCCCTCGCGGCTTCGCGAATTTGCCGTCTCGGTGAAGGTCGTGTTGAGGAACATGCGCGCTGGCGGCGCCACGAGTCTGAAGGGATGCTCCGCGTCCGCGACTTCGTAATTTTCGAGATAGGCTGGCAGCGGCTGCATATGCTGGACGTTTGGCCCGATCGCGCGCCAGTCGGGCTTGAAATGAAACTTCTTGTCCACGGTGGGAAAGCCGTCGAGAAAATGCGCATCGTCGAAGGAATCGGCGCATTCGACCCACCCGCTATCATACGCTTCGGCGGCCGTTCCCTTGTTCGAGGCGCGCAGTGTTTCATCAATCAGGTCGTATGCACTCATCCGGAAGCTCGGGTGATCCGAACCAAGACGTTGCGCGATCCCGCAAACCACTTCGTGATTGGTCCAGCTTTGCTCGTATCGTTCCAGGACCTTGGGGCCGACGGTGATGTAAGTATGTCCGAGACCGTAATAGAGATCATCCGCCTCAAGGAACATCGCCGCAGGCAATACGATATCGGCATAACGTGCGGTCGGCGTCATGAACTGCTCATGCACGCAGACAAACAGATCCTCTCGGCTGAGGCCCTGCGCCACTTTACGACTGTCCGCCGCAACATTCGCGGAATTCGCATTCTGCATGATCATGGCGGCAACAGGCGGACCGCCCTTCAGCGCCTCCGGCTCGCCGGTGAGAATAGCGCCGATGCGGGATTGATCTAATATTCGTGTGCTGGGATCCTTCAGATCCAGCCCATGCGCCAGTGTCGTATCGAGCTTCCAGTTATCGAGCGACAGGAAAAATGCGCCACCCCCGTGATGCTGCCAGGATCCAGTGATCGCGGGCAGACAAGACACCGCATGCATGTTGGCGGCACCGTTGCGCGACCGGGTGAAGCCGAAGCCAAGGCGCAGAAAACTGCGTTTGGTCTGGCCGTAAAGCCTGGCAACTTCGACGATCTGTGCGGTATTGAGGCCCGTCACCGCGGCGGCGCGCTCCGGCGTCCATGATTCGATGTGACGCTCGACGTCGCTATCGAAGTCCGTGAGACGATCGAGGTAGGCGCGATCGGCATAACCTTCCTTCAGGAGGACATGCATCATCCCCAGCGCAAGGGCGGCATCTGTTCCAGGGCGCACGATCAAAGCGATATCGGCGGCCGCGACCGTCGGCGTTTTGTAGACATCGACAACCACGAGCTTGGCGCCGCGGCTTTTGCGGGCGCGTGAGATATGGGTCATGGCGTTAACTTGTGTCGAGACGGGATTGCCGCCCCACATCAAGATCAAATCGGAATCCGCCATCTCCCGCGGGTCGCAGCCACGAAGCTGCCCGACGCCCGCTCGCCAGCCGGACTCCGCCGGTGTGACGCAGATTGTCGTCTGCTGCTGCGAATATCGAAATGCGTGACGGAGGCGATCGATACCGCGGCGTTGGATAACACCCATATTGCCGCCGGAATGGTAGGGCCAGACGGCTTCCGACCCGGATGTCTGGGTCGCTTGCGTAAAGCGCTCGGCAATCTCGTCAAGCGCCTGATCCCAGGTGATGGGCGCGAACTCGCCCGATCCCTTTACGCCGATGCGGCGCAGCGGCTGGGCCAATCGGTCCGGATGATGCACGCGCTCGGCATAGCGCGAAACCTTGGTGCAGCAGACCCCCGACGTGTAGGAATTGTCGGCGCTGCCACGGACACGGCCAATTTTGGTGGGCGATAGTCGTTCCACCTCCAGCGCGCATGCACTGGGACAATCATGCGGGCAGGCTGTCTTTACGAAACCGGTGTTCAGCATTGTGCGCCTCAATCGTTCCGGAATTCCGCCGACCAGTGCAGCAGACGCGCCTCAAAGAACCGAAGCAGGTACACCAGGCCCACCCCGACCACGCTCAGGAAGGTGATCGAGGCGAACATGTCGGTCGCGTTCAGCGTCGCTAGTGAAGTGGTCATGAGATAGCCCATGCCGGTCGTCGAGCCGACGAATTCGGCCAGGACAACACCGATCAACGCGAAGCTGATCGCATTGGGCAATGAGGCGAATGTCCACGCCGCGGCGGTCGGAATCCGGACCCGCCACAGAATCTGCGACGGTCGCGCGCCTAGCGTGCGGCAGAAATTCACCAATTCGTGCTCGACGCTATTGGCGCCCTTGTAGGTGTTGAAGAACACCAGGAAAAAAACCACGAACCACGAGGTGACGACCTTCGAGGCCAATCCCAGTCCGAAGAGCATGGTGATGAGCGGCACGAATGCGATGCGCGGCGTCGAGTTAAGCGCGATGATAAAGGGATTGAGGACGCGCGCCAGAAAGCGGTTCTGGGCAAGCGCGACGCCGAGAGCAAAGCCCGAGCCCACGCCGACAAGCAGTCCGAGGCCTGTCGCATAGAGCGTCGCGATCAGATGGGGCCAGATCGAATTCTTGCCGGGCTGCAGCCACGTCCAGATGCGGACCGCGATCAATGAAGGCCGGCTGATGAAGAAGGGATCGAAGATCGAATTCTGCTGCAACCACGGAACCCGCGTCAGTCCCTCCCACAGGCAGAGGAACCCGATCAGGATCGCGAGTTGCCAGGCGGCGACGCGCGCCCGATCGTTTTGAGCTTTTTTCCGCGTGGCGTTCGACGCCGGCGCTTTGACGGTATTGCTTGGAAGAAGCTGCACACCGGGTTCGCCGCTCATGCAGCCGCCCTGAACTGGTTGCCGAGCACCTTCCATATCCGCTGAATATGTTCGGTAAAGCCGGTGGATTGCCTGAGCTCGAAAACGTCCCGCGGATACGGAATGTCGATCACTTCTTCGAGCAAGGTGTGGCTCGGCGGCGAAGATAGGACGATCACGCGGCTGGCCAGCGTCACGGCCTCATCGAGGTCATGCGTGATCATCACGATGGTCTGGCCGAGTTCGCGCCAGATTTCCAAGAGTTCGCTGTGCAAATGCGTCTTGGTGTGCGTATCGAGCGCTCCGAACGGCTCATCCAGCAGCAGCACCTTCGGATCGACGGCCAGGCTCATGCATAGCGCGACGCGCCGGCGCATACCGCCGGACAATTGGTGCGGATAGGCGTCCGCGAAATCCGACAGATGCGCCAGCCTCAAAAGCCGGTCTATCTTCCTGTCGATATCCTTTTTCGACGCCTTCGCAAATTTGAGGCCCAGGCCAACATTCTGCCGGACCGTGTACCAGGGCAACACGGTGTCCTTTTGGAAGATATAGCCGAGCGACGGCGGGACATCGCCGGTCACGCGTTCGCCGTTGACCAGGATCTCGCCGGAGGTCGGCGGCGTGAAGCCCGCGATCATGTTCAGGATCGTACTCTTGCCGCATCCGGACGGACCGACGATGCAGACGAATTCGCCCTCCTCGATTGTCAGCGAGATGTCGCCCACCGCCCTGACCTGCTCGCCGGACTTGGTCAAAAACGACTTGCTGACGTGATTGAGCGTGATCATGCGGCGCTCACTTCGATCGCGCCTTGCGGACGAAGTCCATGTTGATCGCCAGATTGTAGGGCACCTTCTCCATCTGCTCCGGCGTGAACTGCCGGTCCTTGATGATATTGAGCAACCGCCCGAAACTTTCCTCGGAAATAATATTGTCGGTGGAAAACACGTTTTGCTTGTAGAAAGCGAGGCTGCTGGTCACGGTCTCCTTCGGCAGGCCCGTCATGTAATCCTCATAGAGAAGGTCGGTCAGAGCTTCTGCGGAATTGGCGTTGATAAAGTCCTGCGCCTTTACCAACCCCGTCACGACGGCCTGCACCGCCTCCGGGTTCTTGTCGATCTGCTCCTGCAGCACGTAGCAGCCGATACCGGGAACGTCGCCGCCAAAGGTCGCTTTCCAGGTCGCATCGTCGCCGATCGTAAACAACGGCACGGCCCAGTCTTCGTGCTTCACCTGATCGAGCATGGCTGATGTCGCAACCGTTGCGGCGACTTGCTTTGATTTCAGCGCGCCCAGCATCGTCGAGAAATCGCCAAGGCCCCGAATATCGACATCCCGGGCGCCGCCCTTCTCCGTCATGAACACCGCCATCAGCCATGTCGCGGACTGCAACTGGGTCACGGCGAGGCGCTGGCCACTCAGATCGGCGATCGACTTGAACTTTGCAGCGTCCTCCTTGCGGATCAGAATGTTGGCATAGGTGATGCGGCGGTCCATGCCGAACACGACGGTCATCCGTTTGCCCGCGACCGTCGTCGCCAGCGCGTCATTGACGCCACTTGAACCGATCAGCGCCTGGCCCGCCGTAACGATCTGCTTGGTGCGCGGACCGCTTTGCGAGTTGAGATAGCCGAGCGTAACGCCCGCTTCCTTGAAGTACCCCTTCTTGAAGGCCACGAAAGCAGCGCTATAGATCGGGTCGATGCCGGCGACACCGAACTCATAATTTGTCGCTGAAAGCTGCGCCTTGGCAGCGGTGGAAGCAATCAGCGGGGCAACCATCAAGCCTTTGGCCATTTGCCGGCGGCTTAGCAACGAAACACCCGAACCGCTCATATAGCGTCTCTCAATAAGAGTGAGGAAATCGTAGGCAGATTGTCAGGCTGCCGCATATTACAGCAAACAGTAAATTGCGCTGTCTCCCATCTGAAAATAAGATCGCCGGACGGACACCCTATTTTACGTGGCCTGGCAATTGCTCTGGAAGAAAACGATGAATCTCAAACAGCTTCTCAACTTCCAAAGCGTCGCGTCTCAGGGTTGCATTACCACCGCGGCTGCACGCGCTAATCTCGCTCAGTCGGCCATGTCTAGCCAAATCGCCGCCCTTGAGGCCGATTTCGGCGTCCAATTGCTCGTTCGTCACTCGCGCGGCGTGACCCTGACGCGGCCCGGAGAGGTGCTGCTCGACCATATCAGGCACATCAGCTCTCGCCTGGAGCAGGCCCGACGGGACGTGCGCGATGCAGCCAATATTAGCGAAGACGTCACAATCGGCATTCCCGACAGCATGGCATCGGTGTTGACCCTTCCGCTGCTAAAGGCGATCGAGGACGCTCTCCCGCGCGCGCGGGTACACGTTTTTGAAGGATTGACCGGCGACCTGAGAGACTGGCTACGCTTCGGCAAAATTGAAACAGCCATCTTGTATGGAAGCGATCTGGCCGAGGGGCTTTGCCTGCAGCCGTTGGCCGAGGACGAGCTGGTGTTGTTCGGAAAAGCTGACGGTAACGAAACGAATACGGCTATCTCGTTTTCATCTCTGGGACAGTGCCCGCTCTACACGACTGACGGCGAGCATCCCGTTAGACCCCTGTTGGACAGGCTGGCGAGAGAGCATGGGGTCTCACTGCACTTTGGCGCACAGATTAACTCCGTCCATCAGCTCAAAGCCCTTGCCCGCCAAGGGCACGGCCGCATCGTGCTGCCTTGGGTCGCCCTTGCAAATGAACCGCACGACGCGCGCGATTCTCTGCGTACGATAGACCCGTCGATCAAGTTGCGAAGTTACATCGCGACGATGGTGGAGCCGAGCGTCACGGTCCAACACGTTCGCGTTATTCTGAAAGAGGTAGTCCGAAAGCTGATCGTTGCCGGCAGTTGGCCGGGCGCGACCCTCTTGTAACCCGTCCAACCGCGGCGGACGTACTTTCGAAGGCCAGGACTTCCGTAGGCGGAAGTTCGCCTCAGGTTTCGATTAGCGGCACGCGTTGGCGCCTCACACATCCACAGTGGCACTGAGCGAGTTATCCTGGATGAATTCGCGGCGCGGTTCGACCACGTCGCCCATCAGCTTGGTGAAGATGTCGTCAGCCTCGTCGACTTCCTTGATCTTGACCTGCAGCAGCGAGCGCTCATTGCTGTCGAGCGTGGTTTCCCAGAGCTGGCTCGGATTCATCTCGCCCAAGCCTTTGTAGCGTTGCAGCGAAACGCCCTTGCGGCCAGCATCGGTCACCGCTTCGAACAGGCTGACCGGCCCGTGGATCGCGGTCTCCGTATCCTTGCGACGCAACAAGCCGGGCTTCGGATAGGCTTCCTGCAGCTTCGGCGCGTAATCGTCGAGCTTGCGCGCATCGGCAGAGCCAAGCAGCGCGTCATCGATCACAGCGACATCCTTGACGCCACGCACCGTGCGCTCGAAAGAGAAACCCTCGCCCTCGGTGAAGCGCCCGACCCAGCCGCGCTCGACTTCATCGGCCAGCGCATCGAGCCGCCGCGCAATGTAGTCGGCCGCAGCGTTGGCGGTCGCAACATCGCCGGTGATTTTCGGGTTCAGCACGCCGGCGATCGCCGCCTGCTCGACCACCTTGCGGTTATAGCGGCTGTGCAGATTATGCAGCGTGCTGCGGATGATGCGGGCATCCTCCACCAGCGCCTGCAGATCGCGGCTGCTGCGGTCTTCGCCGGAAGCCAGCTTGAAGACACAGTCGTCGAGGCCGGTCTCGATCAGATAATCTTCCAGCGCGCGCTCGTCTTTCAGGTACTGCTCGGACTTGCCGCGGTTCACCTTGTAGAGCGGCGGCTGCGCAATATACAGATACCCGGCATCGATCAGCGATGGCATCTGGCGAAAGAAGAATGTCAGCAGCAATGTACGGATATGCGCGCCGTCGACATCGGCGTCGGTCATCAGGATAATCTTGTGATAGCGCAGCTTTGACAGGTCGAAATCGTCACGGCCAATGCCGGTGCCCAACGCCGTGATCAGGGTGCCGATCTGCTCGGAGCCCAGCATCTTGTCGAAACGCGCGCGCTCGACATTGAGGATCTTGCCGCGCAGCGGCAGCACCGCCTGAAATTCGCGATTGCGGCCCATCTTGGCGCTGCCGCCGGCCGAGTCACCCTCGACGATGAACAGTTCTGATTTGCCGGGGTCTTTTTCCTGGCAGTCGGCGAGCTTGCCGGGCAACGACGTATAGTCGAGCGCGCCCTTGCGCCGCGTCAGCTCGCGCGCCTTGCGCGCAGCCTCACGGGCCGCGGCGGCTTCCACCACCTTGCCGACGATAACCTTGGCCTCGGCGGGATGTTCCTCGAACCACGAGGCCAGCGCTTCGTTCAGGACGTTCTCGACCACCGGGCGCACTTCCGAGGACACCAGCTTGTCTTTGGTTTGCGAGGAGAATTTCGGATCGGGCACTTTCACCGAGAGCACCGCAGTCAGGCCCTCGCGGCAATCGTCGCCGGTCAGCGCGATCTTTTCGCGCTTGGCGATCGCATCGGCGTAACCGTTGACCTGACGCGTCAGCGCGCCGCGGAAGCCCGCCAGATGGGTACCGCCATCGCGCTGCGGAATGTTGTTGGTGAAGCACAGCACATTCTCATGGTAGCTGTCGTTCCACCACAGCGCCGCCTCGACACCGATGCCGTTCATGTCGGCATTGATCATGATCGGGGCCGGCACCATCGCCTTCTTGTTGCGGTCGAGATATTTGACGAATTCCTCGACGCCACCCTTGTACATCATCACCTCGCGCTTCTCGACCGCGTGACGCATGTCGGACAGCACGATGTTGACGCCGGAATTCAGGAACGCCAGTTCGCGCAGGCGATGCTCGAGCGTGGCGAAATCATATTCGACATTGGTGAAGGTTTCGACCGAGGCCAGAAACGTCCACCTCGGTGCCACGCTTGCCATTGGCATCGCCGACCACCGTGAGCGGCGCGACGGCGTCGCCATGGGCGAATTCGATGAAGTGCTCCTTGCCGTCGCGCCAGACCCGCAACTGCAACTTGCTCGACAGCGCGTTGACGACGGAAACGCCGACGCCGTGAAGCCCGCCGGATACCTTGTAGGAATTCTGGTCGAACTTTCCGCGGCATGCAGCTGGGTCATGATGACCTCAGCCGCCGAGATGCCTTCGCCCTTGTGAATGTCGACGGGAATGCCGCGGCCGTCATCGCGCACGGTGACGGAGCCGTCGGCATTGAGCACGACTTCCACCGCGGTGGCGTGACCCGCGAGCGCTTCATCGATCGCGTTATCGACGACTTCGTAGACCATGTGATGCAGGCCGGAGCCGTCATCGGTGTCGCCGATATACATGCCCGGCCGCTTGCGCACGGCATCGAGGCCCTTCAAAACCCGGATCGATTCCGCGCCGTATTCGACGGGGATAGAATGCTCAGTGTCGGCGATGGATTGCCGGGCGGGTTCTGTCATGTGAGGCCTTCGAGGATGTCCCGAATCAGCGGCGCAAAACAGGCGCTGAATCAGTTATTTGTGCCATGAAAGGCGCGATGCGCCTAGCGCAAAGTATCTATCAACAAGCTATTGAATAATTGGGGTTTTTTAAGTGGTTTTTCAAGGCCGCAGGAAGCCTGTTTGGCGGGTCGGCAAAAGCGTGATTCGCGGCGGTTTTTCGATGTCTGAACGCCCCGGTTGCAACCGCCATGGCAGGCTGCCGGAGACCTGCTAGAGAGGTTGCTGGCGCGTTGTGGCGCGACCATTTGGAATGGCCTGAATTGTCCCAGCCTTCAGATCGATATCGGCCTGATATTGATGGCCTGCGCGCGGTCGCAGTGCTGCTGGTCGTGGGCTTCCACGCCTTTCCGGAGGCCATGCCGGGCGGCTTTATCGGCGTCGATATTTTCTTCGTCATTTCCGGCTTTTTGATCACCGGCATTATCGCGCTTGAGCTGGATCAGCAGCATTTCGGTCTGCTGGCGTTCTACGCGAGGCGCATCCGGCGGATTTTCCCGGCCCTGATCGTGGTGCTCAGCGCGACGCTGGTGCTGGGCTGGCTGTGGCTGCTGCCGGACGCCTATGCGCAACTGAGCACCGACGTGTTTGCCAGCGCGGCGTTTGTCTCGAACGTCGCACTCTGGCTGCAGTCCGGCTATTTCGACATCGAATCCGGCAAGAAACCGCTGCTGCATCTGTGGTCGCTGGGCATCGAGGAGCAGTTTTATCTGTTCTGGCCGCTGATTTTGATGCTGGCGACACGCCTCCGCCTGAGCTTGCTGGCGGTGGCTTCGGTGATCGGCCTCGCGTCGTTTGCGCTCAACGTCGCGCTGATCGGCCCAGACCCCCGTCGCGACCTTCTATCTGCCGTTTACGCGAGCCTGGGAGTTACTGGCCGGCGCCGCACTGGCCTGCGGTTGGAGCCAGATTCGCAACACCAATGCCGCCAGCAATTTGCGCGCTGCAGCCGGAATATTGCTGATTGCGATTGCCGCCGGCGCGCTCGATTCCCGGAGCGCATTTCCGGGCTGGTGGGCGCTGCTGCCCGTCGCCGGTGCGGCTCTGATGCTGTCGGCGCCGATGGCCTGGGGCTGCCGGCAGCTATTGGCCAGCACGGCCATGGTCCGGATCGGGCTGATCAGCTACCCGCTCTATCTGTGGCATTGGCCGCTCTTGGTGTTTTTCGGGATCGTCAAATTCGCGCCGCTGACGCTGCTGGAGCGCGCGCTGATCGTCGGGCTAAGCTTTGCGCTGGCATGGCTGACGTATCGGCTCATTGAAATCCCGTTTCGATTTGGCCGTCCAACCCGGTCCAGAATCGCAGCACTTTGTTCGGGCATGGCGCTGGTCGCGCTGGCCGGCGGCGTGATCGTCAGGGGAGACGGATTCGATTTCCGGCTGCCGGCGGAAATTCGCGACATGGCCGCGGTGAAGACAGAGTCTTTCAAATGGCGATTCCGCGAATGCCTGCTCGACCTCGGCCATGAGACGTCATTTGCCGACGATTGCGTCGATCGCAACCGACGCCCGCTGCTATTGCTCTGGGGGGATTCGACCGCCGGCGCGTTGTTGCTCGGACTACGCAAGGCGCAGGAAACCCACGACTTCGGTATTGCGCAGTTCACATCCAATTCCTGCATCCCGGCGCTTAACACCGACATATCAGGCGTGCCCAATTGCCGCGCGATCAATGACAAGGTCCTGGCGCTCGCCCGCCAACTCCAGCCCGAGATCGTGTTGCTGCACAGTAGCTGGGCCGGTCCGCTCGACGCCGTCGCCGCGACGGTGACGGCGCTAAAACAGCAAACCGGCGCACGTGTCATTGTGCTGGGTGCCGTGCCGTGGTGGAAACGTGGGCTGCCGAACGAGGTGCTGCGCTACTTCATGCTGCATCGCCGGCTGATCCCGGAACGATCCGATCGCGCCACTCCTGACTCGTCCGAAGCGCGCCTGCGCGCGAAAGTCACCCCGCTGGGGTGCGGAGTTCATTTCGGCGTGGGACGCCCTATGCAACGCGGACGGTTGCCTAACGCGGATCGGCGATACCGCGAAAAACATTTCAGCGAGCGATCAGTTGCACCTGACCGAAAAGGGTTCGATCTTTCTGATCCAATCCATCATCGGCAGCGTGCTGCACGCTCAAACTTCAGCGCCGACAAGACCATCGAATTGACATCGCCACCTGAAGCTCGCGAACGCCCGTTGCGTTAACTGCGGCGAACGATCTGACCGGAATCGACGCCGAACACCTCACGGACGCACCGATGCCGGCGAACGCCGCGGGATCGGCGCCGGTCATCCACACCTGCGCGCCAAGTCTGGCGAGCTCGTCGAACAACGCCAGGCGCCTGCCGGGATCGAGATGAGCCACGACCTCGTCGAGCAGCAACAACGGCGTAATGCCGGTCATCTCCGTGACCAGAGTGGCGTGCGCCAGCACGAGGCCGATCAGAAGCGCCTTCTGTTCGCCGGTGGAGGCGTCGCGGGCCGGCATGTTTTTCGGCGCGTAGATCACCTGCAAATCCGTCAAGTGCGGGCCATCAAGGGTGCGGCCGGCGATGGCGTCGCGCGGACGGTTGCTGCGCAGGATTTCGCGGTAGCGATCCTCGACCGCGGTGGCGGGTTCCGACAGCAACGCGTTTTCCATCCAGCCGTCGAGCATGATCTGCGCGGAGGGGAACGAAGATGTTTCACCGCGGGCGCGCAGCATCGCAGAGAGTTTCGCCACGGTCTGACCGCGCATCGCGGCCACTGCGACTGCGAGTTCGGCGGTTTCGCGCTCGATCGCGTCGCACCAGTGGTCATCGTAATTGCGCACTTCGAGCAGCCGGTTGCGTGAGCGCAAGGAACGATCCAGCGCCGACACACGCGCCGAATGCTCGCTGTCGATCGCCAGCACCAGCCGGTCGAAAAACCGCCGCCGCTCCGACGCCGCGCCCAAAAACAGCCCGTCCATCGAGGGCGTCAGCCACACCATGCGCAAATGATCGCCGAACGCCGTGGCCGAACCCACCGGCTCGCGATCGATCCGGCAGCGCCGGCTGTGGCAGCCGCCTCACTCCCGGGCGCATCAATGCGGTGCCGAGCGTCGCCAGCCCAAGCGCCCCTTCGACCTCGGCGGACACCGCCCACGAACCGTCGCCCTGATTGTCGGCGACATCGTCAAGCGTTGCGCGCCGCAAGCCCCGCCCCGGCGACAAAAACGAAATCGCTTCGATGCAATTGGTCTTGCCGGCCCCGTTGGGTCCCACCAGCACCACGACATCGCCACGCGTCTCCAGGCCAGCCGCGCGATAGTTGCGGAAATGGGTAAGGCTGAGGCGATGAATGCGGGAGGCGGTCATAATGTGCCGGTTGTCATTGCCGGCGCTGAAGCGCCGGGAAGATTGGCCGCAACTTCTGAGGTCATCATCCGCGAAGGCGGATGATCCAGTACGCCGTGCCGCTCAAGATCTTCGTTCTCACCGGCGATTACTGGATACCCGCCTTCGCGGGTATGACGGCCATGGTTTGTTGGCAGAGCGCCACCCTCTCCCACAAGGGGAGAGGGGAAACTACACCGCATCGGCATCAGGACGTAGAGTGCGCCCTTGGAATCCTTGTCTTGCACCAGCGTGGGCGAACCGGGGTCGGCCAGCCGCAGCACTGCAACCTCGCCTTCGATCTGGGCTGCGATGTCGAGCAAATAACGCGAGTTGAATCCGATATCGAGCGGGTCGGAGGCGTATTCGACCTCGAGTTCTTCGGTCGCGCTGCCGGAATCCGGATTGGTTACCGACAATATCAGCTTGCCAGCGGACAGCGCCAGTTTCACGGCGCGGCCGCGCTCGCTCGAAATCGTCGAGACGCGGTCGACCGCAGCCTCGAAATCCTTCTTGTCGACGATGAGTTCCTTGTCGTTGTTCTGCGGGATCACGCGGCCATAATCCGGAAAGGTGCCGTCGATCAGTTTCGAGGTCAGCACCACGTTGCCGATGGTAAAGCGGATTTTGCCCTGCGACAGCTCAAGCCCGACCTCGGCCCTCATTGTCCTCGATCAGGCGCTGCACTTCGCCGACGGTTTTTGCGCGGCACGATCACGCCCGGCATGCCGGCGGCGCCCTTGGGCAGCGCGAGATCGATCTGGGCCAGGCGATGGCCGTCGGTGGCGACCGCGCGCAGGGGTCGCCGCCTTGGCGCTGCCAGCCGAATGCAGATAGATGCCGTTGAGATAATAACGGGTTTCCTCGGTCGAGATCGCGAATTGCGTGCGATCTATCAGCCGCTTCATGTCGGCGGCGGCGAGCATGAACGAATGCGTCATGTCGCCGGCGGCGAGATCCGGGAAATCGTTTTCCGGCAGGGTCTGCAGCGTGAAGCGCGAACGGCCGGCGCGGATCGCCAGCACCGAGCGGTCGCCGTCGCCTTCCAACACGATCTGCGCGCCATCGGGCAATTTGCGGACGATGTCGTAAAACATGTGCGCCGGCACGGTGGTCGAACCCGCGGTTCCGGTTTCCGCCGCCAGCGTTTCCGTGACCTCAAGGTCGAGATCGGTCCGCCTTGAGCGACAGCCGCGAGTTTTCGGCGCGGATCAGCACGTTACCGAGGATCGGAATGGTGTTGCGGCGCTCGACCACGCGGTGGACGTGGCCCAGCGATTTCAGGAGTTGCGCGCGTTCGACGGTAACCTTCATTGCAATACCCGCCTGATCCGAAGATGGAAAAGCCGGGCGGCCCCGAAGGCGCGCCGCGGCATTTGAAACCCGAAAAGCCCGATCAAGACTGGATTTGACCAAACCCGTGGGGGGACAGCAAGGTGGCGCGGATGGCCCGCCAGCGCAAGAGATGCGTCACGCCGTTCCCCACGTTTTGCGAGGAAATTCCAAGAGAAATACCAAGGAAATACGACGTACCGGCAGCGGCCCCGACCAGCGCCGGACTGCAACCTCACGCATTGGCTGGCGCAAAAGAAAGCACCGGTCCCGGCCTTCGCCGGGACGACGGGTCAATGGCGTCTTCGCCGGAACCCTGGCGGGCGCTTACTCGCTCTGCAATTGGCGCTTGAGCGATTCGACCTCTTCGGAAAGCGAAACATCCTTGTTCACCAGCGCCTCGATCTTGCGCACGGCGTGCAGCACCGTGGTGTGATCGCGTCCGCCGAACCGGCGGCCGATTTCGGGCAATGAGCGCAGCGTCAGGGTTTTCGCCAGATACATCGCGACCTGACGCGGGCGAACCACATTGGCGGGTACGGCGCGACGACAGCAAATCGGAGCGGCTGACATTGTATTGGCGGGCCACCACCCGTTGGATGTCCTCGATCTTGATGCGCTTGGGTTCCTGCGGACGGATCAGGTCGCGCACTTCGCGCTCGGCCATTTCCAGCGTGACCGGCTGCGCGTTCAGTTTGCTGTGCGCCAGCAGACGATTGATAGCGCCCTCGAGATCGCGGCCATTATGGGTGATGGTGCGGGCGAGATAATCCAGCACCGGCGCCGGCACATCGAAGCTCGCATGATGCGCGCGAGCGGCGGCGACCCGCGACTTGAGGATGCCCAGCCGCAATTCTTCGCCGAGCGATCCCATTTCGACCACGAGACCTCCTGCCAAACGCGAGCGCACGCGATCATCGAGGCTTTCAAGGTCGGACGGCGGACGGTCCGCCGCGATCACCACCTGACGGCCGGCATCGATCAGCGCATTGAGCGTGTGACAGAACTCGGCCTGGGTCGATTTGCCCTGCAGGAACTGCAGATCGTCGATGACAAGCACGTCGATGCCGCGCAACGCCTCCTTGAATGCCAGCGCGGTCTGCGTCTTCAGCGCCGCGACGAAGCCGTACATGAATTTTTCCGCGGTGAGATAAAGCACCTTGCGCTCACTGCCGGAATTGCCGGCCCAGGTCACCGCCTGCAACAGATGGGTTTTGCCGAGGCCAACGCCGGCATGGATATAGAGCGGATTGAACATCACGCTGTCGCCGCGGCGGCCTTCCGCGACCTGACGCGCGGCGGCATGGGCCAGCGTATTGGAGCGGCCGATCACGAAGCTGCCGAAGGTCAGGCGCGGATCGAGCGGCGAACCGCCGAGCGCATCATGGCTGGCGGATACCGGCGCGATCGCGGTCGCGCGCAGTTCCGGCGCGGGACGGCCATCGGCCGCTCGGTGCGGCGCGCATCGAGCGGCGCAGCGGTCTCCTTGGCGGGCACCGCACAGCGCATCGCGGTGCGCACGGTGAGGTCGATCCGATGCACTTCCGGCATCTCGGCCTGCCAGCAGGTGAGAACGCGCTCGGCATAATGCGCCTGGATCCAGCTCTTGAGGAATCGTGTCGGAACCGAGAGGTGGACGCTTTCCGGCTGGACGCTTTCCAGATCCATACGAGCAAACCAGCTTGTGTAGACGTCTTCTCCCACGCTCGAGCGCAGCCGACCCTTCACGCGTGACCAGCGATCCTGTTCCATATTGTCCATTGCCTGAGAACTTCTCTGTAAGGAGTAATAGTGATGGTGAAACCGCCGTGTGGAGTTCCGCGGCGGGTGACCTCAAGCGGGACTTCGTCTGTCAGACATAGACCAGCCGTTCGGCAAAACGCCGTCTGGTGAAATCATCGGCTGAAAGATGAAGTGTCCGCGAGGTCAGCGCGTACTCGACGGCTTGTCCGGAGTCCGCGCGGGAGGACGTGTGCCGTTGTATCCAGGAGGCTCAGTTCGGCATTGTCCGAAAATAGCATTTGATTGAAAACCGCGCTGATTGCGTAAGACATACGACCTCCCCCTCCTGCCGTGATTGCTCCCGGCAAGTTGTCATTCCAGATATTTCTAAATTCGATCGGCTACGCCTGAAACCCAAATAGTCCAGCCGTTACGCCACTCCGCTCCGCCCGCTCATTCCAGCCCGCTCACGTGCTCCGCTTCCGCGCCGTCGTGACTGTCTGATGCGTATCTCTCTTGTTTGAAACCGACGAGACGCAAGCGCCCCGCTTGAGAAATTTCGACACAGACTAGCCATTCTCATATTGCTATGAGTTTGAACTCGACAATCGCTTGGAAAGCGTCGCCAACGCGCACACCGCCGCCGATTTGCACGTCCGCCCCGATCCTTAAACCGCGCTGGTCTGAAGAGCCGTGGGCGCCGCGAACGTTCTAAGAGATACATCATGCCCCATTTCTCGCAACGAAAATGATTCAGCGCGGGTGCCGGCAAAAACAACTTCGGTTCGCCAAATCGGGGCAGCGGTTTTTCGCGCAAAGCGGCAAGGTTTTGAATCTGTGCACAGATTCGAAATGCCGGACCGCTGTCATATTTCGTACGATTGCCCAAAATAAATTCATAAAATATTTACGTTGGTGTGGGGCGGAAGGGATTTTTCGAACAACTGCTGCCCGCTATGCCGATAAGTGACTACGCAAGCGCGTTTTTTTTTGCTCGTCGCTACAGGGTAACCCTTCAAGCCCGTTGAATGCTGCGACGCAGTCGCTGTTGCTATTTCAAAAGCGCGGCGGATCAACGATTGTTGGCCAAATCGTCACAGCCATCGTCGTCAGCAACAGTCCGCATTGCGGAATGTCCTCAGTAGAAATACGGAACGCCGAAAGTTTCATAACCGCACAGCAAGCCACTGCCCGCGAAGTATGACAGCGTCATCAGAAATAAAGCGAGCCTGGGAATCAAAGGTCCGGAAAAGAAAAGTCTGGCAACAAGAGAGCCGGCAATAAAAAAGCCCGGCACAGCCGGGCTTTTGACGAATGTCTGTTTCGTTCAGCTCACCTGTTCGTTCATCTCACCTGGCTTCCGCTCCCGGCTTGAGCTCCTGGCTCCAGCTCAATCAGCTTCAGCTTGGTTAACTCAACTTACTTGTCGAGCTTGTTACTTGGCGAGCTTGTTACTTGGCGAGCTTGGCGATCTGGTGGGCCAACCGCGAAACTTTGCGGCTCGCATTGTTCTTGTGAATGATGTTGCGCTGCGCTGCCTGCATCAGTTCCGGCTCGGCATGCGCCATCGCCTTCAGCGCCGCGTCGCGATCGCCGCTCTTGATCGCTTCTTCGACGGTACGAACCGCACCACGCATCTGGGTGCGGCGCGACTTGTTGATGATGGTGCGGCGGGCAATCTTGCGGGTCGCCTTCTTGGCGGAAGTAGTATTGGCCATGTTCTCAAATGTCCTTCGACGGTGATCGATCGCGGGTGGTCAGGCCTGCGCCTGCCGACGACAGTTCAACCACGTAACCGACGCTGATTGTTTTCCGGGTGCTCTGCAAGAAAGCCACTCTTGGAGCCCAGGGACTCAACTGGCGGCGTCGCTCAAAGAACATCGGCGGCGGGATTGCGCCCGCCACCATTGCTGGTCTTATAGAGGGCGCGGTTTGCAGCGTCAACGCCTTCCGGCCTGCTCGGGACCGGAAGACCGGCCGCGAAAATGCCGATAAGTTGCTGATGAGGTTGAATTTCCTACACCGCCCCGTTAAGGGCTGACTGCGCTTTCCGGCGCTTTATATGTAAGGTGACGCATGATCCGCGGTTTCTTCCGCCTTGTGGGGCTATTGCTGCTGGCCGGCGGATTTATCTTCATGGTCTATGACGGGGCCCGCTGGGTCGCCGATCAGACCCTGCGGTTTACCCGGTTTGGCCAGTTCTGGAACGATGTCCATCAAACCAGCCAGCAGGCGTTTCGGGCCTGGGTGGAGGGCCACGCGCCCTGGCTCTGGAACGGCGTCGTGAAGATCCTTCTCGACCAGCCGGTTTTTGCCGTGATGGGTATATTGGGCATCGTGCTGATGCTGCTGTTCCGGCCCCGCAAACCCCTGATCGGCTATTCGCGGAACTGACCCGCCAGCGCTGCCAAGCTTAAAGGGTTGCCAAGTTTAAAGACGTGGCCGGGTTTATAAATCACGGCCCGGCGTAACAGAGCTGCCGTTCTCTGCGTAGAGACCTATATCAAACCCCACCATTCCTGACGCCATACGAATGCATCTCGCAGGGAGGTCATCCATGTTGTTCATGCGCAAAACCACCGCACTGCCGAGCGCCGCCGAGGCGCTACCCCGGCGCACAAAGCCGATGCCGACGTCTGTCCGCCATTTCGTCAACGGCCATCGCGTGCAGCCACCTTATCCCGCAGGCCTGGAGCAGGCGGTGTTCGGGCTCGGCTGCTTCTGGGGCGCGGAGCGTAAATTCTGGGAACTCGGCGACGGCATCTATACGACAGCGGTAGGCTATGCCGGCGGCCACACCCAAAATCCCACCTATGAAGAGGTATGTTCGGGCCGCACCGGTCACACCGAAGCGGTACTGGTGGTGTTCGATCCCAAGGTGATCTCGTACGAGCAACTGCTCAAGACATTCTGGGAGAGTCACAACCCGACCCAGGGCATGCGCCAGGGCAATGACGCCGGCACCCAGTATCGGTCCGCGATCTACACGTTCAATGACGCGCAGCAAAAGGCAGCCGACGCGTCGAAGGCGGCCTATCAAAAGGCCCTATCGGCAAAGCGCCTCGGCACCATCACCACCGAGATCGCGCCGTCGGGTGAGTTTTATTTTGCCGAGGACTACCACCAGCAATATCTGGCCAAGAACCCGGCCGGCTATTGCGGGCTTGGCGGCACCGGCGTGTCGTGCCCGATCGGCGCCGGCGTCAGCGCGGCCTGATCGCTTTGCATTGGGATGGAAGGCCGGCGGCGGCCTTCCATTTGCGCAATCGCTTCGCCCAGGTGGGGCAAAAAACCCTTTGTTAACCATAACCGGTGCAAGACTGAAGCTGTCTCGCTTGAGGGGATGGCTCCGGTGCGGGTTGCGCGCGCGTTTCGATTGCCGATCATTACTGCCATGACCGCGCTCGCTTTGTCGGGCTGCGTGCACTCGAACTCGCCGGTCGCGACCGCTCAGCCGCGCAGCGACCTCGATGCGATGGCTTACGGCCAGCCGGTCTATTATCCGGCTCCGGTAGCTACCACCGCCCCGCCCAGCAATTCCGGCGGCGCCATCGCCGCGCTGAATGCCAGTTTCTCCGCACCACGGCGCGCTTATGCCCAGCCTCAACCCGCGCAATATGCGCCGCCTCAGGCCGCCTATGCGGCAGCGCCGATGCCGGTGGCCTACGATGCCGCCTACCGGCTCGACGCCGGCGAATAAATTGCGGGTCGTGGTCTATGGCCAGGAAGGCCTCACCAACACCTATGCGATCGATGCCGGCGGCTCCATCACCATGCCGCTGATCGGCTCGGTGCCGGCGCGCGGACGAACGCCGGCAGGATTGGCTGCCGAAATCTCCGGACGGCTGCGCAACGGTTACATCCGCGAACCATCGGTGGCCGTCGAGATCGAATCCTACCGGCCGTTCTTCATTCTCGGCGAAGTTGCGGCGCCTGGCCAATATCCCTACGTCCCCAATATGAGCGTCGAGAGTGCTGTCGCGATTGCCGGCGGCTTCTCGCCCCGCGCCAAGCGCGACCAGGTGACGCTGACCCACACCGACAGTTCCGGCTCGACGCGCTATGTGGTGCCGCTCGGCACCGCGATCAGTCCTGGCGATACTGTGCTGGTGGGCGAACGCTGGTTTTTAAATCATCTTACCTTTCGTCATTCCGGGGCGGCGCGAAGCGGCGAACTACGATTCGCAATTGCGCCTCGGAGAATCCATAACCACGATCGTGAGTATGGATTCCGGGCCCACGCGAAGACGCGTGTCCCGGAATGACGGTTAGACTCTACTTCTTCAAATGCTTGGCAAAGAAATCAAGACTGCGCGGCCAAGCGACGTCAGCACTGGCCTTGTCGTAGCTTGGCCGCTCGTCGCAGTGGAAGCCGTGCTGCGCGCCCGGATAGACGAAAATCTCGACATCGGGCCGCTTGGCGCGGATGATCTCGACATCGCTAAGCGGAATGCCCGCATCCTTTTCACCGAAATGCAATTGCGTCGGCACTTGCGGCTTGTCGTCGGCGAAACGAACGACGGCGCCGCCGTAATAACCGATCGCGGCTGAGAGGCCCGACAGCTTGGTGGCCGCGGCATAGGCAACGCTGCCGCCGAGGCAAAAGCCGATAATGCCGACCGGCCCGACATCCTTCACAGCATCGATCGCCGCCTGGGTGTCGCGCAGCATCGCGGCCCAATCGGGATTGGCGACGAATTTACGTGCGACGGCGATTTCGTCGGGCGAATAGCCGGACTGGAAATTAGGCTCGACGCGGTCAAAGATCGCGGGCGCGATCGCGACATAACCCTCGCCGGCAAGGCGGTCGCAAACCGCACGGATATGGTGATTGACGCCAAAAATTTCCTGGATCACCACGACGGCCCCTTTGGGCGCGGTCGGGGGATCCGCCCGGTAGCCGCCGAGTTGAAAACTGTCCGAAGCCGTCAGCTTGATGTCATGTCCCACGGGTCATCCATTTGCTTTAGAGTTACGAGAAGTCGTTGGCGGAGGGTTTGGAAGTCTGAAGCCGCTAAACTCTCAGTCTTGCGGTCTACCACACCAGGTACGGCAGATTGTAACCGCTCTCGCCTTTCCAGCCGGTCAGCCTGCCCCTGCGGAACTGCAGATAGATCGGGTCTCTGCGCGCGAATAGAATAATGCCGCTGGTATCGCGGATCGCCAGGTAGATTTCACTGCCGCGGCGGCCGCTTACATAGCGCAGCGGAACTCCCAAGGTCTGTGAGACTTCCTCGACATTCATGCCGAAGGCCAGCGGCGTGTTGTCAGGCCATATCGTCATCAGGGAGGGCGTGTATGGACCGCCAGCCGGCGCTGGTGGCGCGGCATTGGCGGGGGCCGGAAGCGACTCCAACATCGCGAAAGCCAGAAATGCCGAAGCAACCGATATCTTCATGATGCAACCTTCTGCTTTGAACTCGCGTCGTTCTGGCCCTGCCGCGGCACGGAATAAACACCCAATCCAGCGACAAATTATGTCAGCGTTATTGCCGCAATGCACAACACCAATTTGGCAGTTTATTTTTTTTGATCAATTCCAAATTGGATTGCCCCCAGAACGGATCACGATCATTCTGCGCACTATCTGGCATCGGACCGGTGGGTGCCAGCCCATACCAAGAGAGTGTTGCCGCCGTAAGCGGTGTCATTCACCGGCGAGGGAAGAGACACAATGCCTAATCTCAATATCAATGGGCGGAATATGTCCGTCGAGGCGGCGAACGATACGCCGCTGCTATGGGTGATCCGCGAACAATTACAAATGACCGGCACGAAGTTCGGCTGCGGTGCCGGACTGTGTGGCGCCTGCACCGTTCACGTCAACGGCGAAGCCGTACGATCCTGCCAGACCGCTGTCAGCGATGCCGTCGGCAAGAAAATCACTACCATCGAAGGTCTCGCCGTCAAGGGCGACCATCCGTTGCAGAAAGCATGGATCGCCGAGCAGGTTCCGCAATGTGGCTACTGTCAATCCGGACAGATCATGCAGGCAGCCTCGCTGCTCGCCAAGAATTCAAATCCGACCAAGGATGAAGTCGTCGCGCACATGGACGGCAATCTCTGCCGCTGCATGACCTATTCGCGCATTCAGAAAGCAATCATGCGCGCCGCCGCCGATATGCGCACCGCATCCAACGCTGGCGATCGGAGGCCCACATGAATACGCACGTGAAGGTTACACACGCTGAACCCGCCGATCTCAGCCGCCGTTCGTTCCTCGTCGGCAGCGCTGCGGCAGGTCTCGCGCTCGGCTACTCCGCTGTCCCCGGCCTGCTTGGTGCTGATCAAGCGTTCGCTGCAACCGGCAATTTCGATCCCAGCGTCTGGTATTCGATCGCACCGGACGGGATTGTGACCGTGACCTGCGGCAAGGCCGACATGGGCCAGCACATTGCCTCGACCATGGCGCAGATCATCGCCGAAGAACTCGGCGCGAGCTGGAAGGACATGCGGGTTCAGCTTGCCTCCAACGACCCGAAGTTCAATGATCCCGTGCTCGGCGCGCAGATTACCGGCGGCAGCTGGAGCACGATGATGAACTACGATGCGATGAGCCGCGCGGGTGCCGCCGGACGCATGGCATTGACGGAAGCCGCGGCCGCCGGGATGGGCGTCCCCGCCGGCGAACTCGTCGTCAGGGAATCGACGATTACGCATCCGAAGTCGAAGAAGTCGATGACGTTTGCGGACATCGTCAAGAGCGGCAAGGCCACCAAGACCTTTACGCCCGATGAACTGAAGGCGATCAAGCTCAAGACCGCGGACCAATACACCATGATCGGTGTTTCGGTTCCGCAGCTCGACATCCCCTCAAAGACCAACGGGACCGCCAAATACGGCATCGACGTCATGTTGCCGGGCATGGTCTACGGCAAGGTCGTGACCCCGCCGGTGCGCTACGGTGCTACGGTAAAGTCGGTCGATGACAGCGAAGCCAAAAAAATACCGGGCTTCATCAAGGCGGTCACCCTCGACGACAAGACCGCCACCACCACCGGCTGGGTCGTGGCAGTCGCCAACACCTATGCCAACGCCCGCAAGGCCGCGGACGCGCTAAAGATCACCTATGATGGTGGTCCGAACGCCAAGCTGTCGAGCGACTCCCTGCTCACCGAAGCCAAGCGATTGCAGAAGCTGGACGACTCCGGCCTGTTCTTCGTCAAGGACGGCGATACGGCGGCGGCGTTCGGCACGGCGGCAAAGGTGTTCGAGGCGGAATACACCACCAACATCAACATCCATGCGCCGCTGGAACCGATGAACGCCACGGCGCAATTGCAGGGCGATATCTGGCACCTCTATTCCGGCAACCAGTTTGCGACCCGCTCCGGTGCGATCGCGGCCGGCGCCGCCGGAGTCGATCCCAAATTTGTCGTGATGCACCAGATGTGGCTGGGCGGCGGCTTCGGCCGGCGTCTGGACGCCGACATGATGGTGCCGGCGGTGCAGGCGGCGAAGGCCGTCGGCAAGCCGGTCAAGGTCATCTACAGCCGCGAAAACGACATGACCATGGACTTCTCGCGTCCGCTGACGTTCCAGAAGGTCAAGGCGGGTCTGGACGGCGACGGCAAACTGATCGCGCTGAACCACGATGTGGTCAGTGCGTGGCCGACCAAGCGCTGGGGAATTCCCGATTTCCTCACTCCTGCGGTCGACAAGAAGGGCGCACTTGACGGGTTCACCGTGAATGGCGCGGATTTCTTCTATACCGTGCCCAATCATAACGTCCGCGCAATCCTCAACGAGATGGCGCACAACGCCACTCCGTCGGGTCAGTTGCGGTCGGTGGCGCCGGGCTGGACCTTCTGGGCGGTCGAAAGCATGGTCGATGAGCTCGCCCATGCGGCCGGCAAGGATCCGGCGCAATACCGGATCGACATGCTCGACGGCAAGGGCGCCAATGCCGGTGGTGCGCAACGCCTGCGCAACACCTTGCTCGCTGCCATGGGCATGGCCGGCTACGGCTCGAAGCAGTTGCCGAAAGGCGAAGGCATGGGCGTGGCCTGCGTGTCGTCGCAGGAACGGGCAACGGCAAGCTGGACTGCCTGCGTGGCCCATGTCGCGGTGGCGCCAAGCGGCGAGGTCAAGGTCAAGAAACTGACCGTGGCCACCGATGTCGGCACCCAGGTGCATCCCGACAATATCCGCGCCCAGGTCGAGGGCGCGGCGTTGTGGGGTCTGTCGCTAGCTCTGTACGAAAAGGCGACGTTGAAGGATGGCGGTATCGAACAGACCAACTTCGATACCTACACACCACTGCGCATGAGTCAGATGCCGGAGGTTGCCATCAGCGTCATCGCCAATGGTGAAAAAGCCACGGGTGTCGGCGAACCCGCGGTGACTGTGATCGCACCGGCGCTCGCCAACGCGATCTTCAACGCCTCGGGCGCCCGCGTCCGTTCGCTGCCGATCACGGCAGAGGCGGTGAAGGCGGGAATGACGAAGGCCTAGGACGGCCGCACGTCAGGTAACAACAACAATCCGCCGGGGCATCCCTCCGGCGGATTTTTTGTGTCCGATGGTTTCCCCGCCGGCTCCAGATCATTGCCGTCTCACACCTGGCAATCGTACTAAGCTTCGCAAATCACTGCTGCAATTTTCCACCGAACCGACGGCGGTCAGAACACTGCTTCAAATTTTACGCTTCCCCATCAACAAGCGTTCATCGCTTCTGTTAATCCGCGGGAATATGTTCTTAAGCTAGTTATTTCGCTGTCGGCCACTTTTAGTTGGCCAGCGAGGCTCCATGTCAGCTCTACCGAAAACATCTCCCCAACGCCGGCTGTTGCTGGCGTCCGATCGCAGCGATCAGAGCAGTGAGCTGGCGAACATTCTGCAAACCGTCAGCGAGGTGGACACCATCCCTACGTCGGAGATTCCCGACACCCCCGCCAGCCATCTTTCGGGGATCGTGGTCGATATCAATCTGCGTTCCGCCGAAAGCGTGCAGATAGTTCGCAACAAGCTGCGCGGCGAGCCCTACCGCGCGATGCCGCGGCTGTTCGTTCTGGCCGATGCGTTGCACCACGGCTCGATGCAGGCCTGGGCCTTGGGCGCGACCGACACGATCTCGCGGCCGTTCGATGCAAAGGGCATCCTGCACCGCATTAGCGCGGCCTTTCCAAACACCGCCGGCTTCGACGCGACGGATCGCGGCAAAACCCTGAACCGGGGTGTCGTCGCCGCGCACGAAGTCATGGTCAAGATCTTCGACAAGCTGCCGGCGGGCGTGCCGTTGCGGTTCGATGATATCGTGAAGGCCGAAAACAAGATCCTGAAGGCCATCAAGCACTCTTCCTTGCGCGAATGGCTGACGACGGTCGGTTGCCATCACAACACCAGCTATCGCCACTGCCTGTTCGTCACCGGCTTCTCCGTCGCATTTGCGCAGCATCTTGGCATGCGCGAGGACGATCAGCGCCGGCTGGCGCGGGCCGCGCTTCTGCACGATGTCGGCAAGGCGTTCATTCCGGTCGCCATTCTGGATAAGCCGAGCGAACTATCGAGCGAGGAGACGGCCGAAATCCGCAAACATCCGCGTCTCGGCTATGACGCGCTCAAAGCCCAGGGCGGCTTCCCGCCGGAGATGCTGGATGTGGTGCTGCACCATCATGAATTCCTCGACGGCACCGGATATCCCGACGGTTTGCACGGCAATCAGATCAGCGACATCGTGCGCCTGACCACGATCGTGGATATCTACGCCGCACTGGTGGAGCAACGCGCCTACCGGCTACCGTTCACGCACGCCAATGCCTTCGCGATCATGGAAAAGATGCACGGCAAGCTCGACCAGCACCTGCTGCACGCGTTCCGCCCGGTGACGCTGGGGTCTTATTGATTGGTTGAACCTCCGTCATTCCGGGATGGTCCGCAGGACCAGACCCGGAATCTCGAGATTCCGGGTTCGATGCTTTGCATCGCCCCGGAATGACGTTTCTATTTCGCCGCTACTCCACCTCGCCCTCATACGACGCGATCTCAATCAGACTCCCATCGGGATCCCTGCAATAGACCGACCGCAGCGTGCCGCGCGCGCCCTGTCTTGGCCCCGGGCCGTCCTCGATTGCGACCCCGCACGCCTTGAGATGCGCGACCACCTGTTCCGGCGGGCTTGAGGTCAGAAAACACAGGTCGTCGCTGCCGGCGGCTTCATGATCCGCGGTAAACCACTCGACCTTGTCGGCACTGAGCGGCCGCACATTGATTTTCTGGTTGCCGAACATCAGCGATGTTCGCTTCGGCCTGCCCGAGCCCGGCTCGGACACAATGATCTCCATGCCGAGAACCCTGTGGTACCATTGCGCGGAGCGCGCCACGTCGGCGACATTGATCACGAGATGATCGAGCGCGTTGACTTTGACAGACATAGCCTATCCTTTCGTCGCAGATTCGTACGCATGTGCCGCGCTGGCCGCGTCACATTTTGTTTGTTACAACGCGGGCCGCCGTTAATTCAACAAGATCGAGCCGCGCAAAGCGGTTGGGAAATGACAGGGAGAAGCCGCTTATGAGTAGGAACCACTTGGCATCACGCCGCGCCGCGATGGGTCTGGCCGCACTTGGTTTCTCGGCGCTTGCCTTGTCGCTTGCCTTGCCGGTCGGCAGCGCCTTCGCCCTGGACTACCCGACAAGGCCGGTTCGTTTCATTGTCGGATATCCGGCCGGCGGCTCGACCGACATCGTGGCCCGATTGGTCGGACAGAAGCTGTCGGAACGGCTCGGCCAGCAATTCGTGATCGAGAACAAGCCCGGCGCCGGCAACAACATCGGCACCGAGACCGTGGTCAAGGCCGATCCCGACGGTTACACGGTGCTGCTGGTCAATCCCGCCAACTTCATCAACGCATCGCTCTACGTCAATCTCAACTTCAATTTCGTCCGCGATATCGCCCGGTCGCCGCGTTTAACCGCGTACCGAACATCATGACGGTCAGCCCGGGCATCAAGGCGAAAACCGTCGCGGAATTCATCGAATATGTGAAGGCCAATCCCGGCAAGGTAAATCTCGCCTCGTCGGGCAATGGCACATCGGTGCATCTGTCCGGCGAAATGTTCATGGCGATGACCGGCGCGAAGATGCTGCATGTGCCCTACCGGGGCGCAGCACCGGCGACCACCGACCTGCTTGGCGACCGCGTCCAGGTGATGTTCGACAACATGCCCTCCATCATCGGGCATATCCGTGGCGGCGCGTTGCGCGCATTGGCCGTGACAACCGCGACGCGCTCGCCGGAACTGCCCGACGTGCCCACGGTCGGCGAGACCGTCCCGGGCTATGAAGCGAGCGCGCTGTTCGGCATGGGCCGCCGAAGAAGACCCCGCCGGAGATCATCGCCAAGCTGAACAAGGAAATCAACGCGGTGCTGGCCGACCCCGAAGTGAAGAAGCGCCTGGTCGAACTCGGCGGCGACCCCGGTGATCGCCACGCCGGAAGAATTCGGCGCGATGATCGCGGCCGAGACCGAAAAATGGGAAAAGGTCGTCAAGTTCGCCGGCATCAAGATCGAATAAAGCACGCCCGACAATCGTCGCCAGTCACGGACGCGTGCACCGTTAAATAAAGCCAGTTTAGGAAACCTGCAGTCAACAACCCTTGCAGATCGACGACACGATGCGGGAGACCTTGCGATCTTCCGCATCCACCGCGGGGTTGCCGGTACCGAGCGGGGGACCACCGACAAAGCTTGACCCGCCGCCGGAAAGCGCCGTGCCGGCGGAATTGGTACCCGGCGCGGTCGGCTGGGTGCCGAACGCCCCGCCTGTCATGCTCGAATGATGCGATCCCGAACCACCACCGCCACGGCTATACGCCGCGCTTGAGAAAAGTGTCGAGAGAACGATGCAACCGACGGCCAATATTTTCATGGCGTCCTCCTTTTCATTGCATATCACATCCTAACATCATCCGGCCGCGTCTGGTTCCCCTCAAGCTTTCGTCAACGCGGTTTTGATCGCCCCGACGGCGGTGCCGCAAGACAGCGGGAGACAGAGCTGCAAGGATTTGCAAAACTATTCCCCGGCGCCCCTCCCCGCTTCCTTCACCCCCGTATCCGGAGACTGCGATTATGCCTTTCGACCTGATCCTGCGCGGCGGCCGGGTGATCGACCCTTCCCAGAAGCTCGATGCCGTCACGGATGTCGCTTTCACCGGCGGCAAGGTCGCCATGGTCGGCAATGCGCTCAAGACCGATCCGGGAACTGATGTGCGGGGACGCGTCGGGTTACATCGTCACCCCCGGCCTGATCGATCTGCATACCCATGTTTACTGGGGGCGGCACCTCGATCGGCATCGATGCCGAGGAATTCTGCCGCACCTCGGGCGTTACTACGGCGATCGACACCGGCAGCGCCGGCCCGGGCAATTTCGCGGGCTTTCGCAAACATGTGATCGAGCCGAGCCAGGTTCGCATTCTCGCTTATCTGCATGTCTCGCATGCCGGCATCTATGGCTATTCGCATCGGGTCATGGTCGGCGAGAGCGAAGAAATCCGACTGATGAATCCGATCGACGCCGCGGAGGTCGCCGATGCGAACCGCGATCTCATTGTCGGTATCAAAGTGCGGGTCGGACGCAACTCCTCGGGCACTTCGGGGATTGTGCCGCTGCAGATCGCGCTCGAAGTCGCCGAGCAAGTCGGCATGCCCGTGATGGCGCATATCGACCATCCGCCGCCGAGCTATGAGGAAGTGGTTTCACTGCTGCGTCCGGGCGATGTTCTGACCCATGCGTTCCGGCCGTTTCCCAATTCGCCGGCTACCGCACAAGGCACCGTGAAGAAGGTCGTACTGGAGGCGCGCGAACGCGGCGTGTTCTTTGACATCGGCCACGGCAAGGGTTCGTTCGCTTTCAAGACGGCGCGGGCGATGCTCGCCAACGGCTTCTATCCCGACACCATCTCCTCGGACGTGCATATCCTCTGCATCAACGGGCCAGCCTTCGATCAGGTAACTACGATGTCCAAGTTCCTGTGCATGGGCATGCCGCTCTCCGATGTGGTCGCGGCCTCGACGGTCAATGCGGCGATGGCGCTGCGGCGTCCCGAACTCGGCAGCCTCAAGCCGGGCAGCGTCGGCGACGCCACGCTCATTTCAATCAAGGAGGGCAAGTTCGATTATGTCGACGTCGTCGGCGAGCACCTGATCGGCGACCGCAGGATCGTGTCCGAGGGCGTCGTGATCGGCGGCCGCTGGTGGCATCCGCAGCCGTCTTCGCAATTCAAGCAACTCGCAGGCTAGACCGTGACAATCGATGTGATCCGATCAAAAAGTTGATCGCTCCAGATACCTATTCCGCCCGTATTTCGTGGCGGAGCGCGTCCGCACTGGCATACCATTTGCAAGCAAAAGGGACCGTTGGCATCAGACTGAATTCGCTCGTTTCATCGCGTTTACCGCCGAACCTTCGGCGAATGAACCGGGCGGCAATCACCCCAACAAGCCGATAGTGGAGAGTTCTATGGATCGCAGGACCGTGTTGAAGGGATTGCCGGGGCAGGCAGCCTGGCGGCGACAGGCGGGCTTTCGATGCCGGCGCTTTCCCAAAACGCCGCGGCGCGCACCCTGCGCTTTGTGCCGCAGGCCGACCTTGCGAATTTCGATCCGATCTGGGGAACGCAATATGTGGTGCGCAATGCCGCAGCCCTGGTGTGGGACACGCTCTATGGCATCGATGCCAATCTGCAGCCGAAGCGCCAGATGGTCGAGAGCGAGGAAGTCTCCAGCGATGGCCTGACCTGGACCTTCCGCCTCCGTGACGGACTGAAGTTCCACGACGGCGAGCCGGTGCTCGCCAAGGACGTGGTGGCGAGCCTGACGCGCTGGTCATTCCGCGATCCGATGGGGACCATGATCAAGGCGATCCAGAACGACCTCGTTGCGGTCGATGACAAGACCTTCAAATGGACGCTGAAAAAACCTTATCCGAAGATGCTGCTGGCGCTGGGCAAGAACAATGCGCCCTGTACCTTCATCATGCCGGAGCGCATCGCCAAGACCGATCCGTTCAAGCAGATCACCGAATATGTCGGTTCGGGCCCGATGAAATTCGTCAGGAGCGAATGGGTGCCGGCGCCAAGTCGGTATTCGAAAAATTCACCGATTATGTGCCGCGCCAGGAAAAGGCGTCATGGCTTGCGGCGGCAAGCAAATGCTGATCGACCGCATCGAATGGGTGGTGATTCCCGATCCGGCGACAGCGGCGGCTGCGCTACAAAATGGTGAGATCGATTGGTGGGAAAATCCGATCGCCGATCTCGTTCCGGTGCTCAAGAAGAACCGCAACATCGCCGTCGATATCGCCGATCCTCTCGGGAATATCGGCGTGTTCCGGATGAACCATCTGCATCCGTCCGTTCAACGATGTGAAGGCGCGGCGCGCCGTGCTGACGGCGCTGAACCAGGAAGACTATATGCGCGCGATCGTCGGGGACGATAACGCGCTCTGGAAGCCGCTACCGAGTTTCTTCACGCCGGGTACGCCGCTGTACAGCGAAGACGGCGGCGAAATTCTCAAAGGCAAGCGCGATTCGCGGCAGCGAAAAAACTTCTCGCCGAGAGCGGCTATACCAACCAGCCGGTGTCCTGCATCGTGGCGCAGGATCAACCGATCACCAAGGCGCAGGGCGATGTTACCGCCGATCTATTGAAGCAGATGGGCATGAATGTCGATTTCGTCGCGACCGATTGGGGTACGGTCGGTTCGCGCCGCGCCCAGAAGGCGCCCGCGGGCCAGGGCGGCTGGGAGATGTTCCATACCTGGCATGCCGGCGCCGACTGTCTCAGTCCCGCAGGCTATGCCGGCATTCGCGGCAATGGCGACAAGTCATGGTGGGGCTGGCCGACCAGCGACGCTGTCGAGAAGGAAGTCACGGCGTGGTTCGACGCCAAGAATCTCGATGAGGAAAAGACCGCCGTCGCCCGCCTCAACAAGGCCGCCATGGAAGACGTTATTTACGCGCCCACCGGCTTCTTCCTCAGCTACACGGCCTGGCGCAAGAACGTCACGGGAATCGTAAAGGGGCCGTTGCCCTTCTTCTGGGACGTCACCAAGACCGCGTGACGACAAAGCGGTGAACCCAGATGGTTTCCTACATCCTCAGGCGTGTTCTCGCGACCATGCCCGTGATGGCGATCGTCGCGTTTTTCGTCTTCAGCCTGCTTTATATTGCGCCGGGCGATCCGGCCGCGGTGATCGCAGGCGATCAGGCAAGCCCCGCCGACGTTGAGCGAATTCGTCAGAGCCTCGGTCTCGATCAGCCGTTTCTGGTGCAGTTCTGGACCTGGCTGTGGCGAATCCTGCACGGCGATCTCGGTACCTCGATTTTCACCAATTTGCCGGTCTCGGCCCTGATCGCGCAGCGGATCGAGCCGACGCTTTCGCTGATGACCATTACCCTCGTACTGACCATCGTGATCGCCGTGCCGCTCGGCGTGGTCGCGGCCTGGAAAGCGGGAAGCTGGATCGACCGCGCCATCATGACATTCGCTGTGTTCGGTTTCTCATTGCCGGTGTTTGTGGTCGGATATGTGCTCGCTTACGTGTTCGCGCTCGAACTGGAATGGCTTCCGGTGCAGGGCTACAAGCCGCTGTCCGCGGGCTTCTGGCCGTGGTTTGAGAACCTGATCCTCCCGGCGATTGCGCTCGGCTGCGTCTATATCGCACTGATCGCGCGCATTACCCGCGCCTCGATGCTTGAGGTGCTGCAGCAGGATTATATCCGCACCGCCCGCGCCAAGGGCTTGGGGCAACGCAGCATCCTGTTCGTGCATGCGCTGAAAAACGCCGCCGTCCCGATCGTCACCGTGATCGGCATCGGCATCGCTTTGCTGATCGGCGGCGCAGTGGTGACCGAAAGCGTGTTCGCTATTCCGGGCCTCGGCCGCCTGACCGTCGATGCGATCCTGCGCCGCGACTATCCCGTCATCCAGGGCATCGTGCTGATGTTCAGCTTCCTCTACACGCTGGTCAACCTGATGGTCGATGTCACCTACACGCTGGTCGATCCGAGGATCCGCTATTGACCATCACGACCACCAACTCCGTGGAGATTCCTCCGGGCTTGGCCATCGCCCGGCAATTGCCCGATTTGATGTTGCCAGCAAAAGTCCGGCGCGGCGTGCTTGGCTTCCTGCGCAACAATCCGACGGTCGCGATCGGCGGCGCGCTGTTGCTGTGCCTGATCCTGATCGGGATCTTCGCGCCCTATCTCGGGACCGTCGATCCCACCGCGATCGCGCCTGCCAAACGCACGCGTGCGCCATCGGCGGATTTCTGGTTCGGCACGGATTTATTGGGCCGCGACATTTATTCGCGTGTGCTCTATGGATCGCGGGTCTCGCTCACGGTCGGCCTTTCGGTCGCCGCGTTGGCTTCGTTCGCCGGTCTCACCATCGGCCTCGTTTCGGGTTTCGTGCGATGGGCCGACAGCATCATCATGCGGTTTATCGACGGGCTGATGTCGATTCCGCCGATCCTGCTCGCGGTGGCGCTGATGGCACTGACACGCGGCAGCGTCGGCAATGTCATTGTAGCCATCACGATCGCCGAAATCCCGCGCGTCGCACGTCTGGTGCGCGGCGTCGTGCTGTCGCTGCGCGAGCAACCCTACGTCGATGGCGCGATCGCTTCCGGCACGCGAACGCCGATGATCATCCTGCGCCACATCCTGCCCAACACGCTGGCGCCGATGCTGGTGCAGGCGACTTATGTCTGCGCCAGCGCGATGATCGTGGAATCCATTCTGTCCTTCATCGGTGCCGGTACGCCGCCGACCATTCCGTCGTGGGGCAACATCATGGCCGAAGGCCGCGCGTTGTGGCAGGTCAAACCCTACATCGTGTTCTTCCCTGCGGCGTTCCTGTCGGTCACGGTGCTCGCCGTCAATCTGCTCGGCGACGGGCTGCGGGATGCGCTCGATCCCCGCATGGCGAAGAGCCTGTAGACGATGGCCTTGCTCGAAGTCGAAAACCTGCAGACCCATTTCCGGACCCCCGAGGGGATCAACCGGGCGGTCGACGGCGTCTCCTTCCATGTCAATGAAGGCGAGACGCTGGCGATCGTCGTCAATGAAGGCGAGACGCTGGCGATCGTCGGCGAATCCGGCTGCGGCAAGTCCGTCACCTCGATGTCGCTGATGCGGCTGATCCCTGAGCCCCCCGGCAAGATCGCGGGCTCGATTCGCTTCCAGGGCAAGGACCTGCTTGCAACTCTCCGAACAGGAAATGCGCGCCATCCGCGGCAACGACATCTCGATGATCTTCCAGGAGCCGATGTCGAGCCTCAATCCGGTGCTCAGCGTCGGCCGTCAGATCGGCGAGACGTTACGGTTGCATCAGGGCCTCGACAAGCAAGCCGCCGAGGCCCACCGCCATCGAGATGCTGACACTGGTGGGTATTCCCGAGCCGGCGCGGCGCGTGCACGAATATCCGCATCAGCTTTCCGGCGGCATGCGCCAGCGCGTGATGATCGCGATTTCACTGGCCTGCAATCCAAAACTCCTGATCGCGGACGAGCCGACCACGGCGCTGGACGTCACGATCCAGGCGCAGATCCTGCAATTGATGCTCGACCTCAAGCGCCGCGTCGGCGCAGCGGTGATCCTGATCACCCACGATCTCGGCGTGGTGGCCGAGATCGCCGAGCGCGTGATGGTGATGTATGCCGGCCGCCAGGTTGAAGAGGCGCCGGTGGCCGAATTGTTTCGCTCGCCCCGTCATCCCTACACACAGGGCTTGCTCGGCGCAGTGCCCAAGCTCGGCTCCTCTCTCATCGGCGCAGCAAGACGTCTTGCGGAAATTCCCGGGCAAGTACCGAGCCTCAAGATGCGCATCGAGGGCTGCGCCTTTGCCGGACGGTGCGCGCTGGCGACCGATCTCTGTCGCCAGTTGCACCGGGACTCGAAGAGAAAGCACCTCGCCACACCGCCGCGTGCCATTACGCGGCCAAAGAGGCGAGCGCCGCATGAACCTCCCTCTGCTGCAGGTCAACGACCTCAAGAAGCATTTTCCGGTGCGTGGCGGCCTGTTCAGCCGCACGTCCGGCTGGGTCTATGCCGTCGACGGCGTGTCCTTTGAGGTCAAGCGGGGCGAGACGCTGTCGCTGGTCGGCGAGTCCGGTTGTGGCAAGTCAACGGTCGGCCGCGCGTATCCTGCGCGCTGTTCGACATCACGTCAGGTCAGGTGGTGCTGGACGGCAAACGCATCGACGATCTCTCAGCCGACAAGCTACACAGCATGCGCCGGCGCGTGCAGGTGGTGTTCCAGGATCCGTTCTCGAGTCTCAATCCGCGGATGCGGGTGCGCGATATCCTGGCCGAGCCGATTCGCAATTTCAGCCTAGCGAAATCCAAAGCCGAACTCGAGGCACGGCTGGCGCAGTTGATGGATATCGTGCGCCTGCCGCGCGACGCGCTGGGCCGTCGGCCGCATGAATTCTCCGGCGGCCAGCGGCAGCGCATCTGCATCGCGCGGGCGCTCGCGGCCGAGCCCGAATTGATCGTCTGCGACGAGGCGGTTTCGGCGCTGGATGTCTCGGTCAAGGCGCAGATCGTCAACCTGCTGCAGGACCTGCAGCAGAAATTCGGCCTCGCACTGCTGTTCATCAGCCATGATCTCGCTATCGTCGAGCACATGACGCACCGCGTTGCGGTGATGTATCTCGGCAAGATCGTGGAGATGGCGAGCCGTCAGCAGATCTTCACCGCGCCGAAGCATCCTTATACGAAGGCGTTGTTATCGGCCGTGCCGATCCCCGAGCCGGGCGCCGCGCGCAACCCGATCATCCTGAAGGGCGACGTGCCAAGCCCGATCAATCCGCCCAGCGGATGCCGCTTTCACACCCGATGTCCGTACGTGTTCGATCGCTGCCGGAGCGAAGAGCCGGAACTTCGATCGCGGGAAGACGGCCAATGGGCGGCCTGCCATCTTGATGCTTTGCCGGAATTGCCGGGACCGGCGGCGTCACCGGGTTAAGGCAAAGAGGCGGCCTCCGTTGCGGCGGGCTCGCCCGCAATGGCGCGATCAATCGCGTCGATCAGCCCCTGGGTCTCGATGAATTTAAGCCGCGCCCCGCTCGGCCTTGTCGCGATCAAAGGGGGCCGCAAGCACTTTGGCAAAGGCGTCGCGGTCCTCGGTCATGCGCTCGCGCGCCTTTTTCAGCGTCTGAAGTCGCTCGCTCATGGGGCTTCGCTTTCTGTTGGCCGCGCAGCATCGTCGATGCGGACATCGACAGGCAACCTACCCAAGAATTAATAAGATAACCCCTTTAACGGGACTCGACTTTGTTCCTGTTATGTTCCATATTTTAAAGAACGCGATCGGGCTGATCGCCAGTAAGCAGGGGCATCGTCTAATGAGCGACGTTCACACCGAAGCCGGCTACCTTCAGGTAAGCTTCCACGACGATGATAAAACGCCCGCGGAATTTGTCGTCGAGATGCTGCATTCGGTCTTCAAGAAACCGATATTCGACGCGATGAGATTGGTCGATGTCGTCAAACAGTATGGAGAAGCCGTCTGCGATATCTATCCGCGCGACGTGGGCAATGAACTTCTTGAAGCTGCGCGGCAGCGCATTCGTGATTCAGCTCATCCGCTCCGGATCACGAGCAACGCGGTCGCGAGCAGCGGCGAAGAAGAACTTGAACGACGCTGCAAATTATGCGGCACGCGTTCCTGCAATAACAAAATTTCCTGAAGGATAATTTGACGCTTATTTGCGATGATTGCATGTACGAAATTACCAGCAATCAACCAAAACTTATTCATACGAAACAATTTGGGTATGCCTGCGAGGCCCTCGCCTGGCATTTACCGGTATTCCACAGGATCAGATGGTCGCGTCCTCGCGGCTATTCCCTGGTCATATGCGGGCCGACGTTCAAGCGGCCATCGATCGGCTATTTTCAGCAGCGCCGCTCGGTTTTTTGGTATCCACGAGGAACATCGCTACGAAACATTGACCATCGCGACACTCACAAGAGGTGGCCGTGGTGCTGCGGCCATCGCGCCGGCACAATATCACGAGGTGGATATCGGCGAGAACGAGCCGATGAAATGTCTTCAAAATGGATTGTGGCTTTGCCAGACCGAAGACCTGCGCTACGCGGTCGTGCTCTCCTCACATCGGGAATACGGGCGTGAGGCCGGGATCCGCATCGAAATTGCCGTACCCGTTGGCGCAGAGGGTGGTGAGTTCGTGCAACGCTGTTTTTCTGAACTGGAGAACGACGTCGGCGCCGCGCGTTCCTATCGCGGCAAGATTCTTTCGCTCGATGTAGATTCGGATTATCGGGACGCTCGACAGGCGTCATGGTCCACAAATTGCCCTCGGTCCAACGCGAGGAAGTGATCCTGCCTGGAGCCACGCTGAAATTGCTGGACCGCAACGTCTTGAACTTCGTCGGGAGCCGCGCGCAGTTGCGCCGGCTAGGACAATCCACCCGCAAGGGCATCCTGCTTTACGGGCCGCCCGGAACCGGCAAGACCCACACCATCCGCTATCTGGCGAGCAACCTTCCCGATCACACGACCCTGATCATCACCGCGGCGCAGGTCACATTGCTGGCCAACTATATGAGTCTGGCCCGCCTGCTGCAGCCCGCGATGGTCGTGATCGAGGACGTCGATCTCATTGCGCGCGACCGCGATGATATGGGACCTTGCGAAGAATCGTTACTCAACGAGCTTCTCAACCAGATGGATGGATTGAAAGAGGATGCAGATATCCTGTTCATCCTTACCACCAACCGGGCAGAAGAACTTGAAGGCGCCTTGGCGAGCCGCCCCGGCCGCATCGACCAGGCGATCGAAGTCCCCCTTCCCGACGACATCGGCCGCAAGAAGCTCGTCCAACTCTATGGCAAGGGTCTGCCGCTCGGCGATGCGGTCGTCGGGAGGCTGCGGCACGGACTAAGGGCGTCAGCGCCGCCTTCATCAAGGAGTTGATGCGGCGCATCGCACAGGTAAGCATCGCCAGGGATGGCGCCGCCACCGTCGAACCCGGCGATATCAGCGAAGCACTCGACGATATGCTATTCGCCGGCGGCAAGCTCAACGTCAAACTGCTGGGCGGCGCCCAGTCAATGGCCGGATGACCCCCGCGTTCGTGCCGAGCGGCTTGCAGATCGGTGCTGCCGACGAGTTGTGCGAGGTCGGCGGCAACGGCTATTTGCCGAGGGGGATCCGGGCACCCATGACGATCAGGGAATGGCGTCGAAGCCTGCATTGGTCCAGGACGGGTTCGTCATTTCGCATCTCGACGAGGCCCATGGCCTTCAAGCTTTTCGAGATGCGTGGGGTTAATGGGTGTGATTACCCAACGTTTCGCCTTGATGTCCCGCAGGGTCCATCGCAGGTCGATTGATTCTTTAAGCTCAAGATCGCTTAAGGGGTCGTTTTCAACAGACACGGCTATCACTTTCGGCAAGACGATATCGAATGCCCCACCGGCCCAAAAGTTCCTATTCCGTTGGCGGCCTTGATCATGGCGCAGGGCAAACTTCGTTGGCAACTATTATGCCTACAATGTGACCCAAGACTTCCCGTGATCCCGGCCGCCGTCACTTATGCCGCGCGGACGGTATCCATAAACTTTCCGACTTCGCGCTTCAGCCGATCGCTTTCCTTCGAGAGCGACTTTGCGGCCGAGAGCACCTGCGACGATGCAGCGCCCGTCTCTGACATACCGCGCTGGACATCGGAAATGTTGGCGGCGCCTTCCGAGGTGCCCTCCGCCGCGCGCTGCACGTTGCGGGAGATTTCCTGGGTGGCGGCGCCCTGCTCTTCAACCGCCGATGCGATCGTGGCTGAAATCTCCGAGATCCGGCCGATGGTCGAGCTGATCTCCTGATCGCGCCGACGGAGTCTGCGGTCGCTGACTGGATATCGGCGATTTGCTGACTGATCTCGCCGGTCGCCTTCGCGGTCTGCTCGGCCAGCGACTTCACTTCGGCCGCGACAACGGCAAACCCCCGGCCTGCCTCGCCGGCGCGGGCCGCCTCGATGGTTGCATTCAATGCGAGCAGGTTGGTCTGCTCGGCGATGTTCTTGATCAGATCGACGACGTCGCCGATACGGGCTGCGGCCTGGGACAATTGGCTGATGCGACCGTCGGTCTTCTGCGCCTGATCGACGGCCTCGCTGGCAATCCGTGCCGATGCATCGACCTGACGGCTGATTTCGGCAACCGAAGAGGCGAGCTCTTCGCTCGCCGAGGCGACGGAATGGACGCTCGCCGATGCATCGCTCGACGCCGTTGCCGCCCGATGGCCGACCTTCTGTACGGTGTCCGCCGTCGTGCTTAGGGTGGAGGCCGAGCTTCCAGCTGGCCGGCCGATGTCGATACCAGGTTGATGATCTCGCCGACCTCGCTCTCGAACTGATCGGCAAGCGGTTCATGTCAGCCTTGCGCTGCTCCTGTTGCCGGCTTTCCACCGCGGGCCTGCTCCTCGCGCATACGGGTTGGTTTCGATCATCGCTTCTCTGAAAACCCCAACCGTCCGCGCCATCTGGCCGATTTCGTCGGAGCGATCGGCATTGGCGACGGGAGCCTCAAAATCCCCGGTGCTGAGCGAATCCATCCGCTCCCGGAGCCCGCTCAACGGCTTCACCACACTGCGGGTGATCATCCAGGCGATCGCGATCGACAGCAACATCAGGACGACGATCACGGCAGAAGCGGTTCGCGCCATCGACCAGAACGAATCGTCCACCTCCGACATGTATTCGGCGGTACCGATCATCATATGCCACGGTGCGAACCCACGCGCGAAGGCCATTTTATCCATCGGGGTGGCATCGACGTTGCTTCGTGGGAACACGTAGCGAAGGCTACCCTCGCCGCGCCTGGCGATATCCATCAGCATGGAGGCGAACGGCAGCCCGTTGGCGTCCTTTACCGGACGCATGTCCTTGCCGATCAGCGCGGTGATGCCGGAGGCCAGAGCGATGCCGGTCTCGATGTCATAGATATAAAGGTAGTTGGTGGTCGCCTCATAGCGGATCGCGCTGGCGGCGGCGAGGAAGCGCGCCTTGGCTTCGGCTTCCGTCATCTTTCCTGCCGCAGCTTCCTTGTAGAAGGTATCGGCGATCTGCCAGGCCGCGTCGACGATCGCATGCGCCTTCTCGGTACGTTCGACAACCAGCTGGCTGCGCGCGATCAAAAGCACGGTCGCCGCGACCAGCGCCATGCAGATGGCGCCGAAAACGGTCATCGTCATCAACTTTGTGGCGATCGAGCGGTTCGAGAAAGCCTTTTAACATCGACATCCATCCGGTAAGCGCTGCGCACGCGGCCGGGGTGGCGCATGCGGATTGTGATTCCGCCGCCAGATTAGGACGTAATGGTTAAAATTGATTCACCATTGCAGATAATGTCGCGATGCGGCGCCGGTGCCTGGTGACGGCGCCGCATCCTGATGTGGTTAAGCCTTGATGAACGCCAGCAGGTCGGCATTGATCGTGACCGCTTCGGTGGTGGGCATGCCGTGCGGAAAGCCCTTGTAGGTTTTCAGCGTGCCGTTCTTCAGAAGCTTCGCCGACAGCGGCCCGGCCGCGACATAGGGCACGATCTGGTCGTCCTCGCTGTGCATCACCAGCACCGGCACGGTGATCTTCTTGAGGTCTTCGGTGAAGTCGGTCTGCGAGAACGCAACGATGCCGTCGTAATGCGCTTTTTGCGCCGCCCATCATGCCCTGGCGCCACCAGTTCTGGATCACCGGTTCCGAAGCTTTGGCGCCCGGCCGGTTGTAGCCGTAGAACGGACCCGAGGCGACATCGCGGTAGAATTCCGAGCGACTGGCCGCGAGCGCGGTCTGAAATCCGTCAAACACCTCCTTAGGAAGACCGTTTGGATTGGCCGGTGTCTTCAGCATCAGCGGCGGCACTGCACAGAGAATGGCCGCCTTTGCAACCCGGCTCTCGCCATGCCGCGCCAGATAATGCACCACCTCGCCGCCGCCGGTGGAATGGCCGACGTGAATCGCGTTCTTCAGATCGAGATGCGCCGTGACCGCGGCCAGATCATCGGCATAATGATCCATGTCGTGGCCTTCGCCGGTCTGGCTGGACCGGCCATGGCCGCGGCGGTCATGGGCGATCACCCGATAGCCGTGATTGAGGAAGAACAACATCTGCGCGTCCCAGTCATCCGATGACAGCGGCCAGCCATGGCTGAACACGATCGGCTGACCCTTGCCCCAGTCTTGAAATAGATCTCGATGCCATCGCTGGTTTTGATCGTACCCATGTAAGTGTCCTCGATTATGCTGTTGCCACTATCACCGCGAATGCAGCTTACTCTTTTTAAGTTCGCGCGGCGTCTTCTGTGCGCGTCAAATCGAGTTGATCAGGAGCTGCTGTGCCTTGGCCAGGCGATCGGCGAACTCGACGGGGACCTTGTAGGGCGCCAGCGTCTGCACGATCGGATGAAACGCAATCAGGGTTTCGCCATTGGCATCTTCCCGGATCAAAACACGGAGCGGCAGGTCCAGCGCCGCTGCCGGATTGGCCTGCATCACGGGCGTACCGCCGCGGGCCTGCCCATAGATCAGCACGATCGTGGGCGGCATCGACATCCCCACGGCTTTCGCCCCGCCGGCATGGTCGATGGTGGCGAATACGCTCATGCCGGCTTTTTCGATCGCGGCAACCAGGCGATCGACCGTCGGCTGAAAGCCCACGCTGCTCTTGTGCTCGACGTAATCGGGCGTATCGGTTCCGGATGTCGTCATGTCGTTACTCCCAATCTAAGCCGCACCTTGCGGCGCGCGCCGATAAGGTGCCTGCGACTGCACTAGGTCTTGCCTATCGATTTGAGATAGTCGTTGGGCTTGTCAGAGTCGAACTCGCTTCCCAGGATAATCTCCTTGCCGAATCCGATCGGGGGCGGATTGACGCCCTGATCCCGCATGATCCTGGAAGCGTCGGTTGCCAACATCACCTGCTCGGCGAGTTTTTTATAGTCCAGATCTTCCTTGAGTATATTCCAGCGTCTTAACTGGACCATTAGCCATACCGCTGCTGAATAGTTTGGAAAAGGCTGATAATCGACGCGGCGCGCATCTTCCTTGATGTTACCGAGGCCGTCGGCATAGCGGCCGGTGATCACCTGCTCGATCACGGTTTCGGGTGCGTTGAGATATTGCGATTGGGCCAGAACTTTTGCCATTCCGGCCCGGTTGCTCTTCTCCGAAACATGCAGGCTTGCGGTAATGATGGCGCGGTAAAATGCGATGAAGGTATTCGGATTCTGCTCGATCCAGGCTGCAGGAGCAGTGACCGAGCAGCAGGGATGCCCGTCCCAGATGTCTCTGGAAATCAGGTGAATGAAGCCGGCGCCTTCGAACACAGCGCGTTGTCCGCCGGGTTCGCCGCCAAAGAATCCGTCTATGCTCCCCACCCGCAAATTGGATACATACTCGCTCGGAGGAACAACCCGGTAAGTGACGTCCTTGTCGGGGTCCAGTCCGTGAGCGGCCAAATAATTACGAAGCTGCAGCGCCTGATGGCTCTGGTCGAACGGTATCGCAAAAACAAAACCCTTCCAGTTCTTTGGATCGCGATTGTCTTTGTGCTTGTTGGCCAGAACCAGCGAATTGCCATTCTGGTTCAGGATCGTGAGAACCTTGATCGATTGCTGGTTTCCTCCGAGCCCGGCGGTCATCGTCAACGCCACCGGCATCACCTGCTGCGAAACGTCGAGCTCGCCATTGACCATCTTGTCACGGATGAGCGCTATTCCCGCGACTTTCTGCAGCAAGACTTCGAGACCCTCCTTCGCATAACTGCCCAGCTGCTCGCCGTAGATCAACGGAGCCGCGCATGTAATGGGGAGGAACCCGACATTCAGCCTGGTCTTTTCAAGCGGCTTCTTCTCCTGAGCGATGGCCTTGAGCGTATCGATCGGAAGCAGCGTGCCCAAAGCCCCGAGAAGGGCTGCCGCACCGACCGATTTGAGCAGCGATCTGCGCAACGCCGACTCGGGAAAAAGCCCGGATATCAGCGCGTCATCCAACCCGCTAGAAATGGCGGCCTCGGCGCATGAAATCGTGCCCGGGCTGCAGCAAGAGCAGCCCGGCTTGAGCTGATGATCTCGACCGGCTTGATCCATGACAGCACCCCCTGACATTTCCTGCGTTCATGCGAAGACGCGTATACTACCCAAGAACTCACACGCGGGGATGCAGAAATGCGAGCCAGCGTCACCGCAGCTTCGCCTGTTATTTGACCACATCCGCGGCTCCCGCCGCACGCTAGACAACCATCACAGATACCGAATGGACGGCGTTGCGTTGTCTATCCCAAGGCTGCTCGGCCCCGTCCGACGCCCGCGCAAGTGACCGAATTGTTTGTTTCCCGGAAGATGTGGGAATCCATGTCGTGGAGAAGCGCTGCCAGCCGCGGTTTGTCTTGTTCTCCAATTCTGCGGGTTGCCATCGCGGCGGATCACCGAAACCCACGCGAACCTCGGTGATGTCTTTATCCGCCCACGACCATCCCCAGACTTCCTGCGTCACTCCTGCCTGAAGAACAGCATCGGGAGCGGGGCTGACGATGACGGACTCAGGCGCTATTTCCCAAACGGGGGTGGTCTCGCCTGTCGGCCGTCCGGACGCATCAAGGACCGGATCGTTATACCAGCGCGTCGTAAAAAGCCCTCCAGCGCGTCCGGCCTCAAGACGCAAACCAGTCAGCCACTTCACGCTGTTTGTTCCATAAAATCCAGGCACCACGAGGCGCGCCGGAAACCCGTGCTCCGACGTCAGCGGCTTACTGTTCAACTCATAGGCAACGAGGACATCATCGTGGAAGCGCTCGACGGGAATATCCTTTTCATAAGCATCCATATCCAGCCCATCGAACTTTCCGTAATCCGCACCTTTCGACCAGATGTATCTGGCGCTTGAATCCCGCCCGCAATCTGCAAGCAGGTCGACAAGGCGTGCACCTGCCCACACCACGTTGGATATTCGACGTGTCGGCTCGGTTGGAGCCAACGGGCTCCCGCGCATTGATGGACGGTCTCGACCGAATGTTTGGGAAAGGCCAGCAGGTCAGCAAACGTCAGAGTCTTCGGCCTGGATACCAGGCCATCAATCCGAAGGGACCAATCGGCAGCCGCGATGTGCGGGACGCCAAGATGACAAAGACGATCACGGCATCTGCCGGCGTCACTCGATCCGCCATCTGATGCGGAAGCAGCGGAATCCTGCGATGGAACGTATCAGGACTTAGCTTGGGCCGATGGATCACACCTGTTGCGTCCCGGGCGCACCATCATCCGGAATTTGGCGCACCCGACACGATTCGAACGTGTGACCTTTGCCTTCGGAGGGCAACGCTCTATCCAGCTGAGCTACGGGTGCGTGAGGTTCATTTAGCCGATTGGGCTGGGATCGGCAACGGCCGGGCGACGGCTTTGCGGGCCCTCGGCGGGGCTAAAAGGCATTGGTTTGCCGCTTTATTTCCGGATCTGGACCGTCATGATAGCGTAGCCTGAAAAGCGCGCGCGATCGGATGCGCCAGTCTTGGGCTTCTTTGGGGGGACAATGGGCGATGGCGAAGACTTCCGGCGCGGCTGACGCCGCTAAAACAGCCAAGCCATGGCCGGTATTTCGTTCGCTGCGCGCCTACCAAATTCAATTTATCAGTCACGATCTGTTTGCCGGCCTGACGCTGGCCGCGATCGCGATCCCTGAGCAGATGGCGACGGCGCGACTGGGCGGATTCGCGCCTCAGATCGGCTTTTTCGCCTTTCTGGCCGGCTCGCTGGCCTTCGCGGCGTTCGGCAGCAACCGCTTTTTGTCCTGCGGTTCGGATTCGACGATCACGCCGATTTTCGCTGGTGGCCTTGCGGTGCTGGCCGCGTCCGGCTCGCCGGACTATCTGACGCTCGCGGCGGCGCTGGCCCTGATGGTCGGATTGATGCTGCTGGGCCGCCGGCATTTTCCGCCTCGGCTGGATCGCCGATCTCCTGTCGATCCCCGTCACCACAGGCTTTCTCGCCGGCATTTCCGTCCACATCCTGATTTCGCAATTGCCGGCGATTCTCGGGTTGCCCGGCCCGGAGGGACCGATGCTGCAGAAGCTCGCGATCCTCGCCGGGCATCTCGGCCAGACCAATTCCTATACGCTGGTGATCGGGCTTGGGGTGCTGGCGATCATCACCCTCTCCGAAAAGATCGATGCGCGGATTCCCGGTGCGCTGATCGGCCTCGCATTGGCCAGCGCGGCCGTGGTGCTGCTGGCGTTGGAAAGCCGGGGCGTCAGCGTGCTCGGTGCGGTCACGGTGACGATGCCGGCGGTCGCGATTCCCGTCGTCTCGGCCAGCAAGTTGACGAGCCTGTTGTCGCTCAGCCTCATCATCTCCATTGTCGTGATGGTGCAAACCGCCGCCACCACGCGCTCGTTTCAGTCCAATCCCAACGAGCCGCCGGATGTCGACCGCGATTTCGTCGGCGTCGGCACCGGCAGTATTCTATCGGGACTGATCGGCGCGTTTCCCGTCAATGCCAGCCCGCCGCGCACCGCCGTGGTGTCCGAGACCGGCGGACAATCCCAGCTCGCCTGCCTCGCGGCGGTGGCAATCGTGATCCTGCTGTTGCTGTTCGGCGCGTCGCTGCTGCAGCAGATTCCCAATGCCGCGCTTGGCGGCGTTCTGTTGTTCGTCGCATTGCGCATCATCCGTGTCGGCCAGATCGTCACGATCTTCCGGCAGTCGTTTGGCGAATTCCTGCTGATCGTGCTGACGGCGGTCGGAATCATCCTGTTGCCGATCGAACAAGGCGTCGGCATCGGCATCGCGCTCTCGCTGCTGCACGGCATCTGGACCACGACGCAGGCAAGGGTGCAGGCCTATGAGCGCGTACCCGGCACCTCGATCTGGTGGCCATCGAGCTCCAATCTTCCCGGCGAACAGGAGCCCGGCATCATCGTCGCGGGATTCCAGGCGCCGCTGTCGTTTCTCAACGCCTATCATTTCCGCCGCGATATCCTGGCAGCCTTGCAGTCGTCACCGCAAAAAGCGCGGCTGCTTGTGCTCGAAGCTACCGGCATTGTCGAGATCGATTTTACCGCCGCACAGGTGATGACCGATCTCATTCGCCGCTGTCACAGCGATGGCGTCGATTTTGCCGTCGCACGGCTCGAATCCGTCCGCGCCCTCGACGCCATGAATCGCTTTGGCATCTGTAAATTATTGGGCACAGATCATATTTTTCAAAGCGTCGATGAAGCAATCAAGGCGCTGGGCAAGGCAGATGTGACAGGTTGATCACGCCGTCACGATTACCTTGCCGATCGGCCACAATGCGATCCCGGCGAGTTTCACATGCGCCCAGGCAAAGGGAATGCCGATGATGGTTACGGCAAGCACCACCGCGGTCACGATATGCCCGAGCGCGAGCCACCAGCCTGCCAGCACCAGCCAGATCAGATTGCCGATCAGGCCGAGCACCCCTGTGCCCAGATCGGATTGACCGGTCAGGCTCTCGCGGCTGACCGCCTTTTGTCCGAACGGCAATAGCGTATAGACCGCGATATTGAACGCGGCCCTTGCCCAGGGCAGGCCGATGATGGTGATCGCCATGATGATGGCGGCAACCACCCAGCCGGCAGCCATCCACAGCCCGCCGCAGAGAATCCAGAAGATATTCAGAATCATCGAGACAGGGGCCATTGCGATTTCTCGTCCATATCTTTGGAAAATGAGACGGCTCCGCGCACACCGCGGATACTTCGCAACATTTATAAGCGTTCCTCTTGGACAGCGATAGTAAGACCTGCGCCTAGTGCCTTATCGGTTCTGATTGAATCAGAACCGGGCTCTAGTCTTTTGTTTTGACGCGTTTTCTTTACGCGAACCGGTATCCACGGAGCCTGTTATCGGGCGCGCGTTCGCGCGACCCGTTGGCTCGAAAACGCTCTAAGGCAGTGCCTTACCGGCGATAGCGCTCGGGGCGCGCTCGGGCCTGGCGGCCCTCTTGCTGCGGGCGGCTCGCCATGCTGACGCGCGCCTCGCTGGTGAAGGGAATACTGGGCTTGAGTTCTTCCAGAAAAATCGGCCGGGAGAAATAATATCCCTGCGCATAGCGGATCCGGGTGGCGGCCTGCAGATAGGCGAGTTCCTCAAAGGACTCGATGCCCTCCGCGATCACGGTCATCCCGAGCGCCTCGCTGAGCGATTCGATCGCCCGCAGGATTCCCTGGCTGCGCGGACGCAAATGAATGTCGGTAATGAACGAGCGGTCGATCTTGATTTCGTCGGCGGTGATATCCGCCAGCGCCGACAGCGATGAATAACCGGTACCGAAATCATCGATCGAGATTCCCACGCCGAGCTTGCGGAAAATCGGCAAAATCTGGTCATGGAGATGGGTTTTGGTGACGAACGCGTCTTCGGTCACCTCGATCATGAAACGCCTGGGGAAGCCGGTCGCTTCCAGCGCCTGCGCGAACGAGCGCATGAACTCCGGATTGCCGGCCTGCTTGGCCGCGACATTGATGCTGATGGTGGTGTCGGGACCGAAGGTCTCGTTGATGAGATCGATCGACTTGACGATTTCGGCGAGCACCAGATGCGTCAGATCGTCGATCAATCCCAACTCCACCGCCAGATTGATGAAGGTGCCGGGGGCCTGGATCACGCCCTCATCGTCACGCAGGCGGACCAGTGCCTCGATGCCCCTGATGTCCCGGGTCCGGATGTCGACCTTGGCCTGAAACGCGCAGCAAAAACGCTTTTCCAGGATCGCCAGCCGCAGCGACTGCTCGATCTTCATCCGCTGCAGCGCCTCGTGCTCCATGGTGGAGTCGAAGAACGCTGCCGATCCCTTGCCGTCATTCTTGACGCGGTACATCGCGATGTCGGCATTCTGGCGCAACACGTCATAACTGCGGCCATGATCTGGATACAGGCTGACCCCGATCGAGGTCGAGGCGAATATTTCCGAGCCATCGATAAAGAACGGCGCTTTCAGCCGCTGCAGCGTGGCCTGGATGTATTCCGCGACTTCCGCCTCGCTCCGGATCGGATTGAGCAACAGCATGAACTCGTCGCCGCTGATCCGCGACAGCATGTCGGATTCGCGCAGATCCAGCCCCAAGCGCTTGGAGACTTCGACCAGCAGGGCGTCCCCGATCGAATGGCCGTAATAATCGTTGATGTGTTTGAAATTATCGATGTCGAGAAAGGCGAGCGCAAACCGGGACACGGGGCCGTCATGCTGGATCAGGCTGTTGGCGCGGTGCTCGATCACCCGGCGCATCGGCAGGTTGGTCAGTTCGTCAAAATAAGCCGAACGGAACAGATGATCCTCGACGGCTTTCTGTTCGCTGATATCGGCGGAGCTCGACAGCAACAGATTGCGGTCCGCGATACGGATCGGCCGATGGGCCGTGAGCAGGATCTGCTTGCCCTGGCCAGCGGTGACAGATTCTTCCGTGACGGCCGCGCGCCCGGCGCGGAGCAATTCAAGACAGGCCTCGCGACGGTCGTTCAGATGTTTCGAGGCAAACGCCGGCGATTGCCCCTCGGTCAGGCCGAGCTGCGCCGCGGCCGCGTCATTGACCATCAAGAAGTGGCCGTGCTCGTCCTGAACCGTGATGCCGGTCGGGAGCATCCTTAAAACATCCCGCAGGATGTTTAGTTCGTTGTCGACGGCCGGCTGGCTGTCTCCTGGCGTCGCGGCGTACAGGTCTTGTCGGATCGGGCTTTGCATGGAAACAGAGAGTGTCAAAGTCTCTTGTAATTTTGGTTAAGTGCGCCTCCGAAAAGCCATGACACCTCTCACTGCATGCGATTTAAATCAGCGCTGTCCTGATCGTCATTAACAGAGCGTCAACGCGACTTCGGGATGCCCTTACACGGATACTGTAATAAATCCGCAGGTTTGAGCGCGCAAACGCCTTTGATTCGCGCTTTCATCTTGCATATCGCGTCGTTCATCGTGGCCAATTCAATTGGCCGGTATGCGGCATTGCATCGTGCAGTGAACGCCGGTCTTCAAAAAGGCAGTTTCGGTCTTGCCTTCGAAAGGCCGCAGCGCAGTCTTCAGCAATTTACTGCCGAACCCGGCCGCGCCGATCTCGCCGATCGGTGGCCCCTCCGTTTCATCCCACGAAATATTGAGGCGGTCTTCGGTCACCGACCACGAAACCTGCAACAACCCGCGGGCACTGGAAAACGCGCCGTACTTCCCGGCATTGGTGGCCAGTTCGTGAAATATCAATGCCAGGCTCACCGCCAGTTTGGCGGGAAGAAACAGCCGCTCGCCGTTCAGGTTAAACCGGACATGGCCATAAGGCCCGAGTTCGGACAGCAAGAGATCCTTGATGTCGCAACCGCGGCCGTCGACCTTGGCGATCAGATCGTCGGTCGCCGACAACGCGCGCATCCGCTGATCGATGCTGGCCCAGACCTGCGGTTGGTCCTGCAACACCTGATGCAGCACCGCATGAATGGTCGACAGCTTGTTTTTCAGCCGGTGCTGGAGCTCATCGACAATGAGCTTGCGATAGGCCTCCTCCTGGATCAATTGCGCGGAGATTTCACGCTGATTTGCGGCGACCGATCGATAGTGCTCGACGCCCCAAATCGTGAGGCAGCACACCACCAGATAGATGATCGCCAGCGTCAATCGCGCAAAATCGGTCGGAGCATCGCCGAAATTCAGGGTCATACCGAACAAGCCGCCGACAAAGGCGGTTGCGATCCCGATCCGGAAACCGCCGAACGCGGTGGCAAAGAACACGGCGGGAAAATACGGGGTAAAATAAACGTCCGGCCGGATCATCGACAGACCCCACCGCGCCGCGGTCGACACCGCAATGCAAGATGCGGCAAAGCCGACACTGAACAGCGGTGATGGTTGCGAGATTCCCTGCCAGCCCCGCTGAAATTCGTCGATCAATTTTACCATGGGGTCATATCAGCCCGATCAAAAATCCAGCACGAGACCGAGCATAGAACAAAACACCTGTTCTGCGACAATGGCTGTTAAAATGGCTTATGACTTGCGTTGTTCCGGCGGGCCGGAGATTATTGAATCCAACCTTGTCAAAAAGGAGAACGGAAATGGGACGGCTGGACGGCAAGGTCGGGGTGATCACCGGCGCGACAAGCGGCATCGGATTGCGCACCGCCGAGATGTTTGTCGCGGAGGGCGCGAAAGTCTTCATCGCCGGCCGCCGCGCCTCCGAAGGTGAGCAGCTTGCCAAAAGACTAGGCCCCGCCTGCGTGTTCCGGCGCACCGACGTCACCATCGAGGACGATATCCGGGCCTTGATCAACGAGGCGGTCGAGAAATTCGGCCGCATCGATTGCCTTTTCAACAATGCCGGCGGCCCGGCGCAGACCGGCGGGATCGAGGGCCTCGATGCCGCGCGCTTCGATACGGCGATCGCGACGCTGTTGCGCAGCGTGATGCTGGGCATGAAGCACGCCGCACCGCATATGCGCCGCCAGGGTTCCGGCAGCATCATCAACAATGGCAGCATCGCCGGTAATCTGGCCGGCTATTCGTCGTCGCTGGTCTACGGTGCGGCCAAGGCCGCGGTTATTCATTTGACCAAATGCGTGGCGATGGAGCTCGGCGAAGCCAACATCCGCGTCAACAGTATTTCGCCGGGCATCATCGCGACCGGCATTTTCGGCAAGGCGCTGGGCCTGTCGGTCGAAGCGGCAGAGAAAACGCCCGAGATCATGCGCGAGGTCACCAAAACCGCGCAGCCGATCCCGCGTGCCGGCTTGCCCGAGGATATTGCGCATGCCGCGGTGTTTCTCGCCAGCGACGAGTCGGGTTTCATCAACGGGCATGATCTGGTGATCGACGGCGCGATCACCGGCGGGCGCAACTGGACCGCGCAGCAACAGGGCTACGTCGCCATGCGCAAGGCGTTCGGTCAGAGCGAGGAGTAATTGCCGGTCCACCACATTTTCGCGCGGCCTTGTTTTTCCCTCCCCCCGCGAAGCGGCGGGGAGGGATCAAGGGTGGGGGGGTTGCGCCGCGCATACCGCTATCAGTGAATTTAACGATAGACCCCCACCCCCGACCCCTCCCCACCACGCGCTGACGCGCGCGGAGGGAGGGGAGAAGCAGGACCGTCATTGCGAGCCAACGGGTCGCGCGAATGCGCGCCCGATGATAAACTCCGCGAAGCAATCCATGGCGCGGCGCAAAGAAAGACTGGATTGCTTCGTCGCTTCGCTTCTCGCAATGACGCGATTAATAGATCTCACACCGGCGACAACACCACGCGCAGCCCGTCCTTGGGCTTCGGGATCGGCCACATCTGCCAATCCGGCGTGGTGCCGGGTTGCAGCGAAACGCGCAGATTCTGCAGGAAATGCCGCGCGAAGCATTTGGCCTGCATATAGGCGAAGTGCAGCCCGAGACACATATGCGCGCCGCCGCCGAACGGCACCCAGGCGAAGCGATGGCGACCGCGCTGCGCCTCATCGGTAAAGCGCGAGGGATCGAAGGTTTCTGGATCATGCCAGATCTGCGGCATGTGATGGGTGAACAGCGGATTGATTCCGACCAGCGTGCCGGCGGGGATCGCGTAGCCGCCAAACGTGAAATCCCGCGTCGCTCGCCGTGGCAGCGACGGCACCGGCGGCCTCATCCGCATCGCTTCCTTGAAGGCCATCTCACTCAATGGCATGGCGTCTAGATTTTCCGACGTCGTCGGCTCATCGGCGGCGACGCCGAGCGCGTTGACTTCGTCGCGCAGTCTGCTTTGCCATTGCGGATTGGCGGCAAGCCCCGCGACAAAGGACGTCAACGACGAGGTCAGCGTGTCGTGCGCGGCCATCATCAGAAAGCTCATGTGATCGACGATATCCTGGGTCGAGAGCAGCGCGCCGTCCTCATGGGTGGCGCGGCACAGCTGCGAGAACAGATCCTCGCCGCCTTGGGCACGGCGGATCGGAATCTGTTCAGAGAAATAAGCGACGATACGGGCGCGGCCCTTGACGCCGCGCGCCATTTGCGTGCCGGGCAAGGGCTGGCGGATCGGCGTCACCGCCGCCGCAACCATGTCGACGAAGGCGCGCGTGATATCTTCGACATCGGGCCCGATGCCGGCGCCGAGAAACGACGTCGCGGCCAGATCGAGCGTGAGCTGTTTCATCGCCGGATAAAACAGCACCGGTCCCGGCTGCGCCTTCCACTCCGCGACCCGCGCCGCGATCCCGGCGTCGAGCGCTGTGAGATAGGATTTCATCGGCCCGGCCTTGAACGCGACCGAGAGCGCGCGGCGGTGCAGGCGATGCTCGTCGAAATCGAGCAGCATCAGGCCGCGCGGAAACAACCGGCCGAGAACGGTCTCCCAGCCATAGGTCGAGGAGAACAGCCGGCTCTGGTCGAACAGCACGAGTTCATTGGCTTCCGGCCCAAGCAAGGTAATGCTGGTTTCGCCGAGCACGCGGCTGCGATAGATCAGGCCATATTTCGCGGCCATCCGCTCGACTTCACCCTTGGGGTCCGCGAGGATCGACAATGTCCGGCCGACGATCGGCCAGCCTTCATTGCCCGGAATATGCATCAGCGAGGTGCGCTTGACCGGCGTGATGGCGATTGCCGGGGAAACCACAGTCTGCATGGACATGGCAATTGCTCCGATTCGTCCCAGAGAATCCACCGGAGCGCGATTTTGTTGTGATCGCTTGTCCGGTTCGATGTCATCGGCATAGCCCCAATGCCGATAAAATAGCCCGTTTATCGGTTTGTGCAAAGACTCAGCTGAGTCTGAGTTCAGGCAATTCAGCTAGGCTCGTCATGCCCAGGACATAGGGAGCGACGCCGTCCTGCGGCCGGCTATGCCCGGCCATGAAAATCATTTCACGCCTTCCGCTTCGCGGCTTCCTTTTGCAAATCCGGCGCGTTGACGGTGGGGATTGCGACGCGGCCGGGGCCGGTGAGCGAAAGCGCGGCCGCGGCCTTGTCGTTTTCCATGATCTTGGCCATCACCGCCTGTCCCGCGCGGTCGAACACCGCGCGATTCTCGATCAGGAATTTCTGCGACTCGCGCAACTTGGTGACGTAGCCGTTGATCTCAGGCACCACGTAGCGCGCGACCATATCCCAGCTGCGCCGGGTGTTTTCGGGATTGGCCCAGTCGTGCACGAAGCCGACGATGGTGCCGACGCCGCCGGAAACTTCCATCAGGTTCTTGATGGTTCTGACGAGATCATCGGGGGTGCCGATGGTGGAGGCGGCCGCCTCGCCGCCCGCGGTTTTCTCTACCGCGTCCTCCGGCGAGGTGAACGGCTGCAAGCCCGGCCGCTGCAAGGTGCCTACATTGTATTCATTGTGCCAGCGCATCAATCCTGGACCAGCCTCGCGCTGCGCCTGCTCACGAGTCTCGGCGATATGCCAGCTCAACAGCACGCGCCAATCGGACCGGCTCACAATGGTGCCATGCTTCTTGGCGGCATCCTCGGCAAAACCCCATTGCGTCGGCAGCGCCATCAGGCCCTGCGTCGACATCGAGCCCAGCGAAATGATGCCGATGCCGTATTTGCCGGCCAGCGTCATGCCCGATGGCGAGATCTGCGACGCCACCACGAACGGCATCTCTTCCTGCAGCGGCAAGATCTGCAGCGCGGCGTCGTTCATCGTGAACCAGTCGCTCTTGGCCGTGACCCGCTCGCCCTTGAACAGCCGGCGGATGATCGCAATCGCCTCATCCTGACGATCGCGCTGCGTCATCGGATCGATGCCGAGCGTATGCGCATCCGAAGCGAGCGCACCCGGTCCGGAGCCGAAGATAGCACGGCCGCCGGTCATGTGATCGAGCTGCACCATGCGCTGGGCGACATTGAAGGGATGATGATAGGGCAGCGAGACCACGCCTGTGCCGAGCTTGATACGCTTGGTGCGCTCGCCGGCGGCGGCCAGAAACATTTCCGGCGATGCGATCATCTCCCAGCCCGATGAATGATGCTCGCCGCACCAGAATTCATCATAGCCGAGCGCATCGAGCTGTTCGACCAGATCGAGATCCCGGCGGAATTGCAGCATCGGATGCTCGCCGATCGGATGATGCGGGGCGAGGAAGGCGCCGAACTTGAGGCGTGCCATGGGTGTTTTCTCCGGGCGTAGTGTTCTCGTTGCTTGACGCCAAACTAGGGCGCGGCATGGACCAAGGCAATCGCCGTTGGATCGGAGCGCCCATGCGGTACAAGACGCTGCGCGCGGACCAGGGATTGAGGCGCAGGCGGCTCAAATCAGGCATTTCTGCCGAATTTACACCCCGGGACCATTCGGCTAAGAGGGCTCTCCTTTTCCCCGTTTCGAGGCTGCGATGGACCTGAAGCAACCCGACGTGCCTGCTTCACTGCAGCTTTCCAGCCAGCGCAAGCGGGACCTGCTCGACCATTACGAAGACAATGTCGAGGAGCTCGATCGCTGGCGCGAATTCAACGTCGCCTACCACCAGGACGACCTCAAATTCATGGGGTTCCTGATTCCTCCCGGCAAGCGGGTGCTGGAATTGGGCTGCGGCCGCGGCGACCTGCTCGCTGCGCTACGGCCCGCCTACGGCGTCGGGATCGATTTCGGCGCCAAGACCATTGCCCGCGCCCGCCAGCAACATCCGGAATTGAATTTCGTGCTCGGCGACGTCGAGGATCCGGCCACGCTGGCCGGGATCGAAGGGCCGTTCGATTACATCGTGATCGCCGACACGATCGGCATGTTCGAGGACATCGACGGCACGTTAACCCAGGTGCAGCATCTGTGCGCGCCGTCGACGCGGATCGTCATCTCTTATTACTCCCATCTGTGGGAGCCGGTGCTCAAGCTCGCCGAGTTCCTGCATCTGCGCAGCAAGCAGCCGAAGATCAATTACATCGCCAGCGCCGACTTCCTCAACATGATGGATCTCGCGGATCTGGAAGTGATCAGCCAGGAGCAGCGGCAATTGATCCCGCGGCGCTGGCTCGGACTGGGACCTTTCGTCAACCGCTTCATCGCGCCGCTGCCCGGTATCCGGCAATTGTGCCTGCGGACCTATCTGGTCGGACGTCCGGTGCGGCACTTCCCGGATCGGAAATTGTCCGCAAGCATTCTGGTTCCCTGCCGCAATGAGCGAGGCAACATCGAAAATGCTGTTCTGCGCATGCCGCGATTTGGCTCGTCGCAGGAGATTCTGTTTGTCGAGGGCAATTCCAGCGACGGCACCTTCGAGGAATGCGAACGGGTTCGCGACGCCTACAAGGATAGCTGGAACATCAAGGTGCTGAAGCAGGACGGCAAGGGCAAGGGCGACGCGGTCCGCAAGGGATTCGCCGCCGCAACCGGCGATGTGCTGATGATTCTCGACGCCGACCTGACCATGCCGCCGGAGGCGCTGCCGAAATATCACGCTGTCATCGAGACCGGGAAAGCCGAATTCGTCAACGGCACCCGCCTGATCTATCCGATGGAGCATGAGGCGATGCGTCCGCTCAATCTGATCGCGAACAGATGTTTCGCCTATCTGTTCAGCTATCTCGTCAACACAAGGCTGACCGATACGCTGTGCGGCACCAAGGTTCTATTGCGCAAGGACTACGAAGTGCTGGCACGAGAGCGCGCGTATTTCGGCAATTTCGATCCGTTCGGCGATTTCGACCTGATCTTCGGCGCGGCGAAACAAAATCTCAAAATTCTGGAAACGCCGATCCACTACAAGGCGCGCACCTTCGGCGAAACCCAGATCTCGCGGTTTCGCGACGGCTGGCTGTTGCTGAAAATGGTGTGGTTCGCTTATCGTAAATTAAAGGCGATTTAGTCGGCTCGATCTCTCTCGTCATTGCGAGGAGCGAAGCGACGAAGCAATCCATTCTTTCTTTTTGGCGCAAGATGGATTGCTTCGCTGCGCTCGCAATGACGAGAACAAGATCTACCTCGACATCCTATTCCACGCATCCAGCCCGGCGATCTTGTAGGCTTCGGCCAGCGTCGGATAGTTGAACGTGTTCTGAATAAAATAGTCGATCGTGCCTTTGAGATTGAGCACGGCCTGACCGATGTGAATGAGCTCGGTGGCGCCCTCGCCCAAAATATGCACACCGAGCAGGCGGCGGGTCTTGGTCGAAAAAATCATCTTCATCATGCCGCTGTTGAGCCCCATGATGTGGCCGCGCGAGGTTTCGCGAAAGCGTGCGACGCCGACCTCATAGGGAATGCCGCGGGTCCGCACTTCTTCTTCGGTCAGACCCGTCGTCGAAATTTCCGGCACCGAATAAATCCCGTAGGGAAAGAATTCCGGCGGCGCCATCGGCTCCATGCCGAGCGCATGGCAGGCCGCGACCCGCCCCTGCTCCATCGAGGTAGACGCCAGGCTGGGAAATCCGATCACGTCGCCGGCGGCATAAATATGCGGCACGCTGGTTTGCAGTGTGAGCGGATCGACCGCAATCCGGCCGCGGTGATCGACCGCGATTCCTGCCGCTTCGAGATTAAGCCGGTCAGTCGCGCCGACGCGTCCCGCCGCAAACAACAGCATCTCCGAGACGACGTTGCGGCCATCGGCAAGCCGTGTGACGATGCTGCCGCCCTCGCTGCGCTCGATCGAATTGACGGCAGAGCCGAGCCGCATCGAGACATTGCGGTCGCGCAGTTCGTGCATGAACTCCTCGATCAACTCCTTGTCGATGAAATCGAGGAAGCTCGGGCGCGGCTCGATCAGCGTCACCGCAACATCGAGCGCCGAGAAGATGGTGGCGTATTCGACGCCGATCACGCCGGCGCCGATCACCGCGAGGCTGCGCGGCAGTTTTGGCAGATCGATGATCTCGTCGCTGTCGAACACGCTTTTATTGTCGAACGGGACATATTCCGGCCGGAACGGCCGCGTGCCGCAGGCGATCAGGATATGGGCTGCCGAGACGTTGCGTATCTCGCCGCCGTCAGCCGCGATCTCGATCTGGTTCGGCCCGATGAAGCGCGCTTCGCCGCAGGCGGTTTTCACCATGTTGCGGCTGAACTGATGTTCCAGCACCTCGACTTCATGGTCGAGCGTCTTTTGCAGCCGCGCGATCAGATCGACAGCGCCGATGTCCTGCTTGACGCGATAGGAGCGGCCATAGAAGCCGCGCTCGCGCCAGCCCGACAGATTGAGCACGGTTTCGCGCAGGGTTTTGGAGGGGATAGTCCCGGTATGGACCGAAACGCCGCCGACCCGCCGGCCTTTTTCGACCACCAGAACCGACTTGCCGAGTTTGGCGAATTGCACAGCGGCCCTGCGGCCGGACGGGCCGGAGCCGATCACCACCATGTCATAGTCATACATCGAAGGCAGTCCCGAACGCGCTGGAAGTACTGGAAAGAAGGCCCGAGGCCATTTTCCATGCAGCAATCGGGCCAAAAAGACGTGAATGCTCGCGATCACCGTCGCCGCGCAATCCGTGTTTGGCGTCGATATCGTTCGTCATCAACTCGCTGTGCCGACTGTCGCCATCGACCTGCACGCGCCCGGCGCAAGTCGACACTGTCATCGCCTTCGCGACGCGGCTTTCTTTCGCTTTTTGACAACCCGTTAATCCAACGGATCATGGAAGCGCATTGCATATTCTGCCACCGCGATTTGCTGTGTCGATTGCCATTTGCGCCGCATTTCTGACGTGGATGCGGCGCGCCGCGGCACCTGTCGCCCGTTAACGATAGCGATCACGATCTCGGGCATTTCTGGGGAAAGACAGCACACGGTCTTTTTATTTTGCAGTGCAGCAACTATCTGGTTTGGGTGGAGTTACTACCCCCTCGCCTAGGAGCTGCCGTGTCCCTCGCCAAAAACGTCGAATTCCTGCGACACCTACCTAAGGTGAATAGAATCAATGGTTTGGGTGGGTGGGGTACCCGGCAACCAGCCAACAGCCCGCTCGCTGAAATCACCGGATTCGGCACCAATCCGGGCGATCTCAGGATGTTCGCCTACGTTCCCGAGAAGCTCCAGACGATGCCCGGTCTGGTCGTCGTGTTGCATGGCTGCGGCCAGACGGCTGCCGGCTACGATCTCGGCGCCGGCTGGTCCACGCTCGCGCAACATTACGGTTTCGCGTTGCTGATGCCCGAACAACAACATTCGAATAACGGTCAGGGTTGCTTCAACTGGTTCAATCCCGAAGACACGGCGCGTAACAGCGGCGAAGCCTGCTCGATCAGCCAGATGATCGCGCGAATGGTGGACGAGCACGAGATCGATCCGCATCGGATCTACGTCACAGGGCTCTCTGCCGGCGGCGCGATGACGACGGTGATGCTCGCCACCTATCCGGAGATGTTCGCGGCCGGCGCCGTGATCGCAGGATTGCCGTTCGGCGTCGCGACCAATGTGCGCGAGGCCTTGAACGGCATGTTCCAGACGCCGGCCAATCCAGCCGCTGAGCTGGGCGATCTCGTGCGCAACGCATCAGAGCATAAAGGCCCTTGGCCACGGCTTTCGGTGTGGCACGGCAGCGCGGATCGCACCGTCAACCCTGCGAACGCCGATGAAATCCTCAAGCAATGGCTCGATGTCCATCAGCTTCCTTCCGCGCCGATGTCGGAAGGCACCGTCGATGGCTATCCCCGCCAGATCTGGTGGAATGGCGATGGCGAAACCCTCGTCGAATCCTACACCATCACCAATATGGCCCATGGCACGCCGCTCGGGCTGGCCGACAATGACGAAAGATATGGCGCCGAAGGCGCGTTCCTGATCGAGGCGGGAATCTCGTCTTCGTATCACATCGCGAATTTCTTCGGCCTGACCGACTGGATTCGTCCGGCCAAGGAAGTTGCCCAGGAATCTGTGAAGCGGCCTGCAAAGCAAGTTGCGAAGCAACCCGCCAAGCCCGTTCCGCTGGTCGCCGCGTCATCGGCGCCAACGCCGGATATCGCTGCCGTGCTTTGGCCGCAGGCCGGGTTTTAACCGCGGGCCATTGCAACGGGATGGTATCGACGTCGGCAGCGTCATCACGCGCGCTCTGACGGCTGCGGGTCTCATGAAATAACGGACGTTGGCATGGGTCAAAGCCGCGAGACACGTTGCGGCTCAAGCCCGTTAAGGATAACGCGCACGATCCCGGCGTTTTGTTCCATCCTTGAAAAATAAAAATGGAACCAAACCGACGGGCAAGAGTTTGCTGAGATTGTGACAGGCGGTTAAGTTCCGGCTGCTAATCTGGGCAAAACTCGGCGCCGGGCTGGATGTTGAAGGTCAACAAACCGATTTCAGCGGATTTTCTCTCCGGCGGCGGGGAGATGGGCGCGTTGACGCGCGCGCACGACTGGTCGACCAATCCACTCGGAAAACCCGAGACCTGGCCGCAAAGTTTGCGGACCGCGCTGCGGATCCTGCTGAACACCAACCACCCGATGTTCATCTGGTGGGGCGAAGACCTCATCCAGTTCTATAATGATGCTTACCGCCAGACCATGGGACCCGAGCGCCATCCAAGCGCGCTCGGTCAGCCCGGACGGGAATGCTGGGCTGAAATCTGGCCCATTATCGGTCCCCAGATCGAGCAGGTGATGAGCGGTGGCGGCTCGACCTGGCACGAGAACCAACTCGTTCCCGTGACCCCGTTTCGGCAAGCTCGAACAGGTCTACTGGACCTATGGTTACAGCCCGATCGACGATGATGACGGGATCGGCGGCGTGCTGGTGGTCTGCCGCGACGTCACCAGGGATTATCTCTCGTCCGTCGCATTGCAGGAGCGCGAAGCTGAACTGGCGCGCGTGCAGCAGATCGGCCGGATCGGCGGGCTTGAAGTCGATCTGACGACCGGCTTTCGCAATCGCCGCTCGCCGGAGTATTTGTTGATCCATGGATTGCCGCCGGAGGCGGTCAACGAATCTCACGAAGACTGGGTTCGCCGCATCCATCCCGAGGATCGCGCGGCCACCGAACAAAAATTCCGTGACGCCGTCGCAAACGGCGTCCGTGATTACTTGGTGCAATACCGGATTATTCGCCCCAGCGATGGAGAAACGCGCTGGATTTCCGTCAAGTCCACGATCGAGCGCGACACAAGCGGCAAACCCATCCGCCTGATCGGCGCCCACACCGATGTCACCGAACAAGTCGTGGCGGAACAGGCGCTGCGGCAGAGCGAAGAGCTCTACCGCAAGCTTGCGGACCAGCTCGCGGAGTTGAATGCGACGCTGGCGCAGCGCGTCCGAGGAGAAGACGCGCGAGCGCGACCGGATCTGGAACGTGTCGCAGGATTTGCTGGTGGTCTCCGATCGCACCGGCGTCTGGCAAACGGTCAATCCTGCCTGGACCTCAACACTGGGCTGGAGCGCGGAAGAGTTGTTGAATCGGACTTCGGAATGGCTGGAGCATCCCGACGACAATGGCCTCACGCGCACAAAGTTCAAGGAGCTCGGCGCGCGCGAGACCACCGTCCGGTTCGAGAGCCGGTTTCGCCACAAGGACGGCACCTACCGCTGGCTGTCGTGGACCGGCGTATCCGACAAGGACAGCAATTATGCGGTGGCGCGCGACGTCACCGCCGAAAAGGCTGCGGCGGAGCGCCTGAAAGCCACCGAAGAGGCGCTGCTGCAATCCCAGAAGATGGAAGCGGTGGGGCAATTGACCGGCGGCATCGCGCATGACTTCAACAATCTATTGACCGGCATCGTGGGATCGCTGGATTTGCTGCAGACCCGTCTTAACCAGGGACGGGCCGATAACGTCGCGCGCTACATCCATGCGGCGATGACATCGGCCAACCGCGCCGCCGCCCTCACCCACCGCCTGTTGGCCTTTGCGAGACGCCAGCCGCTGGTGCCGAAGGTGGTCGACGTCAACCAGCTCGTGGTGTCGCTGGAGGATTGCTGCGCCGGACGATCGGCGAAGCCATCGATCTCGAAATCAACGCATTCGACAGGCTTTGGAACACGCTGTGCGATCCCAACCAGCTGGAAAGCGCGCTGCTCAATCTCGCCATTAACGCCCGCGACGCGATGCCGATGGCGGCAAGCTCACTATCGCGACCTCCAATGCGCGGCTCGACGCCGCGAGCGCCGATCCATCGGCGCTTTCGCCCGGCGATTACATTTGTATCAGCGTTAACGACACCGGAACCGGCATGAGCGCCGAAGTGGCGGCGCGCGCCTTCGATCCGTTCTTCACCACCAAGCCGATCGGGCAAGGCACCGGGCTCGGACTTTCGATGATCTATGGATTTGCGCGGCAGTCGAACGGCCATGCGTCCATTGACAGCAAGCTGGACCGGGGAACATCGGTCAAACTCTATTTGCCGCGGCACCATGGCCAGAGCTCCGTCGAGCAGGCTGCAGACGTCCAGGCAGACCAACACGCCGCCACCGGCGAGACCGTATTGGTGGTCGAGGACGAACCCGTGGTCCGTTCGGTGATCCTGGAAATGCTGGCCGATCAGGGATACCGGACGCTCGAGGCAGGTGACGGCCCCGCCGGTTTGCACCTGCTGCGCGACAACAAGCAGATCGATCTATTGATCACCGACATCGGCCTGCCCGGCATGAATGGCCGCCAGCTCGCCGACCAGGCACGGGAGACCCGGCCCGACCTGAAGATTCTCTTCATCACCGGCTACGCCGAAAGCGTCGCGATCGCCGACGGCTTCCTGCAGCCGGGCATGGAGATGATCACCAAGCCGTTCGATCTCGACAATCTGTCCCGCCGAATTCGCGCGATAGTGACGAGGTAGAGTATCTCAGCGAGATAACGACGGTTTCCTTCACCTCTCCCCTTGTGGGAGAGGTCGGATGGCATCGTTAGATGCGATCCGGGTGAGGGGTTACGGACTATCGATAGTCTGCACCCCTCTCCCACAAGGGGAGAGGGAGCTCACCCTCCGTTGCCGCGACAGACGCTCTAACGCGCGCGGAAGCTGATCGTCACACCGTCCCTGTCAGGAACGGATTGGTCATTCGCTCATGGCCGATGGTGGAGCGGGCACCGTGGCCGCAGAAGAATCCGACATCGTCGCCGAGCGGCAATAGCTTGTCCTTGATCGACTTGATCAGTGTGTCGTGGTTACCGCCGGGAATGTCGCTGCGGCCGACCGAGCCGTTGAACAGTACGTCGCCGACATGGGCGAAGCGCATTTCCTTCTGGAAGAACACCACGCTGCCGGGCGAATGACCGGGGCAATGCAGGATGTCGAAGGTCAATTCGCCGATCGAGACCTGATCGCCCTCATCGAGCCAGCGATCCGGCGTGAAGTTGCGCACACCGCTCATGCCGAACCGCGCGCCGCTGTTCACGACATTGTCGAGCAGGAACTTGTCGGTGATATGCGGGCCTTCGATCGGCACTTTCAATTCTTCGCGAAGCTTGTCCGCGCCGCCGACATGGTCGATATGGCCGTGGGTCAGCCATATCTTTTCGACCGTCACATCGGACTGCTTGATCGCAGCCAGAATTTTCGGAACGTCCCGCCGGGATCGATCACAACAGCCTTCTTGGTGTTCAGACACCAAAACAAGGTGCAGTTCTGCTCGAACAGCGTGACGGGGATGATCAGCGCGCCGGCGCGCGCCTGTTCTTTGGCCTGATTTTCGGGTTGCTTTGCCATGTCTTCCTGTTCCTTTGGCCGCACATTGCCGATTTTTAGCGACCCGCCAAGGAGAAATTTCGCTGAAATTTCGGAAAAGTCCGTGTGTCAGGCCTGTCCTGACGTCACGCATGCCGTTGGCCCCGATCACGCAATCGGCTAGGCTACGTGGCGATGGAATCACAGGCACGTCAGGTCAATCTCGTTCCAGCACCGGACCGCCGCCAGTCGGAGACGGCGCTCGCGGTCGCGCGCGGCACCGCGCGCATGCTGCGCACGCTGGGTTTTTCCTGCATCAGCGAATTATCGCTGCCGTCCGGGCGGCGCGCCGATCTGGTGGCGCTGAACAAGCGCGGCGATATCTGGATCGTCGAGATCAAATCGTCGATCGAGGATTTGCGCGCCGACCAGAAATGGCCGGAATACCGATCGCATTGCGACCGGCTGTTTTTCGCTTTCACCCGGGAACTGTCCCACGAAATCTTCCCGCTCGATACCGGGTTGATCGTCGCCGACGCCTATGGCGCCCATCTGCACCGCGAAGCGCCCGAGCATCGCCTGCCGGCGCCGACCCGCAAGCTGATGACGGTGCGGTTCGGCATGGCCGCCCGCAGGACGGATCAACCGGCTGGTCGATCCGCAAGGCCACGCCGAGTTTTAACTCACCCCGTTGCCGGCTGCTTCGATCGGCCTGACACCGACAGCACCACGACCGCCCACCATCGCGATCAACCCGCCGGCCCAATAGGGCGCGGCGGCACTGAATGGCGACAGCAGCGCAGCGAGCAGCGGCCCCAACATCCGTGCCATCGCCTGCTGGGACTGGTTCGCGCCCTGCACCAACCCTTGCGTATCCGCGGGCGCGGCATTGGAGATGATCGCATTCATCGGCGGCTGGAACAGGCCATCGCCCAATGTGAAGACCACGATCGAGGCGAGCAGGAATTCGACCCGCGGCACGAACACCAGGCATGCGATCAGCCCGAAGCCGATCGCGTTGATGGCAAGCCCCGCGCGCGTCAGCACATCGGCACCGACGCGAGGCAATAGCATGCGCGTGAGAAGCCCCTGGGCAACAATGTCCATCACGCCGACCGTAAACAATATCCAGCCGATCCCGGTCGGGCCGAACTGCAAAATATCCTTCAGATAGACCGCGAAATTGCTCTGCAGCATCGCGCCGGCAAAGAAGAAGGCGAATGCGGCCGCAAAGGGAATGCGGAGCGCGGCGATGCCGAGCACATGCGCGAGCTGTGCCAGCGGATTGAGCTGCTGCCAGCGCCAAGTTGAATGCGTCGCATCGCGCACGAGGCTTTCGGGCAATACCAGATAAATCCAGCCGATGCTGACAACCGTCAGCGCGGCCGCCGCAAATCCGTCAGCGCGGCCGCCGCAAATAGTGGCGCGGCGGGATAAATCGCGCCCAGCAGTCCGCCGGCGACCGGCCCGAGCATGAAGCCGAGGCCGCCGACGGCGCCGAGCACGCCATAGACGCGACCGCGTTCTTCCGGTGCGAAGGTGTCGGCCACGTAAGCGTAGACCGTGCTGATATTGCCGGCCGTGAGGCCGTCGATGATGCGGCCAGCGAACAGAACCCACAACGCGCCGCCGAGGCCAAAGATCACATAGCCAATGGCCGAGCCGAGCAGCGACAGCATCAGGATTGGCCGGCGGCCGTAGCGATCGCTGAGCGCGCCCATCACAGGTGCGGCGCAAAAGGCGCAGAGCGCGAACACCGAGACGATCAGGCCGACATATAGACCGACCTGCTCCGGCGGCACATATTGGCCGACCAGGAACGGGATTACCGGCAGGATCAGAGTGAAGCCGGCGATATTCAGGAATACGGATATCGCGAGCACGATCACCGAGCCCTTTGGTTTGGGCGCGCTGTCGGATGGCGCAGCATGATTGGTATCTTGTTCTATTTCTTGTCGAACTTCTTGCATGGGACTCTCCAGGTCAAGGATTCACCCGGAGCAGTTTGTCGGCTGACAACCACACGGACGAACCCTGTGGCGCGGCTTGCGCCGCACCAGGGATCGTCGAGGGATCTCAGGCGCTGCCAATGGCAGCGATGCAAGGAACAGAGCTTCCGTGGAACGGAAGGGCTTGGGCCTACCCAGACCAAGCCTGCCTTTTTCGACGGGAGCGAAATAGCCCATCAGGCCGGATTGGGCAACTTGAATTTATCGAGGTTCGTGCGCGGGGTGGGCAAAGCGCAAGCGTGCCCACCTCACGCTCAACCAGCCGCCGCTACTTCTTCGGCGACCAGCCATAGGCCTTGGCGCAGGCGCCGCCCATCAGCATGGCGCGCTCGCTGTCACTCAGCCGATCGGTCTTCAGGAACGGCGTAACGGCCTGCTCGTAATTGACGACCGCAAACGCACGCGTCCAATCGGTGCCCCACAGGCAGCGCTCAAAACCCCAGGCATCGAATACGCGGGCCAAGGGATCCCAGATATCGGGGAAAGGATACGGCTGCTGCGACAGCGTGCAGGCGCCGCTGACCTTGATCACGACATTCGGACGCTTGGCAAGCGCCAGCACTTTCGGCAGATCAGCCCAGGGCTGCGCCGGCGCGGGCGGCACGCGAGGCTGCAAAAGACCGAGATGATCGAGAATGAATCGCGTGTCGGGATGGCGATCGATCAGCGCGATGCCCGCATCCAGATTGTCCCAGCACAGGAGGTTGACCGGAAAATCATAGCGAACGGCCGCGCAGGCGATGCGGTCGAGGCCGGGATCGCTGGGATCGCGCTTGGCTTCTTTGGTCAGCATGATGCGGATGCCGACCGTGCCCGGCGTCTTCTTCCAGTCGGCGACGACATCGGCCACTTCGGGATTATCCGGGTCGACCGGCTTGACGATCGCAAGTCGGCCGGGATGGGCCTGCGCCACTTCGACGGCATAACTGGCGTCATATTTGTACATCGAAAAGGCCGAGATGAAGATCGCGCCGTCGACGCCGACCTTGTCCATCGCCGCCACCATCTCGTCACCGGTGACGTGATCGGGCCAGTTCGGCACATTGTGCCAGGGCCGCTTCGGCGTGTTCGCCTCATAGGCGTGAACCTGGCAATCGATAATGGTCATCGGGACATCTCCTCTGTGTCGGGCGAGCTTGGATAAGGTTGCCGCGCGTTCGCGCGACTGTGCTCGCTTCTGTTGCTGCTTATTCAGTTGCCACAGTTAACCGCGCGCTTTGACTTCAATCAAGTCATGCGCAGGGCATGTCTCACATGCACCATGAGACCTATTCGACGAGACCTATTCGACGAGACCTGGATCGAGCTTCTTCGCCGCGGCGACATCCACATCGGCCGCCGGCCTTGTCTCCGTTCAACCGCTTGACGATATGCCGCGCCGAAACAGCGCCGCGGCGTAGTCCGGATCGAGCCGGAATGCCTCGCTGTAATCGGCAATCGCGCGCGCATAAATCCTTCTTTCGAACGAAAGTCGTGCCGCGATTATTGAAAGCCACGGCGAATTTGGGGTTAAGCCTGATGGCCTCGTTGTAATCCGCCATGGCGTGATCGGGATCGTTCTTGCCCATATAGGCCAACCCGCGATTGCTCCAGGCCAGGGTCAATCCGGGCTGCAGCCGGATCACCTGATCGTAATCCGCGACCGCGCGATCGTAGTCCTTCTTGAGCGAGTAGGCGACGCCACGGTCGTAATAGGATTGGACAGAATTGGGATCGAGGTGGATCGCCTGGTTCAGATCCGCAATGGCACGGTCATAGTTACCCTTGTCCGCATAGGCGCTGCCGCGGTTGCTGTAAGCATGGGCAAGCCCGGGATCAAGCCGGATTGCCTGATCATAGTCCGCGATGGCACGATCCGGATCGCCCTTGTTGCCATAAACGCTGCCGCGATTATCGTAGGCCCGCGCATAATTCGGATCAATCTTGATCGCAGCATCGTAATCGGCGAGCGCACGGTCATTGTCACCCGCGATCTGATACGCCTGACCGCGGTTGCTATGCGCCGTCGCGTAACCAGGATCGACGCTGATCGCCTGGCCATAGTCGGCAATGGCGCGGTCGAGATCGCCTTTGGCCTGATATGCCACGCCGCGGTTGTTGAACGCGGCAGCGAGGTCCTTAGCCGCAAAGCGGCCCGACGCGATCGCCTCGTTGCAGCCGCTGATTTGCTGGTCGCCCGGGATGTCGGATTTACCGGTGCAGTTGGTGTCCTTCAGGGACTGCGCCAACGCGGACGACAGAAGCGCCCATGAAATCACCGCCGCGGCAGCGAATTTGCGAAAACCAAATTGCGTCATTGATCGATCTGTCAAAGCTGGCTCACTTTTAGGAAATTATTTTTTGGGAAATTCCGCCAGCAATTGCATCCAAACCACCGCAAAAGCGACCAGCCCCGCTATTCCCAACGCAATCGTCACGCGGGGCAAGCGGCCGATCGCGACCAGCAACCACGCCGGCAGGAAGAAGATCGCAAAGATGCCGCCAAGCGGAAACACGGCCAGCCACTGAAATCCCGATCCATCGCCCTGCGGCACGTGACCGATCGCGTAAAATGTGTACAGCCAGAACAGCGTGCCCACGGCAGCGATGATCGCCGCCATTTGCCGGAAATTCAAATTATGAAGCGAGGCCATGTGATCACCGTCGCGCTTTAGTCACGCGACGGCGCACCAAGGTTCAACGTGCAGCTGGCCTAGCGCGGCGCGCGCTTGGCCAGAATGCGCTGCAGGGTGCGGCGGTGCATGTTCAGCCGCCGCGCGGTTTCCGAGACGTTGCGGTTGCACATCTCGTAGATGCGCTGGATGTGCTCCCAGCGCACGCGATCCGCCGACATCGGGTTGTTCGGCAGCTCGGACTTCTCGGTGCCGCTCGCGAGCAGGGCTGCGACCACATCGTCGGCATCGGCAGGCTTTGAGAGATAATCCACCGCGCCCATTTTCACGGCCGTGACCGCGGTGGCTATGTTGCCATAGCCGGTCAGCACGATTGCGCGGGCTTCGGGACGCTTGCGCTTGAGCGCGGACACCACGTCAAGCCCGTTGCCGTCGCCGAGCCGCAGGTCGACCACCGCAAAAGCCGGCGCGGCCTTGCCGATCTGCACCAGGCCGTCAGACACGGTGTCGCAGGACGTAACGGTGAAACCACGGGTTTCCATCGCGCGCGAAAGGCGCTCCAGAAACGGCTTGTCGTCCTCCACGATCAGCAGCGAGCGATCGGTGTGGTCGGTCAGTTCGGCAATGGCGTTCACGATTCGGGTACCCCCTGATGTCGTACCCTACAACATATGGCGCGGCGGCAAGGTGCTGCCAAGACCACCAAAGGTCGATCAAGCGACACCGTTAATCTTGGAACGGTTCTAGTCTCCATGCGAACCGGCCTCCGCTTCGATCGAAAACGCCCTAAAAAGCCGGTTCCACTGCCGCTTCGGAGGTTTCGAAGCGTTCGCGCGGCCAGACCACATGAACGACAGCGCCATGATCCGGGAAAATACGGTTGCTGAAGGAAACCTTGGCGCCGGTGCGTTCCAATAGCGTGCGGGCGATGAATATCCCGAGACCAAGCCCGCTATGCTCACCTTGAATCTCGTCCGCGCTGCGCCGCCGCGACAGGTAAGGCTCGCCGATGCGCTTCAACATATCGGGCGCGATCCCCGGGCCGTCATCGGAAATGATGATCTCGACGGTGTCGGTATTCCACCACGCGTTTACCTCGACCGTCACCCGCGCGAAGTCGACGGCGTTTTCCAGGATGTTGCCGACGCCATAGAGAATCGCGGGATTACGGGTTCCCACCGGCTCAGGCGTGCCCGCGACCGCAATGCGGACCTTGATCGCGACCCCGAAATCGCGATGCGGCGCCACGGTTTCCTCGATCAGCGCCGACAACGGCATGCGGTCGAACGGCGCGCCGGTCGAGGACAGCTGGGTGATCTTGGCCAGAATATCGCGGCAGCGCTGCGCCTGTTCGCGCAGGGTTTTGATGTCGCCTGCTATCGCGCTGTTGTCCTGAAGCGTGCGCTCCAGTTCGCGCGAGATCAGGAAGATGGTCGAGAGCGGCGTCCCGAGTTCGTGAGCGGCGGCGGCGGCGAGACCGTCGAGCTGGGTGAGATGCTGTTCCCGCGTCAGCACGAGTTCAGTGGCGGCCAGCGCGTCGGACAGCTTGCGGGCTTCTTCCGCGACCTGGAACGCATAAAGACTGGTGACGCCGATCGCGACCACGATCGAAAGCCAGACGCCGAACAAATAGATCGGCGGCAATACCAGCGGATCCTCGCCGTCCCATGGCAGCGGCAAATGGAAAAACACCAGTACCGAAGCACAGGCGACCGCGAGCAGGCCCAGCGCGATGGTCAGCCGGATCGGCAACGCCGTCGCCGAAATCAGCACCGGCGCCAGAAACAGAAACGAGAACGGATTTTCGAGGCCGCCGGTTAAAAACAGCAGGCCGGCGAGTTCGACAATGTTCAGCGCCAGCAGCGCCGCCGCATAGGCCGGTTCCAGCCGCTGCATCGGATTGAAGCTGATCTGCAAAGCAAGATTGAGCAGCGCCGACAGGCCGACAATGGTCAGGCACGGAACGACCTCGACATCGAATTCGAGCCCCTGCACCACAATGAAGATCGCCGCGAGCTGGCCGAGCACGGCGAGCCAGCGTAGCCGCAGGATCGTATCCAGACGGACATAGCGGCGCGGCTGGCGAAAATCGGAGGCGGCAATATCGGTCATCCCGGAAGTCTAGCCGCGCAGGACGCCGACCACAAACGCGCCTGCCAGTGTCAAATTGTCGTCGGCGACTTGCACTCCCGGCTCCAATGGCTCAATGAACGGCCCGCATGGTGAACAACGACGCCGTCACGTCCCAAATTGCAGCAGCCGACCTCACGGAACCGGCGGCTATCGAGGTCGCGCATCTCGTCAAGCTCTACAAGACCACCCGCGCGGTCGACGATATTTCGTTTCGCATCACACGCGGCAGTATTACCGGATTGCTCGGCGGCAACGGCGCCGGCAAGACCACGACGATCGCGATGATCATGGGGCTGGTGCTGCCGACTTCGGGCCGGATCCAGGTGCTGGGCTGTTCGATCCCGGACCAAAGCGCTGACGTGCTGGGCCGGATCAATTTCGAAAGCCCCTATGTCGATATGCCGATGCGGCTGACGGTGCGCCAGAACCTGACGATCTTCGGCCGGCTCTACGCGGTCGCGAATTTGCGCGAACGCATCGAGAAACTCGCCACCGATCTCGATCTGGGCGATTTCCTCGACCGCGCCAATGGCAAGCTCTCCGCCGGCCAGAAGACGCGGGTCGCGCTGGCGAAGGCGCTGATCAACCAGCCGGAGCTGTTGTTGCTGGATGAGCCAACCGCATCGCTCGATCCCGATACCGCCGACTGGATCAGGCAGCATCTCGAGACCTATCGCAAGCAAAACGGCGCGACCATCCTCTTGGCATCGCACAACATGCTCGAAGTGGAGCGGCTATGCGACCGCGTCATAATCATGAAGCGCGGCCGGATCGAGGACGATGACAGTCCGGACAAGATCATGGCGCGCTATAACCGCACAACACTCGAGGAAGTGTTCCTCGACGTCGCACGCGGCCGCATTCAGGAGGGCACGTCGTGAGCGCGCCCGTAACCTACCGAGGCATTGCGCCGCATCGCATCGCGGCCATGATCCTGCGCTATTGGTACCTCCTGGTCTCGTCATGGCCGCGGCTGTTGGAACTGCTGTACTGGCCTGCGCTGCAGATCATCACCTGGGGATTCCTGCAGAGTTACATTTCGCAGAATGACGGATTTTTCGCTCGCGCCGGCGGCTCGCTGGTCGGCGCCGTGATCCTGTGGGACATCCTGTTTCGCGGGCAACTCGGCTTTTCGATCTCGTTTCTCGAGGAAATGTGGGCACGTAATCTCGGCAACCTGATGATGAGCCCGCTGAAGCCGATCGAGTTCCTGATCTCGCTGATGATCATGAGCCTGATCCGGCTTGCGATCGGCGTCATTCCAATGACACTGCTGGCGATCATCTTCTTCAACTTCAATCTGTATGGTTTCGGGCTGCCGCTGATCGCCTTCTTCTGCAACCTGATCTTCACCAGCTGGTCGGTCGGGATTTTCGTCTCGGGGCTGGTGCTGCGAAACGGGCTTGGCGCCGAAAGCATCGCCTGGACCTTGATGTTCGCGCTGATGCCGCTGGCCTGCGTCTACTATCCGGTGACGGTGCTGCCGCATTGGCTGCAATATATCGCCTGGGTCTTGCCGCCGACTTACGTGTTCGAGGGCATGCGGGCGCTGTTGATCGATCATGTCTTTCGCGCCGACCTGATGGCCTCGGCGCTGGCCATCAACGTCGTGCTGTTTATTGCGTCATTCGCGACATTTCTTGCGCTTTTGCGCAGCGCGCGGCGGCACGGGTCGCTGATCCAGGGTGGCGAATAAAACAGCAGAAAACGCCACTTATCCCGAGATTTTGAGGGATCTTTGGCTTTTGCGGCCCGTAGTTATACCGATCTGTGCATTGACGCATTATTACGCATTCGGCACTATGCTGCGATGCAAAAGGGGCTTGAGGAATAAATGCCGATAGGTGAATTTGGCCGCCCGCCGGCACTGCCGTCGGAAGCCAGTCCGGCGATGACGACGCCGATGTACTGGATGTACGAGATGGCGCAGGCGTCGCTCAATCCGGCGCGCGCCGTGACCGACGCCACCAAAATCCTGTTTCAGAATCCGCTTAATCCGTGGTCGCACACCGAGTTCGGAAAATCCGTCGCCGCCGGCTGCGAATTGTTCGAGCGCACCACGCGCCGCTACGGCAAGCCGGAATGGGGCCTCAACGATACCGAGGTCAATGGCGTGCGCACGCCGATCGAGATTCGCTCGGTCTGGGAAAAGCCTTTCTGCCGCCTGTTGTATTTCGATCGCAAATTGACCCGCCCGCTGCGCAGCCCGCAGCCGCGGGTGCTGATCGTGGCGCCGATGTCGGGTCACTACGCAACCTTGCTGCGTGGCACGGTCGAGGCATTCCTGCCGACCCATGAAGTCTACATCACCGACTGGGCCGATGCCCGGATGGTGCCGTTGGCCGCGGGACGTTTCGATCTCGAAGACTATGTCGATTACCTGATCGAGATGCTGCACGCCCTCGGCGGCAACATGCACATCATCGCCGTCTGCCAGCCTTCGGTGCCGGTGCTGGCGGCGGTTTCCGTGATGGAAGCCGAGCACGATCCCTATGTGCCGCTGTCGATGACGCTGATGGGCGGCCCGATCGATACCCGCCGCAATCCGACGGCCGTCAACAACCTCGCCGCCGAGAAGGGCATCGACTGGTTCCGCAGCAACGTCATCACCAAGGTGCCGTTCCCGCATCCGGGCGTGATGCGCGATGTCTATCCGGGCTTCCTGCAGTTGAATGGTTTCATCAGCATGAATCTCGATCGCCACATGGACGCGCACAAGAACCTGTTCAAGAACCTGGTGAAGGGCGACGGCGATCTGGTCGACAAGCATCGCGATTTCTATGACGAATATCTCGCTGTCATGGATCTCTCCGCGGAGTATTATTTGCAGACGGTCGACACCGTCTTCGTCAAGCACGCGCTGCCGAAGGGCGAGATGACCCATCGCGGCAAGCCGGTCGATCCGTCAAAAATCACCCGCGTCGCGCTGATGACGGTGGAAGGCGAGAACGACGACATCTCGGGGCTTGGACAGACCGAAGCGACGCACACGCTGTGCACTTCCATTCCCGACGAACGCCGGGTGCATTACGTGCAAAAGGGCGTCGGACATTACGGCGTGTTCAACGGTTCCCGTTTCAAATCGGAAATCGTGCCACGCATTTCCGATTTCATGGTGTCATCGGCGAATTTGAAGCCGACACTGGCCGCCGCCGCCGAATAAGCGCCGAACAAAATGATTTTGCGCGGTATCGAACCTTCGGGATCAAAATATCCCGATGATTCGATGCCGCCGGTAACCCCCTGAATTAGCCCGAAGAAATCAGAAATCCCGGCCTCTGAAGGAGTGAGTTTATACTCAATTCTTGAGGTGCCCGGCGGGCCCTGTTTTGGCTCCAGGAAATTTGTTCCAGGCCCAGCCTGTAGAGGCGGACAGGCGGTACTCCCCCTGTATATTGGGCAAATGATTTGTTTTTGCGCCGACCGCTTTCGCTGGCGGCAGATATGGCAGAATCCGGGCGAGCTTCTCCTCCCCGGACTGACTGACATGGCCACTCGCGCCCTCCTTTATCGGCGTCCTGCCGAACCTTCTCGATTGCTGGTCAAGCATGGCTCGCAAATCTATTCGGTCCGGCTGCGCCGCCATCGGCGCGCGCGGCGCTATACGCTGCGCATCCATCCGAGCGACCGCGAAGCCATCCTGACCATGCCGCCGCGCGGCACCATCATCGAGGCCAAGGACTTCGCGCAGCGTCACGGCGCCTGGATTGCAGCGCGCCTTGGCCGGTTGCCGAAGGCCGCACCGTTTCTTCCGGGCACGATTGTCCCATTGCGCGGTGTTCCGCACCGGATCGTACATCGTGCGGCGATGCGCGGCACCGTGTGGACGGAAATTCGCGACAGCGGCGAGCGGATTCTCTGCGTGGCCGGCGCCAGCGAACATATCGAGCGGCGCGTGCTGGATTATCTGAAGCGCGAAGCGCGCAAGGATCTGCAGAAGGCGTCGATTTCCTATGCGCAGGACCTCGCCGTCAAAGTCCGGCGGCTGTCGATCCGCGATCAGTCGAGCCGCTGGGGTTCGTGCACTTCGGCAGGATCGCTGTCATTTTCATGGCGGCTGATCCTGGCGCCGCCCTATGTGCTGGATTATCTGGCCGCCCATGAAGTGGCGCATCTGGTCGAGATGAACCATTCGGCGCGGTTCTGGCGGGTTGTCGCCAAGGTCTGCAGCCATGTCGAGCGCGCCAAGACCTGGCTCGACACCCACGGCAACGACCTGCATCGTTACGGCATTTCGGATTAGCGCGGCGGCATCCTTCGAGACGCATCGCTAAGCTCGTCATGCCCGGGCTTGTCCCGGGCATCCACGTCTTACTGACCTTAAGCTAAGAAAAACGTGGATGGCCGGGACAAGCCCGGCCATGACGAAAGAGCAGGTCATCAAGTCGCCGGCATGATTCAAGCAAATCGGGAAAAGTTACCGTCCGCCAAACAGCCGATCCACCAGCCAGCCATCCAGTCCGCTCGCCGCCTCCGGCCGAACCGAAGCCGACGCGCGAGTCGGTACCGGTCGGATGGCAGAGTTTGCGGAAACCGGCGCATTGATCGGCTGCGAATTGGCAGAGGGCGGATAGGCCGGCGGCGCGCTTGACGGTACGACGGCTTGCGCGATGTTCGCCAGCAAGCCGCCCGCGGGTGCTGCGGGCGGTACCGGCAGCGGCACGGGTGTGACGCCTTGATGGGCTGATTTCATGAACCGGGTCCAAATCTCCACCGGCAGTCCGCCGCCGGTGGCTTTCTTGGTCGGCGAATTGTCGTCATTGCCGAGCCAGACGCCGGTCACGAGATTGGCCGTATAGCCGATGAACCAGGCGTCGCGGAAATCCTGGCTGGTGCCGGTTTTACCGGCGGCCATCCAGCCCGGCAGTTCCGCCTTGTGCGCGGTGCCGCTCAGTAATGTCTCCTGCATCATGGTGTTCATCATGGCGACGTTGCGCGGCTCGATCACCTGGCCGAGCTGGTCGGGTTGCCGCGCGTACAGCACCTTGTTGCCCTCGGTGGTGCGAATCTTGTTGACGACATGCGGCGAGACGCCGAGGCCGCCATTGGCGAACGGCGTATAGGCGCCGACCAGTTCGACCACCGAGACTTCCGAGGTGCCGAGCGCGATCGACGCATTGGCGTCGAGTTTCGATGAAATGCCAAGCCGGTGGGCCGTGCGCACCACATTCTTCGCTCCGACTTCGAGCCCGAGCCGCACCGCGACCGTATTGAGCGACATCGCCAGCGCCTGCGTCAGGGTCACCGCGCCGAAATATTCGTGGCTGTAATTTTCGGGTTTCCATCCCTTGACGTCGAGCGGCGCGTCCTGCCGGATCGTTTCCGGCGTCAGGCCGGCTTCGATCGCAGTGAGATAGACAAAGGGCTTGAACGCGGAACCCGGCTGGCGCCTCGCGGTCACCGCGCGGTTGTACTGGCTCTCGGTATAGTTACGTCCGCCGACCATCGCGCGCACCGCGCCATCCGGCGTCATCGCGACCAGCGCGCCCTGGGTGACATTGAATTTCACGCTCTTGGCCGCGAGTTCGTCGATCACGGAGGCTTCGGCGATAGACTGCAGCTTCGGATCAATCGAAGTCTCGACCACGACGCTCTGGTCGATCTGGCCTATGAGATCGTCGAGCACTTCGCCGATCCAGTCGGCGACATAATTGACGGTACCGGCGCCGACCGGTTTCACATTGTAGGAGGGATGCCCGATCGAGGCCTGCGCCTGCGCATCCGTGATGAATTTGGAATCCGCCATCGCGGCCAGCACGATCTGGGCGCGCTGTTCGGCGCCCTCCGGATTGCGGTTAGGCGCCAGCCGCGACGGCGATTTGACTAGGCCCGCCAGCATCGCGGCTTCCGCAATGGTGACGTTCTTGGCCGATTTGCCGAAATAGCGCTGGGCTGCGGCTTCGACGCCGTAAGCGCCGGAACCGAAATAGACCCGGTTGAGATAGAGTTCGAGAATCTCGGCCTTGGAATGCTTGCGCTCCAGCCAGAGCGCCAGCTCGACTTCCTGCAGTTTGCGTTGGAAGGTGCGCTCCTGCGTCAAAAACAGATTCTTGGCGAGCTGCTGCGTGAGCGTCGAGCCGCCCTGCGAAACGCCGTGATGCAGGATGTTGGTCACCGCGGCGCGCGCGATGCCAAGAGGATCGACGCCGTAATGCGAATAGAACCGGCGGTCCTCAATCGCGATAAAGGCGTTTGGCAGATAGGGCGGCAGATCCTTCAGCGCGACATTGGTGCCGGCCATTTCGCCGCGCGTCACCAGCACGCTGCCGTCGAGGCCGACAATCTGGATTGTCGGCGGCCGTTTTGGAATTTCAAGCGACTGGATCGCCGGCAGATGCGCGCCGACCCAGACCACGACGCCGACCACCGCAATGGTGGCCCACAGGCCGAGCACCGCGCCCCAATAGAACAGGCGCGAGATGCTGAACCCGCCGCGTGATTTCGAGCGGCGCTTGGCTCCGCTGCGGCTCGGCTGCGGCTTACGCTCGCGCGGCGGCTCGTCGCCGGAATCCTCAGGCTCACGCTTGGGAGTCTTTTTGGCGGATTTTTTCGGCTTGTCGTCGGCGACGGAAATGCGGTCCTGCGGGCTGAGGCGCAATTCGCTCAGCGCCGCGGCGAGCCCGAATTGCGGCTCCTTGCGTCCGCCGCTCTTTTTTCGTGCCCACGCCATACGCAAACGCGCCCATCACCCGATGCGGCACACTAGCGAGCGGGATTTAAAGCCGCGTTAAGCGATGATTAATGCTGAGGCGATGACGGGTCCGCAAATACCTGAAAAACAAGGGTTTCAGGTCCTCTTAACCCTACCGGACGCTTGCCCTTTGCAGGCGCCCGGCGATGCAATCGATCAACCCGCCGGACCAATATCCTCGATGATCGGGCCAAACATTTCCCAACGCTCGCCGTTGAACCTCATCATCTGCAACTGCTTGTTGACCCGGTAATCGTTCGGCGTGGTGTTGCCGACAATACCGGGCAGCGACAGATCGAGCCGGACGTTCTTCAGATTGGTCGCCTGCCTGAGCACGTTCTCGCGGGTGAGATCGTCGCCGCATTGCTTGAGCACATGGACCATCAGCTGCGCGGTGCCGTAGCCATAGGTGTTGAAGCTCGAATTCTTGTCACCGTCGGGGAAGTATTTTGCCATGAAGTCGAAATAGCGCTTCATGCCGGCATCGTCTTTCCATGTCGGATCCAGCGGATCCTTGCCGTAACTGACGCTGATCACGCCCTTGGAGGCTTCAAGCCCCGCCGGCTGCATCACCGCGCCGACCGAGGTGGCGTTGATGTCGAGGATATGAATCGGCTTCCAGCCGAGCTCGGCATTCTTCTTGATCGCCTGCGCCGCGAATTTCGGCGTCGACGCGCTGAAGAACAGATCGGTGCCGGCAGCCTTGAGCTTGAGGATCTGCGAATCGACGGTGGGATCGGTCACTTCGTAGGAGGCTTCCGCGACGATCATCGTCGCGGCCTTGTCGCCGAGGCCGGATTTGATGCCGCTCAGGTAGTCCTTGCCGAGATCGTCGTTCTGGTAGAGCACGCCGATCCTGGCGTTCGGATATTCCTTCAGAATGTACTGGCCGTAGATGCGGCCTTCGACGAAGTAGTTGGGATTGAAGCCCAGCGTCCAGGGAAAGTTCTTCGGATCGGTGAACTTCGAGGCGCCGGTGGCCGCGAACAATTGCGGGACTTTCTTTGTGTTCAGATATTTCTGCACGGCGGCGTTCGAGGGCGTGCCGATGATCTGAAAGGTCAGCAACACTTCGTCGCTCTCGACCAGTTTGCGCACCTGCTCGACCGCCTTGGGCGGACTATAGGCATCGTCATACTGGATCAAATTGATCTTGCGGCCGTTCACCCCGCCTTGCTCGTTGATCATGTTGAAGTAGGCCGCCTGGGCCTTGCCGATGGAGGCATAGGCAGAAGCGGGTCCGCTGAACGGCACGGTCTGGCCGATCTTGATTTCGGTATCGGTCGCGCCGGGGTCATATTTTTTCTGTGCGTAAGCCGACGATGCCGATAGCGCGATGGCGATCGCGGTCCCTGTCACGAAATGAAAGACGTTCTTCCCCATGTCGCACCCTCACCTGATATTTGATTTTGCCGATGATCTGGTCCAGCTATGGATGCCATCGCTGCCAAGATACTGGTGGAACGAATCTGCCAAGGCAATGCGCGCCAAAGTTGCGCGAGGAGATTGACCGGTCTTACGCCAGCCAGAGCAGGATCAACGCGAGCGCGGCAGGGGCGGCCTGGACGAAAAGAATCCGGCGGCTGACCGTGGCCGCGCCATAGACGCCGGCGACAATGACGCAGAGCAAAAAGAATATTTTGATCTGGAACGCAAAAGCCGGGACGCTCTGAACGAGCCCCCAGACCAGCCCGGCGGCGAGAAAGCCGTTATAGAGCCCCTGATTGGCAGCCAGCACCGCGGAATCAGCGGCTTTTTCCGGGGTGTTTCGAAACGTCTTCAGGCCCAGCGGCTTGGTCCAGAGAAACATTTCCAGCGTCAGAAAATAGACGTGCAGCGCGGCGACCAGTGCCACCAAGAGATTAGCGATCCAGATCATGTGACGTTCCCCCCGAACCTGTTGGCCAGATTTCGGGTGGACGCTAGCACGCGGCCCGTGAAAAGTACGCGGGCCAAATTCCGTTTACCGGAATGATCCTTCAGAAGCGGGCGAGACCATGAGCGCAAAGCAGCCTGAAACATTCAAACTCGACCGGCTGGATACACCGATCGGCATGGCCTTGCTGGTCACGGACGCCGAAGGCGTGCTGCGCGCGCTGGACTGGGAAGATCATGTCCCACGCCTTCAGGAACTACTGCGCCGGCAATATGGCGTCGTTGAATTGAATGAGGCGGGGGCGCCTGGCGACATGCGCAAGGCACTCACGGCCTATTTCAAGGGTGATCTCGATCGCCTCGACACCATCCAATGGCGCGTCGCCGGAACGCCGTTTCAGCAGAAGGTTTGGCACGCGCTGCCGAAGGTGACGGCAGGGACCACGATGAGTTACGGCGCGATGGCGGCGAAACTCAAATCGCCGAACGCGATGCGCGCAGTCGGCCACGCCAATGGCTCCAACCCGATCAGCGTGGTGCTGCCCTGCCATCGCCTGATCGGCGCCAACGGTTCGCTGGTGAAATATGGCGGCGGGCTGTCGCGAAAAAAATGGCTGCTGGAGCACGAAGGCGTGGTGCTTTAGCCACCCTCCCCTGGAGGGGGAGGGTCGACGCGAAGCGGCGGGGTGGGGTGACGGTCTCTCATTTCAAACAGTGCCGGAGTTGAGAGACCTTCACCCCACCCCGTCTCACATCTCGCTGCGCTCAATGCGAGACGACCCTCCCCCTCCAGGGGGAGGGTAAGAAGGCGAACGCTATTTTGATCGCCGCTTAGCCGTCGGCCACCCATCACGCCGCAGCCTCGTCATTGGCGAGCAGATGGGTCAATGCGCTCCGGATCGCGGCCTGCCGTGTCGGCGCGCTGATCTGCGCACCGAGCAAATCCGTCACGTAGAACACGTCGCGGGCGCGCTCGCCGAAGGTCGCGACATGGGCCGAGGCGATATTGAGATTGAGTTTCGAAATCGCCGTGGTCAGTTGATACAGCAAACCTGGCCGGTCGAGGCCGGACACCTCGATCACAGTGTAGCGCTCCGACCACTGATTGTTGACGGCGACTTCCGGCTCGACCACGAATGGCCGCGTCTTGTGGCCGCGGCCATTGGCGCGGCGCGCCATCGCTTCGGGCAGCCGCAGCTTGCCTTCCAGCACGTCTTCGATCATCTCGCCGATGCGTGTCGCGCGCCGTCCCTCGTCCTCGTCGCGGTCGTATTCCCTCGATATCGCGATGGTGTCGAGCGCGCGTCCGTCGGTGGTGGTGTAAATCTGCGCATCGACGATGTTGGCGCCGGCCGACGCGCAGGCGCCGGCGATGATCGACAGCAGCCAGGGGTGGTCGACAGCAAGAATCGTCAATTCAGTGACGCCGCGCGCCTCGTCGAAGCCAACATTGATCGCGAGCTTGTGGCCGGCCTGTTCGCTGGCGCGCAGGAAGCGGGCGTGGCGGATCTTGCGCGCGAGTTCGACCTTGAGCCAGTAGGCCGGATAATGCCGCGCGACATAGGAATTGAGTTCCTGCTCCGGCCATTCGGTGAACGCCGCGCGAAACTCCGATTGCGCCACCGCGATACGCTGCGCGCGATTGACCTCGGAGAAACCGCCGGTCAGCACCGGTTCGGTTTCATAATACAGCGTGCGCAGCAATTGTGCCTTCCAGCCGTTCCAGACCCCGGGACCGACGCCGCGAATATCGGCGGTGGTCAGGATCGTCAGCAGCTTCATCTGCTCGACCGACTGCACCACGGCAGCAAAATTCTCGATGGTCTTGCGGTCCGACAGATCGCGCGACTGCGCCACCGTGGACATGGTCAGATGCTCTTCGATCAGCCACGCGACGAGCTCAGTATCGGCCACGTTGAAGCCGAGCCGCGGGCACAACCGCCGGGCGACCTTGGCACCGGCAATCGAGTGATCCTCGGGCCGCCCCTTGGCGATATCGTGCAGCAGCACGGCGATGTAGATCACCCGCGCGATGTTCGGGGCGGATTTTCCGCATCAGATCGCTGGCGACGATGAACTCGTCATTGCCGCCGCGTTCGATTTCCTGCAGATAGCCGACGCAGCGCAACAGATGCTCGTCCACCGTGTAGTGGTGATACATGTTGAACTGCATCATCGACACGATCTTGCCGAAGGCGCGGATGAAATGGCCGAGCACGCCGGCCTCGTTCATGCGCCGCAGCACGATCTCGGCGCCGTTCGATGTCAAAATTTCCATGAACAGCCGGTTGGCTTCGGGATCCTCGCGCAGCTCGGTGTTGACGAGTTTCAGCGAACGCGTCGCGGTGCGCATGGCATCCGGATGGAACGCGAGATTGTTCTTCTGCGCGAGCCGGAAAATCCGGATCAGATTGACCGGATCATGCTTGAAGACATCGGGGGGTCGCGAGATTGATGCGGTTGTTGTCGATGATGAAGTCGTCGCTGTCGGGCACTCGCCGCCTTATGACGGTAGGCCGGAACTTCGCCATCATCCGCGACAGCACCGGCGCCGGCTTGGCCTGCTGGTCTTCCAGCTTGGCGCACAGGATCGCGGTGAGATCACCGACTTCCTTGGCAATCAGGAAGTAGTGCTTCATGAAGCGTTCGACATCCTGCATGCCCGGATGCGAGGTATAGCCGAGCCGGATCGCGATCTCGCGCTGCATGTCGAACGACAGCCGCTCCTCGGCACGGCCCGAGAAGAAATGGATGTTACAGCGGACCGACCAGAGAAAATCCGCGCAGCGGCGGAAGGTGCGGTATTCCTGCGCATCGAACACGCCGCGCTCGAGCAGCTCATCGGTCTCGCGCACGCGGTAAACATATTTCGCGATCCAGAACAGCGTGTGCAGGTCGCGCAACCCGCCCTTGCCGTCCTTGACGTTGGGCTCGACCAGATAGCGCGACTGTCCGGCGCGGCGATGCCGTTCTTCGCGCTCGGCCAGTTTGGCGGTGACGAATTCGGCGGCGGTACCCTGCACCACTTCCTTGTCGAACCGCGCCACCAGTTCGTCATATAGCGGCTGGTCGCCGGTCAGGAACCGGGTCTCCAGAATCGCGGTGCGGATCGTCATGTCGCCGCGCGCCTGGCGGATCGATTCATCGACCGACCGGGTGGCATGGCCGACCTTGAGGCCCATGTCCCACAGGCAATACAGAATGGCTTCGGCGACCTGCTCGCCCCAGGCGGTCTGCTTGTAGGGCAGGATGAACAACAGATCGATGTCGGATTCCGGCGCCATCAGACCGCGGCCATAGCCGCCGGTCGCGACGACAGCCATGCGTTCAGCGCCCGAAGGGATCGGCGAATGATAGAGATGGCGCGTCGCGGCTGCGAACAGGATGCGGATGATTTCATCCTGCATGAAACACAAACGTTCGGCGCAACGCCGGCCGTGACGATCCTTCAACAGGATCGCCTGCGCGATCTCGCGCGCCGCGATCATTTCGGCCTTCAGCAATTTCGCCACCGAGGATCGGAAGATATCCTCGCGTCCGGCATGTTCCTCGGCCAGCGCATCGACCGCCGCTGTGATCCGCGCGGTATCGAAACGGTCGTCGGCCTGCGGCCGGGGGCAGTGTCACAACGCTATCCATGCTCTCACCCGATATCGGACGGCGCCGACCCTGTCACGGGACATTGCAACATGACAGCAGGTCCATGCTGCATTCGTGAGACTTTGAGCAACATCGTTCTCACCGCGCCGCCTTGTTGAACCATATTTTCTCGTTGACTTATGACATAACTAATTGAAATAAAAGGATGTTTTACAAAGTACGGAGGCCGCTGGCCGCCGGCTTTGATCATCCCATCCCTATGGAGATTTCGACGATGCCCCAGATTTCCCGGCGCGCTTTCACCGCGGCTGTCGTCGTATCGGCGCTCACCTCCGGCGGGTCCTACGCCGCCGACGCGCCCAAGGAGATTCATCTGGACTGGGCGACATATAATCCGGTCTCGATGATCCTCAAGCAAAAGGGATTGCTCGAAAAGGAATTCGCCAAGGACGGCATCAGCATCGTCTGGGTGCAATCGGCCGGTTCCAATAAGGCGCTCGAATTCCTCAACGCCGGATCGATCGATTTCGGGTCGACCGCGGGTTCCGCTGCGTTAGTCGCCAAGATCAACGGCAATCCGATCAAATCGATCTACGTGTTTTCGCGTCCCGAATGGACCGCGCTGGTCACCACCAAGGACTCCAAAATCGCAACTGTGGCCGACCTCAAAGGCAAGCGCGTCGCAGTGACGCGCGGCACCGATCCGCACATCTTCCTGGTGCGCGCGCTGCTCGATGCAGGCCTCAGCGAAAAAGACATCACGCCGGTGCTGCTGCAGCATGCCGACGGCAAGACCGCGCTGATCCGGGGTGATGTCGATGCCTGGGCCGGCCTCGACCCGATGATGGCGCAGGCGGAAATCGAGGACGGCGCCAAACTGTTCTTCCGCAAGCCCGACGCCAACACCTGGGGCATCCTCAATGTGCGCGAGCAGTTTTTGAAGGATTATCCCGACATCGTTCGCCGCGTGCTCGCCACTTATGAAGAAGCGCGCAAATATTCACTCGCCAATTACGACGACCTGAAGAAGACCTTCATCGCCGTGAACCAAACTGCCGGACGCGGTGGTCGACAAGCAGCTCAAGGAGCGAACGGAGCTCACCCCACAGCCGAATCGGCGCGCCGCAGCGTGATTCCATTCTGGCCGCCGGCCTCGCCCTGCAGCAGGCCGGCGTGATCGACGCCAAGACCGACGTCAAGGCCACGCTGAATGCGTTGATCGACGACCAGGTTCCGCTCCCGACGAATTGACTCTTATCCTCCCCTGGAGGGGGAGGGTCGGCTCGGATCGAGCGCAGCGAGATACGAGACGGGGTGGGGGTGAAAGTCCATCAGCTCAGGCACTGTTCGGGTGGATAGACTTTCACCCCACCCCGACGCTTCGCGTCGACCCTCCCCCTCTAGGGGAGGGTAAGCAGAAGCCCGAGCGCCCGCCTTGCAATCCTCTCCGAGACGCGGTTTTGCTATGACCATGACGCTCGACACGATTGCAGCTGCAAGCCTGACATAACGGAAACCCCCGCCCCCAATCGCCTGCGGCGTTATGTGCGGCCGGCGCTGGGATTGCTGCTGCCGGTGGGCATCGCGCCTGGCGTGGGAGCTCGTGGTCGGGCTCGGCCTGTCCAACGGACGGCTGGTGCCGCCGCCAACAAAAATATTCACAACCATCATGGAACTTGCGCGCAGCGGCGAACTGGGCGCGGCATATCATTGCGACGCTGACACGCGTCGTGCTGGGCTTCGGCCTTGGTGTCATCGCCGGGACTTTGCTGGGCGCCGTCTCCGGGCTATTGGGGACTGGCGCGGCGGTTGCTCGATCCCACCGTACAGGCTCTGCGCGCGATCCCGTCGATTGCCTGGGTGCCGCTGTTCATCCTGTGGCTCGGCATTTTCGAAACCTCGAAAATCGCGCTGATCGCGGTCGGCGTGTTCTTCCCCGGTCTATCTCGGCGTGATGGGCGCGATCATGTCGGGTCGATCGCAAGATCGTCGAAGTCGGCCGCACTTTCCGTCTCTCCGGGCCGGCGATGATCCGCCGCATTCTGCTGCCCCGCGGTGTTGCCGGCCTATGTGGTGTCGCTGCGGGTCGGCCTCGGGCTAGGCTGGATGTTCGTGGTCGCCGCCGAATTCATGGGTGCGTCCGAAGGGCTTGGATATCTCCTGATCGACGGCCAGCAGCTCGGCAAGCCGGCGCAGATCCTGGCCGCGATCGTGATCTTCGCGATCCTCGGCAAGACCACCGACTGGCTGATTCAAATGGCCTCGGCGCCGCTGTTGCGCTGGCAGGACGCCTTCGGTGGCCAAAGCGGAGCGGCCTGATGCTGGTACTTTCTGCGGTCGGCAAAACCTATCCCAACGGCGTCCATGCGCTCGAGCGTTTCTCGGCCGATATCAGCCTCGGCGAGATCGTCGCGATCATCGGCGGTTCCGGCTGCGGAAAGTCGACGCTGCTGCGCGCTATCGCCGGGCTTGATCGCGCTACCTCGGGCAGCGTGACGCTCGACGGTGAGACGATCACGGCGCCGCATGCCAAAATCGGCATCATCTTTCAGGAACCACGCCTGCTGCCCTGGCTCAGCGTCGCCGATAATATCGGCTTTGGCCTGTCTGAGCTTTCTGTCGCTGTCCGGCGCGAAAAGGTCGCGATCGCGCTGGCGCGGGTCGGGCTCACCGAAAAGGCCAATGCATGGCCGCGCGAATTATCCGGCGGTCAAGCGCAGCGCGTCGCGATCGCACGGGCGCTGGTGCCGCAGCCGGAAGTGCTGCTGCTGGACGAGCCATTCTCGGCGCTGGATGCCTTCACGCGGCGGGATTTGCAGGACCATCTGCTCGACCTCTGGGCCGATACGCGGCCGACCTTGGTATTGGTCACCCATGATGTCGACGAGGCCGTGGTGCTGGCCGATCGCGTGCTGGTGATGCGGCCGCGGCCGGGACGCCTGTTCGAGGAGATCAAGATCAATTTGGCGCGGCCACGCCACCGCCAATCGCCGCTGTTCGACAATTTCAAGCGCCGCGTGCTGACCGCATTGGACCGCTCGCTCGATCGCAGCGTGCCGGATGCCGACCCGAAATCGACCGCGGGCGAAGCGATGTGGTGGTGACATCTGAGCTACGACCCATTACATCCCAAGCGAATTAAATCCGGGAGAGAACAATGGACGCCGCCGAACTCCGCGCTACGCAGGCCCCGATCAAGGACAAGTACAAGACCGATCCCAAGGCCGCCTTCATCACGCTGAAAGCCAAGGGCTCGATCGAGAACGAAGGCATCGCCTGCAAGGTCGAAACCGGCCGCGCGCTGGCCATAGCCGGCCTGCATCCGGCCACCGGAGGCTCCGGGCTTGAATTATGTTCCGGCGACATGCTGCTGGAAGCGCTGGTCGCCTGCGCCGGCGTCACCCTCAAATCGGTCGCGACCGCGATCGAAGTGCCGCTCAAAACCGGCATCGTCACCGCCGAGGGCGATCTGGATTTCCGCGGTACGCTCGGCGTCGACAAGGAAGCGCCGGTCGGTTTCGCCGAAATCCGTTTGCGGTTCGACGTCGATACGCAAGCGCCGCAGGACAAGCTCGATCTGCTGCTGAAACTCACCGAACGCTACTGCGTGGTCTACCAGACCATCAAAAACGGCCCGAAAGTTTCGGTGACGATGCATAGGGTGTGAGCTTCTTACCCTCCCCTGGAGGGGGAGGGTCGACGCGAAGCGGCGGGGTGGGGTGACAGTCTCACCACTCGAATAGTGTCCGCATTGAAAGACTGTCACCCCACCCCGGTTCACATCTCGCTGCGCTCAATGTGAGCCGACCCTCCCCCTCCAGGGGAGGGTAAGAAAGCATTCCGGCTCCCCATGTCCCCCGAACTCCCCCTCCTTCTGACGCTCGGGCTGCGGATGGCGATCGCGGCTGCATTCGTGGTGACGGCGGCGTTCATCACCGAGCGATCTGGCCCGGTGATCGGCGCGCTGATCGCGACATTGCCGTTTTCCGCCGGGCCTTCTTATGTATTCCTCGCGCTCGACCATGACGCGGCCTTCATCGCTCAGGGCGCGCTGGCGAGCCTGCCGATCAATGCCGCGACGATGTTCATGGGACTGACCTATGTGGTGCTGGCGCAGCGCTGCAACGCCCTGGTCAGTACCGGCGGCGGCATCGCGGTCTGGATCGCGCTCGCCGCGTTGATGCGCCTGGTCCCGTGGTCGCTGGCCACCGGCCTCCTTGCGAACGCGATTGCGTTCGCGATCTGCCTGCCGCTGCTGCGGCGGTTTCGTCACGCCCAAATGCCGCTGATCACACGGCGCTGGTACGACATCCCCCTGCGCGCCGCACTGGTCGCAACGCTGGTGGCGATCGTCTCAACGCTCTCAAGCTGGGTCGGCCCCGGCGTCAGCGGAACTATCGCGCTGTTTCCGGTGGTGTTCAGCAGCATCATGCTGATCCTGCATCCGCGCATCGGCGGACCGGCCACCGCCGCCGTGGTCGCCAATTCCGGCTGGGGCCTGATGGGATTTGGCTTCGGGATCGCGGTGATTCATCTGGCCGCCTTGCCGTTCGGCTCGGCGATTGCGCTCAGTCTCGCACTGGCAACCTGTGTGATCTGGAATTTAGGATTGTGGTGGATCGGGCGAAGGCAGAGGGTGCAGTTATAACAATCACCGTCATTCCGGGGCGATGCGCAGCATCGAACCCGGAATCTCGAGATTCCCCGATGCGCAATTGCGCATCTGAGGTCTGGTCCTTCGGACCATCCGGAATGACAGTTTCAATTATCTACCCCTTCGGCAGCTTCGCCTTCAACGCATACAGCGCTTCCAGCGCATCGCGCGGCGACATCTCATCCGGATGGAGCGCGCGTACCGCTTCCATCAGCTTTTCGGCTTCACTCGCAGGCGCCGGCTCGGCTGCGGCGCGGGACGGCACCGCGAACAGCGGCAGATCGTCGGCCAGCGCACGCGCGGTCTGGCCGCGATCCTGCGCTTCGAGTTTGGCCAATACCGATTTGGCGCGCGCGATCACCACCGGCGGCAGGCCTGCGAGTTTTGCTACTTGAATGCCATAGGACCGATCGGCCGAACCCGGCAGCACTTCGTGCAGGAACACCACATCGCCCTGCCATTCCTTGACCCGCACGGTGGCGTTGAACAGCCGCGGCAATTTGGCGGAGAGCGCAGTGAGCTCATGATAATGCGTCGCGAACAATGCGCGGCAGCGATTGGCTTCATGCAGATGTTCGATCGCGGCCCAGGCGATCGACAGCCCGTCGAAGGTCGCAGTAACCGCGGCCGATTTCATCGAGGATCACCAGCGAACGCTCGCTGGCCTGATTGAGGATCACGGCAGTTTCCACCATCTCCACCATGAAGGTCGAACGTCCCCGCGCCAGATCGTCCGCGGCGCCGACGCGCGAGAACAGCCGGTCGACGATGCCGATGCGCGCCCGCGCCGCCGGCACGAAGCAACCGGTCTGCGCCATCAGCGCGATCAGCGCATTCTGGCGCAGGAACGTCGATTTACCCGCCATGTTCGGGCCGGTGATCAGCCAGATCTGGCCGGACTTTTGCGCCGGTCCCGGCGACAGATCGCAGGCATTGGCGATGAACGGATGGCCGTCACGCTTCAGCGCCTGCTCGACTACGGGATGACGCCCGCCTTCGATCGCGAAGCCGAGCGAGCCATCGACCTCGGGCCGCACATAATTGTCGTCGACCGCGAGCTTCGCCAGCGCGGTAGCGACATCGAGCATCGCAAAAGCATGCGCCGCGGCGCGCAGATCGTCGCTGGCCGCGATAGCGAGCGCGCAAAGCCGCTCGAAAATTTCCAGCTCCAGCCCAAGCGCGCGGTCGCCGGCATTGGCGATCTTGGCTTCGATCTCGCCGAGTTCTGATGTCGTGAAGCGAACCTGCCCCGCCAGGGTCTGGCGATGAATGAAGGTCGCATTCAAGGGCGGCGCCATCAATTTGTCGCCGTGCTGCGCGGTGACCTCGACGAAATAGCCGAGTACATTGTTGTGGCGGATCTTCAGACCCTTGACGGAGGTCGCATCGGCGTAACGCGCCTGCATCGCCGCGACCACAAGACGCGAGGCGTCGCGCAAATTACGGGTTTCGTCGAGCGCGAGTTCATAGCCCTCGCGCACAAAACCGCCGTCGCGCTTGATCAATGGCAATTGCTCGGCCAAGGCGCGCTCGAATTCGCGCGCGAGATCGCGCGACGGCCGGCGCAGCGCCTCCATCACCGCTTTGATTTCCTGCGGCGGATCGTCGAGCACGGCGAGCTTGGCCAGCGCCTCATCCGCCGCGAGGATGCCATCGCGCAAGCCGGCGAGATCGCGCGGGCCACCGCGCCCGACCGACAAACCGCGCCAGCGCGCGCGACATATCCGGCGCCGCGCGCAAGGTGCCGCGCACATCATCGCGCACCGCAGAGGCCGCAACAAAGGCCGCGATGGCATCAAGCCGGCGCGCAATGGCGTCACTGTCGGTCAATGGCGCCGCAAGTCGTTGTGCAAGTAACCGCGACCCGGCGGGCGTGACCGTGCAGTCGATCGCATCAAGCAGCGATCCGCGCCGCTCGCCGGCTAGTGTGCGCGTCAGTTCGAGATTGGCGCGCGTCGCCGGATCGATCGCCATGGTGGTGCCGGCCGCCTCGCGCGCCGGCGGCGACAGCGGCGGGCGTTTGCCGACTTGCGTACGATCAATATAGGTGACGGCGGCGGCCGCGGCGGTCGCTTCCAGCCGCGACAATCGCGCTGAGGCCATCCATGGTCGCGACCGCAAAGTAATCGCACAGCCGCCGTTCGGCGGTCGCGCTGTCGAAGGACGTCACGAGGTAGCGGCGTCACCGCCGGCAATTCGCGCAACAGCTGCCCCAGATCCGCGTCGCTATAGAGCGCGTCGGTGACGATGACCTCGTTGGGGTTGATCCGCGCCAGGGTCGCGGCGAGTTCGCCGGTCGAACATTCCGTGACGATGAATTCGGAGGTCGAGATATCGATCCAGGCGAGCCCAATACGATCCGCACCAACAGAGCCGCGCGCCCGCGCAATCGCCAGCAGATAATTGTTGGTCCGCGCATCCAGCAAATTGTCTTCGGTCAGCGTGCCCGGCGTGACCAGCCGCACCACGTCGCGGCGGACTACGCTTTTGTTGCCGCGCGCCCGAGCCGCCGCGGGATTCTTCCATCTGCTCGCACACCCGCGACGCGATGGCCCGAGGCGATCAGGCGATGCAGATAATCCTCGGAGCGTTCCACCGGCACGCCGCACATCGGGATATCCAGGCCCTGATGCTTGCCGCGCTTGGTCAGCATGATGCCGAGCGCGCGCGAGGCGATTTCGGCGTCGTCAAAGAACAACTCGTAGAAATCGCCCATCCGGTAAAACAGCAGCAGCCCGGGATTGGCGGCCTTTATTTCAAGGTACTGCTCCATCATCGGCGTGACGCGCGCCGCAAGCCTCGGCGGCGGGCGCAGCGTCGGATGGCACGGGTTCTGATGGCACGGGGATACGCTGGGGAATGGTCATTGGGCGCAGAAACTACAAAATTTCGGCCGCCGATCCTATCGCTTTGCGGCAATCGTCCGCGTTTTCCACCCCTGCGATGGCCCCTTCGCGGGGCACCCCGACATGATGGCATAACCGACCTCCCGCGAAAGCGCAGCTGGCGCTAAAGCCTCAATTGACCTCTCCCCGACCCGCTCCTAAAACTCGCCATCAATTCGAGCCTGTCAGCGCGGAACCGCGGCATTGAGGGAGAGATTCAATGGGTGATGTATTTGTGTGCGATGCCGTCCGGACCCCGATCGGCCGCTTTGGCGGCGCGCTGGCCAAGGTCCCGCGCCGACGATCTGGCCGCCGCGCCGATCAAGGCCCTGATGGCGCGCCATCCCAATCTCGACTGGGCCGGGGCGGTCGATGAAGTCTATTTCGGCTGCGCCAACCAGGCCGGCGAGGACAACCGCAATGTGGCGCGGATGGCGCTGTTGCTGGCGGGCCTTCCCGACTCGATTCCCGGCCTCACGCTCAATCGCCTCTGCGCCTCGGGTCTGGATGCGGTCGGCGCCGCCGGCCGCGCGATCCGCGCCGGCGAGATCAATCTGGCGATTGCCGGCGGCGTCGAATCGATGACGAGGGCGCCGTTCGTGATGGGCAAGGCGCCGGAAGCGTTTTCGCGCTCGGCCGATATTTTCGACACCACCATCGGCTGGCGCTTCATCAACCCGCTGATGAAGGCGCAATATGGCGTCGATGCGATGCCCGAGACCGGCGAGAACGTCGCCGAGGAGTTTCAGGTCTCGCGCGCCGACCAGGACGCGTTCGCGATCCGCTCGCAGCAGCGCGCCGGTGCGGCAATCGCCTCGGGCTATTTCGCCGAGGAAATCACCCCGATTTCGGTGCCCGGCGGCAAGGCTGGTCCTGTCACGGTCGACAAGGATGAACATCCGCGGCCCGAAACCACGCTGGAAGGCCTGACCAGGCTGAAGCCGATCGTGCGCAGTCCCGGCACGGTGACCGCCGGCAATGCGTCGGGTGTCAATGACGGCGCCGCCGCGATGATCCTGGCTTCCGAAGCCGCGGTGAAAAAGCATGGCCTGACACCGCGGGCGCGGATTCTCGGCCTCGCTTCGGCCGGCGTGCCGCCGCGCATCATGGGCACGGCCCGGTGCCGGCAACGCGCAAGCTGATGGAGCGGCTGGGACTGAAAATCAGCGATTTCGATTTGATCGAGCTCAATGAAGCCTTTGCCAGCCAGGGCATAGCCTGCCTACGCCAGCTCGGCGTCAAGGACGATGCTGATTTCGTCAATCCGCATGGCGGCGCGATCGCGCTCGGTCATCCCCTTGGGATGAGCGGCGCGCGGCTGGCGATGACGGCGGTGCACGGGATGGAAAGCGCGGCGGCAAGCGCGCGCTGGCCACCATGTGCGTCGGTGTCGGCCAGGGCGTCGCGATGGCGATTGAGAAGTTGAATTAGGAACCGCTAACTATCGTCATTGCGAGGAGCGCAACGACGAAGCAATCCACTCTTTCTTTGCGCCATGGATTGCTTCGCTGCGCTCGCAATGACGGGGAGGAATGGACCATGACCCTCGCCTATCCCATCACCAGCCTCGCCGCGCATCCGCCGCGGCTGTCGCCGGGCTACAAGAGCACCGTGAAGCGCTCGCCGCAGAAGCCGCTGATCATCATGCGGCATACGCTGTCGGAGCTGACCGGGCCTGTGTATGGCCACGAGACCGTGCGCGAGAACGATCACGACCTCACCATCCAGCACAAATCCGAGCCGCTCGGCGAGCGCATCATCGTGCACGGCCATGTGCTCGATGAGGACGGCCGGGGCGTGCCGAATGCGCTGGTTGAGCTGTGGCAGGCCAATGCCTGCGGCCCGCTATATCCATGTCGTCGACCAGCATCCGGCCCCGCTCGATCCGAACTTTACCGGGGCGGGCCGGGCCCAGACCGATGCGCAGGGCTATTACAAGTTCATCACCATCAAGCCCGGCGCCTATCCCTGGGCAATCACCACAATGCCTGGCGGCCGGCCCACATCCACTTCTCGGTGTTCGGCCACGCCTTCGTCTCGCGGCTGGTGACGCAGATGTATTTCCCCGGCGATCCCTTGTTCGAGTTTGATCCGATCTTCAATTCGGTACCCGACGAAAACGCGCGGCTGCGGATGGTGTCGTCGTTCGATCTCGATAACACCCAGCCCGGCTGGGCGCTGTGTTACCGCTTCAACATTGTCTTGCGCGGGGCGCAGCGCCACGCCGATGGAGACGAAATAGTGCAAGGAAACGTGCAAGGAAGTTCGACAACACACGGCGTGACGCCGTCGCAGACCGTCGGCCCGTTCTTCAAATACGGGCTGACGCCGGGCGGCGCCTATGAGTGGAACGACGCCTTCACCAACAACCTCGTCACCCCTGATACCTCGGGCGACCGCATCCGGGTCGAAGGACGGGGTGTTCGATGGTGACGGCCAGCCGGTGCCGGACGCGATGCTGGAAATCTGGCAGGCCGATGCGCAGGGACGCTTTTCGGACCCGCAGGACCAGCGCGCGCTGCCGAATTCGACCTTCAAGGGTTTTCGGTCGCTGCGGCACCGATCCCAATGGCGGTTTTATCTTCGACACCATCAAGCCGGGCATCGTGCCGGATCCTGACGGCAAGCCGCAGGCACCGCATCTGTTGCTCGCGATCTTCGCACGCGGCATGCTGCTGCAGCTTTACACCCGGATTTATCTCGGCGGCGAAGCGACCAATGCCGCCGATCCCGTGCTGGCGCTGGTGCCGGCTGATCGCCGCAACACGCTGATCGCGGCGCGCGAGCCGGGCGCGGGAAATGCCGTCTATCGTTTCGATATTCATTTGCAGGGCGACAACGAAACGGTGTTTTTTCGATATCTAGCCTGTTCCGTTGGTCCACGCTTGCCTGTCTTGAACGATCCCGCGTAAAACTGGCGCGCAGCCGTTGAATGCTGCGAGACAAGGGGGCAAGGGAGGCAAGGGGGACTGTGTCCGAACGTCAACCATCGAACCGTCAGCGCTTCCTCACCGGATTGATCGGAGCGCCGATCGCGCATTCGGCCTCGCCGGCGATGCACGAGCAGGCCGCCGATGCCTTGGGTGTGCGTTGCCATTATCATTTGATCGAAGTCGCGGGCGCCGACCGTGAGGGATTGCGCGGCCTGCTCGACGGCGTGAGGCGCCTCGGCTTCGCCGGCGTCAACATGACCTTTCCCTACAAGGAAGCCGTGGTCGAATTGCTCGACGAAATGTCGCCGGGCGCGGCCGCCGTGGGCGCGGTCAATGCCGTCGTGGTCAGGGATAACAGGCTGATCGGCCACAACACCGACACCACCGGTTTCACCCGCGCGGCAAAGGGTCTGGTCATGGACTCACCCGGGGATCGTCGCCATCGTTGGAACCGGCGGTGTCGGCAAAGCCATTGCGGTGGCCTTGGCGGGCCTTGGGGTGCCCGAAATCAGAATTTTCGATACCGACCGGGCCAAGGCCGACCACCTCGCGGCACGTCTGCAGACAAATGGAAAAGTCACCGTCGCTGACGACATCGCGGATGCATTGCGGGACGCAGTGGGGTCTGGTCAACGCCACGCCCGTGGGAATGCTTCCGAGCCTGGGCACGCCGGTGCCGGACGCGCTGTTGCATGACGGTCTATGGGTGGCCGATGCGGTCTATTCACCGCTCTGGACGCCACTGCTGACGGCGGCCAAGGCCCGGGGCGCGCGCGTCATGACCGGCCGCGAGCTTGCGATTTATCAGGCGGCCGACGCGTTCGAATTATTCACGGGCTTGACACCGTCCGCGATTGAGATGGGAAATGCATTCGACGGCGTCATCGCGAAGGTAGGTTCTGCCTCGCAGGCGGCATAACAAGCAATTCGATAACAAGCAGCCAGCACCAAGGTTGCGGTCCATCATCAACGACAACGAGGGAAGAAATCGAATGAAGCCAGTGATTTTGGCGAGCGTATTAGTCGGAACGCTCCTGACCGGAACAGCCTTTGCCCAGCCGATCAAATTGGCCAACGTCGCGGAATTGTCCGGCGGCGGGGCGACGGTGGGCACCAACTGGAAGAACGGCATCGATCTGGCGATCGAGGAAATCAATGCCAAGGGCGGCATCCTCGGCCACAAGGTTGAGGTGACCCACGCCGATTCGCAATCCAATCCCGGCGTGGCGCGGCGCAGGCGCAAAAAGCCCTCGATGCCGAGCCGTATGTGTTGCTCGGTCCCGGTTATTCGGGTTCGGTGAAAGTCACGGCTCCCCTGGCGGCCGAAGCCGGCATCGCGCAGATCATGGGTGGCGAGGCCGCCGAATTGACGCAGACCGGCAACAAATTCCTGTTTCGCACGTCATTCGGCCAGCAATCGTCGATGCCGAAAGTCGCGAAATATATCCATGACGAGGTGAAGGCGAAATCGGTCGCCGTGGTCTGGGTCAACAATGATTTCGGCAAGGGTGGCCGCGACGTCATTACCAAGGAGTTCGGCCGTCTCGGCGTCAAAGGTCGTAGCTGATCTGTCGACCGAAGCGGGACAGGCCGACTTCGCCGCCGATGTCGCCAAGATCAAGGCGGCGGCGCCTGACGCGGTCTTCATCTATGTCAATGAAGAGGAAAGCGCGCGGATTCTCAAAGAGCTGAAGCGCCAGGGTGTCACTGCGCCGCTGATCGGCGAAACCACCTTGATCGGCCAGAAGGTCGTCGAACTGGCGGGCGACGCCGCGAACGGCGCGCGCGGCCATGTCGGCCTCACCACGGATGCGCCGGTCGCTCTGGTGAAGGCCGTTCCGGGAAAAAGTTCGTCAGGAAGTACAATTACGTTCCCGACACAACGGCATCAAAGGGTTACCTCGCGATCTACATGATCAAGGCCACCACCGAAAAGATGGGCAAGCTCGATTCCAAGGCGTTCGCCGATACGCTGCATGGGCTGACCATCAAGGCCGCGAGCGAGCCCGGCATCCTGATGGATGCGACCTTCGATGCCAATGGGCGACATCGACCGCCAGGGTTTTCTGGTCGAGATCGTCGAAGGCAAGCAGGTGGTCAAAGAGGTGCTAGCCGAAGCTCAACTGAACCGCCGCGGCGTTTTTTTAACGGCGATGCGAAGACGCAATGCCGGAGCAAGCATGTCCAACCTGTTCGATCTTCTCGTGGCCGGGCTTCGCGACCGGCGCGATTTATGCGCTCGCCGCGGTCGGGTTCACGCTGCTGTGGCAGACCTCGCAGACCATCAATTTTGCGCAGGGCGAGTTCGTGATGCTGCCGGCTTTCCTGATGCTGGCGGCAATGCAGGCCGGTGCGCCGTTCTGGTTGGCGATCCTGATCGGCATCCTGCTCTCGATGCTGCTGTTGGGGTCTTGGCTTTAAACTGCTGCTGGTCGAACCGATGCTGCGCCATGGCGTGCTGCCGCTGGCGATCGCGACCATGGCGCTCGCGATCGGCATCAAGGAGGCCGTGAAACAGTTCTTCAGCGCCGAGGCGTCGCCCTTCCCCTCCATCATTCCCGCCGGCGACATCTCGATCCTCGGCCGCGCGGTATCGCTGCAAAGCCTGGGCGTGCTGACGCTGGCCATTCTGGCCGTGATCGCACTTACCGCGCTGCTCAACCGCACCTCGATCGGGCATCAGATGCGGGCCGCAGCGCAAAACCCGACCGCGGCGCGCATCATCGGCGTTCCAGTCGAGCGCATGATCCTGCTGACCTTCCTGATCAATGCGTTTCTAGTGGCGCTGGCGTCGCTGCTGATTACGCCGATCTATCTGGCTAAATTCTCCAGCGGCGAGGTGCTGGGCCAGGCGGCGTTCATCGCCGCGATCGTCGGCGGCTTTTAATCAAGTCCGCGGCGCGATTGCCGGCGGTCTTCTGATTGGCGTGGTCGACAATCTCTCGGCGGCCTACGTCTCGACGCAATATCGCGCCGCGGTGCCGCTGATCCTTTTGATCGTCATCATCCTGTTTCGCCCCCAGGGAATTCTCGGCCGCCCCGAGGAGCGCACGGTATGACCGGGATCCCACGCACTCTGCGCATCGCGCTCGGGATCGTCATCGTCGCCGGGCTCATCGTGGTGCCGATGAATTTCAATCGCTACGGCCTATTCATCCTGAGCCAATGGGCCGTGATGACCATCGCCGCGATGGGGTTGAACCTGACGCTCGGTTATGCCGGGCAGGTGTCGCTGGCGCAGGGCGCCTTTGTCAGCATCGGTGCTTACGCTGCCGCGATCATGACCTCGCAGGGGCCTGCCGCTGATCGCAGCATTAGGTGTCGCCATCGTGCTGTGCTTTGCGATCGGCTGGCTGCTCGGCTATCCGGCGCTACGCGTGCAGCATCATTATCTGGCCTTCGTGACGCTGGCCTTCTCGACGCTGGCCTTTCTGGTGTTTCGCAACGAAGACTGGCTGACCAAAGGCATTTACGGCATCAGCAATATTCCACGGCCGAACATTCTGGGATTTCCCACCAATCGGCCGCTGCCGTTTTATTATCTCTGCCTCGGTTCGCTCGGGCATCGTCTCGCTGGCGGTGTGGTGGCTTATTCGGTCACCCTGGGGCCGCGCCTTCGTGGCGCTGCGAGAAAATCCGATCCGGGCGTTCTCTCTTGGCATCGATACACGGCGTTATACGTTGATGGCGTTCGCGATCGGATCGTCGCTGGGCGGCGTCGCCGGCACGCTGTATGCGCCCCTGACGCAATATATCGATCCGGTGCCGTTCAACCTGTCGCTCTCGTTGGACCTGCTGATGATGGTGATCGTCGGCGGCTCCGGTTTCTTCTTCGGGCCGTTCGTCGGCGCGATGATCGCGGTCCTGCTGCCGGAATGGCTGCGATTCACCCAGGGCTATTACCTGATGCTGTACGCCATCGCCGTGATGCTGCTGCTGGTCTATTCGCCGACCGGCATTCTCGGCATTCTCGACCGCCTGCTGGCGGAACGCCGCACCAAAATCGCCTCCGCGCTACGCGCCGTCGCCAAATCCAAACTGGAAACGGCGCCATGACCGCGGTGCTCGAAGTCAGCAATATCCGCAAAAGTTTCGGCGGCATCACCGCGGTCGACGGCGTCAGCTTCGACGTGCAGGAAGGCGAAATTCTCGGCCTGATCGGCCCGAACGGCTGCGGCAAGTCGACGCTGTTCAATTGCATCCTCGGCCAGCTCACGCCGAACGGCGGCGAGGTGAAGGTCGACGGCAATGGTCGTCACGGGATTGCGGCCCTCCGAACTCAATCGTCTCGGCGTCAGCCGGACGTTCCAGCTGCTGCAGGTATTTCCGAAACTGTCGGTGCGGGGAAAACCTGATCCTTGCGGGACAGGAGCATCAGGGCAGCATGGCGTCGCGCTTGTTCGGCCCCTCCGACGCGGGCTTGACCGCGGCTGCCGATCGGATGATCGGCTTCTTCAAGCTCGATCATCTCGCCACCGAGCCCGCGGTGAGGTCTCTCCTACGGCCAGCAGAAGCTGCTTGATGCCGCGATGGCCTTCATGGGCGGACCAAGGTTTGGTGCTGCTCGATGAGCCCGCCGGCGGCGTCAACCTGACGATGTTGGCCGATCTCAAGGAGCGCCTCGCCGCGATCAATCGCGAGAAACGCGCGCCACCTTCGTGGTGATCGAACACAATATGGAATTCGTGATGTCGCTGTGTTCGCGGGTCATGGTGATGGCCGAAGGCAAAGTGCTGGCGATGGGACGGCCGGACGAAGTCCGCGCCAATCCGCCGTGATCGAAGCTTATCTCGGACATTAAGAGTGCCGCGATGACCGATATCATCCTCGATGTTCGAAACCTTGTCGGCGGTTACGGCAAGATGACGATCCTCAACGGCACCACTTTTTCGGTGCCAAAGGGATCGATCACCACGGTGATCGGACCGAACGGCGCGGGTAAGTCCACCGTGTTCAAGGCGATCTTCGGCCTGCTGAAGCTGCGCGAGGGCGAAGTTGTCTTCAAAGGCCGCAATGAGACTGGCCTGAGCCAGCGCGATTTACTGACCGCGGGCATTTGCTACATCCCGCAGGGACGAAACCTTTTTCCGGAGCTGTCAGTCCGTCACCAACATCCGGCTCGGCGCGGCCGCGGCCGGACGCGACATCACGGATTTGCCGTCGCGGATCGAAGCCGCGCTGGATCGGTTTTCCGGTGGCTGCGCAAAAAGTCCGAACAGCAGGCGTCGACGCTGTCGGGCGGAGAGGCAGAAGCAGCTCGGAAATCGCCCGTGGCCTGCTGCTTATTCCCGAGCTGGTGCTGATCGACGAGCCCTCGATCGGGCTGTCGCCGCTGATGGTGCAGCAGACCTTCAACATCCTGAAAGAATTGCGCAGCCGCGGCGTCTCTATCCTGATGATCGAACAGAACGCGCGCTCCGCGCTTGAGATATCCGACCTGGGCATCGTGCTGGAGCTTGGCCAGACCCGTCTGGTCGACAAGGCCGAGAAGGTGCTGAACGACCCCGCGCATCGGGCAATTGTTTCTCGGCGGCGCGATGGCGGAAAGCGCGTCATGATGCGGATCGGCGTCGCCGGTGCGGGACTGATCGGCCGCAGGCATGTCGAGTTGATCGCAGCCTCGCCGGATTGCGCGATCGCCGGTATCGCCGATCCCTCGGCCGACGCAAAATTATTCGCTCGGGCGCACGGGATTGCCTGGTATCACCGATCACCGCGCGCTGCTCGATCACGAAAAGCCCGATGGCTTGATCGTGGCGTCACCCAATTCGCTGCATCTGGATATGGCGCTGGATAGTCTCGCCCGCGGCATCGCCGTGCTGGTCGAGAAGCCGGTCACCGACACCGTCGCCGCGGCGAGGATCTTGTCGCAAGCCGTGCATCGCACTGGCGTGCCGGTGCTGGTCGGCCATCATCGCCGCCACAATCCCATCATCAAGGCCGCGCGGGAAGCGCTCGCCGGCGGCCAACTCGGTCAACTGACCGCCGTCGCCGGGCTGTGGCTGCTGAAGAAGCCGGATGATTATTTTGAAATCGCGTGGCGACGCGAGCAAGGCGGCGGCCCGCTGCTGATCAATCTCATCCACGACATCGACAATCTGCGCTTCATCTGCGGCGAGATTGAGTGCGTTCAGGCGATGACGTCGAACAAGGTTCGCGGCTTCGCCGTGGAGGACACCGCGGTATTGCTTTTGAAATTTGCCAATGGCGCGCTCGGCACCTTCGCGCTGTCCGATGCCACGCCGGCGCCGTGGAGCTGGGAATTATCCTCGGGCGAGAACGCGGCCTACCCTCGGCAGGATCAGCCTTGTTATCTCTTCGCCGGCACCAAAGGCTCGCTGGCCGTGCCGAATATGGCGCTGTGGTCGTATCCCGGTGAAGATGGATGGTACGTGCCGCTGAGTCGAAGCGCGGTCGCCGTATCGCCGCTCGATCCGCTGGTCGAGCAGCTACGGCATTTTCTCGCGGTGATCGCGCGCCGCGAAGCGCCGCTGGTGTCCGCCGACGACGCCATGGGCTCGCTCGCGGTCATCGAAGCCATCAAGGAAGCCGCCCGAACCGGTGAGCGCATCGCGCCGGCTGGTATAACGGGCTAGCGTATGATGAGATCGGATTAGTCTGTGGCAGCGACGGAGGTGAGCTCCCTCCCCCCTTGTGGGGGAGGGTTGGGGAGAGGGGTGCAGTCTATCGATAGTCCGTAACCCCTCACCCGGATTGCATCTGCGATGCAATCCGACCTCTCCCACAAGGGGAGAGGTGAAGGCAACCCGTTTCGGAGACCGACGATTCTTATTCCAGCACCGCGTGTTCCGGCGCCGCCGACTGCTTGCGCAGTGCGGCCTTGCTGGAGCCGATCATGATGGTCAGCGGGATCGCACACAGCGTAATGATCATGACCATCTGATAGTCCAGCGCGAACGCGATGATCTGCGCCTGGATGCCGACCACCGCATCCGCCAACGCGCGGCCGCCGTCGGAATTCAGATCGATCATGCCGCGCACATCCGGCATCTGCAGCGCCTGATTGAACGGGTTGATGTGCTCCGACAAAATTGCGTAGACGCGGCGTCCGCCCTCGGTCAGTTAGCGCGATCACGACGGAAATGCCGATCGAACTGGCGACATTGCGCATCAGGGTCAGCATCGCCGTGCCGTCGGTGCGCAGATGGTTAGGCAGGGATAGGAATGCCACGGTCGAAAGCGGCACGAACACCAGCCCGAGCCCGAATCCCTGCGCGATGCTGACCACGATGATGGTCGGCACATTGGTCTGGTCGGTCCAGCCGGTCATGAAGAACAGCGAAAGCGACATCAGCGCCAGTCCGCTGATGATCAATGTGCGCGCCTCGATATATTTCATGAAGCGGCCGACCAGCATCATCGCCACGAACGTGCCGCAGCCGCGGGTCGCCAGCAGCAATCCCGCGGTGATGATGGGATAGCCGATCACGTTTTGTAGGTAAGGCGACGACAGCGCCATGGTCGAGAACAGCACGAGCCCCATCACGGCCATGAAAACGCAGCCACTGACGAAGTTGCGGTCCTTGAAGATGGCAAACTGGATGAAAGGCTTTGCGGTGGTCAGCGAATGCGCAAAGAAATAATAGAAGCCGATGATGGAAACGATGATCTCGCCAATGATCTCGTTGGATTCGAGCCAGCCGAGCTGTTCGCCGCGGTCGAGCGCGACCTGCATCGAGCCGATGCCGATCGCAAGCGCCGCGAAACCGAACCAGTCGAATCTGAGATTGGCGTCCTGCTTGGTCTCATCCATGAACACCAGAAGGCCCAACACGGTCACGATACCGAACGGCAAATTGACGAAAAACACCCAGTGCCAGGAATAGGTTTCGGTGAGCCAGGCGCCCAGCGACGGGCCCATGATCGGGCCCCATCATGACGCCCATGCCCCAGATCGACATCGCCTTGGCGCGCTCATGCAGCGCGTAGGAGTCCAGCATCACGGCTTGCGACAGCGGCACCAGGGCCGCGCCGAACACGCCCTGCAGCAGGCGAAACAGCACCATCTGGTTGATGTCCTGCGCCACGCCGCACAGCAAGGATGCGATCGTAAATCCGGCGGAACAAACGATGAAAATCCGTTTGCGGCCGAAACGGTTGGCGATCCAGCCGACCGGCGCGGTCATGATCGCGGCTGCGACAATATAAGACGTCAGCACCCAGTTGATCTGGTCCTGGGACGCCGACAGGCTGCCCTGCATATAGGGCAGCGCGACGTTGGCGATGGTGGTGTCCAGCGCCTGCATGATGGTCGCGGTCATGGCGCAGATCGTCACCATGTTCCGGCGCAGGCCGGGCACCGCGATCGGGGCTGCGGCGGTGCTCATGACTGGAGCCCCAACGACGGTGCGCCCCCTCTCCCATCGGGAGAGGGTTGGGGTGAGGGGTTACGGTCTATCGTTCGACCGTAACCCCTCACCCGGATCGCAAGAGCGATCCGACCTCTCCCGATGGGAGAGGTAACCAAACCAGCGCCTGTCGGTACTAAATTCATCGCTGCAATTGATTCTGCCGGGTCGCGGCGGCTGCCGGCGACAGGCCGAGCATGGAAGCGAGCGAGCGGCGATGGCCGGTGTCGATCGTGGTGTAGGCGCTCATGCCCGCCTTGAGCCGCTGCACATCGGCATCATGGCTGTCGAAATAGATTCGCACGGGTACGCGCTGAACTACCTTGACGAAATTTCCGGTCGCGTTCTGCGGCGGCAGGATGGCGAACTGCGCGCCGGTGCCGGGGCTGAGCGAACCGATGGTGCCCTTGAAGACATGATCCGGGAACGCATCGACGTCGATGCTGACCGGCTGGCCCTCGGCAATGTAGGTGAAATCAGATTCTTTCAGATTGGCATCGACCCAAGGTTTTGAGGTGTCGATCACCGAGAATACCGGCGTGCCCGCGACCACGAAGCGGCCGAGCTGGATCTGGTCGACTTGAGTTGCGATGCCGCCCATCGGCGCGCGCAGCACGGTGTGGTCGAGATTGCGCTCTGCCTGTGCCAGCGCCGCCTTGGCCTGGACATAGGGCGGGAATTGCTCGATCGGCAGATTGGGATCGCCGAGCAACTGGGTTTTCGAACTGGATAGCTGCTGCTGAACGAACGCCGCTTCCGCGCGCACGGTCAAAGCCGAGTTCGACGAATTATCGAGGTCGAGCTGCGAGCCGAAATTGCTTTTGGCGAGCGCGGTCTTGCGCTCGACGTCGCGTTGCTTCAGATCGGCCGACTGCTGCATCAGATCGGCCATCTGCCCGTAAATCTTGATGTTAGCACCCAGATTCTCGTAACTCGTTTTGGCCTGCGCGAGCGTGGCCCTGGCCTGATCGACGGCCAGCTGGAACGGCACCGGGTCGATCTCGAACAGCGCATCGCCGGCGTTAACGCGCTGACCTTCGCGGACCACGACCTTGTCGACCTTGCCGGAAATATCCGGCGTGATCAGAACCTTTTGCGCGCCGACATAGGCGTCATCGGTGGTCACGTAGCGGCCGCCATTGAGATAGAACACCAGCCCCGCGATTACGGCGACCAGCGGCAACACCACCAGCAGCAGCGTGCGGCGATAGCGCCGCAAGCCGGCCGCGAGGCTGCGCCGCGGTGGCGTGGAAATCGCGCTCGGCGAGGTCTGTGACGGATTGCCCTTTTGCTCGGGCGGAAATTTCAGGACGGGATCAGCCATATCGCTGCTCTTTTTTGTTGGGCGGCACGTCCGCCGGATTCTGAATAGCGTTGCGCACGTTTTCCTTGATCATTTCGAGTTGCGACAACAGGCGATGCGCATCGGCCGGGCTGATGCCCTCGAGCGCGGTCGCGGTGAGTTCGGAACGCAAGCCCCCGAGTTTGCCGAGCAGCGGCCGCGCCGCCTTGCGCAGATAAAGCCGGTTGACGCGCCGATCGGTATCGTCGCTGCGCCGCTCGATCCAGCCATTGTCGCAGAGTTTGTCGATCAGCCGCGTCAGCGTGATCGGCTGCATCTCCATCTGCTCGGCGAGTTCCGACTGCTTGAGGCCCTCGGTGCGTTCCACCTTCGCTAAAACAGCCCATTGCGCGCGGGTAATGCCGTGGCGCGCGGCCTGCTTGTCGGCATAGGCACGCACCAGCCGGTTCAATTCGCCGAGCGCGAAAAGGAAGTTCATGTCCACGGAACCGCGGGGCATTCCAGATCATCTCCATAAGCTTTGGATATAATAAGCTAGCTTATGAATTTTTCATGGCGACGCCTTCGAGGGGCTGCCCTGCCGAACGCACATGGCTGCCCAATTCGCTGACCGGGAACCCGGGAAAATGGCTGCAGGCATTGGGGATTGGCGACCGGAATGCTACATTCCGCCACAATGACGCTGACAAAACCGACTTTTCCCCGCCCCCGATCATGATCACGGCCGCTGCACCGCGGACGCGATGCGGCATGCCGAAGCGGTCTGCGAGCGGCGGGCGCAGAAATTCACCCCGATTCGCCGCCAGGTGCTGCAGGCGCTGTTGTCCAGCCACCGGCCGCTCGGCGCCTATGAGGTGATCGACGAGCTCGCCAAATCGATGCCGCGGCCGGCCCCGATCACGGTCTATCGCGCGCTGGATTTTCTGATGGAAAACGGCCTCGTCCATCGCATCGAAAGCCGCAATGCATTTCTGGCCTGCGCGCATGACCATGACGCCGCTGCGATGGTGGCGTTCCTGATCTGCGAACATTGCGGCTCGGTCGGCGAAATTCCCGCAGCTCCCGTCGCTCAAAGCCTCAACGATGCCGCGCGCGCGACAGGTTTCGCGCCGAAATTATCGGTGGTCGAAATCACCGGCACCTGCGCGCACTGCCAGAAATAAGTAACACGGCGACAAGCCGGCGAGGATCTATGTCATCAAATAACACGCCGATAAACCCGGCCGAGCGCCCGCTCAGCCCCGGCGCGATCGCGCTGATGCTGATGCTTTGCCTGAGCTGGGGATTCAACCAGATCGCGGTCAAGCTGGCTCTCCCCGACATTCCGCCGATGCTACAGGGCATGATCCGCTCCGCCGGTGCGTTGCCGGTGCTACTGTTGATCGCGCGGTTTCGCGGCGTGAAGATGTTTGCGGCCGATGGCACGCTCGGGGTCGGATTATTCGCCGGCTTGTTATTCGGCGTCGAATTCGCGCTGATCTTTCGCGGGTTGGCGCTGACCTCGGCGTCGCGCGCGGTGGTGTTTCTCTATACCGCGCCGTTTTTTTGTCGCGCTCGGCTCCTATCAGTTCCTCGGCGAGCGGCTGCGGGCGTCGCAATGGAGTGGCTTGGGCTTAAGTTTCGCCGGGGTGGCGCTCGCGATCGGCATGCCCCAGGCCAATGTCGATGGCAATGTGTTGCTGGGGGATCTGATGATCGTCGGCGGCGGCTCGCTATGGGCGGCCACCACCCTCCTGGTGAAGGCGTCGCCGCTGCGCCGCGCCCCGCCCGAAAAGGCCCTCGGTTACCAGGTCGCGGTGTCGATCCCAATTATCGGTCTGGCGTCATGGTTTGGGGGCGAAACCCTGACCCGCCTTCCCGGTCCCTTGGCGCTATCGTTAATGGCCTATCAGGCGCTTTGGGTGGTCGGATTGACGTTTTTGATATGGGTTGGGCTGATCAAGACCTACTCCGCCAGCAAATTGTCGGCTTTTACCTTCATCACCCCTTTGTTTGGCGTCGTGGCTAGCTATGTCATCCTCCATGATACCCTGACCCCGGTATTCGGCGCTGCGGCGATCCTCGTGATCGCCGGGCTTTATCTGGTCAATCGGCCCGGTCCGGTAATCGCGGCAGCACCCGTCGCTGAAAATCCAACAAGCCTTTCAGCCTGACTCGCCGGCCACACGAATCATACCGCACGAAGAAGTTCTTTGGTTTGCTGCAACGCAGTTTTGGCGATCGGGCGAAATTTGTCTTTGATGGACAGCTGAGCCATCGCGCTGTTCACAAATTCAGGGTTAAGTCTATCGATCGTCTTGAGCGTGACTTCGACTTCGTTGCGATAGGATCGCAATGCTTCGATCACGGAATCCGCATGCTGCTCGCCTGCCGCAGCGATATCGAAGATATCGCGCGGCTTGATGCTTGATCCGCGATAATAAATCTTTTTGGCGATGATCTCCGGGATCGTTTCCAACAGGGTGGCTTCACCTTCAACCGCGGCTTGTGTCGTCGGCGACGCGGTCATGGCGTGCCCCACGATGAAATCGATTTCCCCAACACCCTTGAATGCAATTTTTTGAAAGCTCGCGCCGTCGCCTTGATAATCGGCGGGCCGGATTTCGAATTGAAAATCGCGCTTTTGAGGATCAAGAAACGAAAGCAATTGCGGGTCAGACAGGAAAATGTCCACGTCATGGCTCTCGCGATGCCCGATCCGCAGCATCATCGCGGTGCCGCCGCCGAACGTCCAATGATCAATAATGGGTTGTTCCGAGTTAACCTGCTGGATCAATGCGCGGGCAATTCTAAACAGCCGCGCCCAATTTGGCGATTGATCGGGGAAACTCACGCAGCAGCGAGCGGGTAGCTCTCACCCGAGTACGCGGCAAAAGCCTTTGCTGCTGCAGAGAGTTGGGGTTCGCTCACATCGAACATGCCGGCAAATTCGACCTGCAGGGCGGGTGCGACCTCACCAAAAAATGACGACATATGCCCCGGCAGCGCCTTCGCGGCGGCGGGGTCCAGCAAACAATGGACAAGCTCCTGCGCATCCAGCTTCTTGCTAAACGGCGCATTTACAGTCGTTAAAATCAGATCCGGGCTCGTCATGCGTTTCACTTCGGTGGGCACCCCGGTAAATTGGGTCGATTTGGCACCCTGTCAACGCGCTATTTGACACCCCGATTTGCAAAAAATGAGCAAATTCTTGGGAAAGTCGCGGCCAAGGAGGCGGATTCCGCGCAAATTGTCGGCTTTTACCTTCATTACCCCTTTGTTTGGCGTCGTGGCTAGCTATCTCATCCTCCACGACACCCTGACCCCGCCCCGGTATTCAGCGCCGCGGCGATCCTGGTGATCGCGGGGCTTTATCTGGTCAATCGGCCCGGTCCGGCAGGGCCAAACCCTGCAGTTCAAGCGGTGATTGATCCATTGCTGAATGTCACCAAAACCTGATATTTGAGACCCCATGAACCAGCCCGTAAAACCACCCCAAGATGACGTCGCCGGCCCCCAGGCCCGGCATCAAACCACGCAAGTGATGGTCGGCAATGTCGCCGTCGGCGGCGGCGCCCCGATCGTCGTGCAGTCGATGACCAACACCGACACGGCCGATATCGAAGGCACCGTGGCCCAGGTCGCAGCCCTTGCGCGCGCCGGCTCGGAAATGGTGCGCATCACGGTGGACCGCGAGGAAGCCGCCGCGGCCGTGCCGCATATCCGGGACGCCCTGCGCAAGCGCGGCATCACCACGCCCCTGATCGGCGATTTCCATTACATCGGCCACAAGCTCTTGGCGGATTATCCGGCCTGCGCCGAGGCGCTCGACAAATATCGCATCAATCCCGGCAATGTCGGCTTCAAGAACAAGCGCGACACGCAGTTCGCCGACATCATCGAGATCGCCAACAAGAACGACAAGCCGGTCCGGATCGGCGCCAATTGGGGATCGCTCGATCAGGAATTGCTCACCAAGCTGATGGACGAAAACGCGCTGCAGCCCGAGCCGAAGGACGTTCGCGCGGTGACCCGCGAGGCCATGGTGCAGTCGGCATTGCTATCGGCCGCCCGGGCGCAAGAACTCGGAATGCCCAAGAACAGGATGATCCTCTCCGCCAAGGTTTCCGCGGTGCAGGATCTGATCGCGGTCTATCAGACGCTGGCTGAGCGTTCCGACTACGCGATCCATCTCGGCCTCACCGAAGCCGGCATGGGATCCAAGGGCATCGTCGCCTCGTCAGCCGCGCTCGGCATTCTCCTGCAGGGCGGCATCGGCGACACCATCCGGATTTCGCTGACACCCGAGCCCGGCGGCGATCGCACGCTGGAAGTTCAGGTCGCGCAGGAATTGCTGCAGACCATGGGCTTCCGCACCTTCGTGCCGCTGGTTGCGGCGTGCCCGGGCTGCGGCCGCACCACCTCGACCACGTTCCAGGAACTGGCGCGCAGCATTCAGGATTTCATCCGCGTCGAAATGCCGAGCTGGAAGACCCGCTATCCCGGCGTCGAATCGCTCAACGTCGCGATCATGGGCTGCATCGTCAACGGCCCCGGCGAATCCAAGCACGCCGACATCGGCATCTCGCTCCCCGGCACCGGCGAGACTCCAGCGGCGCCTGTGTTCGTGGACGGCAAGAAATTCCGCACGTTGCGCGGCCCCAACATCGCCACCGAATTCAAGGCGATGGTGATCGATTATATCGATCAGCGTTATGGTGCGGGTTCGGCTGTGCCGACCAGCACGGTGACCGCGGCGGAGTAAGGCGCGGTAGCGCGGTCTCAGCTCAATCGCATCCTTCGAGACGGCGCTTCGCGCCTCCTCAAGGAGGAGGGGCAGACTGTAGCCCGGATGAGCGCAGCGATATCCGGGAGCAGCCGCGAGACCGACCCCGGATGTCGCTGCGCTCATCCGGGCTACCAGAGACTCTTCATGCCCCGGCTTGATTCCTCATGGTGAGGAGCGCGCTTTCGCGCGCCTCGAACCATGAGGCCACGCCCTCCGAAAGCGGCTTCTCACCAAATCGTCAGTTCCCGTTACCGCCGTTGAAGCAGGACGGATCTCTCCAGCCGCCGTTTCGCGACAGATCGCCCTGCTGCAGCGCTCGCAACGGCCCATCATAGGCGCCGCGGAAATTCGCTTCATGATGGGCCCGCCTGTAGCTGTGCGACCATGACGTTCCGGCGTCTCGCGCCAGCGCGGGAGCCGCGAAAGCGGCGGAAAGCACCAGCGCCACGCTCAACGCTTTGATGTTCGTCATCATCATCGGGCCTCTCTTGTCTCTGTACCTAAGATAGGCCGCGGACACGCTCCTGTATCTCAAATGGGTGTGATCGCTCACCCCTCGGCCGTCAAATAAACATCGTCCATGAACAAAGCGTCGATGCCGGACTTGCGGAACGTGACGATCGCATCGGTCGGCGTGCACACGATCGGCTCGCTGTCGTTGAACGACGTATTGACCACGATCGGCACGCCGGTCTTGGCATGGAAGGCGGAGATCAATTCGTGAAAGCGCGGATTAAGTTCGCGGCTGACGAGTTGCACCCGGGCGCTGCCATCGAGATGCACGACGGATGGAATGCGATCGCGCAGCTCCGGCTTGACGCCACAGGCAAACAGCATGAAGCCGTGGCTGGTCGCGCGGGCGCCACCAAGCTCGAACCATTCGTCGGCGTGCTCGGCCAGCACGCTCGGTGCAAAGGGGCGAAAATCCTCGCGGTGCTTGACCTTCTGATTGAGGATGGTGCGCATATCCGGCCGGCGCGGGTCGGCGAGCAGCGAACGGTTGCCGAGTGCGCGAGGCCCGAATTCCATCCGGCCCTGAAACCATGCGACGATCTTGCCATCGGCGATCATGTCAGCCGCGTCGCGCCCGGCGGATTTGCTACGATGCGCCTCAAGGCCCGACGACTTGACCGCCGCCAGAATTTCGCGCCGCGTGAATGCGGGACCGAGATAGGGCGACGACATGCCGCGCTCGGGCGATTTTTTTTGCTTTGAGCAATGCACGATCTGGGCGGCGCCGATCGCGGTGCCGGCATCGTGCGGCGCGGAAGGGATGAACACATCCGAGAACTCGCCGGATTTGCGCACGATCTCATTGGTCACGCAATTGAGCGCGACGCCGCCCGCCATGCACAATTTGTCTGATGGCACCTGGCGCTTGAGACGGCGCACCAGCGCCATGACCGCTTTATCGGTCGCTTCCTGCAGCGCGGCCGCGATATCGGCATGGCGCTGCTGAATTTCGCCCTCGTCGAGATAGCGTCCCGGACCGAACACGGATTCCAGCTTGGCGTAGAGATTCGGATTGGCGGTCAGAAACTCCGGCGACACCTTGTAGTCGTCCTTGCCGACGCGTAGCGCCGCCTGCAATTTGCTGCGGAAGACTTCGGGGTTGCCGTAGGCGGCGAGGCCCATCACCTTCGACGCATCGTAATGCGAGAAGCCGAGATGACTGCTGATCACCTCCCACAGGAAGCCGAGCGAATTCGGATAGTCGATCGATTCGACCGGCTCGATGCGCGTACCCCGGGCTTTCGCCAGAAACGAGCCGGCGAACTCGCCGATCCCGTCGAGAGAGAGGATCGCCGCGCTATCGAAGCCTGACGGGAAATAGGTCGAGGCGGCATGCGCCATATGATGGGGTACGAAATGAAAACCTTGCTTGAGCGGACGCCCAAGAAATTCCTCGACAGCAGCTTGCACCTGACCAAGCCGCAGCCGGAACGTTTCCTCGAGCCGCGGATCCCACCACTCCTTGCGGTAATGCATTTGGCGCATCTTGGGACTGAATGAATAGGCCACGTGATCGATATCGCCGGCGGTCAGCCCGGCATGGTTCAGGCAATAACGGATCGCACGCTCGGGCAATTGATGCGGATTGTCGAATTCCGCCGTCTTGCCGTGCTTGATGCGATTGAAACGTTCCTCCTCGACGGCGGCGACGAGCTTGCCATTGACCAGCAACGCGGCGGACGACTCGTGATAAACTGAATTAATTCCAAGAATATTCAACTGCCTGCCTCCAACCCTGTGCTTCTCCCGATCCCTATTGGTCGTTTTTAACGCCATGCACGTTCACCGTGGCGAAATTGGCGGCGGCCTTCGTGCCGCGATCTATTTGTATCGAACCTGCCGGGATCAATCAGCCGCGTCGATGCGATCTTAAGACGCATTGCGTGTTGCTGCGATAACGGGCTGCGAGGGGTGAGGATCTCATTGTCGACACTGCACTCACCCTCCCCTGGAGGGGGAGGGTCGACGCGAAGCGGCGGGGTGGGGTGACGGTCTATCGGTTCGAACAGTGTCCGAGCTGAGGGACTTTCACCCCACCCCGTCTCGCATTTCGCTGCGCTTCATGCGAGCCGACCCTCCCCCTCCAGGGGAGGGTAAGAAAGGGAACGCGATCTCGACTTCGCTACGCCGTCTGATGCCGCTTCAGGAAGGTGCGCGCGCGGTTGATGGTGCGCGTCTTCAGCTCCGGCGGGTCTTTCCAGGGGAATACGGTGACCTCGGCATTCGGGCAGAGCGAGGCGACATCGATCGAAGTCACCAGCGGATGCGCGTCGACGTCATCGGGCAGCACCAGCACCGAGGTCTGGCATGATTTCGCGAAATCGCGCGATACGCTGTACACGAAATCGGGCCGCACCCGGTAAAGGTTGTGCAGATATTTCTCGATGGTCTCCATCGAGATGTCGGGCCGGCGCTCGCGCAACTCCCTGGCCCAGACGGTCTTGCCGGCATCGTACATGTAGTCCGTCTTCGCCGGGTTGTGCCCGACTGGCTGGCTCAATATCGCGGCGGCGACGCGCTGCGGCGCCCGCTCCATCAACTTCATCGCGAACGGGCCGCCGATGCAGTTGCCGAAGAAGACGAACTTGTCGATGCCGAGATGGTCCATCACGCCCAGCTGGTCGTCGGCGAACGCGCTCCAGGGATCGTCTGATGGCACCGGGCCGGTGGACTCGCCGCCCGTGGCGTTGCGCTGGTCCATGGTGATCACGCGGAAGTCGTTCTTGAACTCCTCCGGAATGTTGATCACCGCACGCGCCCACACGGCGATACAGGAGTTCAAACCGCCGCCGGGCGTCGCCAGCAGCGGGAAGCCCGAGCCGATCTCGGCGTAGCGGATGCGGACATCGCCCTTCTCGTAGAAGCCTATCCTGGCGCCAGCCGGCAAGCCCGGAACCGCCTCCGCCGGCCGTGCCTGAGCGAATACTTGCGGCACGGCACTCGCCGCCGCAGCCGCGACGCCGCTTGCAAGAACGGTGCGTCGGTTCGAATCGATCATCGGCTCCTCCCTTGTCGCTGCGCGGTTCATGCGACCGGCGCCCGACACTTTGGCCGTCGCGACAGTTCCAGCGATATCTTCAGCGCTATTGTACCACAGATCAAGCCGCGCGCAGGATAGGTGGAAGGAAGCGATGCCCATCAATTGCAGCTGGGCGGCTGACGAGGGTTCGCCAGGGGCCCAACTCATCCTGCAGGAGACCGCTGACAGATTTGCGCTGACGACCAGCGCTATTGCGGATTACACGGAAATGCCTCGATTACGCTTTGATGGGTCGTGGTCGGGTACACGCGCGCGAGCGTGAAGCCGGATTTCATGAGTATCTGGCCAAACTCGCTCTGACTACGCTCGACGCCGCCGGTGACCGTCAACATCAGAAGATCCATGAGCTTGCCGTGATGCGGCGTATTGCCGTCAGGGAGCACGGCCTCGACGATGAGCAGCCGGCCGCCGGCCGGCAATGCCTCGCGGCACTTGCGCAGAATAGCGATCGCGTCGTTATCGACCCAGTCGTGCAATACATGCGCCAGCACGTAAGCATCGTGCCCGGGAGGGAGACGGTCGAAAAAATCGCCGGCTTGAAATGCACAGCGCTCCCCGAGTCCCGACTCCACGATGTAATCGCGCGCATGTTTCCCGGTTTCCGGCAAGTCGAATAGAACCGCCGTCATATCCGGATGCGCTTTTAGAATTTCGGCAAGCAGCGCGCCCTTGCCGCCACCAACATCGACAATGCTGTGAAACCGTGAAAAATCGTAGGCAGCGACGACCGCCGGGGCAACAGCGCCATGCATGCCGACCATGGCATCATTGAATCGGGCGCTGTGAACCGGCTCGTCGAAGAGGAATTCAAACAGGTCCTTGCCGAACGCTGCCCTGACGCCGGACTGCCCCGTTCGCAGCGCGTGAAGAAACTGATCCCACGCCTTCCACTGCCATGAGCCTGCAATCGTCAGGATGGTGGCGCGTGCGGCCCCCGGCGCGGAGTCACGCAACGCGGCGCCAAGCGTGGTCGTCACAAACAGGCCGGGGCGGATGGCCTCGACGATACCGCAGCTTGCAAGTGCGCGCATGAGCCGGGAAAGCGACTGGACATGCGTTCCGGTTTTACGGGCGATTTCCTCTATCTCGCGTGGACCCTCCGCGAGCAGATCGGCGATTCCCAACTCCGCCGCCGCGTAGACCGCGCGCGCCTGCCAAATCGCTACGCCCATCTGGATGAGCTGCACGTGAGGCGGAATGCCGGTGGGCGCGCGCGTTTGCGCGTCCGGTACGCCGTTGCCGATGTCGGAAGCGATGGTCGAGGCCATTTCTCTCACCTCGCGATTTCACGCGCTTTGGAGAAGGGCTCAATCAGATCGCCCGATTTCAGTTCGGGCGGGTACAAGATTACCTGCTTGCCCGGTTGCTTGAACTGCGCTACGTCATTGCCGCTGATGTGCTGATATTGAATGGTCAATATCCGGGTCTTCTCCCACTCGCCGAGCGGCCCAAACTTTACATCGCCGACGATGGTGCTGAAGCGGGCCTGATGCAGGTACGCGGCAATCTTTTCCTGATCGAGGCCACCGGTTGCGGTCACAGCCGATTCGACAAGCTGCATCGCGGCATACGCAAACGGCGCCAGGAAATAGCCGAGCGCATCGACACCCGCTTGCGGCGCGCGCTGCTGATAGCGCTGCAGGAAGTCGTCAACGCCCGGAAATTCCATCGTCGGCTCGGGAACGTAGTTATCGTTGGTGACGATGCCGTTGAGCGCCGGGCCAAATTGCGCCTTCACCGCCGTGAAGGAGAGCCCTATCATCGCGCCGCCAAAAAGTTGCGGCTGGTAGTTCAGTTCATTCACGCTGCGAACCATGCCCGCGGAATCGGCCGGGTAGGACGCCACAAAGACGATGTCGGGATTTGCTGCCTGTATGGCGCGAACCAGCGGAGTGAAGTCCGTCGTGGAGGGCGGGTAGCTGTTGTCGTACACGATCTTCAATCCGTTCTGCTCGATGTTTGCGCGAGCTCCGGCAAGAACGTTCTGGGAGAACTCAGCGTCGGCGCCAATGATCGCAACAGTCCGCGGCTTTGGATTCATACGCAGGGCGACGTCAAAATATCCGGTCGAAAAGCTGCGCTTGGATTCCGGGCCGTTCGGCAGGATCTGGAAGTAACGATCATATTTGTAGGTGTCGTTCACGCCGGTGCCAAAGAGCGCCATGTAGACGAGCTTTCTCTGCATCACCATCGGCATCGCCGGAACGATCTGATTGGTGGCGAACGGCGAGACGAGCAGATCGACTTTGTCGACGTCGATGAGCTTGGCGTAAAGGCCTGGTACGTTGGCGGGATTACTCTGATCGTCGTAATGGACTAGCTGAACGGGGCGCCCGATCAGGCCGCCCTTCGCATTGATCTCATCCCGCCAAATCTCCATGGCTAACAGGCACTGCCTTCCACCGGGCGCCAGCGGTCCGGTAAGGGACATGCCGAAGCCGATCCGGATCGGATCAGCGGCCAATGCAGAGCCCAGCGACATCCCAACCGCGATCGAGGTGGCCGATGCGAGCAAGCCGCGACGGCTAAATGGTTTTTTGAGAAACGGCATGGTTTTTGCCCCTTAACTGGGAGAATCCGTTGGAAGAATCAGTTTGAAGAAATTGTCGCCGGTGTCGTAGCTTTGGTTAAGTCATTTCCTCGCCCGAAAGCCTCGCACGGCCGGCGATCGGGCGCTTTCGGGAAGTCTCGGCGAAACCTTGGGATTTCCTTGGGTAACCGACGGATCTCTTGGGATCGCCGCTATTTTTTTGGCCAGAGAGGCCAAGCGGGTAAGTCGCGTATCTTTATGGGGGCTCATGCTCTATCATTTCGATCGCTTTTCACTTGATTCCGACCGTCGCGAGTTGCGTCGTGACGGGACGCCGATATCCGTCGAGCCCAAAGTTTTTGACCTGATGGTTTATCTGGTCGACTGCCGCGATCGGGTCGTCAGCAAGGACGACCTGATCAACACAGTCTGGCATGGACGGATCGTCTCGGAATCAGCGCTGGCGACTTGCATCAACGCCGCACGCGCAGCTCTTGGCGACAGCGGCGAAGAACAACTCCTCATCAAGACCTTTCCGCGCAAAGGCCTGCGCTTCGTCGCGACGGTGCTTCAGGGACCGGTCGATCACCCGACGCCGGCGTTGCTACCGGCCTGTCTTGCCCTGCCTGACCGCCCCTCGATCGCCGTGCTTCCGTTCCAGAACATGAGCAGCGAGCCGGAGCAGGAGTATTTCGCCGACGGGATTGTCGCCGATATCATCGCGGGCCTGGCGCGTATCAAATGGCTCTTTGTCATCTCGCGCAATTCGAGCTTTGTCTACAAACATCGACCGACCGACGTGAAACAAATCGGCCGCGAGCTCGGTGTGCGCTACGTCCTTGAAGGCAGCATCCGCAAGGCGGGATCACGGGTGCGTATCATCGCGCAATTGATCGACGCGGAAAACGGCGCGCATATCTGGGCCGAACGCTATGATCGGGAACTCGATGATATCTTCGCGTTGCAGGATGAAATATCCGACAAGGTCGTCGGGGCAATCGAACCCAATCTTCGCAATGCGGAATTCAATCGAATGCGGCGCCGCCGTCCGGACAGCCTGGAGGCGTACGATCTCGTGCTGCGCGCGCAGCCCTTTGCTTACAGCCATCTGGCGGAAGATGCGGCGATAGCAATACCGCTATTGAACAGGGCACTTGAATTTGAACCCGACTATGCGGCTGCCCATGCGCCGCTCGCACTTTGCTATCATAGCCGCTTAAGCCGAGCCGGCCTGAATGAGGCTGATCGCAACGCCGCGATCCATCACGCCCACGCCGCCATCGCTTCCGGACCAGATGACGCCGCGGCGCTCGGTATTGCGGGCTTCGTGATTGCGCTCGACGCCCATGATCGCGCGACGGCGCTGAATGCCTTCGACCGGGCGCTTGCACTTTCCAATTCGAACTACTTTGCACTCTGCTCCAGTGCTCTTGCATTGTCGTGGATGGGAACGACTGAAGTTGCAATCGATCGCGCTACCCGTGCACTACGCCTTAGCCCCTTCGATCCGTTGAACTACCTGTCATACAACGCGCTTGCGATTTCCTACCTGCACATGGGTCAGTTCGCGGCTGCCCACGAAGTTGCGACGCGGTCGGTTCAACTCAACCCGCGCTTTAGTGTTTCGCGCGCTTTCCTGGTGGCCGCACTTTCACGGCTTGGCCGGCTTGAGGAAGCAACGGCCGAAACGCGCCGCCTGCTGGATATCGATTCCGCATTCTCGATCCGGCGTTTTTCTGTGACCGTCGATATTGAGCCGGTCGTTTTTCTGCCGATCGCCGAAGCGTGGCAGCGAGCCGGCCTTCCCGCGCTTTGAGAGCACGTCCTTTCGCAACGCTTGTTAAAGACCGCGCGTCACGTCGATTTTTGGCATGTCGCAGCATGTCCGGTTACGGGGTAATCTCGGAAATGCCGGTTGTCCGATTTTGCGCCTCCACCGGCACGCTAAATCCATAGTTTCATTTTGTCGAGAATTCGAACAGTACGTTGCCGGTCTGCAACAGAGCGAGAGAATCAACTCGCGGTCTGGTTGTTGCCACAAATGAGACTATCGCGGCACGTAAAGGTTGACGATACGATCGAAGACAGGATCGACGCGCCAGGGACGACAAACATTTCCGCGCTCGCAAAACTGACTACAGGATAGTCGTTTCGACCTCGCGCCTGCGCAAGATTAAGCGCGAGTTTTTGGTTGCAGACTAGACAAGCAATGCTCGATCAGGAGACCAGCGATGGCTCTTCGATGTGCGACGTCGCGCGCTTGCAACGCGCGGCGGGACGGTACAGTTACGCCTTCAAGGCAGATTCGCCTGTCAAAGGCAGGCCGTAGACGTGGTGCATCCAGGCTGTACGCGTCGGCGCTCATTGCTGCTTTAGTTGTGGCAATTTCACTGCAGCCTGGCTTTGCACAAACCATTCCGCCGGGCGGGAACCTTAACAGCGTCGCGGCAACGAATGGTGCTGTTTGGACCCTTCAAGGTGATGCATTTCTTTCGAACGGCGTCAGCGCGCCGGTGGCCAAGGCGCTCCCGGCAGGCACGCCAGGACTGACGATCAATGGCGTTGCGGGAGGGTCGACGATCACGCTCAACGACGGCGCCGGGCATTTCGGTTACTTTTCGGGAAGCACCGCTACTCTTGGTCTGTCGAACGTCACAGTGACCGGGGGCAGCGAAGCTGGAACCATCGGCGGGGCCATCAACACGACTGGCAACCTGACCATCAACGCTTCTGGAACCGTCGCCTTTATCGGAAACTCGACGAATAACAACAGCGGTGGAGCGGCCGGGGGCGGTGCGATCCGGGTCGGTGGCGCTCTCACCATCGCAGGCGGTTCTGCCAATCTCGTTTTCAACAACAACAGTGCCACTGGCGTCGCCAATCCGTCGGGAGGCGCCATCCTGTCGACGGGGGCAACGACAATCACCGCCAATTCCGTCACCGTTTCCGACAACACAGCGACAAATGGAGGTGGCGGGATCAATGCCGGATCAGTGAACATCACTGTGGCAGACACGCTCACCATCACCGGCAACACCGCCAACACTTCAATCAGTGCGCGTGGCGGGGGTATACAGGCCGGCGCCGTGACATTGACCGGCCCCAATATCATCGTTTCCAACAATACCTCACGGACCAGCGCCGGTGGCATCTCATCCCAATCTCTTTTGATCAACGGAAACCTGACCGCCAACAACAACATCGGCACGGGTCCGGCCGGCGCTGCCGGTGGCGCTATCGCGGCGTATAACGGCACTTTGACAGTGACCGGAGGCGTGAGCATGGATGGCAACGCCCAACAAACGAGCAATGGCGGTGGTGCGCTTTATTCCTCGGGCAACATGTCGCTCGCCGCATCGGGCGGGAATGTATCGCTCACCAACAATTCCGGCGCCTCCAGCGGGGGAGCTATCCTGTCCGGTGGCACGGTAACCGTCGGCAACAGTGCAGCGGCAGTCACTATGACCGGCAATAGCAGCACCGCATTCGGAGGGGCAATCCGTTCTACTGGCTCGATTATTATTACAGGCAGTTCCGTCAACCTGTCCAACAATACGGGGCTAACAAATGCGGGAGCGCTTTACTCCAACAACGCAGTGACGGTGAACGGCCCCCTGGTCGCGAGCAACAACCTTTCGGCCTTGGGCTCCGGCGGCGGCATCTATTCGCTTGCCGGTGATGTGACGACGAATGCCGATGTCAGCATGAGCGGCAACGTCGCCGGCGGCGGCAATGGCGGCGCCATCTATGTCAACAACGGTAACGCGGTCATCTCCACCACATCCGGCAACGTTTCCCTGACCAACAATACCGCTTCCCTCGATGGAGGGGCCATTTCAGCCACCGGCAGCGGCAATGTGACGGTCGGCAACGCCGCGGCAACCGTCACGCTCAGCGGCAACAAGGCCGGGTTCGATGCCACCGGCGCCCCGGTGAACGCGATAAGTCGCGGCGGCGCGATTTTCGCAGCCGGCGCGACCATGATCAGCGGCCTCGCCAACACGATTTCCAACAACCAGGCCACGCTCGATGGCGGCGGGATCTACTCGGTCGGCGCTTTCACCCTCAACGCAGGTGGGCCGACCGCGCTCAACGGCAACATCGCCGGCGGCAATGGCGGCGCGATCTGGGGCGGCAGCAATGTCGCGCTGAACGCCACCGGCGGCGACATCACCTTCTCCGGCAATCTGCACAATGGCACGCAAGCCAACGCCATCTATCTCAACAACATCGGTGGGGCGACAACGACGACCTTCAATGCCGCGGCGGGCCGGACCATCACCTTCTTCGATCCGGTTCAGAGCAACGCCGCCAATGGCCTGGTCAGCGTCATCAAGACCGGCGCCGGCACGGTCGCATTCGACGGTTCGCTTCATGCGGCTGCAGCCGATGAGTGGTCGCAGGTCTATGGCGCCACGCAAGTCCAGGCCGGCCGCTTTGTCGTCAACAACAACGCAGTCTACGGCGTGCTGGCGGCCGATGTCGGCCAGGCCGCGCCGTCTTCCTTCGTCGTTTCGCCGGGGGCAACACTCGCGGGCGGCGTCGCCGGGACGGTGCGGGCCGATGCATTCACGCTCGGTGGCACGCTCGATATCGCCGGGACGGCGGCCGGCACGGTCGGCAATCTCTTCACCGTCGCTGGCAACAATATCAGCTTCAGTGCCGGCAGCCGGGTGCTATTCAACACCTTCCTCGGCACCGACGGTTCGCCCTCGGATCGCCTGATCATCAGTGGCGGCACAGCAACCGGCAATTCGCTGTTGCTGATTACCAATGTCGGCGGCCCCGGTGCGCTGACGACCGGCAACGGCATCCTGCTAGTCGACACCATCAATGGCGGCACCACCGCGCCGGGCGCCTTCGCGTTGGCACGGCCGGTGGCCGAGGGACCTTACGACTACACGCTGTTCCGCAGCAGCGTCGATGCCAGTAACGCTCAAGCGTGGTATTTGCGCTCGACGATCAACTGCACGCTTGTTTCAACCGATCCGATTTGCGCCGTGCCTGGAGTTGGTCCGACGCCGCCGGACTTCAGACCGGAGACTTCGCTCTATGCGGCCATTCCTTCGATGGCCCTAATCTATGGCCGCACCCTGCTCGATACCTTGCATGAGCGTGTCGGCGACGAGGAGGATCTGCGCAACCAGCCGCGCCAGAATGGCGTCGCCCCCGGCGCGTGGGCGCGCGTGATCGGCCAGCATGGTAATAATCAGGGCGATCCGCTGGGGATCTTCGGCAGCGGCCCGAAATTCGACTATGACATCGGCGCATTCCAGGGCGGTCAGGATCTGCTTCGGCGCGAAGGTGCGGATAGCAAGCCGCGACCACGCCCGGGCTTTATACCGCCATCGGTTTGCTTACCGGCAACGTGACCCACTTTGATCAAACCTTCGCCGGTGCCAACAATCTCAGCGCCTATAGTCTTGGCGGCTATTGGACCCATTTCGGAGCGCGGGGGTGGTATCTCGACGCTATCCTGCAGGGCACTTGGTATAATGCGAGAGGTGTATCTGACCAGCCTGCCGGCGCTCACAACCCAATGGCTGGGGTTTCGCCAGTTCATTGGAGGGCGGCTATCCAATCAAGCTCGGCGGCGGCTTGATCATCGAGCCGCAGGCGCAGATCGTCTACCAGAACGTCAGCTTGAGCGATGGCAACGACACCGCGGCAAACCGTTCAATTCCACAATGTCGACCTCGCTTGCGGCGCGCATCGGTGCGCGAGTAGCGCGAACGTGGTTGCTCGACGACAGCAACCAGCGTTCGATCACCGCATGGATCCGGCCAAGTCTCTGGAATGAATTCCGCGGCAACCCGCAAACGCTGTTCTCATCGGCGGCCGGTCCCGTCCCCTTTCAGTCGGATATCGGTGGCGCCTGGGTCCGAGGTAAACGCCGGCCTGGATGCTCAAATCACCAAAGCTACATCGCTGTTCGCGAGTGTCGGCTACCAGGTCAGCACCAACGGGAACATGACGGCATATAACGGCAAGGGTGGCTTGCGCGTGGCGTGGTGATACGTCGGTCGCTGCGGTAACCCTTGGGGAGCGATATCCATCAATTGCAGCTGGCAGGTGATGGGGTTCGCGAAGCGCTCAACCTATCCAACAGGTAACTGAGGCACGGAATCGACCTATTCGATGATGTCGTCAGCGCGGGCCAGCACGGTCGGCGGAATGGTGACGCCCAATGCTTTCGCGGTCTTCAGGTTGACCGCCATCACGTATTTGGACGCTTGCTCCACGGGCAGGTCGGCGGCTTGGCCCCCTTGAGTATTTTGTCGATATAGACTGCGGCACGCCGATACAGATCGTCCAAATCCGCGCCATAGCTCATAAGACCTCCGGCGCTCACATTTCCCCTGTTTGCGAATATCTCGGGCAGCGGTGCTTCATTTGACATTCCGCCAGGAGTTCGCTGCGCGCGTTGTAGAGCGGCGATGACAAGACAAGCACGCCACTGACCCGCTCCCGCGACAATCGTCTCGAAAGCTTCCTGAATTTCGGCGACGGTTCCGGCTTGAGCCAGCATTACCTGGACCTCCGAGCTTTTCGCTCGCAGCCTTGATCGCAGTCAGGGCGGTGGGGTGCGAGGGCGTCGTCGGATTCCAGAGAATGCCGATCCGAACCGCGTTCGGGAAAGTCTCCTTGAAAATCTCCAACTCTTTAACGGAGAGTTCGGTGAGAAGCATCGACATTCCGGTGATATTCCCGCCGGGGTGCGAAAGACTCATCACGTCTCCCCAACCCGACCGGATCAGCGTGTTGAGCAAAGACAATGGTATCGTATTCGTCGCACGCGGGCCGGCTCCACCTGAGTAGAGGCTGAGCGAAGATCACATCGACATTCATTTAAACAAGCTGGGTTGCGAGGTCAAAAGTTTGATCAGCCCGCTCCGCCCATCGATACTCGATGGAAAATGTTTTTCCCTTCGATATAGCCCAGATTGCGCAAGCCGCTCCACAGAGCCTCTATCTCACTGGTCCAGCTGGACGCAGGGCCGAACCCCAGATATCCGATCCGCCACATCTTCGCCGATTGTTGCGCGCGTGCCCGGCAGTGACAGCACACTTGCGCAGCCCAGAAGGGTAACGAAATCGCGTCGTCTCATATCTCCACCCACACAAATCTGCTGCAGGCATTGGCTGCCCGTCTATCACTTTGCGGCCGGAGTAATTGTATACCCCCACCCGCGTGAGAAAGTGACCAAGCTCGATGTCGTAGCGCGTAGACCCTTGCACGCTCAGCCTGATTTCTTGAACCCGATCAACGCGATTTCCCACCTGTCCAGATGGACCGCCAAAAACAAATCGCTTCGCGCTTCCAACCAAATCAAATCATAATCCGCGTATCCCGTCCCACATGAGGGGCGCTCGCGATCGTCACGGGACGTTGGAACGGGATGCAGTGGACGCTGATGTGCCTTTGACGAATGGCGTGTGATGCGGACGGCGAAGTCGTGTGGTCCTGACGCCTCGACGCTGGCGTCAAGTTTCGCGGGGCAACTCGCGGAGCGACGGTGACAAACAAGCCCGATCACCGGGGGAGCACGAAATAAGCTGCTAAAACCACTGCGTGCGGGAATGCCGGGTTCTCCGGTGCAACCGTGGTGACTAAGCCGCCGTGCTACACTACATTACACGCGCGGCTGCGGAAGCACGGGCACCCGGCATTCCCCACGCCCTCCCTGGGGCGGACATTCCTGGCATCCACCTCGGACGCATTGCGCCGCGAGACCGCGAAGACGCGTCTTTTGACGTTTCGCCGGACTTCAACAGCCCACCCGACAGCCCACTTGGACGGCGTCGCCTGTTTGCTGCTATGATGGCCGTGAAGAACGATGGAAAAATCCCATGAGCTGGCATCCTTCCGACGACCCCCATATCAGGCGATCCCCAATCCTGCGATGCGCTGGAACTGGTGATTGTGCCGCGCACCCGCGACCTCGGCGATGGATTTGAGGTGCGCCGCGCGCTGCCGCATGGCCACCGGCAGATGGTCGGCCCCTTCATCTTTTTCGACCATTTCGGGCCGGTGCAGTTCATGTCCGGCAAGGGCATGGACGTGCGCCCTCATCCGCATATCGGGCTCGCGACCGTGACCTATCTGTTCGACGGCAGCATCATGCACCGCGACAGCGAGGGCAATATCAGGGAAATCCAGCCCGGCGCGATGAACCTGATGACCGCCGGCCGCGGCATCGCGCATTCCGAGCGCACACCTGATGTGCAACGCAAGAACGGCCAGAAGATGCTAGGCCTTCAAAGCTGGATCGCGCTGCCCAAGGGTTCCGAGGAAATCGCACCCTCGTTCCAGCATTACGCGGCAGCCGACCTGCCGATCGTGCGCGATACCGGCTTCACTGCACGCATCATCGCCGGCAGTTCATTCGGCGTGAAATCCCCGGTCACGATGGTCTCGCCATGGTTTTACACCGAGGTCAGCGTCAATGAAGGCGTCAGCGTTCCCCTTGATCCCGATCACGAGGAACGCGCGATCTATCTGGTCGACGGCGAGGTCGAGATCGCCAATGAGCGCTATGAGAGTCCGCGCCTCCTGATCTTCCGGCCCGGCGACCGCATCACCGTCAAGGCGATCAAGCCGACGCGGATGATGTTCCTCGGCGGTGACGCACTGGAAGGTCCGCGCCATATCTGGTGGAACTTCGTTTCCTCCAGCCAGGAACGGATCGAGCAGGCCAAGCAGGACTGGAAGAGCGGCCGCTTCGCCCACGTCCCCAACGAACACGAGTTCATTCCGCTGCCGGAGTGAGCTATTCCCACTTCCCGCTTTGCCGCGCGCCTCCAGCGCGCGATGCTCATTTCCGAAAGTTTGATCCATGACCACGATGCTCGCCAGCGACCTGCCCCTTCCCCGGATCGGGCGCGGCAAGGTGCGTGATATCTATGCCGTCGGCGACGACCGCGTGCTGCTGCTCACCACCGATCGCATCAGCGCCTTCGACATCGTGATGGCCGAGACCATTCCGATGAAAGGCGCGGTGCTGACCCAGATCAGCGCCTGGTGGTTCGCGCAGCTAGAAGGCGTGGTGCCGCATCACATGATCAGCGCCGACGCCGATACCATCATCCGCGACGTGCCTGAACTCAGGGATCATCGCGCTTCGCTCCTTGGCCGCGCAATGCTGTGCCGGCGCACCACGGTGTTTCCGATCGAATGCGTGATCCGCGGTTACCTCTCGGGCTCGGCATGGAAGGAATATGCCGCGCAGGGCACGCTGGCGGGCGAGAAGCTTCCGGCAGGCTTGCTCGAAAGCGGCAGGCTGGAGCCCGCGATCTTCAGCCCAGCCACCAAGGCCGAGACCGGCCATGACGAAAACATTCCGGTCAGCCGGATGCGCGAGATTGTCGGCGAGGAGGTTGCCTACACGCTGGAGAGCATGACCCGCGCGGTCTATACGCTCGGCGAAAAAATCAGCCGTGACCAGGGCATCATCATTGCCGACACCAAGTTCGAATTCGGCCGGGATGCCGACGGACGTATCATCCTGATCGACGAGGTGATGACCCCCGACAGTTCGCGGTTCTGGGCTACCGACGTCTACAAACCCGGCCAGCCGCAGCCGAGTTTCGACAAGCAGCCGCTGCGCGATTATCTCGACGTGGAGCGCCACGCCGGCCGCTGGAACGGCGAAGCCCCGGCGCCCGCTTTGCCCGCCAGCGTGGTGGACGCCACCAGCAAGCGCTACCTCGAGGCTTTCCGCCGCGTCACCGGCGCCGATCTGAAGATCGCGTGACATGCGGAACCATCGGCGCGCAAATTCTACTACGGGTTGCGGCACCATAGCGACCCGTTCCAAAAAAACGTTGTTCTTGCGCGGCGCGGTCGTCTACCACTGAGCCGGAATTTAGAGGCAAACGCGCACGTGGTCAGTCAATCCATCAGTTTTGGCCGCAAGCTGCGATTGCGCACGGCGCTTACCGACGTGCTCGGCGGCGGCGCTGCCGGCGTCCTGACCGTCACGTTCGGATTGTCCTACGCACTGTTGATCTTTGCAGGTCCGCTGGCGTCCTATTTGTCCTATGGCGTCGCCGCGACCTTCATTGCATCGGCGGTCCTCGCCGCCGTCATCGGCCTCGGCAGCTCCTTGCCGTTTGCGATCGCGGGCCCGGAGAGTTCCACCGCGGCGATGACCGGGATTCTGGCGTCTTCGATGGTCGAACGGATAGCGGCCGCCGATCCATCTGCGCCGCTGCTCGCGCCGGTCATGATCACGCTGGCGCTCACCACCATCGCCACCGGAATCGTACTCTGTTGTTTCGGGCTGACGCGGCTGGGCCGCGCAATCCGCTATGTGCCCTATCCGGTGGTCGGCGGCTTTCTCGGCGCGACCGCCTGGCTGATCGTGCTCGGCGCGATCCGCGTCATAACCGGCCAGCGCTTTCAACTCGCCACGCTCGACCGGTTCCAGAATGCGCTGACGCTGTCCGAGCTGGCGGCAGCCTTTGCGATGGCGATCATTCTCTATCTGACCTGGCATCGCTCCCGCACGCCGTTCGCGCTGCCGGCCATCCTGATCGGGGGCGTAATCGCGGCGCATATCGTGTTCTGGTTGGCCGGCATCTCGCCGGCGGACGCCCAGGCCTCGGGCTGGACTTTCAAGCCGCCACCGAGCGTGACCCTGATGTTGCCGTGGGACATCGAGGAAATGGGACGTTATCCTTGGTATTCCCTGCCGGAGATTTCGGGCAATTTGATCGCCGTCGTCTTCGTTACGGCGTCGAGCGCCTTGTTCAACACCACCGGCATCGAAGTCGCCGCGCATCGCGAAGCCAATCTCGACGGGAACTGAACGTCACCGGTGTGGCCAATATCCTGTCGGGCGTATTCGGCGGCTATACCGGCTGCATTTCCGTCAGCCGCACCATCCTCAACTTCAATGCCGGCGGGACCGGCCGGCTGTCCGGACTGACCGTCGCGGCGATCTCGTTGTCGATGCTGGCCTTTGCTCCCACGCTGCTCGGCTACATGCCGAAATTCGTGCTCGGCGGCCTCCTGATCTATCTCGGCGCGGATCAACTCCACCGATGGATCGTGCAGTCGCGGCGGCGGCTTTCCTTCACCGAATATCTGTCGCTGCTGGCGATCATCATCATCATCGTGCAATGGGGCTTCGTCGCCGGCATCCTGATCGGCGTGGTGATCGGCTGCGCGACCTTTGCCTTGAGCGCATCGCGCATCGATTCCATCAAATACAGTTTCGACGGCACGGAATACCGCAGTTCGCTCGATCGCTCGCGTGACGATCTGACCGTGCTGTCCGACCATGGCGGCAAGATCCAGGGGTTGAACCTGCAGAGCTATCTGTTCTTCGGGTCCGCCAACCGGCTTTACCAGCACGTCAAGGGATTGCTGGCGCAGCATGTGGACTGCCGCTTCCTGGTGTTCGACTTCAAGCAGGTTACCGGTATCGATTCTTCGGCGGCCTATAGCTTTGCCCAGATCAAGCGGACGGCGCATGACCGTGGCATCAAGCTGGTGCTGGTGCATCTTCCGCCCATGGCCGAGAAGGCCTTGCGTTCGAGCGATTTCATCTCGCAGGACATCCGCATCATGCCTGAACTGGACCATGCGCTGGAGTGGTGCGAGAACGAACTGATCGCGCAGCATCAGGGCTTCGAGCAGGAAGAGGCTTCCTTGCGCGACTGGTTTACCCAGATTCTCGATGACCCGGACGAGGCTAGCGAGTTGATCCAGCGCTGCGAGCGGCTGGAAGTCGATGCCGGCGAGATCATCGTCAATGCCGGCGATGCCGCCGATTCCATGCATTTCATTCTGGAAGGGCGCGTCGGGATCATGATCCCGAAAAGCGACGGCGGCACCACGCGGGTGCGAAGCCTCGGCCGCTATACCACGATCGGCGAAATGGGGCTGGTCTCGCATGCGCCGCGCAACGCAACGATTCAGGCCGAGATCGCCAGCGTGCTGTATGTTCTGAACACGGAGCAATTCGAGGCGATCAAGGACGAAAATCCGCTGCTCAGCCAGAAGCTTCTGACCTATTTCGTTTCCGTGATGGCCGAGCGGCTGACCTTCGCCAACCGCGTGATCGCAGTGCTGCGGAGATAGACTGGCGCCGCGTGAAGGCTGCGGCGCGTTTTGGGTACGTTGAGTCGATGGCCATTAAAAGCATATGCTCGACGTCATCCTTGCCGTCGGGTTCGGGAGAAAATCATGCGTGAATTGCTGTTGGCAGTGACCGTCGCGACCGTGACAACGCTGGCGCCTTGCGCACCTGCGGGCGCTCAGGACGATACCGACCAGAAGTTCGGCGCGGTTCATTTCGCGACTTCGTGCAACGAAACCGCGCAACGCCGGTTCGATCGCGCGATGCGTTACCAGCATTCGTTCTGGTATGCGGAATCCAGGGAAATCTACCAGGAGGCACTCAAGGCCGACCCGGAATGCGCCATCGCCTATTGGGGCAGCGCGCTGTCGCTGCTGAATAATCCACATAGCCCGATACCGGCGCCCAATCTGCCGCTCGGCCTTGCCGCGATCGAGAAGGCCAGGGCAACCGGCGCCAAGACGGCGCGAGAGCGCGACTACATCGACGCATTGGCCGTAATGTACATCGACTACGACAAGATCCCGCATCAGGCCCGCGTGCAGTCCTACCTGAAAGCGATGGAAGCACTGGCTGCGAAATATCCCGACGATGATGAAGCACAGATCTTCTATGCGATCACCCTCAACGTCGCGGCGTCACCGGCGGACAAGACTTACGCCAACCAGCTCAAGGGCGCGGCCATTCTCGAGCCGATCTGGCAGCGGCAACCACAACATCCCGGCGTCGCTCACTATCTGATCCATCTCTATGATTATCCGGCGATCGCCGCCAAGGGCCTGCCGGCCGCGTTGCGCTATTCCAAGATCGCGCCGAACGCGCCGCACGCGCAGCACATGCCGTCTCACATCTTCACCCGCGTCGGCTACTGGAAAGAATCGATCGCGGCGAACACGGCGTCCGTAGTCGCCGCGAAGGCCGGCAACGAACTCGGCGATCAACTGCATGGGCAGGACTATATGGTCTATGCCTGCCTGCAACTGGGCAAGGACAAGGAGGCGCGCTCCCTTGTCGATGACATCGCGACTGTACAGCCCGATTCCGATGCCTACGGCGCGGCGTTTTCGCAAGCCGCCTCGCCGGCGCGTTACGCGGTAGAACGCGGCGACTGGGCGGGTGCGGCAAGTCTTCAGGTCAAGCCGAGCAAGTTCCCCCACGTCATGGCCATCACCTATTTTGCGCGCGCGTTGGGCGCCGCCCGCTCCGGCAATCCTGCCGCCGCAAGAGTCGACGCCGCCAAACTCGCCGAGATCCGCGACAAGCTGCGTGAGGCGAAAAACGATTATTGGGCCGGGCAAGTCGACGTGCAGGAACAGGTCGCGAGCGCCTGGATACTTTACGCCGACGGCAAATATGACGATGCGCTCAAGGCGATGAGCGCTGCGGCAGATGCCGAGGACAAGACAGAAAAGGCGCCGGTCACTCCCGGACCGCTGGCGCCGGCGCGCGAATTATACGGATTCATGCTGCTCGACCGCGGCATGGCCAAGGAGGCCCTCGCCGCATTCGAGGCCACAATGGCGAAGGAGCCCAACCGCTTCAACGGCTATGTCGGCGCTGCAAAGGCCGCGCAGGCGCTGGGCGACACGGCAAAGGCGAAGGCGATGTATGAAAAGCTGGTCGCGCTCGCGCCCGACTCGGAACGGCCGACGCTGGCCGCGGCGCGCGCTTTCGTCGCGAGCAACTAGACCGGCCCGGATGCGATGAAGAGAACCACCATCATCGCTGCTGTTTTCGGCTTCCTGGGCTTCGGCCTGGGCGGGCTGGCCGGAGCCTCGATGTTCTTCGGCTGGCCGATGACGGGCGACGGCAGCGCGGTGGTGACGCCGAGCCATCCGAAATTCTCCGAAGTGCAATGGCCCTACCCGACCGACGAGTGGGGCAAGGGCAAAGCGTTCCGTTGCACGGCTTCGGATTGCGGCGTCGAGGTGAATCTTTTTGTCCGGGCCAAGATCGGCTTTTGCAACTGCAAGACCGGCGTCTCCGACGACACCGAACTCGATCGCCTGAGCGACTTCCGGCTGATGGGCGACAGGCTTTCGGGGCTGGGTCCCGGCCGTCAGATCAACGTCGCCTGGATGAAGGGCCGCAGCCGGGCCTTTGCGATCGCCGATCCCTACCGCGCGGGAAACTCGGCGCTCGCGGTGGCGTTCAACGACCGCTGCGATGCCATCGTCGCCACCACGCTGGTCGCGCATAACAACCCCCAGGCGATTGAGCCGAGTGTGATCGAATTCCTCAACAGCGAGGTAATCGTGCACTGGGCCGAGATAACGCTTGGGCTTTAACGCTGCGCTGGCGATACGAGGCCTAGATCCCCGACATCATCACATATTTGATCTCGACATATTCTTCCATGCCGTGATGCGAGCCTTCGCGCCCAAGGCCCGATTCCTTGACGCCGCCGAACGGCGCCACTTCTGTGGTGATCAGGCCAGTGTTGACCCCGACCATGCCGGACTCCAGCGCCTCGGCCACCCGCCAGACCCGGCCGAGATCGCGCGAATAGAAATACGCGGCCAATCCAAACGGCGACTTGTTGCACATCGCAATCACGTCGGCCTCGTCCTTGAAACGAAACACCGGCGCCAGCGGCCCAAAGGTTTCCTCGCGCGACACCAGCGCATCGGGCGCAACGTTCGAGAGCACGGTCGGCTCGAAGAAGGTGCCGCCGAGCGAATGGCGCTTGCCGCCGGTCACGATCTTGGCGCCGCCCTTGACCGCATCGGCGATGTGCTTCTCGACCTTGTCGATCGCTTCCATGTTGATCAGCGGGCCCTGCGTCACGCCCTGTTCGGTGCCGTCGCCGATCTTCATCGCGGCGACTTTCTTGGAGAGCTTTTCCACGAACTGATCGTAGATCTTGTCCTGGGCGTAGATCCGGTTGGCGCAGACGCAGGTCTGTCCCATGTTGCGGTATTTCGAGACCATGGCGCCTTCCACCGCGGCATCGATATCGGCGTCGTCGAACACCACGAACGGCGCGTTGCCGCCGAGCTCCAGCCCGAGCTTCTTCACGCCGACCGCCGCCTGCCGGTACAGGATCTTGCCGACTTCGGTCGATCCGGTGAAGCCGACGAAGCGCACCGCGGGATGCTCGCACAGCACCTTGCCGATCGGCGGCGCATCGCCGGTGATGACGTTGAACACGCCCTTCGGTACGCCGGCCTTCTCTGCCAGCGCAACCAGCGCCAAAGCGCTGAGCGGCGTCTCATTGGCGGGCTTGAGCACCACGGTGCAGCCTGCGGCCAGCGCCGGCGAGACCTTGCGGGTGATCATCGAGCACGGAAAATTCCACGGCGTGATCGCGCCGCAGACGCCGATCGGCTGGCGGATCGCAAGCAGGCGCGAGTCTGCCCGCTGCGTCGGGATGGTTTCGCCGTAGACGCGACGGGCTTCCTCGGCGAAAAATTCGACATAGGCGCCGCCGATATCGATTTCGCCCAGCGCTTCCGCAAGCGGCTTGCCCTGTTCGGAGGTCAGGATCAGCGCCAGATCTTCGCGGTTGGCGACGATCAGGTCGAACCATTTGCGTAAGGTGTTGGAGCGCTGCTTGGCGGTGAGTTTGGCCCAGGCGGGAAACGCACGCTCGGCAGCTTCGACCGCATGGGTCGCATCTTCGCCCGTAAGCTGCGCAATCTTCGCCAGTTCAACACCGTTGGCGGGATTGTTGACGGGATGAACCGGCGTGCCGACCCAGGCGCCGTCGATATAGCACTGCTCGCGCAACAGCGACGGATCTTTCAGGCGGTCGCGCAGCGACGGCGTAGACGATTGCGAAGCGCGTGCGGCAGCGGTCGGGGTCATGGCGTTACTCCTTCAGGCCGCGCCGCTCATATAAGTGTCGCGGCGGCCGATCATGCGTTCCACCGCGGCCTTGGCATCGGCCTTCGACGACGTCGCGCAGGTCCGGTATTCCAGGTCCGGTACCACGGCCGGGCCGCGCCGTCCGAACCATGATTTGGATGACACCGACAACATCGCCAGCGCGCTTGCGACGTTTTCGACCGCATCGAACGAAAACAATGCCCCGCTCGCGGCATGGCGGACTTCATAGATTCCAGGGCTGATCGGCGCCTCGATATTCTCGCCGCGCTCCGCACGGGGATACCGCTTCCACTCACTCCATGTCGAAATCATCGCCGTCCCCTTGCGGCATACAAAGCCGCAATCGTTTTGATTAAATTTTCAATTCAAAGCACCGTTTTGTGCTGCGATCTGAACGCCTTATTCCAAAATCCGTTCCGTCAGAGGCGACAACGATATCGCCGCCAGACCTAGACGTCACCGATAATGCGGCCCGATTCACCGCAAATTATGGCGAGTGTTGCAGTTCAGTCGCTTTTCCCGCCGGGGTGGCGTTCACGAGGCTGCGACCGAAATGCTTGCAAAGCCAGTCCCCGCTTGCGGGAAGCCGCGGCCGGGAGGAGGATTGCAAACTTCAAAAAAATAAACCGGAGGTGACCCCATGCATAGCAAAGCTCAGATCGATCAGATTCTGCGTGAGAAAAGCGACGCCAAGGAGATTCCCGGCGTTGTCGCGATGGCTGCCAACAGCAAGGAAGTTATTTATCAGGGCGCGTTCGGCAAACGCGATCTTTCCAAAGACGATGCCATGACCGCCGACAGCGTGTTCTGGATTGCCTCGATGACCAAGGCGGTCACGTCGGCCGCGGGCATGCAACTGGTCGAGCAGGGCAAGCTCTCGCTCGACGCGCCGATCGGCAAGGTGCTGCCTGATCTCGCCGCGCCGCAAGTGCTCGAAGGTTTTGATGCCAAGGGCGAGCCGAAGCTGCGGCCGGCGAAGAACCCGATCACCTTGCGCCATCTCATGACCCATACCGCCGGCTTCGCCTACGACATGTGGAACGGCGACATGGTGAAGTATCTGGAGAAGACCGGGACCCCCGGCGTCACCTCCTGCAAGAACGCCGCGTTGAAGACGCCTGTCATGTCCGACCCCGGCACCCGCTGGGAATACGGCACCAATATCGATTTCGTCGGCAAGGCGGTCGAGGCCGTCAGCGGCCAGCGGCTCGATGCTTACTTGCGCGATCACATGTTTGCGCCGCTCGGCATGACCGACACCGGATTCAAGATCGGCGACGCGCAACGCCAGCGCCTGGTCGGCATGCATGCCCGCGGCGAGGACGGATCGCTGGCAGCGATCCCGTTCGAACTCGAACAGGAGCCGGAATTCCACATGGGTGGCGGCGGCCTCTACGGCACCGCGGGTGATTACATCAAGTTCACCCAGATGATCCTCAACAAGGGACGCGGCAACGGCCATCAGGTGTTGAAGCCGGAAACGGTTGCGCTGATGGGGCAGAACCATATCGGCGAGATCAATATGACCAAGCTGACATCTGCGGTCGCCTTCGCCACCAACGATGTCGATCTCTATCCCGGCATGGTGAAGAAATGGGGACTGTCGTTCCTGATCAACACCGCCAAGACCCCGGAGGGCCGCAGCCCCGGCAGCCTCGCCTGGGCCGGCCTCGCCAACACCTATTACTGGATCGATCCGTCGCGCGACATCACCGGCGTGATCCTGATGCAGGTGCTGCCATTCGCCGACAGGAAATGCCTGGAAGCGTTCGCAGGCTTCGAGAAGGGCGTCTACGCCGGGCTCGATGCGGCCGGTCAAAGGGCGGCGTGAGATTCCAGCGACCGTCATTGCGAGCGAAGCGAAGCAATCCATCGCACCACACCAAGAAAGAATGGATTGCTTCGTCGCTTCGCTTCTCGCAATGACGATGATGGACATGAAATCTCATTCCCGCGGCGCGATGCGCCCGGGTTTTGCGTGAAATTTCGCGCCTCGAAATCAGAGGGCGCAGGGAAGACCGGGTGCGCGCTGCACCCGCGGTCTCGCGTGCAAAGTGGTGTAAAGAAATGCACACGAGCATACAGGTTCAGCGGAGGCAATCCGGCCTTCCCTGCGCAATGGTTTTACGGCTTATTTCGCGCTCTCCCCGGTGACCGGGCTTTTTTGCCACCGTCGCTGCGCGGATAAATCCAGCACAACTTGACACCAGCGTCGGGGTGTCAGGACCACACGACTTCGCCGTCCGCCTCACGCGCCGTTCGTCAAAAGCGCATCCGCGTCCACCGCATCCCATCCCGCGTTTGTGACGATCGCGAACGCCCCTCTGGTGGGACGGGATGGGCACAAGATGCCAATGATTTGGGGCTAATGACAAGAGATTATTTCGGAAAATCAGAAAAATAAGACTCGACAGGAAGGCCCGCGCTTCGCAGCGAATGTCTGATTTGCCCGTCGGGTAACGTCAGGAGCGGGCGACGAGCGATAATAGTGAACGCTCGGCTATTTGTTAGTGCAACCGAAGCTTGAGCGACAGTACGTGCCTTGCGATATGGGTCATGGTGTGGTACACAGGGTCATACGGAGTTGCGGCATGATCGTGAGTTTCCGGGAGGACTGGCTGCGCGATTTCTTCGTCAATAATGTCCGATCGAAGAAAGTCCCGTCCGACCTTGAAGATAGTCTGTTCCGCAAAATACAGATGATCGACGACGCGACAACGGACCGCGATTTGAGATCGCCGCCCAGCAATCATTTTGAGAAGCTGCGGGGCAATCTTGACGGCCTCCACTCGATCCGAGTCAACAAACGATGGCGACTGGTCTTTCGATGGGATCGCCGCAGGGGTGAGGCGAAAGAAATTTATCTAGACGATCACAGCTATGTGTGAGGCAAGCCATGTTGATGACAAAACGCAAACCGGCAACGATCGGCGAAATTCTGGTCGAGGAATTCATGAAGCCGATCGGCCTGACGCAAGGCGCGCTGGCGGACGCGATGGGCGTGCAACGCAAACACGTCAATGAATTGTGCAACGACCGTCGCAATGTGACGGCCGCGACAGCGCTCATTCTCGCCCGCGTGTTCAGCAACAGCCCGGATTTCTGGCTCAATGTGCAGCGGCGCAGCGATCTGTGGGAAGCAATGCATTCTCCGCGCGAACGCAAACGGATTGAACGCGCGCGACCTTTGACTGAGGCGGCGTAGCACGCGCTGCGTGACCGGGATTCAAGAAAACCTCGCGCGACAATCGTCATGGCCGGGCTTGTCCCGGCCATCCACGTCTTTAGAGCGTCAAGTTGGATCAAAGCGTGGATGCCCGGGACAAGCCCGGGCATGACGGCTGAGAGGTTGTGCCCTCTCGCCAAACGCCCCTATACCGGCAACCCGTTCTTCTTTGCCAATTCCTTCAGCGAAGTCTGCGGCCGGGCCCCAATGTGCTGGATCACTTCGGCGGCCGCGAGGGCGCCGAGGCGGCCGGCCGCTTCATGGCCGGCGCCGCGCACGAGGCCGAACAGGAAACCGGCGGCGAACAGGTCGCCGGCGCCGGTGGTGTCCACGATCTTGCTGACCGGGAACGCCGGTACGGCAACCACGCCTTCCTTTGAGGCCGCCACGCAGCCCTTTTCGCTGCGCGTCACGACGCCGAGTTTGGTATCGCCTTGCAATTGCTTCAGCGCCGCGTCGAAATCCGTGGTCTCGTACAGCGAGCCCAGTTCGGCTTCGTTGGCGAACACCAGATCGACCGTGCCACCCCGCATCAGATCGAGAAACTCGCCGCGATAGCGGCCGACGCAAAAGGCGTCCGACAAGGTCAGCGCGACCTGGCGGCCGGAATCATGCGCGATCTTCGAGGCCTTCACAAAAGCTTGCTTGGCGCTTTTCGGATCCCACAAATAGCCTTCCAGATAGACGATCGCGGAAGCCGCGATCTGCGCCGGGTCGATATCGGCGGGCATCAGTTCCTGCGCGGCGCCAAGATAGGTGTTCATGGTGCGCTCGCCATCCGGCGTCACCAGAATGTAGGAGCAGCCGGTGGCCGGGCCATCCGCGGCTGGCTTGGTCTCGAACGCGACGCCGGCGGCGCGGATATCGTGCGTATAGAGACGGCCGATCTGGTCATCCCTGACTTTCCCGACATAGGCGGCGCGGGCGCCGAGATTGGCGATACCGACAATGGTATTGGCGGCCGAGCCGCCGGACATCTCGGTGGCCGGGCCCATGTCCCGATAGATCGATTCGGCGCGGGCTTGGTCGATCAGCGCCATGCTTCCTTTGGCCATGCCGTGCGCGGCGAGAAACCCCTCGTCGGTCCGCACCAGCACGTCGAAAATCGCGTTGCCGATACCCAGAACGTCGTATTTTGCGTCAGCCATTCGATAAATCCGTTTCTCGACCGTTTCCTGGCCGCTTCCCGGCCATTACGAAAGGCTGCGGCCTATCACAGGCGACGCTGATATAGAAGCCTCCATGATCCGTTCCTTTCTCACCGTGTCCTCGGGCACATTGGCCTCGCGGCTCCTGGGTTTCGCGCGCGACGCTATGATCGCGGCGCTGCTCGGCGCGGGCCCGGTAGCGGATGCGTTTTTGGTGGCCTTTCAACTGGTCAATGTGGTGCGGCGGCTATTGACCGAGGGCGCGTTGAATGCGGCGCTGGTGCCGGCCTGGCTGCGCGTGCGCGAGACCGAAGGCGCGGCCGCCGCGGCAGCTTTCGCCGGGCGCGTGCTCGGCACCATCAGCGCGGCATTGATCGTGGTAACGGCCGCGATCGGATTGTTGATGCCGTTGGTCATGTCAGCGCTGGCGCCGGGCTTTGCCGGACGCGAGACATTGCAACTCGCCGTCGACGATGCCCGCCTGATGCTGCCCTATCTGGCCTTCGCCGGACCGGCCACGGTCATGATGGCGCTGTTGAATGCGCAGGCGCGCTTTGCGCTCACCGCGTTCTCGCCGCTGCTGTTCAACATCGCGCTGATCGCTGTCATGATCGTGCTGTTCGGCTGGCGCGGCGATGCGGCGACGGCGGCGCTGGTGGTCGCGGCCACGGTCGGCATCGCCGGTCTCATGCAATTGCTGATTCTCGTGTTGCGCCCCGGTGGCCGCATCGCCACGCCATTACGTGTTGCGTTCGATCCGCCCATGCGCGGCTTTCTCGGCAAGGCGATCCCCGGCATGGTCGCGAGCGCCGGGCCGCAATTGCTGATCGTCGGCGGCGCGATCATCGCATCGTCGTCGCCCTCGGCGGTGTCGTGGCTATATTTCGCCAATCGCCTGATCGAATTGCCGCTCGGCATTGTCGGCGTCGCGATGGGCACCGTGCTGGTGCCGGAAATGACGCGCGCGTTACGCGCCAGCGATCCGCAATCGACGGCGCATGCGCAGTCGCGCGGCCTTGAACTCGCGATCGGTCTCGCACTGCCCGCGACGCTGGGATTGGCCGTGCTCAGCGAACCCGTGGTGCGACTGCTGTTCGAGCACGGCGTATTCACGACCGCCGACAGCATCGCCACCGCGAACGCGCTGATGTGGCTGGCGTTCGGCCTGCCCGCCCATGTGCTGGTCAAGGCGTTGTCGCCGGCGTTCTTCGCGCGCGGCGACACCATGACGCCGCTGTTTGCGACGTTGAAGGGATTGGTGGTCGCGATCGTTCTCGCTGTGATCCTCGGCCATGTGTACGGCGCGGGCGGTATTGCCGCGAGCATCGCGCTCGGCGCCTGGAGCAGCGCGACCAGCCTGATCCGTCACGGCGCGGTTGAATTCGGATTTGCTATCGACGCAGCCGCGCGCCGGCGGTTGCCGCGGATTGTCCTCGCCGCGCTGGTCATGGGGGCGCTGCTGTGGCTCTCAGCCCCGCTCGTGCTGGCGTCGGGCGCGAATCCGCACGGCATTGTGCAGGGCGTTCTCGTGGCGCTGCTGATCACGGGCGGGGTTGCGATTTACGGCCTGTTTCTGGGCCTTTTTGGCGTGATCGACCGGGGCGAGGTCGTTAACGCGATCCGGCAAAATACCCGCTCCGGCTTGCGCGACTGACCCCCACATGGCAATGGACGGCGCATAGCGCCTGTCGGCAATGGACGGCGCGTCGCGCCTATTGGCAATGGACGGTGCGAAACAGGAAAGCTGGCCATGGCGATCGTTGAACGGGTTTTTTCAGGCGTCCAGCCGACGGGCAATCTGCATCTCGGCAATTATCTCGGCGCCATCGTCAACTTCGTGAAGTTGCAGGAGACGCATAACTGCCTCTATTGCGTCGTCGACATGCATGCGCTGACGCAGCCGGTATCGGTGTGGGGCGGCCCGGCGGAACTCGCGCGCAATACCCGCGAAGTGACCGCGGCTTTCATCGCCGCCGGCATCGATCCCAAAAAACATATCGTCTTCAACCAGAGCCAGGTTTCCGGACATGCGGAACTGGCGTGGATCTTCAATTGCGTGGCCCGGATCGGCTGGCTCAACCGCATGACGCAGTTCAAGGAAAAGGCCGGCAAGGACCGCGAGAATGCGTCGGTCGGTCTCTATGATTATCCGTGCTGATGGCGGCCGACATTCTGTTGTATCGCGCCACCCATGTGCCTGTGGGTGAAGACCAGAAGCAGCATCTCGAACTCGCGCGCGACATCGCGCAAAAATTCAACAATGATTTCGGCGACTCGATTCTTGGCCACGGCTTTAAACGACGGGTTGTATTTTCCCCAGCCGGAGCCGCTGATCACGGGTCCGGCGACGCGGGTGATGTCCGCTGCGCGACGGCACCAAGAAAATGTCGAAGTCGGATTCGTCGGACAACTCACGCATCAATCTTACCGACGATGCCGAGACCATCGCGCAGAAGATTCGCAAGGCCAAGACCGATCCGGAGCCGTTGCCGTCGGAAGAAAAAGGCCTCGAAACCCGCCCCGAGGCCGACAATCTGGTCGGGATCTATGCGGCCCTGTCCGGCCGCTCCAAGGCCGAAGTGCTCGGCGAATTCGGCGGCGGGCAGTTCTCGAACTTCAAGAACGCGCTGGTCGAGTTGTGCGTGACCAAGCTGGCGCCGATCGCTTCGGAAATGAACGATTGGTGGCGGACCCCGGCCATGTCGATTCCATCCTGGTCGATGGCGCCGAGCGCGCCCGCGCGATCGCCAACGAGACCATGAAGTCCGACACCGACATCGTCGGCTTCGTGCGCAAGCGTTAGTTGCCTTGGCAATATCCGCTGCTGGGATTTTCACCTCTCCCATGGGGAGAGGTCGGATTGCGAAGCAATCCGGGTGAGGGGTTACGCTCCATCGATAGACCGTACGCCCTCACCCCAACCCTCTCCCCACGGGAGAGGGGGCGCACCTCCATTGCGTTGGCATTGAAGAACGATCAACGCTCACTGTAATGACGCAACGCACTCGCTCTCCAACCCCGCTTGTCGGGGACGGCTGCGCCGTGGCAGCATATGGCCTGCCTAGCGCAGCCTCGGGACATGCATGACCACCCAGCGACGAAGCTATGAGACCGGGCACAAGCCAAAATGTCTCGTTGTCGTTGACGACACCGCGGAATGGGACCGCGCGGTCTATTATGCCAGCCGCTGGGCCATCCGGGTTGGCGGCGGCGTGGTGATGCTGCGCCTCATCGAGATCGAGGACCAGAACCAGCAATGGCTGGGGGTCGCCGATATCATGCGCGCCGAGGCGCAGGAGGAAGCCAATGCTGCGCTCGACCGCGCCTCCGGCCGCGCCAACGGCATCGCCGCGATCACCCCCCGAACGGGTGATCCGCGAGGGCGACCCGACCGAACAGATCCTCGAAATCATCGACCAGGACGTCGATATCGCGATGCTGGTGCTGGCGGCCAATCCCGGCCCCGAGGGCCCCGGCCCGATCATCACCCTGATGGCCAGCGTGGTCGGCGCGTTCCCGATCCCGGTCGTCATCGTGCCCGGCGAGCTGACCGATATCGAGATCGACGCGCTGTCTTGAAGTGGTGCGGAAACCCTTGATGCGGCTTGGGAACTGCTGCCCTGCGTCCCTTGATCGTGCGTTTGCCGTCGCCATCTGCTAGAAGACCTTACGCGCCGGCCTTGAACCGGCGACGCCGGGAGAAAATCATGTTTATTCAGACCGAAGCGACGCCCAATCCCGCCACCTTGAAATTCATTCCCGGCCGCACCGTGCTCGAAGGCGGCACCATGGAATTCGCCAACCGCGAGGCCGCGACGCGTTCACCGCTCGCCGAAAAACTGTTCGGCGTGTCTGGGGTGACCAGCGTGTTTTACGGCACGGATTTCGTCACGGTCACCAAGGACGACAGCGACTGGCAGCATCTCAAGCCGGCGATCCTCGGCGCCATCATGGAGCACTATATGTCCGGCGCGCCACTGTTGGCCGACGGCAGTGCCGGCAATGACGAAGCCGCCGATGAGGAAGAAGAGTTCTTCAACGAAGACGATGCCGAGACCGTCGCGACCATCAAGGACCTGATCGAAACCCGGGTTCGGCCGGCGGTCGCCAATGACGGCGGCGATATTACGTTTCGCGGCTTCAAGGACGGCGTCGTTTATCTCAACATGAAGGGCTCCTGCGCCGGCTGCCCGTCTTCCACCGCGACGCTGCAGCACGGCATCCAGAACCTGCTGAAGCATTTTGTGCCCGACGTGGTCGAAGTCCGGCCGATGTGATTCGATGAGGCGAGGACCTTCACCCTCCCCTGGAGGGGGAGGGTCGACGCGAAGCGGCGGGGTGGGGTGACGGTCTCTCCATTCCAACAGTGTCCGAGTTGAAAGACCTTCACCCCACCCCGTCTCGCATCTTGCTTCGCGCGATGCGAGCCGACCCTCCCCCTCCAGGGGAGGGTAAGGAAGAACCTGCCTCACGAATTGTGACGTGACGATTTTGGGCTGCTATACGTGGCCTTATGCTGATCCTTGCCATCGATACCGCACTGGATGCTTGCGCCGCCGGCGTTCTCGATACCGAGGCCGGCAAGTTGATTGCGCAGGAATCGTTGCCTATGAAGCGCGGCCACGCCGAAGCGCTGATGCCGCTGATCGCGCGCGTCATCGAGGCGTCCGGCATCGGCTTCGCGACCCTCGACCGGATCGCGGTCACGACCGGCCCCGGCAGCTTTACGGGATTGCGGGTCGGGCTGTCTGCCGCGCGCGGCATTGCGCTCGCCGCCAACAAGCCGGTGGTCGGGCTGCCGACGCTGACCGCCTATGCTGCGCCCATCGTCAGCCAGAATGGCGAGCATCCGGTGATCTCCGCGATCGATGCGCGCCATGACCATGTCTATCTACAGGCGGTCAGCGGCAATGGCAGTTCGCTGATCCGCCCGTGCCTTGCATCGATCGACGAGGCGCTCGGCGCATCGAAATTCGGCGCGCCGCATCTGGTCGGCAATGCCGCCAAAATTCTCAGCGATCGCTGGCCGGCGCAGGCGCTGCCGCCGTTCAAGGTCGATCCGCAACCAGCGCCGGACATTGCCTGGGTGGCGTGGCTCGGCGCCGCGGTCAGCCCCGACACCGCACCTGCCCGCCCGTTTTATCTGCGCGCGCCCGATGCCAAACCTTCACTAAAAGACCCGCTGCCGAGAGCCGCGCAGCCTTCATGATGGCAAGGCTCTCCAAGTCTTGGCTTTCCAAGTTATCGCTTTCCGAACTATGGCGCGGCGGCGCCGCGGCGATCGAACCCGCAACCCTGCGCGATGCGCGCCCCCTCGCCGAGCTTCACGGTGCGTCGTTCCATCGCGGCTGGGGCGAGGGCGAATTCGAGACCATGCTGACCGAGCGCAACACGCTGGTTCATCGCTTAAGGATGGGCCGGAAGGTGATCGGCTTCGCGGTATCTCGTATGGCAGCGGACGAGGCGGAAATCCTCTCCATCGCGGTGGCCGGAAGCCATCGCGGCCGCGGCCTGTCCCGCGACCTGTTGCTGACACATCTGGGGCATCTTGCCGGCCGCGGCGTGCGCACGGTGTTCCTCGAAGTCGAGGAAAATAATCAGCCGGCGCGGCGGCTCTATGAACGGGCCGGATTTGGCACTGTTGGACGCCGGGAACGCTATTACCAGCAGCCCGGCGGGGAACAATTGAATGCGGTCTTGATGCGCCGCGACTTGTCGTGACGCGCGCGCGGTGGCAGAACAGGCCCATTATCCGGACCCGGACACCATGACCGCCCTGAAATCGAGCCCTGATCTCAAAGCCACCGGCATCGAAGCGCGCTGCGCCGCCACCGGCATGCGCATGACCGAGCAACGCCGCGTCATCGCGCGCGTGCTGGCGGAGGCCGTGGACCATCCGGACGTCGAGGAATTGTATCGCCGCTGCGTCGCGGTCGACGACAAGATCTCGATCTCAACGGTGTATCGCACCGTCAAGCTGTTCGAGGACGCCGGCATTATCGAGCGGCACGATTTTCGCGAGGGCCGCGCCCGCTACGAGCAGATGCGCGACAGCCACCACGACCATCTGATCAATCTGCGCGACGGCAAGGTGATCGAATTCACCTCCGAGGAGATCGAGAAACTGCAGGCCGAAATCGCCCGCAAACTCGGCTATAAACTGGTCGATCATCGGCTGGAGCTGTATTGCGTTCCGCTCGACGACGACAAGTCTTGAGCAATAGCGTTTTCGAGCGAAGTGGGCACCGGTTCGCGTGAAGGAAACGCGTCAAAAAAAGAGCTCGCGCCAGCTTTGACATCACGATTCGATCTCATCATCTTCGATTGCGACGGCGTGCTGGTCGACAGCGAAGTCATCTCATGCCGCGTGCATGCGGAAGTGCTCACCCGCCACGGTTACCCGATCTCGACCGAGCAGGTATTCGATCGCTTCCTAGGCCGGTCCTCGCGCCAGGCCCATCTCGAGGTCGAAGCCGAATTGGGCCGCAGCCTGCCTGACGACTATCACACCCAGTTGCAGGACGAATTGTTCCAGTCTTTTGCGACGACGATGGAAGCGATGCCGCACATCGATCAGGCGCTCGCCGCGATCACGCAGCCGATCTGCGTGGCGTCGAGCGGCTCGCACGCGCGCATGCGTGTCAGCCTCGGCCGGGCAAAACTCTACGACAAATTCGCGCCCAACATTTTCTCCGCCTCACAGGTCCCGCACGGCAAGCCGGCGCCCGATTTGTTTCTGTTTGCAGCGGCGCAAATGGCCACGCCGCCGGAACGCTGTCTGGTCATCGAAGACAGCATCGCCGGCATCACCGGCGCGCGGGCCGCCGGAATGACCGTTTTCGGTTTTCACGGCGGTGGGCATTGCCGGCCAGGATACGGCGATACGCTGCGTGGCGCCGGAGCCACCCTGACGTTTGACGATATGCGGCAATTGCCTGGGCTGATTGACCAGAATGCCGGTTCCGGCGCTGGATTTCCTGCCCTTTAGCCTATAATTGAGCAGCCTATATTCGACCCTGCGCCGCAATGGCGCCATTTCAACCCCGCATTCAGGTTCCATGAAGCCGCCGCGCAAGCTGCACATCAAGTCATATGGTTGTCAGATGAACGTCTACGATGCGCAGCGCATGGTGGACACGCTGGCGCCGGAAGGCTTTGTCGAGACCGCGGATGTCGACGACGCGGATCTGGTAATCCTGAATACCTGCCACATCCGCGAAAAGGCCTCCGAAAAAGTTTATTCCGAACTCGGCCGGCTGCGCACCGCCAAGGACGAGGCCGCGCGCAACGGGCGCACCATGAGCATCGCGGTGGCTGGCTGCGTCGCGCAGGCCGAAGGCAACGAGATCATCCGCCGCGCGCCGGTCGTGGATGTCGTGGTCGGCCCGCAGAGCTATCACCACCTGCCGCAACTACTGGCCCGCGCCAAAAGCCACGGCCGCGCGCTGGAAACGGAATTTCCGGTCGAGGACAAGTTCGGGTTTCTGCCGCCGCCGAAACCGGACGCGATCCGCGCGCGCGGCATCTCGTCTTTTGTCACGGTGCAGGAAGGCTGCGATAAATTCTGCACTTTCTGCGTCGTGCCCTATACGCGCGGCGCCGAAGTGTCGCGGCCGGTCGCCAGGATCATCGACGACGTGCAACGCCTTGCCGACAATGGCGTGCGCGAAATCACCCTGATCGGGCAGAACGTCAACGCCTATCACGGCGAGGGACCGGACGGACGGATCTGGCCGCTCGGCACCCTGCTGCGCCGTCTTGCCGAAATTCCCGGTATCGTGCGCCTGCGTTATTCGACCAGCCATCCCCGCGATGTCGACGAGACGCTGATCGAGGCGCATCGCGACCTCGGGGCGTTGATGCCGTTCGTGCATTTGCCGGTACAATCCGGCTCCGACCGGGTTCTTGCGGTCATGAACCGCCGGCATACCGCCGATGATTACCGGCGCGTTATCGACCGGTTTCGCGATGTACGCCAAGACATTGCATTTTCATCGGATTTTATCGTCGGCTTTCCCGGGGAAACCGAGGAAGATTTTTCGGCCACCCTCGCACTGGTCACACAAATCGGATACGCTGGCGCTTATTCGTTCAAATATTCGCCGCGGCCCGGTACGCCGGCGGCGGACATGCGGGAGACGGTGTCAGCGGCGGAAATGGACGAGCGATTGGTGCGGCTTCAGGAATTGATCGACAGCCAGCAATCGGCCTTCAACAAGGCCATGATTGGCCGCAGCGTCGATGTGCTGTTCGAACGCGCCGCCCGCAATCCCGGCCAGATCGTCGGCCGCACCGCCTATCTGCAACCCGCCCATGTGATGGCGCCGCCGGATATCATCGGACAGGTGTTGCCGGTAAAGATCGAAAGCCTCGAGCGTTACAGCCTGCTCGGCGAACTTGCGGCCGCTGCGCCTATGCAGCCCGCTTTTGCTGAAATGTCACCATCTCACATCACACCCTCGCACCTCACAACGGGAGCCTGAACCCTTGCCAAAAAGCGCATCGGATTCGCCTTCGCTCGCTCCCCGCAAACTCGACCGCGATATATCAGTTCCGCCCGAAACGCAGGTGGTCATCGACTTCGATGACAATCGCGCGGCCTCGGCGCTGGTCGGCCCCTACGGACAAAATCTGGCGCTGATCGAACGCCGGCTCGGCATCGTGGTGGATTCGCGGGGCAATCACATCACCCTCGCCGGATCGCGCGACGGCTGCGACGCCGCGCGACGCGTGCTGGAGACGCTGTATGCCCAGGCGGTCAAGGGACAAGAGCTGGCACAGGGCGATGTCGAGGGCGCGATCCGCGCCGTGATTGCGCAGGGCTCGCTGTTCGAATTCGACGCCAAGGCCGCCAAATCGCAGTTCGAGACCATCAATCTGCGCAAGCGCCCGGTGCGGGCGCGGACCGCCGCGCAGGATTCCTATATCCGTGCGCTCAAGCGCCACGAACTGGTGTTCGGCATCGGCCCTGCCGGTAACCGGCAAGACCTGGCTCGCGGTGGCGCAGGCCGCGCAATTGTTCGAACGCAAGGAAGTCGATCGCATCATCCTGTCGCGGCCCGCGGTCGAAGCCGGTGAACGGCTTGGCTTCCTGCCCGGCGATTTGCGCGAAAAGGTCGATCCTTATCTGAGGCCGATCTACGATGCGCTGTACGACCTGATGGATTCGCGGATCGTCGAGCGCGCGCTGCAAACCGGCGAAATCGAAATCGCGCCGCTGGCCTTCATGCGCGGCCGCACCCTGACCAACGCCGCCATCATTCTGGACGAGGCGCAAAACACCACGTCGATGCAGATGAAGATGTTCCTGACCCGGCTTGGCGAGAACAGCCGCATGATCATCACCGGCGACCCCTCGCAGGTCGATTTGCCCAACGGTCAGACGTCGGGGCTTGCAGAGGCGGCAAAACTGCTCGATGGCGTCGAGGGCATTGCCCAGGTGAAATTCACGGCCGAAGACGTGATCCGCCACGAACTGGTGGCGCGCATCGTCGCGGCCTATGAAGGATTGCCGCAGCGGCCGGCAACCACAAAACCTTGATGCCCAAGCCTGCCGCCGAACGCGCGCCGGGGGCGAATTCCCGTCGCAACAGAAGTGCCGGACCGATGGCGACGTTTGCCCTTCCGATAACCGAAGTCCTCGTGGTCGCCGATGCCTGGCAGGCCGAGCCTGATGCGGAGAGCGTGATTCATCGCGCCATCGCGGCCGCGGCCGAATTCGTCAATACGGATATCGGAGAGGCCGAACTCGCGGTCATGCTGACCGACGATGACGGCATTCGCACCCTCAACAGCAACTGGCGCGGCATCGACAAACCGACCAATGTATTGTCGTTTCCGGCGTTGCCGCCGTCCGGCCCTGTTGGTCCCGACGATGCGCCGCGGATGCTCGGTGACATCGCGATCGCCTATCAGACCATGCGGCGGGAAGCCGACGACGAACAAAAGCCGTTCGATCATCACCTAAGTCACCTTGCAATCCATGGTTTCCTGCATTTGATCGGTCACGATCACGAACAAGACGACGACGCCGAGACCATGGAAGCGCTCGAGACGGAGATCCTGGCGCAACTCGGCATTCCCGATCCGTATTCCGATCGGGAGCGGACGGACTGAGATGGGTGATTCCGAACCGACCCATGACAATCCGCGCAACACGCGCAACCTGCCGGCCGTGGTGCAGGAAGGCGAAGTCATGCGCCCGGCTGCCGAGGGCTGGCTGACCCGCGCGATCCGCACGCTGTTCGGATGGAAGCCGGGATCGGTGCGCGACGACCTTCAAGTCGTGCTCGACGCCTCGACGCCGGACGAGGTCGGCTTTTCCGCCATCGAGCGCACCATGCTGCGCAATATCCTCGGCCTGCATGAACGGCGCATCGCCGACGTGATGATCCATCGCGCCGACATCGTCGCGGTCAAACGCGACATTCCACTCGGCGAGTTGATGGGCCTGTTCGAAAGTGCCGCGCATTCCCGCCTCGTGGTCTACAATGAAACCCTCGACGACCCCGAAGGCATCGTCCACATCCGCGACCTCCTCGCCTTCATGACCGCCAAGGCGCGCGTCGCCGAACCATCCAAGGCCAAGCGCAAAAAGCCCTTCCCCGCCGGCCTCGACCTGCGCGCGGTCGATCTGGCGCTGCCGCTGGCGGACGCCAATATCATCCGCAAATTGCTGTTCGTGCCGCCCTCGATGCGCGCGATCGATCTGTTGGCTCAGATGCAGGCCTCGCGCATCCATCTGGCGCTGGTGGTGGACGAATATGGCGGCACCGACGGCCTGGTCTCGATCGAAGACATTGTCGAACAGATCGTCGGCGAGATCGACGACGAGCACGACAGCGACGAGCCGCCGGCGATCGTGCGGCAGGCCGACAATTCCTTCATCGCCGACGCCCGCGCCAGCCTCGACGACGTGCGTTCCGTGATCGGCGAAGACTTCGTGACCGGCGAGGCCGGCGAAGAAGTCGAGACGCTGGGCGGCTATCTCGTGACCCATGTCGGCCGCTTGCCGGTGCGCGGCGAAGTCATTTCGGGGCCGGGCAATTTCGAAATCGAAGTGCTCGATGCCGATCCCCGACGCGTCAAGCGCCTGCGCATCGGCACCCGCAAGGAACGCTCGGCCGTGCGCGCGCAACGCGAGAGCCGTCGCCGCGAAGCCGCGAACGACGCAGGCTCTGCACCGACCGGCGATACGACGAACCCGCCCAGTGACGGCGCGGGTTCGCCATGACCGCTGCCGGCAAACTTCGCGTCGCCGGTCTTGCGATCATCCTGTCCTGGGGATGGAAGCGCGCTGGCATAGCGGTTGTCGCCGGCGCGCTGTCGGCGCTGGCGATGGCGCCGTTCAATGCATGGCCGGTATTGTTCCTGACGTTTCCGGTCGCGGTCTGGCTGATCGATGGCGCGGGCGCCGGACGGCTGCAGGGCGTGCCAGCGGCGGCGATGGCCGGCTGGTGGTTCGGCCTCGGCTATTTCGTGCCGGGACTGTACTGGATCGGCTACGCGTTCCTGGTCGATGCCTCTACCTTCGCGTGGTTACTGCCGTTCGCGATATTGGGGCTGCCGGCCTATCTCGCGCTATTCACCGCCTTGGGCTTTGCGCTGGCGCGCCTGATCTGGACGCGTGACGCCTCACGGGTGATCGCGCTTGCCGCAAGCCTGACGTTGGCCGAATGGCTGCGCGGCCATGTGCTCACGGGCTTTCCGTGGAACGCGTTCGGCTATGCCCTGACCGACCCCCTGGCGCTGGCGCAGACCGCGTCACTGATCGGCCTGTGGGGCATGACATTTTTGGCTGTGGCGATCTTCGCAAGCCCGGCCGCGCTGATCGACGGCAGTTCGCGCGGACGCAAGCCGTGGATCGCACCTGTCATTGCGTTGGCGCTGCTGATCGCGATGGGAATTTTCGGCGCCGTTCGCCTCAGCCTGCAACCGACCAGATTGATCGCCAGCGTCAAGCTGCGGATCATGCAGCCCAACCTGCAGCAGGACGTCAGATTCAATTACTCCGCAAGGCGGAAGTAATGCAAAAATATCTGACGCTGTCCGATCGCGCATCCGGGCCGCAATCCACCGGCGTGCGCGACGCCAACATCCTGATCTGGCCGGAATCGGCGTTCCCGTTTTTCCTGACCCGCGAAGCCGATGCGATGGCGCAGATCGCCGATCTCCTGCCCAAGGGCACCGTGCTGATTACCGGTTTCGGTGCGCGCGCCGGAGTTGCCGCCGGGCGTGCGGGTCACGCGCGCCTACAATTCGATCTATGTGATCGATCACGATGGCAGCGTGCTGTCGGTGTACGACAAGCTGCATCTGGTCCCGTTCGGCGAATTTCTTCCCTACCAGGACTGGATGGAAAAAATCGGTCTGGAGCAGCTGACCAAGGTTCAGGGCGGATTTATTCCGGGCACAAGGCGGCGTAGCATGGAGATACCGAATGCGCCGCGCGCGCTACCCCTGATCTGCTACGAAGCGATTTTTCCCGCGACGTTGCAGAACGTAATGACCGTCCCGGATGGATCGTTAATCTTACCAATGATGGCTGGTTCGGCATTTCGACCGGCCCCTATCAGCATCTGCAACAGGCGCGGCTGCGCGCCATCGAGCAGGGCCTGCCGCTGGTTCGTGCAGCAAACACCGGCATTTCTGCGGTTATCGATCCCGTTGGGCGGATCGTTGCGAAGCTCGATCTCGGCATCGAGGGCGTGCTCGATTCACCCCTGCCGTCGGCGATTGCATCAACGGTTTATACACGCGTTGGCGATATTCCCGCCGCCATCATCGTCGCGGCCGGCTTTATTTTCGTGATCCGGCGCCGTGTCGCGAAGCGAACTTCCTGACGTCGCTCTACGGAAATCCACTAGTTGACAGATCGACTGTGCCATTCGCATTCTGCGCGCCGAGATTGCCCAACAATAGACCCGTCGGTATATTGCTCGAATTATCTGAATTGATCCTTCATTGATACTCCGAGCAGGATTTGACGGTACCGGCGCCTGAGGCTACTCAGCTTTCGTTCTACTTTACCCTGCACAAGTAATTCCAAGGAGTGTTGGCGATGTCGACCAAAGCGCCCAATCCTGTTGACAAATATGTCGGCAGTCGTGTGCGCATGCGCCGCATCATGCTGGGCATGAGTCAGGAAAAGCTCGGCGAAGCGCTGGGCCTTACATTCCAGCAGGTTCAGAAATATGAGAAGGGCACCAACCGGGTCGGAGCAAGCCGCATTCAGCAGATCTCCGAAATACTTCAGGTGCCGGTATCGTTTCTGTTTGAAGGCGGACCCAGCGGCACCATCAGCACCGAGGGTTTCACCGAAGGCACTTCACCGGCTTACGTGTCCGATTTTCTCGCGACATCGGAAGGTCTGGCGCTGACCCGCGCCTTCACGCAGATCGCCGATGCCAAGCTTCGACGCAGCATTGTCGACCTGGTCGAGCAGATCGCCACGCGCGAAGGACCCGACAAACGCTGACAGCAGACCGTCATTCCGGGGCGCGCGCAGCGCGAGCCCGGAATCTCGAGATTCCCCGATGTACAATTGTGCATCTGAGGCTCGCTCGCTTTGCTCGCGCCCCGGAATGGCAGTAATTGAATTCCACAAGGCTACCGCATGCTGACGACACCCAACGCATTCGATCCCCGATGAGCGCCGCGATCCGCGATCCCGGCCATCGCGATGCATCGCCCGATGACGCGCTCGCCGCTCATCCGCATGGCTCGTTCTTCGGCCGGCGCAAAGGTCACAAGCTACGCTCGCATCAGGCGGACCTGATCGATCATCTGCTGCCACGGCTTTCACTTGAGATTGCCGCCGCGCCTGCTTTGAGCCTCGCTGCATTGTTCGATGCGCCGGTCGACAATGTCAGACTGGAAATCGGTTTCGGCGGCGGCGAACATCTGATCGCGGAAGCGCGCGCTTTTCCCGCGACCGGTTTCATCGGCTGCGAACCCTATGTCAACGGCATGGCCAAGATTCTGGCGCAGATCGAAGCCCATGCCGTCGGCAACATCAGACTGTTCGCGGGTGATGCCGCCGAATTGCTGGCATGGGCGCCGCCACAATCGCTGGCGCGCATCGACCTGATCCATCCCGACCCATGGCCGAAACGGCGGCACTGGAAGCGTCGTTTCGTGCAGGACGCCACCATCGCCGCGATGGCGCGGGTGCTACGGCCCGGCGGCGAATTCCGCTTCGTCAGCGACATCAGCGACTATTGCGCATGGACATTGGCGCATCTGTTGCGCTCGGCGGATTTCATCTGGACTGCGGAGCGCGCCGACGACTGGCGTCTGCCCTGGCCCGACTACACGATGACGCGATACGGCCGCAAAGCCGAACGCGAAGGCCGGCGCGCGGCGTATCTGCGATTTCGAAGAATCGGCTGACGCGCGATCGCGATTTGGAATTAAGCCGACTGGCGGGTCTGCCAGAAATTCACGACGCGCTCCGCGGTCACCGGCATCAGGCGCACGAAATTGGTGCGCACATTCTCGATGTCGGTCGGCGACGGTACCCGGGTTGGGCCGAGCCGGAGCAGGACCAAGGCGCGCACGGTGACCCATTCGAGACCGATCGCCTTGCCGAGGATCAGGATCGGATCGTGACGATCGCCGGAAATCAGGCGGTCGAGGGTTGCGATCTTCACGCCCGACATCGCGGATAGAATAGCGACCGACTCTTCGTATTTGTGACTCTTGGCGAAGCGAAGCAGCGCGGATTCGTTCAATTCGCCGTCGCGATGCAGCGCCATCACCTTGCGCTGTGCCGGCACGAAATCACGACGGCTCTCGACTTTTTCCGGGACGCCGGAAATTTCATTCATCACCTGCTTGATCGCGACCTGCCGTCCGGGCTTGACTACCTCCAACAAACGGCGGCGGACGACATCGATCGATCCCGCCAGCAGATCCTTCAACTGCAGGTCCGAAAGATCATCGCGCTGACCGACCTTGAGGGTCAGGACGCCGTCCTTGCCGGAGCGCTTGATCAGTTCGGAGTATCCGGTTCGCGAAAACTGCGCCCCGGCGTTGCCGGCGGCGCGTCGCACCACGTCGCGATCGCCGCGCTGGACGATCACATCCGTCAGATCTGGCGAGAGCGTCGGTCGCTCCGACATCGCCAGCAAATGACCCTGGCCTCGCAGGCGCGCGATTTCGATCAGGGCCGGCTCATCGATGACGCGCGATCGGCGCAGCAGGGGACCCGCGATCGACAGTTCATCTTCGTGCGCGAGTTGTCCGACCAGAGCGCGCGGCGCGTTGATCAATCGGGACAGCCGCTCCGCCAGTTCGGCGCGCGCGGTGATATCGGTGTGCGGAACGAGATCGACCAGGATGCCGTCGAACAGATCGACGTGGTGGGAGCGCAGATTGGGCGCGTCCTGCAGATACATTTCGGAGATGCGGCGGGCCGCCTCGACTCGGCGCTTGGGATCGCCACCTCTAACGATCTCTTCGAGCCCGGGGATCATCGACGTGGCAACTGTCATGCAACACACTCAAACCCGGCGCGGCGGCGAATTTCCGGGCAAATTTAAGTGGGCTTGGTGAAGGAAGGGTTAGGTTCGAAACCGCCCTTTAGCCGCGTAAAATCGCGGCTTTGGGCCTCGCAGGCCTTGCCGTATCAGGTGAAAACCGCTATATCCGCGCCAACTTATGGTTCTCATACGATCGCGTATTGAGAGTGGGCCCGCTCCGGACCCGCTCTTTTTTATTACCTGAACGAGCCCGATAGAGCGACGACCCGGGCACGGCTCTGCACCCCGGACCGTCTTTACGGCCCGGCCACAACCAACGGCACGTCAGACCGCCCGAGTAGATCAAATTTGACCCTGGATATGACTGATCCGACTACAGACTCCCCGGATATCGACCTGCTCGCCGAGCCCCGGCTGGTGGTTGAGCCGGGTGCTGCGGCGCGGGTATCGGCGGTCGCGGGTCCAGTGCTGCAGGGAATGGGTTACCGGCTGGTCCGGATCAAGATTTCAGGCGAAGCCGGCTGCACCGTCCAGATCATGGCGGAACGGCCTGATGGAACCATGTTAATCGAGGATTGTGAAGCGATTTCAAAGGCTTTGTCGCCGGTAATGGACGTCGCCGACCCCATTGAAAAGGCCTACCGGCTGGAAGTTTCCTCGCCCGGCATCGACCGTCCGCTGGTGCGGCGGACTGATTTTGAACGTTTTGCCGGCCACCTCGTGAAAATCGACATGGCGCTGGCCCATCAGGGCCGCAAACGGTTCCGCGGCACGCTTGGGCCCGTCGAGGGCGACGTCGTGCACTTACATCGCGATGACATCCGCGCGGGCGAAGATGTTGATGTGGCGCTTGTGATGGAGGACATCGCGGACGCAAGGCTGGTTCTGACCGATGAGCTGATCGCGGAATCGATGCGGCGCGGCAAGGCCGCCGAGCGCGAGCTGCGGCAGAATCTCGGACTTGAGCCGCCGCCCCCGCCGCACGCCAAAAAAAGCGACCCTTCGAAGAGCAACAAACCGAAGCCGAAATCGAACCTTAAGAAGCCAAGCGCCCCGAAAAATACCAAGGAACACCGTCTCGCCGCCGACAGAGCGCAGCGCGGCGAAATCGATCCCACTGAAGGAGACTGAGCCATGGCAGCTGTCAGCGCCAACAAACTTGAACTGCTGCAGATCGCGGACGCCGTCGCGCGGGAAAAATCGATCGACCGGGGCATCGTGATCGCGGCGATGGAAGACGCCATCGCCAAGGCGGCGCGGGCGCGCTACGGCAGCGAGACCGACGTCCATGCCGAAATCGACGCCAAGAAGGGCGAGTTGCGGCTATCGCGCCACATGCTGGTGGTCGAGCAGGTCGAGAATTCGTCGAACCAGATTTCGCTGATCGATGCGCAGCGCGCCAATCCCGGCGCGCAGGTCGGCGACACCATCGCCGACACCCTGCCGCCGCTGGAATATGGCCGTATCGCCGCGCAATCCGCCAAGCAGGTGATCGTGCAGAAGGTGCGCGAGGCCGAGCGCGACCGGCAATATCAGGAATTCAAGGACCGCATCGGCGACATCGTCAACGGCATCGTCAAGCGCGTCGAATATGGCAGCGTGATTGTCGATCTCGGCCGCGGCGAAGCCATCGTGCGGCGCGACGAGATGCTGCCGCGCGAAGTGTTCCGCAACGGCGACCGCGTCCGCGCCTATATTTTCGATGTGCGACGTGAAACCCGCGGTCCGCAGATTTTCCTGTCGCGGACCCATCCGCAATTCATGGCCAAACTGTTCGCGCAGGAAGTGCCGGAAATCTATGACGGCATTGTCGAGATCAAGGCGGTCGCCCGCGATCCCGGGTCGCGTGCGAAAATCGGCGTGATTTCAAGGGATTCGTCGGTCGATCCGGTCGGCGCCTGCGTCGGCATGCGCGGCTCGCGCGTGCAGGCCGTGGTCAATGAATTGCAGGGCGAAAAGATCGACATCATTCCCTGGTCGCCCGACATCGCGACCTTTGTCGTCAACGCGCTGGCGCCCGCCGAAGTCGCCAAGGTCGTGATCGACGAAGAACGCGAGCGGATCGAGGTTGTGGTTCCCGATACCAATAACCAATTATCACTGGCGATCGGACGGCGCGGGCAGAACGTGCGCCTCGCCTCGCAACTGACCGGCTGGGACATCGACATTCTCACCGAACAGGAAGAATCCGAACGCCGTCAGGCCGATTTCGAAAACTCCACCCGGGTTTTCATGGAAGCTTTGAACGTCGACGAAGTCGTCGGTCAATTGCTGGCCTCGGAAGGCTTCACCTCGGTGGAGGAACTGGCGCTGGTCGACAGCAAGGAACTGGCCGGCATCGAAGGTTTCGACGAAGAAACCGCGAACGAGCTGCAGAGCCGGGCTCGCGAATATCTGGAACAGCTCGAAGGCGAGCTCGAAAACAAACGTAAGGAGCTCGGTGTGGAAGACGCTTTGAAGACGGTGCCCGGCGTAACCTCGAAGATGCTGGTGAAGTTTGGCGAGAACGAAATCAAGACCGTCGAGGATCTCGCCGGTTGCGCCACCGACGATCTCGTCGGCTGGACCGAGCGCAAGGAAGGCAGCGAGCCGACCAAGCATCCCGGCATTCTCGACGCCAACGAAATCTCGCGTGACGACGCCGAGAACATGATCATGCAGGCGCGCGTCATCGCCGGCTGGATCACCGAGGCCGATCTGGTGAAAAAGCCCGAGGAAACCGAGACCGCCGAAGGTCAGCCGGTCTGATGCGGGCGTTCGCCAACAACGTACGGTTCTGCGCAGCCGCACTGCGCACATGTTAGGAGAGACGTCACACGCATGCTTGCCCTCGCTGACCCCGATCTCGACAACGGACCGCGGACCGACAGGTCCGCGACGGTGCGGATGTGCGCGGTCACGCGGCAGGTGCGGCCGATCGACGAACTGATCCGGTTCGTCGTCTCGCCCCAGAGCGAGGTATTGGCGGACCTGAAGCGCAAGCTTCCCGGCCGCGGCCTGTGGGTGACGGCCTCGCGGCAGACGGTTGCAGAAGCGGTCAAACGTCACCAATTCAGCAAAGGCTTCAAACGCGAGGTTCGCGTCGCGCCGACACTGGCGGCCGATACCGAAGCGTTGCTGGTCCGAGGCGCGACCGAAGCGCTTGCGATGGCCGCCAAAGCAGGCCAGGTGGTCGCCGGTTTCAGCAAGGTCGAAGGCGCCCTTGAGGGGGCCTTCAAAGGTCCCTCAAAAGGTCCCACGGTCCATGCCCTGATCCACGCTTCTGACGGAGCGGCGGACGGAATCCGCAAGTTGGACGCCATCGTCCGGCAAAATACCGGGAATATCGAGGAATCGAGCCCCTTCCCGGTTGTCACAGCGCTGACTTCCGAACAATTGGATTTGGCACTGGGCCGGTCAAATGTGATACATGCTGCCCTGCTCGCAGGCCCGGCGAGCAAGACTTTCCTGTCACGCAGCCAAATCCTGGTCCGATACCGGATGGCGGATGACGACAGGACAGCCGGCCACGCGACCCAGAATTCGCCGACACAGACCGTGCGGACACGCACGAAACAGGATTAGGACTGCTGAATGGTTGATACGAAAACGCCTGGCGACAAGACACTGAGTGTTCCGACCAAGACCTTGACGCTCAAGCCGCGCGTCGAGACGGGCACCGTGCGCCAGAGCTTCAGCCACGGCCGGACCAAGCAGGTCGTGGTCGAAAAGCGTGGCAAGCGCCGCGTGGGCGGCGATGCCCCCGCGCCGGAGACGCATGCGCCCGAGCCGGTGGTTGCCAAGCCAGTCGTACCGATCGCCAAGCCGCAGGTGACTCCCCGCCCCACGCCGCCGGCCCCGCCGCGCAGCAATTCGGGCGTGGTGCTGCGCACCCTGACCGAAGATGAGCGCAGCGCGCGCGCCAGTGCGCTTGCGGACGCCAAGGTACGCGACGTCGAAGAGCGGCGTCTGGCGGAAGAAGAAGCCAGGCGGCGCAACAGCAAGGAAGGCATCGAGCAGGCCGAGCGTGAAGCCGCCGAAGCCCGCCGCAAGGCCGAAGAAGAACGCCACCGTCTGGACGAGGAAGCCAAGCGCAAGGCCGAACTCGAAGCCAAGAAGCGCTTCGGCGAGGCCGAAGCCAAGGCCGCCGCAGCGGCCGCGCCGGCAACGGCCCGCCCCGCGGTGCCCGTCGCGCGCGCCCCCGGCGTTGCCGCCGATGCCACCGACGAGGACGAAGGTCCGCGCCAGATTCGTCGTGGCCCCGGCGGCGTTGCCCGTCCGGCCACACCGCCGAAAACCACCGCCAAGCCGGCGCCCGCCAAGCAGCGTGGCCGCCTGACGCTGGTCACCGCGCTCACTGCCGACGACGTGCGCGAGCGCTCGATCGCATCGTTCCGCCGCCGCACCCAGCGCCTGAAAGGTCATCAGTCGAACGAGCCGAAGGAAAAGCTCATTCGCGAGGTGGTGATCCCGGAAGCCATCAATATCCAGGAACTCGCCAACCGCATGTCGGAGCGGGCCGTCGACGTGATCCGCCTGCTGATGAAGCAGGGCGCGATGCACAAGATCACCGACGTGATCGACGCCGACACTGCGCAGCTGATCGCCGAGGAACTCGGCCACACCGTCAAGCGCGTCGCCGCATCCGACGTTGAAGAAGGCCTGTTCGACATCGTCGACGATTCCACCGATACCGAGCCGCGCTCGCCGTGGTGACCGTGATGGGCCACGTCGATCACGGCAAGACCTCGCTGCTCGACGCGCTGCGCCACGCCAATGTGGTGTCCGGCGAAGCCGGCGGCATCACCCAGCATATCGGCGCCTATCAGGTGACCTCGCCGGAAAGCGGCAAGAAGATCACCTTTATCGACACCCCGGGCCACGCCGCGTTCACCGCGATGCGGGCGCGCGGCGCCAAGGTGACCGACATCGTGATCCTGGTGGTCGCGGCGGATGACGGCGTCATGCCGCAGACCATCGAGGCGATCAATCACGCCAAGGCGGCGAAGGTCCCGATGATCATCGCCATCAACAAGATCGACAAGCCCGACGCCAAGCCGAGCGCGTGCGCACCGAACTGCTGCAATACGAAGTCCAGGTCGAATCGCTGGGCGGCGACGTCGTCGATGTCGAAGTCTCGGCCAAGAACAAGACCAACCTCGACAAGCTCCTGGAAATGATTGCGCTGCAGGCCGAATTGCTCGACCTCAAGACCAATGCATCGCGTCCCGCCGAAGGCACCGTGATCGAAGCCAAGCTCGATCGCGGCCGCGGTCCGGTCGCGACCGTTCTGGTTCAGCGCGGCACCCTGAAGGTCGGCGACATCATCGTGGCCGGCGCCGAAATGGGCCGCGTTCGCGCGCTGATCAACGATCAGGGCGAGACCATCGACGAAGCGGGTCCCTCGGTTCCGGTCGAAGTGCTCGGCTTCAACGGTCCGCCGGAAGCCGGCGATCGTCTTGCCGTCGTGGAAAACGAAGCCCGCGCCCGCCAGGTCACGAGCTACCGCGCCCATCAGAAGCGCGAGAACGCCGCCGCTAGCATTTCCGGCATGCGCGGCTCGCTCGAGCAGATGATGTCGCAGCTCAAGACGTCGGGCCGCAAGGACTTTCCGCTGATCATCAAGGCCGACGTGCAGGGCTCGCTGGAAGCGATTCTCGGATCGCTCGACAAGCTCGGCACCGATGAAGTGGCCGCCCGCATCCTGCATGCCGGCGTCGGCGGTATCAGCGAATCCGACGTCACGCTGGCCGAAGGTTTCAACGCCGCGATCATCGGCTTCAACGTGCGCGCCCACAAGGAAGCCGCCGCGGCCGCCAAGCGCAACGGCATCGAAATCCGCTATTACAACATCATCTACGACCTCGTGGATGACGTGAAGAAGGCGATGTCCGGCCTGCTGGCGCCGACGCTGCGCGAGACCATGCTCGGCAATGCGCTGATCCTCGAAGTGTTCAACATTTCCAAGGTCGGCAAGGTCGCCGGTTGCCGCGTCACCGACGGCTCGGTGGAACGCGGCGCCAATGTCCGCCTGATTCGCGACAACGTCGTCGTGCATGAAGGCAAGCTGTCGACGCTCAAGCGCTTCAAGGACGAAGTGAAGGAAGTGCAGTCCGGTCAGGAATGCGGCATGGCGTTCGAGAATTACGGCGACATGCGTGCCGGCGACATTATCGAGTGTTATCGCGTAGAGACGATCCAGCGCAGCCTGTAAGTTCGAGCCTTACTGCTTCGTAAGACCAACAATATTTGTTGTCATGCCCGGGCTAAAGCGCGAAGCGCGTCTTCGCACCAGATGTCCCGGGCATCCACGACTTTAAAAGCCATCAGCTCGAAGACGTGGATGGCCGGGACATCCAGCACGAAGACGCACTTCGTGCTTTTGCCTCGGCCATGACGAATTGTATTGAGAGACGACAATGCCCAGTCATCACAAGAAGAGTTCCGCTCCCGGCGGCTCGCAGCGTCAGTTGCGCGTGGGCGAAACCGTGCGCCACGCGATTGCGGACATTCTGTCGCAAGGCAGCGTGCACGATCCCGATCTCGAAGGTCACATCATCACCGTGCCGGAGGTGCGGATGTCGCCGGATCTGAAACTGGCGACGGTGTATGTGATGCCGCTCGGCGGCCGCGAGATCGACAAGGTGATCGCGGCGCTGGATCGCAACAAGAAGTTCCTGCGCGGGGAAGTGGCGCATCGCGTTAACTTAAAATTTGCGCCTGATCTCCGCTTCCGCACCGACGAACGATTCGACGAAGCGGAACGAATAGAGAAATTACTGCGAACACCTGCGGTGCAAAGAGACCTCGCACCAGATTCGCCAGATTCGGAAGAGTGAATTGATGATCGTGACCACTGCCAACAGCCTCATCGAGCCGCTAACAGGCGATTCGAACGAGGGGACAAAAAATATTTCTTCGGATGCGCAGCGCGAGGGGAATCACCCGCGCTCGGGCAAGCAGCCGCGCCAGAACAACCAGCCGCGCCGCGACAAGCGCGACGTCCATGGCTGGGTCGTGCTCGACAAACCGATCGGCATGACTTCGACCCAGGCGGTCGCAGTGGTGAAGCGGCTGTTCCAGGCCAAGCGCGCCGGCCATGCCGGCACCCTCGATCCGCTGGCGTCCGGCGGCCTGCCGATCGCGATGGGCGAAGCCACCAAAACCGTCCCCTTCGTGATGGATGGCCGCAAGCGCTGGATCAATTCCTCGACCTTGGCGGTCGAGATCGGATCGAGCGCCGAGCACGGCTCGTCGAACAGGATCACTTCGGGCGCACTGCTACGGTACGGGGCGATACACAGCCGCTGCTGCTGGCCGCCGGAAAGGCTGAGACCGCTGGAGTTCAACTTGTCCTTGACCTCATTCCACAGCGCGCCGCCGCGCAGCGCCTTCTCGACGCGACCGTCCATTTCCGATCTCGGAATCTTCTCATAGAGCCGGATGCCGAATTGCGATGTTCTCGTAAATCGTCATCGGGAACGGCGTCGGCTTCTGGAACACCATGCCGACCCGCGCCCGCAGCAGATTGAGATCGAGCTTCGGATCGAGAATGTTGGTCTGGTCGAGCATCAATTGACCGGTGGCGCGCTGACCCCGGATAGAGGTCGTACATGCGGTTGAAAATCCGCAAGAGGGTCGACTTGCCGCAGCCGGATGGGCCGATGAACGCGGTGACGCGGTTGGTGCCGAGCGTGATGTTGATGTTCTTCAGCGCGTGATGTTCGCCATAATAGAAATTGAGGCCGCGTGCAGTAACCTTGGGCGACGCGTCCGCCTGGCCGGAGCCAGATGCCGCCGGCGCGTTGGGGACACTCACGGATACGGAAAGATCGTTCATTTTGCGGTCCTCTCGGCGCCCAGAATGCGCGCGCCAATATTCAAGGCGAGTACAGTAAGCGTGATGATCAAGGGCCCCGCTCCAGGCGAGCTGCTTCCAGTAGGCATAGGGGCTTTGCACGAAATTGTTGATGGTCACCGGCAGGTTGGCCATCGTCTTGTTCAGGCTGAGGCTGAAGAACTGATTGCTGAGCGCGGTGAACAACAATGGCGCGGTTTCACCGGCCACACGCGCGGTCGCCAGCAGCACGCCGGTGATGAGGCCGGAGCGCGCCGCGCGATAGGCATCCGTTTGATGACCAGCGAACGCGGCAGGCCGAGTGCGGAAGCCGCCTCGCGCAGCGGATTGGGCACCAGCAACAGCATGTCTTCGGTGGTGCGCACCACCACGGGGATCACGATCACGGCCAGCGCCAATGAGCCGGCAAGCGCGGAGAAGCCGCCCATCGGGACCACGATGGCGCCCGTAGATGAACAGGCCGATGATGATCGACGGCGCGCTTAGCAGGATGTCGTTGATGAAGCGGATCACCGAGGTGAGGCGGTCGTTCCTCTCCCATATTCGGCCAAATATGTTCCGGCCAAACAGGCCGAGCGGCGCGCCGATGCCGACGCCGATCACGGTCATGATGACAGAACCGACGATCGCGTTCAGCAGACCGCCTTCATTGGCGCCGGCGGCGGGGTGTTCTCGGTGAAGAGTTGCAGGCTCAGTCCGGCAACCCCGTTGACCAACAACGTGAACAGGATCAGCGCCAGCCAGGTCACGCCGAACAGCGCAGCACCCCAGCACAGCGTCCGGATTGATGATATCGCGGCGGCGGCGGGCGTTGTGATCGGGTTCATGCTCAATTTCCCGCCTTCTTTTCCAGTCGCAGCAGCATCAGCCGCGCCGCTGCCAGTACGAAGAACGTCAGCACGAACAGCAGCAGGCCGAGCAGGATCAGGCCGGATTGATGCAGGCCGTCGCTTTCAGCGAACTCGCTGGCGATCGCCGCCGAGATCGTGGTGCCGGGGGCAAAAGATCGAGGACGAAATGCGGAAGGAATTTCCGATGATGAAGGTGACCGCCATGGGTTTCGCCGAGCGCACGGCCGAGCGCCAGCATAACGCCGCCGATGACGCCGACCCGGGTGTAGGGAATGACCACATTGCGCACCACTTCCCAGGTGGGGCAGCCGACGCCATAGGCGGCTTCCCTTGAGAACCGGCGGCACGGTCTTGAAAACGTCGACCGAGATCGCGGTGATGAACGGGCAGCACCATGATGGCCAGGATCAGCGCGGCGTTAACAACAGGCTGAGATAGGACGGCGGGCCGCCGAAGATCGAGCCGAGAACGGGGACACCGTCGAACGCCCAGATCATGAACGGCTGGAACGTGTAGGCCAGAAACGGGCCGAGCACGAAGAAGCCCCACAATGCCGTAGATGATCGAGGGGATGCCGGCGAGCAGTTCAATCGCGGATACCGATCGGACGGCGCAGCGGTTGCGGACAAAGCTCGGTGAGGAAAATCGCAATGCCGAGCCCGACCGGGATCGCAATCACCATCGCGATGAAGGAGGTAACGAGCGTGCCGTACATCGGGCCGAGCGCACCGAGCACCGGTGGGTCTGCGGATGGCGCCCAGCGCTGGGTCCACAGGAAGGCGAAGCCGTATTCCTTCATCGCCGGCCAGGCGCCCGCGATCAGCGAAAGAATGATGCCGCCAAGGATCAGAAGGACCGATATCGCGCAGGCGCGGGTGATCCAGTAAAACGTGACATCGCCGAGCTTGAAGGCATTGAGCGCCCGGGCGCGATCGTAAGGTCCAGCAGCTTCCATCACGTCGCCTCTGAACGGCCATGTCTGCCACGCCAATCCCCTTTGTTTAGTTCACCGCGGCGAAGATGTCGCCACGTAGTTTTTTCGAGAGATTTTTTACCGACTGACCCGCCGCGTTATTCCGGCGTTCGTTCCGGGCGCAAATGCCGAAATCCACGTGAACTGCGGCAGTCCTGGGATTCCGGAGTTTGCCTGTTTGACCCGTCCCGCGAACGGCGCCGGATGGCGCGCTCGCGAATATCATAAGACCAGAGCGACCTTCAGCTCTTGATATCAGCCGACCAGGTCTCTCGATCAGCTTGACCACCGGTTCCGGCATCGGAATGTAGTCGAGTTCCTCGGCCATCTTGCCGCCCTTGGCGAAGGCCCAGGTGAAGAACTTGACGGCTTCCGCGGAGGCCGCCTTATCGGCCGGCTCCTTATGCATCAGAATAAAGGTCGAAGCCGTGATCGGCCACGACTGGTCGCCCGGGCTGGTCGGTAGGATCACGTAGTAACCGGGAGCCTTGGCCAGTCGGCATTCGAGGCGGCCGCCTGGAAGGCCTCCACGCTCGGCTGCACGGCCTTGCCGGCCTTGTTGATCAGACCCGCATAGGTCAGCTTGTTCTGCTTGGCATAGGCATATTCAACATAGCCAATCGAGTTCTTGGTCTGGCCGATATTGCCGGAAACGCCTCATTGCCCTTGGCGCCAACGCCAGCCGGCCATTCAACCGCGGTGCCGGAACCGACCTTGGTCTTCCACTCCGGGCTCACCTGGAGAGATAGTCGGTGAAGTTGAACGTCGTGCCCGATCCGTCGGAGCGACGAACCACCGTGATGGCGTCAGTCGGCAGCTTTACGTTCGGATTGAGCTTCTTGATCGCCGGATCGTCCCATTTGGTGATCTTGCCGAGATAGATGTTGGCAAGAGTATCGCCGTCGAACACCAGTTCACCGGCTTCACACCCTCAAGATTGACCACCGGCACGATCGCGCCCATGACCATCGGCCACTGGACCAGGCCGTCCTTCTCGAGCTGCTCGACCTTCAGCGGCATGTCGGTAGCGCCGAACGTCACCGTCTTGGCCTCGATCTGCTTGATGCCACCACCCGAACCGATCGACTGGTAGTTCAGGACCGTTGCCGGTTTCCTTTTTGTAGGCATCGGCCCACTTCGAATAGATCGGGAACGGGAACGTCGCACCCGCTCCGGTGATGTCGGCGGCGAACGCCGACGTCGATGCGGCGACCAGGCCGGCAGCGACGATCGTTTTTATGAAATCATTGCTGGTCTCCATCTCGTACGCGAAGCGCTCACGTCGCCCGTTTAGGACGGTCGGTGCCCCCTTTTACGAAGGTTTGGTGACAGTTGGATGACATAGTTAAGCTACTGAAATCGCTTAACTTAAGGCTGGGGCCGAGGTTTTCGCCTGGGGAAAACAGGCGGTAAAAGTACGCGCCGTTTTTCGGCACGCTTTCGATCAAAAGCCGGCCACGATGGCGGTTAACAATATGTTTAACCAGCGATAAACCGAGCCCGGTTCCGCCCTGGGCACGGCTGTCGCCAACATCCACCCGGTAGAACCGTTCGGTGGAGCCGCGGCAGATGTTCGGGCGCGATGCCGGGTCCGAAATCCCCGCACCATGACCCGCACTTCGGGCGCGTTTTCGCCCGATATCGCCTGGCTGAGCGAGACGATCACCTTGCCGCCGGAAGCGCCATATTTCAGCGCGTTTTCGATCAGGTTTTCGAACAGCCGCAGCAATTCCTCGCGTCGCCCGCGATCGCCACCGGCGTTTCGGGCAAATCGATCTCGATATCGACCTGACGCTCCCCGCCAGCGGCTCCAGCCCATCGGCCACCTGGCGGATGATGGGGCACGATATCCACCAGCGTATCGGGCGGACTGGGCCGACAGTTCGACCCGCGACAGCGACAGCAGATCGTCGATCAGCCGGGCCATCCGGGTCGCCTGGGTGTGCATGATGCCCAGAAAGCGCTCGCCGCGCCTTGCGCGTCGTCCTTGGCTGGCCCCTGCAGCGTATCGATGAAGCCGGACAGCGCCGCCAGAGGCGTGCGCAGTTCATGGCTGGCATTGGCGGACGAGTCGGCGCGCATTTCCTCGACCCGGCGCAACGGCGTCTGGTCGTGGAATGTCATCAGCATGCATTTATCGGCGCCGCCGAACAGCGTCGGCACCGGCACCGGCGTGATGATCAATTCCATCCAGCGATCGACCGGCACATGATCGAGATAGGTGGCGCGCCTGGTTTCCGTCGTCGCAATAGCTTCGCGCAGCGCCGTGATGATCTCGGGCGAGCGCAGGGCGAACTGGCCAGTTCGTTGCGGCGCAGCGCCGGCGCGAGCTGCGCCGCGGCGCATTGAGATGGATGACGCGGCCGGCGCGGTCGAGCAGAACCGCGGGATCCGGCATGCCGGCGACAATCGCGCTGACCGCAGCCGACTCCACCGGATTAACCCCGCGGACGTCCTCACGGGACGCCGACACGTTATGCAATCGCCATGGCACCAGCGCGGCAGCGGCGATGCAGATAAAGACCGCGGCGGCACGGACCGGCGACAATTCGCCAAGGTGACGAGGGCGGCCAGCGCCATGCCCGCCGCAATCAGGATGATGGCAGAATGCCGCAGCCGGTCGGGCCACGGCGAGAAAAAGGACGACGAAGAAGAAATCATCTATTGCCATCAGGCAGGTTCTCTTGCCACTCGGGTCCGTATCGTCAGGCGCCGGAATCCCCGCGCTCTCTCACGTACACGGCTTCGCGCTTCTGTTTCCCGGAGCCAGCCGTCGCCCGCCCGCAGGCGCTTCAGCCGCGCACCGACGATAACCTCCCGAAACGTCAGTAAGATTACAGATATGATAAAGGGGCAAGATAATAGAGACCCGGAACAAAAGCATTCCGGCCAGCAGGTCCTCCCGGTCCATCTGCCACAGGCCAACCAGCATGGCGGCATCGAACACCCCCGAGGCCTCCGGGGGAATGGCTGGCGAAGCCGAGCAACGTCGCCGAGACGAAAATGACGGCCACCACGACAAAGCCGAGATTGGGCTCATCCGGAACCAGCACGTACATCGCGAGCGCGCAAAAGCCGAGATCGACGATACCGATCACGATCTGCAACAGCGTCAGCGGACCGCCCGGCAGCATCACCGTCCAGGGTCCGCGGCCCACCCGCCTCGGCTGGGTCCAGACCCAGACCACATAGGCCACCAGCGCCACGATGATGGCGAACGCGGCCATGCGGTTCATCATGGCGGAAAGCTGATCGATCGAGGATGCCGCTTCCGGATGGTAGGCGATCCCAAGTCCCAGCACCGCGGCGTTGCCGAGCCAGAACGTCAGGCCGGCCAGAAAGCATATCTTGGCGACGTCGATCGCGTTCAGCCCCCAGGCCGAATAAATCCGATAGCGCACCGCGCCGCCGGTGAAGACGCTGGCGCCGACATTGTGCCCGATCGAATAGCTGGTGAAGGCGGCGAGCGCATTGACGCGGTAGGGAATATCGGCACGGCCGATCGCACGCACCGCGAACCAGTCATAGAATGTCAGGGTGAAATAACCCGCGGCCACGAATAACGCCGCCAGCGCAATCGATTTGGGCTCGGTCCCCTTGATGGCCTCGATGACCTCTAGGTGTCGATGCCCTTGAGCATGTGATAAAGTACGTAGCACGCGATCCCTATGACCGTAACGCTGACCGCAACACCCAGTTTGTGCAAGATTTGCTTGTGGCGCAGAAACGAGATCGCCCTGCGTATTGCTTCCAGCATCTAGACCTCGAATTACGATCCCCAGAACCACGATCTCACCACGGTGGATGACGGGCGAACTTCGCCGCCGCCAGCGCCACGCTTGCTCCCTGCCGGGATGTCGTAGCTTGTTTTGAGCCGAAGTGGAATTCGCTTGATGTGAATAAAACGCGTTCCTTCAATATATTAGACGCGATTCAGGCGGCAGAACGCCCAGTTTTTGGTGCATTCGCCCCCTTATAGCAAAGTCCGATGACACGACCTCGTGCGGGGCGACTGCGGTTTTCGTGATTTCAGGCGGCCGGGAGGGCTGACAGCCGCTGGAAAATCAGCAGATCGAGCTCCGGCGCCTTGCCGACCAGGCCGGTCAAGATCGCATGGAGCTGTCCGCGGTGGTGGGTCTGGTGATTGAACCAGTGCGCCAGCGCCGGGGCCATCTGCTGCTCGAAGTGCTCCGGCGTGGAGACCCGGCGATACCTGATCGTGCCCGCGATGCGCGCATCATCGAGCCGGTCGACAAAATCGATGATCCGCTGGTCCTCCTCCGCCTCACGCGCCGCGCGCAGCTCGGTGGAAGCTCTCGAACAGGATCGCATCCAGCCGTTCTGGCGCGACGCCCTCCCCGGTGAAGCGATGCATCCACACATGGTCGGTCACCAGAAGATGGTTCAAGGTGCCGTGGACCGATTTGAAGAAGGCGCCGCGATCGGCGGCGATATTGCCTCGGTGCTGAGTGCGGCCGCCGCCTCATAGAGCCCGACCGTTGGCCCATGCATTGTAGTGAACCGAACATTCCGATAATGCGCTGTGGGAGTCATTGATCTGCCTCGGGACTTCAAGCCGCCGGCGCGTGGCCAGAAACGACCCACGCGCGCAGCCACGATCCACCGTGCAGCCGGCCAGATATAAAGCAAACATGACGAGGACCGAGATCGAGCCAATACCGGGCCGGCCGGGGATCACGCGGGCCAGCGCCGCGGCAACCAATGCCGCCGCCAGCACCGCCAGCCATCGCGACGTCACTTTCGATACGCCCTGACCGCGTTGAACCACCGCGATCCAGCCCATTGCGAAACCCAACAGCAGCGATCCCAGCAGCCACCCCAATGAAATGTCGCGAGATAGACCATCGTTATTCCTTCACCACGAATTCGATGCGGCGGTTATGCGACTTGCCCTCGTCGGTCTCGTTCGACGCAATCGCTGGGTACTGCCATAGCCGACCGCCGTGAAGCGGCCGGCGGGCAATCCGGCTTTGACGAGATAATCCGTCACCACCTCCGCACGCTTTTCCGACATGGCCTTGTTAAAACCCTCCGGGCCGTCGGCGTCGGTGTGGCCTGCAATTTCGATATTGATGGTGGGGCAACGCAGCGCGGTTTCGATCAAATGATCGAGCAGCCGGCAGAATCCGGATCGAGGGTGGAAAGCCCGGATTTCGAAGCGGATGGTGCCTTTGGCCAGCAAATCTCCGACAGCAATTGCTGACACACGGTCGCGTCCACCGGTGCGGCGGCAGGCTTGACCGGGATGTCCGCCTTGGATTGCCAGCCTTGCGAAGATCCCTGGCGAAGCCGGCACGGATCTGGGCCGGGGCCGCATCGTAGAATGCATCGCCCGACAGCTTCACTTCCCGGTCCGACACCACAAGCGTGCCGGTCGACAGCCGTGAAAGCGCACCCAGCGCCGCCACCACGGCGTTGGTGAATCCGGAAGGTGCGCCGACGCTGGCCTTGAGATTGTCGACGACTTTTTTCGCTGAAGAACTTACGGCCAGCCGCCGCGACCACCGCTGCGTGGACGTTATTATCGGGCACGTAACCGGTCAGCGTCAGCGTCAGCGCGACCGGGATCCTTGTAGGCCTGGAAGATATAGGGCGGCGCCTTGATCTCGTTGCTGGCGACCGAAAATCCCTCAGGCAGGTTTCTCAGCGCCGCCGCGATCGCTTCCCGGCCGCCAAGGTCACGCGCCATGCCCGACAGGCTGACCTTGGTATCGGAAAGGGTGACCTTGCCGTCTTTCAGTTTGGCGATCTGATCGAGCAGCAGCAAACGCGGCATTGTCGAAACGCGGGCGGCGCGCCGCGCGATAAAATCATGCGATCGACGACCTCGACCCCACCGAGGTCCGCGCGGGCCGCTTCCAGGAACTTGCCCTTGCTGGCCGGCAGCGGCGAATTGCCGCTTAGCGTAACCCTGACCACTTCCCGTTCGGCCGACCAGACGAACGGCTTGGCTTCGTCAACCAGCCGGGTCTGGTCGTCAACCAACCGCACGCCGGCAACCGCTTCTACCGCGGCCACCGAGCTGCGCCGGCCTTCTTCGGAAAAGGCGTCGGCGCTGAATGTGACGTCACGGGCCGACCAGTGCGATTCGGCTCTTGTCGAGCACGGTGTCCTTGAGCGCGGCGGTGCTGCGGGCAGCCAGATCGGCTTCCAGGGGCACGGTGGTTGTTCCATGCCGCCAAAGCCCACAAGACTATCAGCGGAATGACACCCGGCCACCATTTGCTGCTCCACCTGAAAAGTCCGTGCATTCGATGTCCCGCGGAGCCTGGTGCCCCGTTTCCGAATTCGTGACCTGCCATGCATCCCCTGACACGAACTTCCGGCAATAAAGGGGGTACGGTATAGCGATGATTTCAGCGCTGATTTCAATTTGACGCTTCCTGCGCGTTTGCAAAGCCGTTGCAGGCAAAACCTTGGCAGGCAAAGCTCTCGCAGGCAAAGCCCTAGCAGGAAACGTCAAACCGGCGGCACTGGGAACAGAGAGAAAACAAACCCTTGCAGGGCTGTCAAACCCGAAATAACAGGGAATAGTCGTGTAACAAGTCCTGTGCCGGGCAACCGCCCGACTAACCGTTTCTTCAGCGGTCCCCCGCTAGCTTCGGAATCACGTTCCAACCGGCTAACCACCCCTGATGAAGCAATTTCGCTACCACGTCATCCGCGCCGGACTGGGAGCGCTTTACTTTACCGGCGCGCATTATCTGCTTCGTCCGATGTTTGCCGGCGTCGGCAGCATCCTCATGCTGCACAATGTCCGCCCGCCGCGCGACGCTACGTTCAACCCAACCGTCATCTTGAAATTGCGGCCGGAATTCCTGCGGCGCAATGCTGACGCAATCTTCGTTCGAACGATATCGATATCGTCACCGTGGATGAGATGTATCGGCGGCTGACCGAGCGTGATTTTTCGCGGCGATTCGCCTGCTTCACTTTCGACGATGGATATCGCGACAACAGGGATTTCGCGCTGCCGGTGATGCGGGAGTTCGATGCGCCATTCACGGTGTATGTCGCCAGCGACTTTGCCGGAAGGTATCGGCCGTCTCTGGTGGATCGCACTGGAGATGGTGATCGCCAGGACAGACTCGATCGAAGCCGGCATCGCCGGCCTGACCGCCCGCCTCGATACCAGCACGCCGGCCGCCAAGGGGCCGCGTTCAATCGCCTGCACGACTGGCTGCGCGGATTGCCGGGCGCCGGGGATTCGCAGCGTGAGGTCAGCGCGTTGTGTGCGCGTTACGGCGTCGACGAGACCGCGATCAGTCGCGAACTCTGCATGTCCTGGGACGAGTTGAAGCCGTTCGCGGAAGATCCCCTGATCGGCATCGGCGCGCATACCATCACGCATTGCAATCTCGCCAAGCAGTCCAGGGAAATCGCCGGCCAGGAAATGACGGTGAGCCGTCAGCGGATCGAAGACGCGCTGCAGAAGCGGTGCTTCATCTCGCTTATCCCTATGGCGACAAGATCGCGGCCGGCGCGCGCGAATTCGCCATGGCGCAAGCGGCCGGATCAAGACCGCGGTCACCACACGCCCGGGCATGATCTTCCCGAAAGTGCGGGATACCTGACGGCGCTGCCGCGGGTCTCACTCAACGGCAATTATCAGGACACCCGCATCCTGCCGGTGCTGACCTCCGGTGCCGCCACCGCAATGTGGAACGGCTTTCGGCGCATCGACGCGGCGTAGGCGGCTCCGTGTCCCTTCCTTGACTCGTCCCTCCCCCGCGCCCAAAAACATCAGCAAAATAAAGGGAGGACACCATGTTCAGGGATCTGTTTCACTGAAAGGCCCGCGTCGCGCTGGTGACGGGGGGATCGCGCGGCATCGGCAAGATGATCGCGGCCGGATTTTCTGAGCCAAGGCGCCGCCAGGGTCTATATCACCGCGCGCAAGGCCGGCCCGTGCGAGGGCGACGGCGAAAGAACTGACCGCCCGAATATGGCGGCGAAGCATTGCGCTCCCGATCGATATTTCGACCATGGCGGGCATCGACATGCTGGCCGGGCGAGATCAGAAAGCGCGAACCGAAGCTCGACATTCCGTCAACAATGCCGGTGCGGCGTGGGGCGCAGACTTCGACGAATTTCCAGAAAGCGGCTGGGACAAGGTGATGAACCTCAACGTCAAGACGCCGTTCTTCCTGACCAAGGCATTGGCCGGTCCGCTGCGCGCGGCTGCAACGGCCGCGAAGCCCGCCAAGGTGATCAACATCGCCTCGATCGACGGCATCTTCGTCAATCGCTGGAGACCTATTCCTATGCGGGCGAGCAAATCCGGCCTGATCCATCTGACCCGGCGCATGGCGGCGAAACTGATCAGCGACCACATCGTGGTGACGGCAATCGCGCCGGGGCCGTTCAAGTCCGACATGAACAAGGCCGCGCGCGATAATGCCGACGAGGTCGCGACCCGCGTGCCGTCCGGGCGCATCGGCACCGACGAGGACATGGCGGGTACCGCGATCTACCTCGCCTCGCGCGCCGGCGATTACGTGGTCGGCGCCACCATCGCGGTCGATGGCGGCATTGTGTATGCGAACCCGGGAATTAAGGGAGATGGGTGGGAGTGAGAGTGGACGCCTGAACGGTCATTCACCGCCAGACCACCTCTATTTGTCATACCCGCGAAGGCGGGTATCCATTACGCCGCGGTTCCGATCCGTTAGCCGCGGCGCTCTACAATTGACGCCGGTGTTTACTGGATCACCCGCTTTCGCGGGTGATGACAACCTGTGAGGATGCTCACGTCTCGATCTTCACATACTCGAAATCGCCCGGCTTGTTGTCGATCCCACCTTGGGCGGTGAAATCCACGAAGCGAATTCGCCGATCTCGGTTACGGGGGTCATCAGCGAGGCGATGAAATCGCCGTCCGATGCCGACGGCAGCCAATCGGTTTTACGCTTGTTCCAGGTCGCATCGTCGATCAAGAGACCATCCGGCGTGGCGTTGATATCCTTGAACTCGCCGATCTGGCGATGGAACGCTACATTCGGCAGCGTCAGCTTGAAGTCGTAGCCGGCGGTCGAGATGATCTTGTTCCAGCGCAACAGGCCCTTGACGCAGTCCTGCGTGTAATCGTCACGCAGCCGCATGTTGAGCGCGGTCAATGCCGGTTCGTCGACGCGCTTGATCTGCCCGTCCACCAGCTTGAGCACCGGATAGGTGTCGTTCTGCAGCCGGTGATCGTCCTTGATCTGGGTCTCGTGGGAAGCGGCCCTTGATGCCGGAGTTGAAGGAGTTCGCCGCGTTGGTCGAAACCTCCGAGCCGAACAAATCGAGCGACAGCGTGTAGTGCAGGTTCAGCTTCTTCTGGGATGGTCGGCAGATCGATCATGCCCTGGGCACGGACCTTCGCGACATCGTTGGGATCGCTGATGCCGGCGGCCTGCATCGCCTCACAGGTGCGTTGCACCACGCGGCTGATGCCGGTCTCGCCGACGAACATGTGATGCGCTTCCTCGGTCAGCATGAAGCGGCAGGTGCGCGACAGCGGATCGAAGCCCGACTGCGCCAGCGAGTGCAGCTGCATCTTGCCGTCGCGATCGGTGAAGTAAGTGAACATGAAGAATGACAGCCAATCCGGCGTCGCTTCGTTGAAGGCGCCCAGCATGCGAGGGCTGTCGGTATCGCCGGAGCGCGGCGCAACAACTCGTCAGCCTCCTCACGGCCGTCGCGGCCGAAATACTTCTGCAGCAGATACACCATCGCCCAGAGATGGCGGCCCTCCTCGACATTGACCTGGAACAAATTGCGCAGGTCGTAGAGCGAGGGCGCGGTCTTGCCGAGATGGCGCTGCTGTTCGACCGATGCCGGCTCGGTGTCGCCCTGGATCACGATCAAACGCCGAAGCGCGGCGCGATATTCGCCCGGCACTTCCTGCCAGGCCGGTTCGCCCAGATGTTCGCCGAACGGAATCACGCGGTTCTCTTCCTGTGGCGCCAGCAGGATGCCCCAGCGATAGTCCGGCATCTTCACGTAGTCGAACTTGGCCCAGCCGCGCGGATCGACCGAATAGGCGGTGCGCAAATAGACCAGCGATTGCTGGAAGCCATCCGGCCCCATGTCGTTCCACCAGTCGATGTAACCGGGATGCCAGCCTTCCAGCGCCTTGAGCACCTGCCGATCCTCGCTAAGATTCACGTTGTTGGGAATCTTGGTGCTGTAATCGACGTTCATGATGTTCATCGCTTGCTCCTTCGTCGCGCGGCGAATAGCGAATGGCGAGTAGCGAATGGAAAAGAACAACTACTCGCCATTTGCCACTCGCTATTCGCCCCTACACTCTCGTCATATCGAACTGCGCCTTTTGGCCGGTGCCGTAACGCCGCAACGCGCCATCTTCGCCGACCGCGTTGGGGCGCTGGAATATCCAGTTCTGCCACGCCGTCAGGCGCGAGAAGATTTTCGATTCCATGGTCTCGGGTCCGACGAAGCGCAAATTCGCTTCCATGCCGGTGAGGCTGTCGGGCGAGAAACTCGTGCGCTCCTCGAAGAACACCCTAATCTCGTCATCCCAGTCGATGTCATCGAGCGCAAAGGTCACAAGGCCCAGTTGCTCAGCCTCCTCGGCATCGAGCGCTTCGCCGATCCGCTTCTGCGCGCGCTCGACATCTGTGGGGTCGGCCTGAAAGCGCGATTGCAGCCGCGTCAGCCCATGGCTCATCGGATAGGGACCGAAATTCATCGCCGAGAGTTCGATGGTCGGCGGCGCGCGGTTGTCGCCCTGCTTCTGGCCGATCAGCATGTAGGAGCGATCGGCAGCGAACACGAGTTCGGCCAGGGTGCCGGCAAAGCACGAACCCGGCTCGACCAGCGTCACCAGCGTGCGCGAGGTGACGTCGATGCGCTTGAGCACCCGCTTCCAGTACTGCCTGATTTCGTTGACCAGCCAGTGCGCTTTATGGGCCTCGAGGAAAAGCGTCGCAGGCCAGCACATTGGCGCGCTCGCCATGCGACTTGAACACCAGCATCGCGGTATCGAGTTCGTTGATGCGCAGATGCAGGATCGCGTCGTCGAGTTCGCGCGCGACCTGCAGCGGCCAGAATGCTGCGCCCTGCGCGATCATCCCGTCGATATCGGCCGGCGGCGCGGTCTCCGGCGCCTTGATCGAAATGGTTGCGATGCGCTCGGCGCGATTGATATCGACGCTGACAAAACCGTAGCGGATGCCATTGTCATCGATGCTGCGATTCAGGGGGCCAAGGACGATGCCCTTGCCATTGCCGTTGCGCTTGGAGGCCGCGGCGAATTCTTTTGAGCGCTCGGTGACCCTGGCTTCGAGCTTGCTGTTGGGAACGATCTCATCGACCAGCCGCCATTGCACGGCGCGCTTGCCCTTGATGCCTTCCTCGATGGTGCAGAAATAATCGGCATGGTCGCGGCGAACTTTCCGCTTGTCGACCACCCGCGTCAGTCCGCCGGTGCCCGGCAACACCGCCAGCAGCGGCACTTCCGGCAGCGCCACCGCGGCCGAACCGTCGTCGGCCAGGATGATGTGATCGGTCGCGAGCGCCAGTTCATAGCCGCCGCCCGCCGCCGTGCCGTTGATGACGGTGACAAAGCGTTGCCCGGAATTCTCGCTGGAATCTTCCAGCCCGTTGCGGGTCTCGTTGGTGAATTTGCAGAAATTGACCTTGTGGGCGTGGGTCGCGCCTGCCAGCATGCGGATATTGGCACCGGCGCAGAACACCCGGTTCTTGGCCGAGCGCAGCAGCACCACCTTTACGCCGGGATGCTCGAAGCGCAGCCGCTGCACCGCGTCGGCGAGTTCGATATCGACGCCGAGATCGTAGGAATTCAGCTTGAGTTGATAGCCCTCGAACAGCCCGCCATTCTCATCGACATCCATTGTCAGCGTCGCGACATCGCCGGCGACATCGAGCTTCCAATGCCGGTAGCGCGACGGATCGGTCTGAAAATCGATGTGTTTGGCGCCGCCAGCAAGGACGCGATCTTCACCGGCCATGGGCCATCCCTTTTTAATTTTGGTGCTTTTGACGTGACGACATGCACAATAATGCATATTTTAGGTGAGGTCTAGGCCGAAATGCCGGAAATCCGGCATTTTGCTTCATGCCTGGCTGATCGCCGATCTTCACCCAATCCGCCTTGGACAACCGCGGCGGAGGCAGGCTGGCGCCGGCGGCGGGAGGGACACTCAGTGGAGCATCGCAACAGCCGTGGCCAAGGCGTTACGCGGCCCGTCCTTGCGAGTCTTCGTCGCCGTGCAAAACCGCGTTTGCAAATTCCGAGATCGCTTCAAGCGTCGCTTCCGGCGCTTCACGATGCGGCGAATGGCCGGCCTCCGCCATGATCGTCACATCGACCGGGCAATAGCACTCGTCCTGCGCGATCTCGATCTGGCGAATGGTCCCATAGCGATCGTCGGCGCCCTGCAGGATCGCGACCGGCACCCGGATATAGGCCAAGTATTCCGATATATCCCAGTCGCGGAATTTTGGATCGAGCCACGCGCTGTTCCAGCCGTAAAAGGCATTGTCGACGTTGCTGTGCCAGCGCTGCAGCTTCGACTTCAGGTCGGTAGTCTCATAGAGCGTCCTGATCTCCGCGATCGAAGCCACCGAAACATCTTCGACGATGAAATGCGGGGCGATCAACACGACGCCTTGCACGCGATGATCCTGATGCGCGCCCGCATAGATCGCGGCGATCGACGCGCCATCGGAATGGCCGAGCAACAGGCCGCGGCGAACACCTATCGCGTCAAGCAGTGCAGGCAGCACTTCAAGCGCCTCGACATGCATGTAGTCAATTGGACGCGGCAGCGGCGCGGCGCTGGAAGCGCCGTAGCCGGCGCGCGAATACGCAAACACGCCGAGACCGGTTGCGGCGGCAAGCCGATCCGGAAAATCACCCCACAGCGCGGCAGAGCCCAGGCCTTCATGCAACAGTACAATCGTCGGCGCATCCGCAGGTGCGGGACCGATCATGCGGTATTCGAGATCGGAGGCGCCGATGCGGAGGAAGCCGGAGGGAGAGAGCATTGTCATACCGTAGTATCCACTAGCTTCGTCATTCCGGACAGCTCGCGAAGCGAACTGATCCGGAATCTCGAGATTCCCCGATGTGCTAGTTGCACATCTGAGGTTCGCGCTGACGCGCGTCCCGGAATGACAGCATTATTGGTCCCCATCCCTCAATTTAAACCGCTGTATCTTCCCGGTCGCCGTCTTCGGCAGGCTCTCCACCACGTCGATCCAGCGCGGATACTTCCACGGTCCGATCTTCTGCTTGACGTGCTCCTTCAGCGCCTCATGCAGGCCGTCGGTATTGGCGTCGGCGCGCAGCACCACGAAGGCTTTCGGTTTCAGCAAGCCTTCCGGGTCGGCTTCGGGCACCACCGCAGCTTCAAGCACCGCGGGATGGGTGATCAGCGCGCTCTCGACTTCGAACGGCGACACCCAGATGCCGGAGACCTTGAACATGTCGTCGCTGCGGCCACAGAATGTATAACGGCCGTCAGCATCGCGAATGTATTTGTCGCCGGTGCGGGTCCAGTGGCCCTCGAAAGTCCGGCGGCTCTTGCTGCGCTGGTTCCAGTAGCCTTCGCCGGCCGAGGGCGCATCGACCAGGAGTTCGCCGACTTCGCCATCGGGCACATCGACTCCCGCTTCGTTGACGAGGCGAACCTTGTAGCCAGGTACCGCGCGGCCGGAGGTGCCGTATTTGATGTCGCCGGGCGCGTTCGACAGGAAGATATGCAAGAGTTCAGTCGAGCCGACGCCATCGAGAATATCGACGCCGAAGCGCGACTTCCAGCTGTTGCCGACCGATTCCGGCAGCGCCTCGCCCGCCGACGTGCAGATGCGCAGGCGCGAGCCGCCACGCTCACTCTTGAGCGTCTCGTCGTTGAGCATCGCGGCGAACAGCGTCGGCACGCCGAAGAAGATGCTGGGATGATACTTGTTCATCAGCGCGAACATCGTCGCGGGTGTCGGGCGCTCGGAATTGAGCACCGTGGTGGCGCCGACCGACATCGGAAAGGTCAGCGCATTGCCGAGGCCGTAGGCGAAAAACAGTTTCGCCGCCGAAAGCCCGACATCGTCCTCGCGAATCCCGAGCACCTGGCTGGCATAGGTTTCCGCAGTCGCGGCGAGACTGGAATGCAGATGCCGCACGCCCTTGGGCATTCCCGTCGAGCCCGACGAGTACAGCCAGAACGCCGGCTCGTCGGCATGGGTTGCGGCGGTGGCGTATGAAGTGTTCTCGCCTTTGAGTTCATCCGACAATCGCTTGTAGCCGTGCGCGTCCTTGCCGGAGACGATGACATGCTCGAGGTCTGGCATCCGGCCGAGCATCTCCTTGACCACCGGCAACAGCGCTTCGGAAATAAACAATACCCGCGCGCGGCAATCTGCCAGCACATAGGCGTATTGATCCGACGTCAGCAGCGTGTTGAGCGGCACCGGCACGATGCCGGCGCGGATCGCGCCGAGAAACACCGCGGGGAAATCGACCGTGTCGAGCATGATCATCGCGACGCGCTCTTCGCGGCGGACACCGAGACGGCGCAACAGATTGGCGACGCGGCAGCTCTGTTGCTGCAGTTCGCCGTAGGTCACCTCGGATACCGTGTCGGTGAAGGCGAGTTTTTTTGCGCGGCCTTCCTCGACATTGCGGTCGAGCAGCCAGGTCACGGCGTTATAGGAACCGGACATCTCGCTCATGCCGCGCCCCGAAATCCCCTTGTTGTCACGACGTCTCCTCCGAATTTTTAAGCATTATAATTCATAGAAAGGCACTGCGCGCGCTTGCTGTCAATCCTGCTCGGCATTATGTTTCCGGGCGCGCCGCATTTCTTCTTAAGCCCAACCCAAACGGGGACATGACCGACACTCCCGATCCCGAAACCGGCTTTCTGGAAGAGCTCGGCCAGCGTGTTCGCACGATGCGCGCGCTGCGTGGCATGTCGCGCAAGGTGCTCGCGAAAGTCTCCGGCATTTCCGAGCGCTATATCGCGCAACTCGAAAGCGGCAAGGGCAACGTCTCGATCGTACTGCTGCGCCGGGTCGCACACGCGATGGCCGCGCATCTTGAAGATCTCATTCCATCGGGCGAACCCACGCCGGACTGGCCGGTCATTCGCGACCTCTTGCGCAAGGCGACGCCGGGCCAGATCGCGCAGGCCCGGGATGTATTGTCGGGCCACGGCGGCGGCGCCGCGCAGCGGGGAATGTCGTTCGCCGGCATCGCCTTGATCGGGCTGCGCGGCGCCGGCAAATCCACGCTCGGCAAGATGCTCGCGAAAAAAATCGGTTGGAATTTTGTCGAACTCAACAAGGAGATCGAGGCGCAAAACGGCCTGTCTGTCGCCGAGATCATCGCGCTCTACGGCCAGGAGGGTTTTCGCCGGATGGAGCAGGCCGCGCTCGGGCAATTGCTGGCGCGCAAGGAATTGACGGTGCTGGCGACCGGCGGCGGCATCGTCTCCGAGCCGCTGACCTTCGATCTGATTTTATCGTCGTTCTATACCATCTGGCTGAAGGCCGAACCCGAAGAACACATGGCGCGGGTGCGCCGCCAAGGCGATCTGCGTCCGATGGCGGATGATCGCTCCGCGATGGCGGAACTGCGCACCATTCTGCGCAGCCGCGAACCGCTCTACGCCCGCGCTTCCGCCGTCGTAGATACCGCCGGACTCAGCGTGGACGCCGCGGCGGCGCGCTTGATCGATGCGGTCGCGCCGGTGTTGCACGATGAAGCGCGGATGTTCGCGCGGGGGTGAACGCTCTTTCGAACGCCTCAAAGAAGCAGGTTTTTCACCTCTTCGGCTCCGCCCTGCAACAGCGGCAGAAATCGATCGATCATTTCAGCGGTAGAAACCCGATCGACATGCGCACCCATATTGATGGCGGCGACGATAATGTTGTCGTAACGCCGCACCGGCACCGAAATCGAGCGAAATCCGGGCTCTGCTTCGCGATCGACCAGTGAATATCCCTTCTCCCGATCGGCCTTGATAGCGGCCAGCAGCTTCTTCGGATCCGTTACCGTCTGCGGAGTCTTTGCCTCGCAGCGCATTGCCGCCAATCTTGCGGCGAGTTCGATATCATTAAGCTGGCCGAGCATCGCGCGGCCGACAGAGGTGCAAAAGGCTGGCAGGCGATAGCCGATATCGAGACCGGCCGAGAACACCCTCGCCGGACTACCGCGCGCGATGAACACGACCTCGTCGCCATCGAGGACCGCGAGCGAGCTGATCTCCTGTGCTTCGGCAGCAATCCGGTCCAGCACCGGCTGCAGCACCGACACCACCTGGCTCGAACGCAGAAAAGATGCGGCCAGCGTCAGGACATGCGGCGTGAGGGTGAAGAGCTTGCCGTCGGTCGCGACGAAGCCGCCACGCTCGAGCGTGAAGAGAATGCGGCGCGCGGTGGCGCGCGGCAATTCGGCGGCGCGCGCGAGATCGCTCAGCGTCATCGGGCCGCTTTTGTCGCCGAACCTCTTCAATAGACGCAGACCGCGGTCGAGGCTCTCCACGAAATCGGTGGCACGTTCGACGCTATCCGGACGCTTTAGTTTGGGCATTTTGGCTTCTGTCGGTCCCGGGCGGTCGAAGATTGTGCTTGCTGTACCGCTGACTCATGTCATAATTCGCCCAATAGTTCAATAGACGAACAAATGCCGAGCGCCGTAAAGGGACCCGCCGCCATGATGAGCCAGGAACAGAACGACCTGATCACCCGCACCGGCCCCAAGGATGCCTGCGGGAAATTGATGCGGATGTACTGGCAGCCGGCGGCGCTGGTCGACGAGTTGCAGGGGCCACGCCCGGTCAAGGCCGTCAAACTGCTCGGCGAAAATCTCGTGCTGTTTCGCAACGAAGAGGGTCGTTACGGCCTGATCGACCGGCATTGTGCGCATCGCGGGGCTGATCTGGCGTTCGGCCGGCTGGAAAATGGCGGGCTGCGTTGCGCCTTTCACGGCTGGTTGTTCGACGTCACAGGCCAATGTCTGGAGACGCCGGCCGAGCCGAAGGATTCCCCGTTGTGCAGGAACATCGCCCAGCGCGCCTATCCCGTCATTGAGAAGAGCGGAATCCTCTGGGCTTATCTCGGCGAAGGCGAACCGCCGGCGTTTCCCGAGATCGACTGTTTCATCGCGCCGGACGCCTATACGTTCGCGTTCAAGGGCCACATCAACTGCAACTGGCTGCAGGCGCTCGAAGTCGGCATCGATCCATCGCATGCCTCGTTCCTGCATCGCTTCTTCGAGGACGAGGATACGTCGGGCGCCTATGGCAAGCAGTTCCGCGGCGCTTCGGCCGGCAGCGACATGCCGATGACGAAAATCCTGCGCGAATATGACCGGCCCATCATCAATGTCGAGCACACGGAATACGGGCTGCGGCTGATTGCGCTGCGCGAAATCGACGACGAACGCACCCATGTTCGCGTCACCAATCAGCTATTCCCGCATGGCTTTGTGATCCCGATGAGCACCGAGATGACGATCACGCAGTGGCATGTGCCGGTCGATGACGAGAATTGCTACTGGTATGCGATCTTCACCAGCTACTCGACGCCGGTCGACAAGAAGAAGATGCGCGACCAGCGCCTCGAACTCTACGAGCTGCCGGATTATCGCTCGCGCAAGAACAAGTCGAACGATTACGGCTTCGATCCGCATGAGCAGGCAACCTCGACCTTCACCGGCATGGGCGCCGACATCAACGTGCACGACCAGTGGGCGGTGGAATCGATGGGGCCGATCCAGGACCGCACCCGCGAACATCTCGGCACCGCCGACAAGGCCATCGTGCAATTTCGCCGCCTGCTGCGGCAGGAAATCGAGAAGGCGGCGTCCGGCACAAAACCCTTCATGTTTCTCGATGCCGCGCATGCGCGCAGCATCCAGGGCCCCGCAACCATGGACGGCATCGGGCCGACCCGCGGCTGGGAAACCTTCTGGATGGAAGTCGACGTCAAACGCCGCCGCAGCGCGCCCTGGGCCGCGCCGGTGCCAGCCGAGATCGCCGACAAGGTGCCGCATCTGAGGGCCGTGTAGTAATTTTCCGTCATTGCGAGCCAACGGGTCGACGCGTAGCGTCGCCCGATGACAAGCTCCGCGAAGCAATCCATCTGTCATACTCCCGAAAGCAAAGATGGATTGCTTCGTCGCTTCGCTCCTCGCAATGACGACTGAGATCCTGTCTACTTGCGAGTTTAGACTCTGAGGGGAAGACACATTGAGTTTCGTTGAACGTCACGGCCTGTGGTCGAGCGAGCAGAAAGACGCGGCGGCGCGGCTGCGGCGTATCGTCGAAGAACAAAAGCTCGAAGTCATCCGTTTTTCTTTCCCCGATCAGCACGGTATCCTGCGCGGCAAGACGCTGGTCGCGGACGAGGCGCTGGCGGCGCTGGAAAGCGGATGCACCATCACCACCACGATGTTCGCCAAGGACACCTCGCACAAGACCGTATTCCCGGTGTTCACCGCAGGCGGCGGTTTCGGCATGCGCGAGATGGAAGGCGCTGCCGATGTGCTGATGGTGGCGGATCCCCTGAGTTTCCGCGTGCTGCCATGGTCGTCCGCGACCGGCTGGCTGCTGTGCGATGTTTATTTCGCCGACGGGCGGCCGGTGCCGTTCGCGACCCGCAACCTGATGAAGTCGGCGCTCGCGACGCTGGACAAGCGCGGCTACGATTTCGTCGCCGGCCTTGAAGTCGAATGCCATATCTTCAAGCTCGAAGACGCAAATATGTCGCCGGAGGATGCCGGCCAGCCGGGTCAGCCGCCGTCGGTCAGCCTGCTGTCGCACGGCTATCAATATCTGACCGAGCAGCGCTACGACCAGATGGAGCCGGTGCTCGAGATTGTCAGGCGCGACATCGTCGCACTGGGCCTGCCGCTGCGGTCGATCGAAGTCGAATTCGGCCCGAGCCAGTGCGAATTCACCTTCAAGCCGGCCGGGGGGATCGAGGCCGCCGACAACATGATTTTGTTGCGCAGCGCCGTGAAGCAGATCTGCCGTCGCCACGGCTATCACGCGACCTTCATGTGCCGGCCGAAGCTGCCGAACGTCGTCGCCTCCGGCTGGCATCTGCATCAATCGGTCGTGTCACGCGCCAGCGGCGAGAACGCATTCATGGCCAAAGGCAATGGCGAAGTGTTAAGTGCCTTCGGCCGCCATTATCTCGGCGGACTGTTGCAGCACGCCCGCGCCGCGGCCGTATTCACGACGCCGACCATCAACGGCTACAAGCGTTACCGCGCCTATTCGCTGGCGCCGGATCGCGCGATCTGGGGCCGCGACAACAGGGGCGTGATGATCCGCGTGCTCGGCGGCGCCGATGACCCTTCAACACGTCTGGAAAACCGCATCGGCGAACCCGCGGCCAATCCGTATCTCTACATGGCCTCGCAAATCCTGTCGGGGCTGGATGGTGTGGATCGCGGGCTCGATCCCGGACCCTCGGCGGATACGCCGTATGAAACCAAGGCTGAGTTGTTGCCGAAGACCCTGCAGGAAGCGATATCGGCGCTAAAGGACGACACGTTCTTCCGCGAAGCATTCGGCGCGGGCTCTGTGGATTACTACGTCCACATCAAGAACGCCGAGATCGAGCGCTTCCAGGCCGAAGTATCGGAATGGGAACAGCGCGAATATTTCGAGATGTTTTGATAAGTCTCGTTTCGCGGCCGTCAAACGCAATTTAGGCGGTCTGCCTGCGCAGACCGCCTAAATCTTTTGGCCGCTTCGAAAGCGAGCTCAGCTCGCAAGCAATTCCTTCAGCGCGGCATCAAGCACCTTGATGTCGTCAGGGCTGGTGCCGGGACCGCCGGCGAAATGGCCCCAATAGGTTTCGACGACATGCAGTTTCGCATTCGGCATGTGCTTCACTTCATTTTCGCTGTCTTCCGGCGGGAAGTACAGATCGGTCGAAGCCGGCATCACGACAGCCTTGGCCTTGATCCCGGCCAGCGCCTTCTCGTAATCGCCCTTGTAGATCGGATTGTTCGAGATATCGCCGTTCTGCCAGGTCCACAGCATGGTCAGAAGATTATTGGCGTCCTTGGAGAGCAGCCAGCCTTCCCAGAATCCGACCAGGAAATCTTCCAGCGAGGCGTAGCCCATCTTTTTGAGATCGGCCTCGACACGGTAGAACGTCTGCGAAAAGCCCCAGCCCGCATAGACGCGAGCCGCGGCGCGAAGCCCCTTGGCCGGCTGGTCCTTGTAAAAGCCGTCCATGAAGGCGGAGTCGGCCTGCAGTGCCGCCTTGACGCCTTCGAGGAAGACGAAGTTATGCCGCGAGCATTTGGCCGAACCCTGAAACGGCAGGATCCGCTCGACCATGTCCGGAAAGATCGCGCCCCAATGGAACGTCTGCAGGGCGCCCATCGACCACCCCGTTACCAGCTTGACCTTGCTGATGCCGAATTTTTCGGTCACAAGCCGGTGCTGCTGCACGACGTTGTCATAGGCGGTGATATTCGGGAAGCGCGAACCGTTAAACGGAGCCGGCGTGTTGCTCGCCGAGGTCGAGAGACCGTTGCCGAAGATGTTGGGGATGATGATGAAATACTTCTCCGGATCCAGCGCCATGCCGGGGCCGATCAGCCACTCGTTTTCCAGATGCGTGCCGGAATACCAGCAGGGATAGACGATCACATTGTCCTTGGCGGCATTGAGCTTGCCATAGGTCTTGTAGGCCAGCTTGGCGCCACGCAGAATCTGTCCGCATTGCAAGGTCACGTCGCCAAGTTCAAAGATTTCATAATCGGCCATAGCCAGTCCCTCTCTCTCGTTTGAAGTTACGCAGTCAAAGCAGTTGATTTGGCGAGCAGGCGCGCGAGGTGGCTGGGCCACGTCGCCTGCACGACATCGCCGATCGTGTAGGGATCGCGGAAGAAAACGCGTTCGGGGATATAGGCGACGAACTCGTCGCTGCCGGTCGCGTCGAGCATGACTTTTACAAAGTTGCCCTGATACTCGACCGCCAGCACCCGGCTCGATAGCCAGGACTTGTCGGCCGCCAAATCCACGCCAGGCCGGACCAGTTCAACGTCGTCGCGTCGCACCGCGACGTCCATCGTATCGCCCTTGCCGATCCGCGCGGAGCCTGCGGGAACCGCGATATGTTGCATCTGCGGCGCGGCGAAGCTGACGAGATTGTCTTTAATTCCATCGACCTTGCCGGAGAACACATTCTGGCCGCCGAGAAATTCGGCAACATAGCGATCCCGCGGCGTTGCATAGACATCGCGCGCGGGACCGGCCTGCCTGATTTCGCCGCGGTCCATCACCACGACCATGTCGGCAAGCGCAATGGCTTCGAGCTGCGAATGCGTGACATGAATGAAGGTAATGCCGAGATCGCGCTGCATGCTCTGAAGCTCGACCCGCATGCGCACCCTCAATTGCTCGTCGAGCGCGGACAGCGGTTCATCCAGCAGCAGCACCCGTGGCTGGGTGATGGCGGCCCGCGCCAGTGCAACGCGCTGCTGCTGTCCGCCGGAGAGTTGCGCGGGCAGCCGGTCGGCCAGCTCCGTCAACCGGACCTTCTCGATCATGGCGTCGGTCTGCCGGTAACGGTCTTCCTTGGAGAGGCCGCGGATCCGCAGCGCAAACGCGATATTGTCGCGCACGCTTAAGTGCGGGAACAGCGCGTAGGATTGAAACATCATCGCGGTGCCGCGCGCGACCGGCGGCAATCCCACCACGTTCTCGCCGCCGATCACGATCTCGCCATCGGTCGGGTCTTCGTGGCCCGCGATCATGCGCAGGATCGTGGTCTTGCCGCAGCCCGACGGCCCGAGAAAGCAGCAATAGGCACCATCGGGAATCTTCAAATTGATGCCCTGCACCACCGTGTGCACGCCGTCATAACTCTTGGTAAGACCGGCGAGTTCGATGTCGCCGCGCAGAACTGCCATTGCCTTGGTCTCCGATCAGGTCGCGCGAGCGCCCCGCCGTTTTTGCATGAATACGATGGTCCCCAATGCCGCGCCGATGATCACAAAGGAGACGATTGTGGTCACGGTACCCAGCGCATAGAGCGAGGGAGATGTGACGTTGAGCGTCATGCTCCATATCTCCAGCGGCAGGGTATTTTGCGGGCCCGCGGTCTGAAGCGTTCGGGCGAACTCGTCATAAGACAAGGTGAAGCCGAACAGCGCGACCGCCACCAGGCCAGGCGCCAGAACCGGAATGAACACCAGCCAGATGGTCTGCCAGGCCGAGGCGCCGAGATCGTAAGCCGCTTCTTCCCAGGCCGGGTTGAACCGCGACATCACCGCGAACATCACCAGCACGCCGAACGGCAACGTCCAGGACAGTTGCGCCCCAGCGCGGAAGTATAGGGCGAAGTGTCGATGCCGATCGCGTTGAACAGGAGGCCGACACCGATGCCGAGCACGAGTCCGGCGCCACCAGGCTGCCGATCATCAGCGCGAACACGATGTTGTCTCCCGGAAAACGTCGCCGGAAAGCCATCGCGGCCATGAACGAAACCACCACCGTGATGACCGTCACTAAAATTGCGAGCTTGATCGAACGATCGAACGATCCCTTGACGTCGCCGGTCCTCACCTGCGTGAACAGGTCGATGAACCAGTGCAGCGACAGCCCCTTCATCGGGAACACGAGGCCGCCGCGAACATCCTGGAACGACAGGATGTAGATGCAGATCATCGGGCCGTAGAGCGCGATCACGTAACACGTGAAAAGGCTCGCCAGCAGATAGAAGGTCCACGGCCGGCCGCCGCGGCTCGGCGCAAGCGCGCGTTTGGTCGCCCGCACATCGGCCATCCCGACACTTTCCTGCGCGGCACTCATCGGGTGATTTCTTTGCGGATATCGACGGTACGCAGGATCAGCGAAACCATCACCAGCACACCACCGTGAGGATGATCGCGCTGGCCGCCGCGCCGGGATATTGCAGCACCGAGATGTCTTCGTAGAAGGCGCCCACCACCGATGCGGAACCGCCGCCGGACATCACCTTGGTGACGAAGAAATCGCCCATCACGATCGACGCCACGAAGATCGAGCCCAGCGCGATCCCGCTTTTGGACAGCGGCACGATAATCAGCCGCATGATGTCGAAGCGGCTGGCGCCCGCATCGATCGCGGCCTCAACGACGCGCTTGTCGATCCGCGCCATCGAATTGAAGATCGGAACGATCATGAAGATCGTCAGCTGATGCACATAGGCGACGACCACCGCAAAGCTCGAATACAGCAGAAACTCAAGCGGCTCGCGGATCAGACCGATGCGCAACAGCGCGGAATTGATCAGGCCTTCCTTGCCCAGCAGCGGAATCCAGGAAATCATCCGGATGATATTGGAGGTCCAGAACGGCACCGTGCAGATCAGGAACAGGCCGATCGCCAGCAACGGGTTGCGCACATGGAACACCAGAAAATAGGCGACGAAGAAGCCGATGATCAGCGTGAAGAACCAGGTCAGGACGGTGAACTTCACGGTTGCGACATAGAGATTGAAGGTCAGGCCTGAGGTCAGCACGGTTCCGTAGTTGGCCAGCGTGAAGGTCGGAATCAGACCACCGAAACCGTCGGTTTCGAACACGCTCGCGACCAGCACCACCAGGATCGGCAACACAAAAAACGGGATCAGGACGAGCATCAGCGGCGAGACATACAGCCAGCTCACGGTCGATCGGGATAAAGCCATGAATACTCTCTGGAGACATCCAAAACTCCGCCAGCCGGCGCGAGGCCGACTGGCAGGTTGCTGATGACGGCCGGACTTAGGCGACCTTGAAGTCGTTCCAGCGCTTGTTCATGTAAGCCGCTTCATCCATCAGCGTGTTCCAGCAGGAGATGTTGGTCACGCGGTCGGTGAAGGAGCCGCCGTCGCGGACGGTGCCCAACTTTTCCATCGGCACGCCGTAGGGATCGGTGACGGGTTCGGGCGCCGGCTTGCCTTCGTACCAGAAGGTATATTCCGCCGGGGTCATGAACTTCTTGGCGGTCGAAGGCACCGGGCTGTAATAGCCGTAGCGGCTGACGAATGCGCCCTGCCAGCCGGACATGTACCAGTTCATGTATTCATAGGCGGCATCGAGCTTCTTGCCGGTGAGATGCTTCATCAGACCCATGCCGTTGCACCAGCCGCGATAGCCTTCCTTGCCGCCCTTCAGGTTCACAGGCGCATAAACGCACGGAATCTGCTTGACCCGGACCGCGGCGACAGCAGGCGACCACATCGACTGAATCACGACCTCACCGGCGGCCATCAGCTGCACCGACTGATCGAAGGTGGTCCAGGTGGCGCGGAATTGACCGGCCTTCTTCAATTCGATCAGCTTGTCGCAGGTGAAGTCGATCTCCTTCTTGGTCATGTTGCCTTTGTTGCCGTAGGTGATCAGCCCGGCGCTTTCAAAGCACAGCGCTGCATCCATGATGCCGATCGCCGGCACATCGAGGATCGCCGCCTTGCCCTTGAACTTGGGATCGATGAGATCCTTCCATTCAGTGACTTCGTGGCCGACGAGGTCCGGACGGTAGCCGAGCGAGTCGGCGTTTGTAGACCTGCGGGACGTTGGTCAGCCAATCGGTGACGCCATCGTGCAATTCGGTGGAGTCTTTCTTCTCGATATAGAGCGCTTCATAGGGCGAAATGCCCTGGCGCGGAATCTTGTGGCCGTTGAGTTCGCCCTTGGTGAAGATCGGCAGGAAATTGTTGAACTCCTTGATCTTCTTGGCTTCGATGCCCTGGATCACGCCACGCTTGGCGGCGAGCTTAGCCTGCCATCCCTCAAGGTCCGCGATATCGACGCTGTTGGGCTGCGTGATGAAGCGGTTGATTGCGGCCGAGGTGTCGAGGTTCTGCATCGTGACCTTGAAACCGAGGTCTTTTGCCGCCTGATCGCCGACCGCCTTCACGACCGAATACGACACACCGACGTGGCGCAGCTCGATGTCCTTGATTTCCTGTGCCCAGATGGTGGGAGCACCCACGATCGTTCCCGCCGCAGCGGCGCCGGCCTTAAGAAATGACCGCCGGTCGATACCTTTGCCGGATGTCTTGCCAGATATCTTGGTGGTGTCGCCCTTGTTTTTAGCGGTCATTGTGTTGTGCCCCTCTGTTGACCCTGAATACATCCGTCTCGGTCACCTGGAGTGGTCTCCGGTTTCCGAGCGTTCTGAACAGATTGAGGAGTGTTGTTATGACGACACTTACGCGGCCGCCCCGCGCGCGCTGATGCCACTCACCCAAAGTTCGTGGACAGCAATGTCAAGCGAACGGCAAACGCGCGATATTGGCTATTTCACCTATCGCTAATCGCCAAAGTACGTATTTCATTTTTACGTACACGAGAGTAGAGCGCTCTTCACAGAGCGTGGGGAATGATTAGGCAATCGAACGGCGCGATAGGCAGCAAAGATTCATTGCGAATGAATTTGCTCAGAACGAATGCAATTGCAGTTGAGGACGGTGGCGAAAATTATTGCTGATCAGACGTGAAGCAGTCGTTCAGCAATTGCTGATCGATGTATGCAAATAGATACAACCGCTGATCAGATGCCGAGATACCGATGCTGCAAATCGGGCTCGGCAACCAACTGCTCCGAGGTGCCGCTCCAAACCGCACGGCCGCGCTCGATGATGTAGTGACGGTCGGCAATTTCGGTGAGGTTCTCGACGTTCTTGTCGATCACCAGCACCGACTGTCCCCGCGCCTTGAGCAGCGAGAGGCAATTCCAGATTTCGTCGCGGATCAGCGGCGCGAGGCCTTCAGTGGCTTCGTCCAGAATCAGCAGGCGCGGATTGGTCATCAGCGCCCGGCCCACCGCCAGCATCTGCTGCTCGCCGCCCGAGAGCGTGCCGCCCATATTATTGCCGCGCTCGGCCAGGCGCGGAAACAGTGTGTGAATCTTCTCGATCGTCCAGGGATCGGGGCTGCCGAGCCGGTTGCCGGACGCGGCGACGAGATTTTCACGCACGGTGAGATTGGGAAAAGATCTGGCGCCCTTCGGGCACGAGCCCAATGCCCAGTTGCGCAATCCGGAACGCGGGCAGCTTGCGGACATCCTGCCCGCCGAAGCGGATCGCGCCCGCCCGCGCCGGCGTGAGCCCCATGATAGAGCGGATGGTCGTGGTCTTGCCCATGCCGTTGCGGCCCATCAGGGCCACCATCTCGCCGGAGCGAACCTGTAACGACATGCCGAACAGCACCTGGCTCAGGCCGTAACAGGTCTCTATTCCTTCGACTTCAAGCAACGGCGCGTCAGCCATGACGGGTCACCACATGCTGATCGCCCAGATAAGCGCGCTTGACCTCATCATTGCCGCGGATTTCCGCCGGCGATCCCGACGCAATCACGCGGCCATATACCAGCACGCTGATGCGGTCGGCGAGCGCGAACACCGCCTCCATGTCATGCTCGATCAGTACGATGGTGACTTCGCGCCGCAGCTCCTGCAACAGCTTCACCATGCGCGTCGATTCGGTCGAGCCCAATCCGGCCATCGGCTCGTCGAGCAGCAGCAATTGCGGTTTGGTCGCCAGCGCGACGGCCAGCTCGAGCTCGCGCTGTTCGCCGTGGCTTAGTCTCGACACCACGACATCGGCACGATGGTCGAGGCCGACTCTGGTGAGCGCCGAGCGTGCCACATCACGCAGATGCTTCTCCTTGCGGGCCTTGCCCCAGAAATAGAAGGAGTGGCCGTCATGGGCTTGCGCCGCCAGTGCGACATTGTCGGCCGCGGTGAAGTCCGGCAGCAATGACGTGATCTGAAACGAGCGTGCCAGCCCGAGCGCGCTGCGCCGCCATGCCGGCAACTGTGTGACGTCGCGGCCGGCGAAGTGAATGGTGCCGGCGCTCGGCGCCAGCTGTCCGGTCAACTGGCTGATCAGCGTGGTCTTGCCGGCGCCGTTCGGCCCGATGATCGCGTGCAACTCGCCTTTCACAATATCCAGCGAGAGGTTGTCGGTGGCGACGATGCCGCCGAACCGACGCACCAGATTCTCAACACGGAGCAAGGGATCAGCCACGATGCAGCCTCCCCAACAATCCCATGATGCCGCCGCGCCCGAACAGCACGATCAAGAGCAGCAGCGGCCCCATGATGAGCGCCCAGTATTCCGTGAGCTGCGACAGGAACTCTTCCAGCATCAGATACACGATCGCACCCAAAACCGGGCCAAACAGCGAGCCCATGCCGCCGAGGATGACCATCACCATCAGGTCGCCCGAGCGGGTCCAGTACATCACCGCAGGACTGACGAAGTCGGTATTGTTGGCCAGCAACGCACCGGCGAGGCCGCACATCGTGCCGGCGATGACGAAGCACACCAGCCGGTAGCGCGTGGCGGGAAAGCCGATCGCCTGCATGCGCTGCTCATTGGAGCGCAAGCCCTGCACCACCAGACCGAAGCGCGAATTGACGATGCGCCAGACCAGATAGATCCCGCCGAACAGGCACCCCGTGCAGAGATAATAGAACTGCACGCGGCCCGACAGGTTGATCAAACCGGCAAAATCGCTGCGCTTGTAGATCGTCAGGCCATCGTCGCCGCCATAGCGCGCCAGCCCGGCCGCGACGTAATAGGCCATCTGCGCGAAGGCGAGCGTGATCATGATGAAATAGACGCCGCGGGTGCGCAGCGACAACGCCCCGATCACCAGCGCGAACAATGCCGAAGCCACCAGCGCTACCGGCCATTGGATGAAACCGGAGCCGATGCCTTCGGCGGGCGAGAATGCCGACCGCATAGCCGCCGATGCCGAGATAGGCGGCGTGGCCGAAGCTCATCATGCCGCCATAACCCATGATAAGATTGAGGCTCACCGCCGCCAGCGCGAAGATAACGATGCGGGTAAACAGGGTCAGCACGAACATGTTGCCGCTGAGCTGCGCGTAGAGCGGCAGCAGCAACAGACCGGCGACGATCAGCGCCGCGACCACATTGCGGGCATTGAGCGAGGCGGTCATCGACGGTTGGCCGGGAACAGCCCCTCCGGTCTCACCACCAGCACGATCGCCATCAAGAGATAGATCAGCATCGACGACAGCGCGGGCGCCGCGGTCGACGCCGCCGCCGAACTCAGGACCTTTCGCAACAGATCAGGCAGGAAAGCGCGGCCGAGCGTATCGATCATGCCGACCAGGATCGAGGCCACGAAGGCGCCGCGGATCGAGCCGATGCCGCCGATCACGATGATGACGAAAGCGAGGATCAGGATGTTTTCGCCCATTCCGATCTGCACCGTCAAAATCGGCGCCTGCATCAACCCGGCAAGACCGGCCAGCGCGGCGCCCAGCCCGAACACCAGCGTGTACAGCAGCTTGATATTGATACCGAGCGCCCCGATCATTTCGCGGTTCGATGCGCCGGCGCGGATCAGCATGCCGAGCCGGTTCGCATCACGACAACATACAATAACAAGGCGACTGCCAGCGCGACCACGATGATCGCCAGCCGGTAGGCCGGATAGAACACGCCGGGCACGATCTGGATCGGTACCGTCAGCCAGGCCGGCAGTGGCAACGCCAGGCCAGCCGGGCCCCAGATCAGCCGCACCGCGTCATTGAAAAACAGAATGAGCCCGAACGTCGCCAAGACATGATCGAGGTGATCGCGCCCGTAGAGATGCCGAAGCGCGACGAATTCCAGCACGATACCCAGTAAAAGCGTCGCGCCGAGCGCGAGAACGATGCCACCAAGGAAACTTCCCGTCCACGCCACGAAAGTCGCCGCGAAATAGGCGCCCATCATATAGAGCGAGCCATGTGCGAGATTGACGAGATCCATGATGCCGAACACCAGCGTCAACCCCGCCGCCAGCAGAAACAGCAGCAGGCCGAGCTGCAGGCCATTCAGGAACTGTTCGACGACAAGCAGCATGGATACTCTAGGTCGTTTTTCGATGGACGCAGATCATCGGAGGCCATCCGCGGACGAAATTGTTTTAAACATAAAGCAATTTACCGGCAAGCGTTATCGCGGCAGGCGGGGATGGGATCGCCGCGCAATTCCAAACGATAAAGGGTTGCAAAACATGTGCCGATGGAAAAACAGCGGCAGCGCGAAGGCCGCCGCTGTTTTGAGCAGGATTGGCGATCATTTCATCGGGCATCTGTCGTGAAAGCGATCCTGGTCGTCCTTGACGATGGTCGCGACGGTTTTCAGCGCCAGCGCGCCGTCGGCATCCTTCACCACATCCTGCAGATAGAAATTCTGGACCGGGATGTGGTTGCTGCCGTATTTGAACGGACCGCGCAGCGACTTGAAGTTCGCCTTCTCCATCTCCGCCTTCATCGCGTCCTTCTGGGCTGGTGTCGCCCTTCACCGCGACCACCGCGCTGTTGATGAGCTGCGCGGCGTCATAGGCCTGCGCGCCGTAATAGGTCGGACGCAGCCCCGGATACTTCTTGCGATAGTCGGCGACGTAACGCTTGTTCTCGTCATTGGGCAGATCGTTCACCCATTCCTGGGCGCCGGGAACGCCGATCGCGTTGTCCTTCTGCAAAGGCAGCGACAATTCGTCGATGGTGAACGCCGTATAGAGCGGGATCTGCTGCTTGATGCCGGCCTGCACATATTGGTTGAGGAACTGCACGCCCGCCGCGCCGGGATAAAACACGAAGATCGATTCCGCTTTCGACGCCTTCGCCTTCGACAGCTCGGCCGAGAAGTCGAGTTGGCTCGGCCACACCGTATATTCCTCGCCCACCACTTCGCCCTTGAACGTGCTCTTCACGCCGGCCAGCATGTCCTTGCCCGCCGCATAATTCGGGCCGATCAAAAACACCGACTTGACGCCCTTCTGGTTCATGTAGAGGCCCATCGCGGCCGGGGTCTGGTCGTTTTGCCAGGAGGTCGAGAACACATAGGGCGAGCAGAGGTCGCCGGCGAGCTGCGACGGTCCGGCATTGGCGCTGATCAGGAAGGTCTTCGAATCCACCGCCGTCTTGAGCGATGCCAGGAGCACGTTCGACCAGATAAAGCCGGCGATGAAATCGACCTTGTCGGACTGCACGAGTTTTTCGGTCTTCTGCTTGCCGACATCAGGCTTTTGCTGGTCATCCTCATAGATCACCTCGACCGGCAGACCGCCCATCTTGCGGCCGAGATGATCGAGCGCCAGTTCGAACGAATTGCGCATATCGTTGCCGATCACCGCGGTCGGTCCGCTGAACGTCGAGACAAAGCCGATCTTGATGCTGTCCGCCGCGACCGCGGGATTTGCCAGCGCCAGAACCGCCGCGCCCGCCAGCCAGAATGCCGATTTCATATTCGCTCCCCTCCTCGTTATCTAAAGAACCGCCCTGCTCACGCAGCCCGCCGCGCTCCATTGCTGGATTGCTTTGCCGCGGGTGACCTGTTTTGTGCGCGAAATCTCCGGCCCGCAGCAAGCACGAACCGGAGCTTCAGCTTAAATCTTCGGCTCATTTCCTCAGCGACCTGCACCATAGTTCGCTGACTGCGGGGATGGCAAGAATTATAGTGCTGATTACCACGCGCGGTTTAGCCGCGGCGCCACTCGTTCAAGCAACCGCGCAACCGAGGGAATCCGGAGGTCACAGGCGATATTCAGCGCCGTCGATGACGTAATCCGCGTGACGAAAATCGCGGATGTTGGCGATCTTGTCAGCCGACCATTGCAGCAACATGAAATATTTCGGCGCGGACGTGGCCTCGTTGGGGTCGAACACGAGGATGGCCGGGTGACCCTCGACCAATCCCGGCACCAGATGCCAATCGGTAAGCCTGGAGTAATTTCCGAAATACCGGGACACTTCGGCCTTGCCGGCGACCCGCGCCTTGTTGACGAGATCGAGCCGCACATCGTCCGTAATCATGGCGCGAATGGCATCATAATCCCGCGCGTTGAAATGCGCGACATAGGCGCCGAGCCGGTCGCGTTCGGCCTTCGACAATTCCGGACGCGGCGCATCGTCGGGCTCATCCGCCAGTTCACGCAACCTCGTGCGTCCGCGATGCAACGCCGCCTTGACTGCGGGCAGGCTGAAATCCATCACGGCGCCGACTTCCTGCAAAGAGCAGCCGAGCACATCCATCAGAATGACGCTGGAGCGCTGGGCCACCGGAAGCCGCATGAAGGTGCGCAGACTGGTACGCGCGATCTCGTGGCTGGCGACGATATCGGCCGGGTCGGCAATCATGTCCACCTCCTCACCCGATCGCATCGCTTCCTGCCGGTTGCGGCGGCGCAGGAAATCCAGCGCGGTATTGTGCGCGATCCGAAACAGCCAGCCCTCGGGATTGGTGATCTCGCCGGCGGAAGCAGATGCCTCGACCGCCTTGATCATCGCATCCTGCATCACGTCCTCGCCATCGATCACCGAGCCGACCAATGCGCGCGCAATAGCGATGCAGCCGGGGCCGCATTTCGGTCAGCAAGCCTTCGATATTGCCGGCGGACGGCACTTCGGGGATCGAACTCATTCTGCCTCGATATTCTCCTGATGACCCTGATCTAACGTGGCGGCATCTTGTCGAATTTCGGCAGCGCGGGATCGAGATGGTCCTACGCGTATCCGCGTACAGCGTACGTCACCGCCTGCGGCTTGTATCGGCCGGGATCATCGAGACTCGCCGCATGCACGGTGAACAGGTCCGGCATTGCCGTGAACCTCATATACACCGGTGACCCGCAGGTCGGGCAAAAGGCGCGTGTCTTCACATGGCCGGTGGTCGCCGACGATGTCCCGTTGCCTGGCTTCGCCGGTGAGCTTCACGCTCCGCCTGTTCTCGAAGGTCAGATAGGACCCGTGCCCGGTGCCGCTCTTGTGTTGGCAGTCGCGGCACTGGCAGTCGTTCATGAATACCGGTTCGGCAGCGATTTCATAACGGATCGCGCCGCAGGCGCATCCGCCGGTATATGCCTCGCTCATGTGTTCTTCCTATTCCCAGCTGTCGAGTTTGATTTCGTTCGGCCAGGGAGTCCCCTTGCGGTTTCCAGCAGGGATTTCAGGCTCAGCAGAAACACCCCCCATTTGGTGCTGCAGTGGTGCATGAACTCCACCGGCTCCTTCCACCCCTGATGCTTGAACAGGATGATGGTCCAGTCGCCTTCCTGCCGGAGTTCCCAATCAATCCTGGTGCCGATCCACTCCTGCGGTCCGTCGACCACCCGCCATAGCACGCGCCTGTCAGGATCAAGCTCGAGCACCCTCATGTCGAAGCCGCCGCTGCCAAACCGAAACAGCAGCACGCCGCCGGCGTTGCCTTCCCCTTGCGTGTCGCTGGTCCACCAGCCGAAAGACCCTTGAGCGTGGTCAATGCCTTGTAGACCTCGTGCACCGACGACGACTTAATTCCGACCTTGTGTAGAATATCCACCATCTGCGATTTCCCCTTATCCGTGTTGGTTTCTGCAAATATCAGCCGTCGAGCGAGACGATGCCGCGGTCGCCCTTCATGCCGAACGCCACGCCGGTCGCGTAACGCTGATCGGTGAGGATCGACACGACATGGTCACCGACCTTGCGCGGCGGCAGCGGCGCGCCGAATCCGGCAAAGAATATCTCGACGCTGACGCCCTTGCCCCTTGCATAGGCCTCGCCAGCGGCACGCCCCAATGCAGTGTCGCCGATGATCTGCTGGGGAATAATCGCCTGGAAGTGGATGCCGAGATCGAGCTTGCGGGCCACGTCGTTGGCGTAGAGCGCCATCAGCCACAGCATCCGCTTGGCACCGGCATAGCTGCCGGACAAGGGCGAGCCGTTCAGCGCCGCGCCGCTCGATGCGATGATCACGCGGCTGCCGCGCGGCAATGGAAGGCGCAGCGTTTCCTGCAGCCAGTAAAACCCGGCCTTCACGTCGACTTCCCACGCGCGGTTGAAATTTTCCCAACTGAGTTCGTGGAGCGGGCCATCGGCGGCGTCGCGCCGGCGTTGAGCACCAGCACCGACGGCCTGACGTCGGAGAGAACATCGTGCGCCAGTCTTTCATCGGTGACATCGCCACGGACGGTCTTCACGCCAAGCCGCTTTGCGACTTCGGCCAGGCGCTCCGGGTCGCGCGCAACGACCGTCACCTGCGCCTTTCGGGCCACCAGCGCTTCAACAATGCCGAGCCCAAGCCCGCGGCTTCCACCGGTCACGACGACTTTCTGCCCTTCGAGGGTCTCCATGGCGTTTCGCTCCTTCTCAATCTGGCGTCTCGGTCCCAAGACGTTCGGCCAGGGCAAAAGGATTCGGTCCGGGGAAATATTTTTTGAGGATCGGCCCAAGCTCGCGAAGCGGCTTCGCCGGATATCGCAGAATACGCGGCATGGTCCTGATAATGATACGGTTTTGCTATCGATCGATTGGCAAACCGCCCTTGGACCCGGCCACTAAAAGCTTACATTGATGGTGCCAGAGAGACCTCGATCGAAGGCGGCCTCCATATGACGACAGAGCCATCCCGCAGAGAACATCCCCATCGCGTGGTCATCGTCGGCGCCGGTTTTGGCGGGCTGGAAACCGCGCATCGGCTGGCCGGCGCGCCGGTCTCGATCACGCTGGTCGATCGCCGCAACCATCATCTGTTCCAGCCGCTGTTGTACCAGGTCGCGACCGCGTCGCTGGCGACCTCGGAGATCGCCTGGCCGATCCGCTATCTTTTGCGCGGCCGGCCTGAGGTCACGACCTTGTTTGCGACCGTGAGCGGCGTGGACGCAGACGGCCATCGGGTACTGCTCGACGATGGCGACGCGCTGCCGTATGACACGCTGGTTCTCGCCACCGGCGTGCGCCACGCTTATTTCGGCCATGACGAATGGGAACCGTTCGCACCCGGGCTGAAGACGCTGGAGGACGCGACCACACTGCGGCGGCGCATTCTGGTCGCATTTTGAGCGCGCCGAGCGCGAGACCGATCCGCAGCGGCGCGCCGCGCTGCTGACCTTCGTCATCATTGGCGCCGGCCCGACCGGCGTCGAACTCGCCCGGCACCATTGCCGAACTGGCGCAGGACACGTTGCCGCCGGACTTCCGCAACATCGACACCCAGAAGGCGCGCGTGGTTCTGATCGAGGCCGGGCCTCGCGTCTTGGCGGGCTTCGCCGACGACCTCTCGGCCTATGCCCAGCGCGCGCTGGAAAGCATCGGCGTCGAAGTGGTGCTGGGACAGGCCGTCACCGAATGCTCGGCCGACGGGGTCATGTATGGCGGCCATAGCCTGGAGTCCAAGACGCTGATCTGGGCCGCCGGCGTGCGCGCCTCCCCCGCCGCCGAGTGGCTTGGCGCCGCATCAGACCGCGCCGGCCGTTTAGAGGTGCAGCCTGACCTTACGGTTGCGGGCCATCCCGATATATTCGCGATCGGCGATACCGTGATGATTGCGGATGCAAATGGCAAACCGGTGCCGGGCATCGCGCCGGCCGCCAAGCAGCAAGGACGCTATGTCGCCGATTGCATCAGGAAGCGGTTGCGCGGCGAAACAACCGCGCCATTCCGCTACCAGCACGCGGGTAGTCTGGCGCAGATCGGCAAAGCGCAAGGCGGTGATCGATTTCGGGTCGTTTCAAGCTGCGCGGCACCATCGCGTGGTGGATATGGGGCATCGCCCACATCTATTTCCTGATCGGTATTCGCAACCGGCTCAGCGTCGCCATGAGTTGGCTGTGGATCCACGCCCGCGATCAACGCGCCGCGCGGCTGATCACGCAAGGCAGCAGCAAAGTAGTTCGGTGACGCCATCGATGAAGGGAGCCGCTGGCGTGTTCATTTCGAAACACAATTAGAGATTGACAATTTCTCAATTGCGCCTCTAGCGTGGAGCAACGTCTGGGAGGGCCGCGCCATGGCGAAAGCAGCAGCATCCAAAAAGAAAACACCAAAAAGGAAGGTCGCGAAAAAGGCAGCCTCAAAAGCCGCCGCGCAAACAAGCCTGGCCTGGAGGCTTGCTCCGGTGGCGCCAGCACCCGCGGCTCCCGCGCCGGCGGCCACGCCGGCAGCCGCTACGCCGCCGCTGACGCCGCCCAAGTCGACCATTACCAACGCGATCGACGATCCCTCCGTAAGCCTGCAGCGATTCGATCTGCTCGACTTGCAGCCCTATACGCAGGAGAAGGTCTACGCGACCACGGCGAGCAAGGACTTTCATCTGTTCTATGTCGGGCGCGGACGATGTCCCACGGCATCCTCAAAACACGTCCTGTCCCGGGTCAGCGTCTCGCTCTATCTGAACATGTTCGGGTTCGATGACGACGAACTCAACGAAATCCTGAAGAAGATCGCAGTCGACCCGACGATCACGATGCTGGTCACGCTAGACAAAAGCCAAGCCGGCGGCAAGCACGAGAAAGCCCTGCTGGACGCCGACAGAAAAGAAGACCTCGCGCTGTTCAACACCCATGTGGCCATCGGCCAGTCGCTCACCCATCAGATCAGTCACACCAAAGGTTTCGTCGCCGACGGCAAGGTCGCCGGCGAGGGATCGACCAACTGGTCGGTCTCGGAGAAGGCGCGGCGGTAGGCGGCACCTTCAACACCAAGGCGCCGGATTCAAGGCACAGAACAACACGCAATCGATCATCACCGATCCCGACACCATCAGCCGCTTCACGGCCGAATTGATCGCCGAGCATATGATCGCGCAGCAGCAGGCTTCGGACATCAAAACCGCGAAGGCCGTCCAGAGCCGTCAAGGCCGCCGCAAAGAAATAGCTCGCGCCAGCCGGAGAGTTCGGCGCGCACTCCACAATTGCGATGGTTCGCATCACTCACCAGCGGACTTCGATCGGCGGTCGGCCGCAACGTCTGTTGGCGTCCGGCGATGCGTCATCCCCGCTCATCATGCGACGTTTTGCGCGACGCGCGAACCGCGTGCACCGGTAAGGTGTCAGCGCGGGGCGGACCATAGGCACCGAATAACCCTGCCCATAAAATGAGCAATTGCGACGGAACTGGATTTCTACCGAGGCCTCAATGGCAAGTCCGAAATTCATCCAAGCATCTGACAGTAAATGTCTATTCCTCCGAAACAGGACAGCCTTGCCGGTGTGCACAATGGCACACCGCATGCTTCGATCGGCGAAGGATTCTAGTCCCCGGAGCCTGGTCAGCCTTGGCGGACCTCAACCTGCGACCCCCAATGTCCTGTATCCGGAGACCCGCCTTGCCGCATCTGCCCGACCAAGCTTAGTTCCGATCGGAGCCACGCGTGACCGAAACGGTCGCCGCCATTCTCGCCGCCCATCGCGCCGGCCAGGCAACGCCTGCGCAGACTGTCGCGCGCAGCTATCAGCGGATACGCGAGCATAATGATCCTGCCATTTTCATCAGGCCTGCGCGACGAAAAAGACGCGCTGGCGGAAGCGGAAGCCCTGACCGCGAAAAATGCGTCGCTGCTTCCGCTCTACGGCATTCCGGTCGCGGTGAAGGATAATATCGACGTCGCGGGATTGCCCACCACGGCCGCCTGTCCGGGCGTTTTCCTATTCGCCGGCACATGACTCGACTGCCCGTGGCACGACTGCGCGCGGCCGGCGCCATCATCATCGGCAATACCAATCTCGATCAGTTCGCAACCGGCCTCGTCGGCGTGCGCTCGCCCTACGGCATCCCGAACAATCCAATGCGCGGCGATCTCATTCCGGGCGGATCGAGTTCGGGCTCGGCCGTTGCCGTATCGACCGGGCTGGTGCCGCTGGCGCTGGGCACCGATACCGCGGGCTCCGGCCGCGTGCCGGCGATGCTCAACAATATCGTCGGGCTGAAGCCGAGCCTTGACCTGATCTCCACTGCCGGCATGGTGCCGGCGTGCCGCACGCTCGATTGCGTCTCGGTGTTCGCGCTTACCGACGATGACGCAACGACCGCGCTGGCCGTCATGGCCGGCCCCGACGGCGCCGATCCGTTTTCGCGCAAACCGGCCGCTGGGACAGGTTGCTGCGTTTTCCTGCCAATGCGATTGGGCGTGCCGCGTGACGGCCAGTTGATTTTCTTCGGCGACAAGAACGCGGAAGCCGCCTATGGCGAGGCGCTCAAAACGCTGGACGTCGTTGGGCGCGACGCTGGTCGGCTTCGATCTCGAGCCGTTCTATGAGACCGCGCGGTTGCTCTATGAAGGGCCGTGGGTCGCGGAACGCTATCTGGTGATCCGCAATCTCTTGGCGTCATCGCCGGGACGCGATCCACCCTATTACGCGCGAAAATTGCGGCCGCGGCGCGCACGGCTGACCGCCGCCGGACACGTTCGCCGCTCTCTACAGGTTGCAAACGCTGCGCCGGATCGCCGAGCGCGCCTTTACCAATATCGATGCCCTGGTGCTGCCGACCGCGCCGACGGTGTATTCGACCGCGCAGGTGCTCGCCAATCCGAACGAGCTCAACAGCCGGCTTGGCACCTACACCAATTTCGTCAACCTGCTCGACCCTCTGCGGCCTCGCCTTGCCCTCAGCGATCCGGCCTGACGACGCGCCGTTCGGCATCACGCTACTCGCGCCTGCCGGTCAGGACGCGCAGCTCGCCAGCATCGGCCGGTGTATTTCACGCCGATACCAAATTGACCCTGGGCAGCCGATGCGTGCCGCAGCCGGGCGCTGGCCGACCTACCGGTCAGCGCAAGCGGCGATGAAATCGCTATTGCCGTTGTCGGCGCGCATCTCTCGGGCATGGTGCTCAACAGCGAATTGAAGTCGCTCGGCGGACGATTGCTGGAGGCCACCAAGACAGCGCCCGACTACAAGCTCTATGCGCTCGACACCACGCCGCCGAAACCCGGCCCTGCTGCGCATCGCGGCGGGTGCGGGGTCGTCGATCGAACTGGAGATCTGGGCGCTCTCGGCTGCCGCGTTCGGCAAATTCGTCGCCGCGATTCCGCCGCCGATGGCGATCGGCACCGTCGTTCTCCTCGGACGGGCGCAACGTCAAAGGCTTTATCGTCGAACCCGCCGCGATCGACGGCGCGCGCGATATTTCGGCTTTTAATGGCTGGCGCGCGTTTATGGCGGCGGGGTGAAGAATCTCTACAGCGACACCGCATAGAGTTCGTATTCGCCGCGCACCAGTTCGATATGCGCCCGCATTGCGGCGGCCGGCGCCGACGCGGTCGCCGCGCATGATCGCGACAACAACGCGGTCGTGCTCGGCATGGGACTTCGCCAATCGCCCGAGATTGCGAAACTGCGCACGCCGGAACGGCTGCACCCGGACCCGGGTCGCCAGCGTAATTTCCGCGATATAGTCGTTCTGCGAACCGGCATAGATCGCGTTGTGGAAAGCGCTCATTGACCTCGTGGAAGCGATCCGGATTGCCCGCATGGCTCAACACCCGCAGTTCCTCGTGAACCGCCTCCAGCCCGTGCCGCTCCGCCGGCTGCATGCGTTCAGCGGCAAGGCCAGCGCATATCGCTTCCAGCTCCGCCCATCGCTATCGAACATGCCGGTCAATCGTTCCAGCGAGGGGCCGCGCCACCACTCGCCGGCCGCGATGCGCCCGCGCATCGATCAGCCCGCTCGCGGCGAGCTGACGCAGCGCTTCGCGCACCGGCGTACGCGATACTTGAAACGCGTCGCGATGTCGGTTTCGTCAAGCGCCGCTCCCGGCGCCAGCACGCCGCGCACGATTTCGTCGGCGAGCTGCAAGCGCAGTTCTTCTGCGCGCGTGATCTTGTCCGGCAGCGGCGACGCCCGGCCGACGCGCCGAACCACCGTCTCCGGCTCGGTGCCGGAACGTTCGGGGGCGCGGGACGGAAGATCGTCAAGACTCATTTGGATTGATCCCGCGGGTTCGTCGATGACGCTGACATGCGCGGCCGACAATTCTCCAGCCTCAGCGAAACGCACCCAGGTCAGCATCTGTCGCCCGACCTTGCCGGGCGCGGAATCACGAAAGAACCGGGTTGAGGCAACCGCGGTGTCGCGGCCATAGGTCGTGATCAACGTCCTCGCGGTCCGGCGCATCAGCCCCGTCGACGGGCGTGACCGCGCGAAACGCCATGATCTCGTCATAACCGTAGAGGTTTTCGCCGCCGCCGTAGCGCAGCGGTGCGGGAATCCGGGCGAACAATTCATCGAGAACGGCGACATCGTTGGTCACCAGCGCCTTCTCATAACGCGCGAATTGCTCGGTCACCTCGGCGAGCACGTCGGGGAGATCGACCTGCATTCCTACAATCCTCTCGGCTGGGGCGCGGGGAAACCACACCGCTTCGTTCCAGCCGCATGCGCCACGCGCAACGCGATGTCTTCCCGCCATGGTGCTGTGATGATTTGCACCCCGATCGGCATCGGCTCCAGCGGCACCGGCACCGCGACCACCCGGCAATCCGATAAAGATAATCGGCTGGGTAGTGAACGCCGATATTGGGCGCGTACCGGCAGTTCGACGCCATCGAGCACGAAGTTCACCTGCCCCAGCTTTGGCGCAACGCATGGCGTGGCCGGCGCGATGATGACATCGGACCGAGGCAAACAGTTCCAGCACCCGGGGCGCGATACCAGCGGCGGATTTTCTGCGCACGGTCGACCAGCGACGCCGGATCCATCGCCCCCCGCCAGCAAGGCGACCGCGCACCGCCGGATCGAAATCGTCAGGCCGTTGGCGCAGACGATCGAGATGCAGCGAAGCGCCTTCCGTCGTGGAAATGACATAGGCCGCGGCGCGGGCGGCGCGCGGCCTCGGGGATTTCGACGGTTCGCGTCACGCCCAATCCCTTGGCGACGCGCGCGACAGCCTCGACCGCTTCGGCAAAAACGTTTTTCTGGAAGTAGCCGCCGGCAATGGCGATCCGCAGATTGCCGATATCCTGCGTCAGCAGCGATGTGAACCGGTTCGACCGGCCCGGGTCGTACATGCCGCGTCATCAGTAGTCAGGTCCCTGCATCGCGTCATAGGCCAGCGCGAGATCGCCGACATTGCGCGCGAATGGACCGAGATGATCGAAACTTGAGACGAACGGAAACGACCGCGCACGGGATAGCCGGCCATAGGTCGGCTTCAATCCGAAGATGCCGCAAAATGACGACGGCACCCGGATCGAACCGTTGGTGTCCGATCCCAGCGCCAGCGGCACCAGACCGCCGCCGACCGCACCGCCGGAGCCGCCCGATGAGCCGCCGGTCCATCCGCGTCACATCATGCGGATTGCGCGAGGGGTCCGTCGTGAATGTTCTCGCCGGTGAAGTCGTAGCGTATTCGCCCATGTTGAGGGCGCCCACCAAGACCGCGCCGGCCGCTTCCAGGCGCTCGATCAGCGTGGCGTCGCGCGGCGACGGCGGCAGGTCGCGGTTGATTTTCGATCCGGCGCGGGTCGACAGGCCCCGTACGTCGAACAGGTTCTTGACCGCGAATGGCACACCGGCGAGCGGGCCTACACTTTTTTCCCGCCGCAATCGCGGCATCGATTGCGCTCGCTTTGGCACGCGCGCGCTCAGTTGTGACGTCGGTGAATGAATTGAGGATCGGATCGCGTTTGGCGATCCGCGCCAGCGCCGCGTCGGTGACGCCGAGCGCCGACAGCTTGCGGCTCTTCACGGCTGTTGCAATGTCCGAGGCCGACAATCCGTCGAGACCGGACGTCATGGCGGGATCAGGCTGCGAAGACACTGGCGGACTCGGCCTCGTCGGGTAACGCAAATTCATCCACCAGCCGCGCCAGCTTCAACGACACGTCGAGGTTGGCCCGCACCGCCGGCTTCCAGCTGTCGTCGATCGGCAACGCCAGGGCTTTCGACACCGCGTCGATATAATCATCCAGTGAATCAGCAGCCATTATTGTTCCGTGTTCCGTCGGGACCCGTCCGCCAGTATTACCGCATCCGCCGGCAACTTCAATGAACCGGCAACGGCGGATGTGGAATAGCGGTCAACAGCTCTTTTGTATAGGCATCCTGCGGATTGCCCAAGACCTGTTCCGAAGGGCCCCTGCTCGACGATTCGGCCCGTCCGCATCACGATAACGCGGTCGCAGAGTAACCGTACGACGTTCAAGTCGTGCGACACGAACAAATAGCTCATTCCCAACGAATGCTTGAGATCCTGCAGCAGTATTCAGCACCACCGCCTGCACCGAGACGTCCGAGCGCCGCGGTTGGCTCGTCGAGAATGACAAGTTTTGGGTGCAACGCGATCGCCCGGGCGATCCCGACGCGGGCCTTCTGGCCGCCCGACAATTGATGCGGGAACCGATCGAGCAGATTGACCGGCAGGCCGACCATAACGGCCAATTCTTCACAGCGGGCGCGCAAGGCGTCCGCGACCCCTGATATCGCCAAGCTGCATGATCGGATCGGCGATCGCGCGTGCCGCGGTGAAGCGCGGATTGAGGCTGTCGGTCGGATCCTGAAACACCAATCTGGATGCTTTGCGCAACGGCAGTCGCGCAAAGGCGCTGGGCATGATGCCCGCCGATCCTCGTCGCCGTCAAACATGATGCGGCCCGAGGTCTGGTCCAACAGCCGCATCACCATCATCGAAGTGGTCGATTTGCCGCAGCCGGATTTCGCCGACCAGCCCGACGCTCTCGCCATGGGCGATGGGAAAAGCTGATGCCGTCGACCGCACGGGAATACCTCGGGCTCCGCCGCCGGCTTGCGCGCGAACAATTTTCCCAATGTCGCCGTGGCGCCCCTGGCGCGGATATTCTTTCACGAGCTTCTCGATCAGAAGGAGCGGCTTTAGCGGGATGTTATTCTCCCTCGCCCGCCTTGCGGGGAGAGGGTCGGAGTGAGGTGCTCCCTCAGCGAGCGCGACTGGTGGAGAGTCCCCCTCACCCGGATTGCTGCGCAATCCGACCTCATCCCCGCAAGCGGGGCGAGGTTTGAAGGAAGAGCCGCCGCTTCCTCTTCCGGCAGCAGATCACGCAAGAGACGCCGAGCCGCGGCGTCGCGCGCATCAGCTTCTTGGTATAGGCGTGTTCGGGCTTGGTGAAGATATTAGCGGACAGCGCGGTTTCGGACCACGCGGCCCTTTTCCATCACCCTCCACCGCGATCGCAATAGGCCGCGGCCAGTCCGAGATCATGGTGTGATCAGGATCGTCGAACATGCTGCGGCGCTTGGTCAATTCGACGACGAGGTCCATCACCGCCTTCCTGCGTCGTGACATCGAGGCCGGTGGTCGGCTCGTCGGCGATCAGAAGCTGCGGATTGCAAGCCAGCGCCAGCGCGATCACCACGCGCTGACACATGCCGCCCGATAGTATCGAACGGATAGGCATGGTAGCGCCTACGCGCGGCCGCGCGATCTTGACCTGCTTCCAGCGCCGCAATCGCGCGGTCAGTGACCTGCGACCGGTCGACCTGAACATGCTGCCAACAGCACGTCCTCGATCTGGTGGCCTATCTTGCGGATCGGATTGAGCGCCAGCCGAGGGCTCTGGAAAATCATCGACATTTCGCGGCCGGCCTTCGGCGATCTTGCCCGCACGATCGAGAATCCGCATCACCGCATAGGACGTGACGGATTTGCCGGAACCGGACTCACCGACAATGCCCAGTGTCTCGCCCTTGCCCACCGCGATATTGACGTGCTGCACCGCCTTGACGATCCCGCGCCGGGTCGCGAATTCCACCGTGAGGTCGCTGACATCGAGCAGCGGTAGCGGGGCGGATGGCGCGTTCATGGCGTGCTCCCGAATTTCATGCGTCATGTCCTGCGCTGCGGATCGACCAGATCGCGCAAGCCATCGCCGAGCAAGTTGAAACAGAACACCGCGATCATCAGCGCTCCGCCGGGGAAGAAAGCCACCCACCACTCGCCGGAAATGATGTTGGTCGCGCCTTCGGCGACCATGATGCCCCATTCCGGCGTCGGCGGCTTGACGCCGAGACCGATGAACGAGAGCCCGCGGCATTGAGGATGGCGTAGCCCATGGTGAGCGATATCTGCACCATCATGATCGGCATGATGTTCGGCAGGATGTGCACCAGGAGAATACGGAAGTCGCCATTGCCGGACAGCCGCGCGGCCTGCACGAAGCCGGCCTCGCGCCGCACATTGGCTTCGGCGCGCGCGACGCGGACATAGAGCGGAAAATTGATGATCGCGGTCGCGATCACGATGTTGGTCACGGTGTTGCCGAGCGCAGCGACAATGCCCATCGCCAGCACGAACAGCGGAAACGCCATGATGGTGTCGGAGATGCGCCCGACGACGCGGTCGGTCCATCCGCCGAAGAACCCGGCGGCGATCCCGGCTAGCCCGCCCATGAACAGCACCAGCGCGACCGACGCGATTGCAATCGTGAAGTCGAGACGGGTCGCCGCCAGCACGCGGCTGAAAATATCGCGGCCCAATAAATCAGTGCCGAACCATGATGCAGCGACGGCGACTGCAGGGTTGCGGAGGTATCGCTGGCGAGCGGATCGTAAGGCACGATGTAAGGACCGATCAGGGCGCACACCGCGATCAGAACGAACAGCCCGAACGACAATCCGGTCACCGGATTGTCCGCCACCACATAGATCGCATGGCGGAAGATGGAATTGGTCGGAGGCTTCGGTTGCGCCTCGACGGCGGGCACGGCAGTCAGACTGGCTTCGGTCATGCTTCAAGCCTCACGCGCGGATCGATCACGCCGTAGAGCATGTCGATCAAAAGATTGAGCGCCACATACAACACCGCCATGGTCAGCACGAAGCCCTGCACCGGCGCGAAGTCGGATTGCAGCAGCGCTTCGACGGCGTAGGAACCGATGCCGGGCCACGCGAAGACTTTTTCCACCAGCACGTTGGCGCCGAGCAGGAACGAGAACACCATGCCCAATGTCGTCACCACCGGCAGCATCGCGTTGCGAAACGCGTAGGTGAGAATGACCGTGCGGTCGTTGAGCCCGCTGGCGCGCGCGGTGCGGATAAATTCCGACGCCAGGATCGCCAGCATCGAGGCGCGGGTCATGCGCGTGATCGGCGCCAGCGAGAACACCGCCAGGGTCACCGCCGGGAGAACCAACTGGCTCAGCGACGCGCGAAAAGTTTCGAAATTTCCGGTGATCAGGCTGTCGATCAGATAGAAGCCGGTGATGTCAGGCGGCGCCGTCGCAAAGGCATCAAGCCGGCCGATGGGCGCGGGCGACCAGCCGAGATTGAAGTAGAAGATGTAAACCAAAAGCAGGCCGGTAAAGAACACCGGCAGCGAAACGCCGGCGGTGGCGATAATTCGACAGAGATGATCGATGAAAGAGCCTTGCTTGACTGCCGCGAAAATGCCGAGCGGCACCGCGATGACGATCGCGAGAATTAATCCTGACAGCGTCAGCTCCGCCGACGCCGGCAGGCGGCTGGAGATTTCGGTCGCGACCGGCCGGCCGGTGGAGAGCGAATTGCCAAAATTGCCGTGCGCGAGATCGTTGACGTAATGCGCGAACTGGTCCGGCAACGGTCGGTCGAGCCCCAGTGACTTGCGGATTTCGGCAATCGACTGCGGCGTCGCGGCCGGTCCGGCGAAGTAAACCGCGGGATCGCCCGGCAATACGCGGGTCAGCAGGAATGTCACGATCACGACACCGATCAGGGTCGGGATCACCGTCAGCAGACGCTTTGCGATCGTCAACATGGTCTTCTGCCCCAAATCCCGAGCGCGTTGAAAACAATACGATTGCTGCGCGCGCCTCCGCTGTGACGGCGCGCGTCAGCCCTTGACGATTGAGCGGTAGTCGAGTTGCCGGTGGAACCAGTAGGCGTAGCCTGAAATATTCTTCTGCGTCGCGACGTTGAGCAGCGGCTGGAACAGCGGAATGCGCGGTGCCTCGTCGTAGGCCTTGGTGATGAAGCCTTCGACGTCCTTGGCGTATTTGTCCTTGTCGCCTTCAGCAGCGGCGGCGCGCGCGCCGTCGATCAGGACGTCCATGTCCGGATTCACATAGCTCGAGGTGTTGAAAATCGAGTTCTGGCCGGAATAGCACCAGAAAAAGTAATACTCGGGATAGTCGAGCCAGCCGGAGAAGAAGTTGATCATCAGCGGCATCGACTTCTTCGCCATTTCGCTGCGCCAGTTGGCGCCCGGCACCTTGTTAATCGCGGTCTTGATACCGATCTGGCCGAGCGCTTCCTGCACCAGCACGGCGATCGGCTCGCAAATGTCGCCGGCGCCGAGATCGAAAGAGACCGTGGTGTCGATATTGGACACGCCGCTTTCCGCCATCAGCGCCTTGGCCTTGGCGATATCATCGCTGTAGCCGGTTTTCGCCGGCCAAGTGATATCGGTGACCTTGTTCGACGGGCCGCCGAATAGCGGATTGGCCAGACCGAACATCGCCGCGTCCATGATCTTCTGGTAAGGCAGCGCATAGGCGATCGCCTGCCGCACCTTCGGATTGTCGAACGGCGGGGTCTTCACGTTCAACTCGACGCAGTACATGCCGTTGCCGATCGGATTGGAGATGATGACGAGCTTGTTCGCCTTCTTCATCTCCGAGGTGTCCTTGCTCGACAGATCGAAGGAGATATCGGCATCGCCGCGCTCCATCAGCGCACGGCGGTTGCCCTGCGAGGGAATCGTGCGCCAGATGATCTTCTTGAGTTGGGGCAGTTTGCCGCCAACCCAGTCGTCATGGCGCTCGTAGACCGTTTCGACCCCAGGCTTCCAGCTCGTCACTTTGTAGGCGCCGCCGCCGGCGGTGTTGCTCTTGGTGTATTCGAGTGCCCAGGGATCCTTTTCCGTGGCCTTGGTCTTCAGCAGTTCGGAATTGTAGACGCTCGGCACGATCACCGCGAGATCGGGAATCGTCAGGCGATCCTTCTTGATGAAGTCGACGCGGACGGTGCTGTCGTCAACGATGACGAACTGTTCCTTGTTGACCAGCGAGCCGGCCTTCATCTGCACCGTGGGGAAGCCGCCGACGGTCACCGAGCGATCGAGCGACCATTTGACATCCTTGGCGGTGACCGGCGTGCCGTCGTGGAATTTCGCGTTCTTCTTCAGTTTGAAGGTCACCGACATGTCGCCGATGTTCATGTCCTCGGCGAGTTCGGGTTTGAACTTGTCGCGGTCGTAGGACAGCGTGCCATCCGGCAGCGTCTTGGTTTCATGGCTGATCAGCCGGTCGTAGCAATTCCACGAGGTCTCGTAGCCGGAACGGTTGGTGCCGACGCCATGGATATCCAGGTTGTTGGGGCCGTTTTCGGTGACGACCAGTAGCGTCTCCGAACGGGCGTCGGCCTTGGCGGCAGACCAGATCGCGGGCGCGGGCACCATGGCGCCGGCGGCGACACCGGTTACGGATTTGAGAAAATCGCGGCGCTTCATCTGATGCTCCAACGCACGAGGAAATCGGCTTTTGGAGAACAGATGTCGCAAGGTTCGTGCCAAATCTTACTGAAAGCTTACGCCGGTACTAAACCCCTGATTTAACTTCGGTTATGAATTTTCCGGAGGCCAATTCAGCGCCGTTGCCGGGCGAGATCATTGCATACAAAGAAATGCCATTGCTCGTTTGATAGGCAGATATTAAAATCGCTGTTTCCTTAGGCGACAGTTGGACTGTCAGTCCATCGAGATGTCGCTCTTGCGATCGCCGCGCGGGAACTGCGATCGTGGAAACCTTCTGCTAGCCTGCGTTGAACCTTTCGTTCCGATCACCGACACCATCACAGGGGGATGAAGTGCCAGTGTACAGCCGCGCCGGTGTTTGGCGGACCACGATCATGGTCGTTGCGCTGCTTCTGACGGGAGTAACCCGAGGCGCATGGGCGCGGGAATTTCGCGCTGCAGACACCCAGAACGAAGATTATCCGACGGTCGAGGCGCTGCGCTATATGGGCCGCCTGATCGCGGAGCGCAGCGGCGGCCGTCATCAGATCCGGGTTTTTCATTCGCGCCAGCTCGGCGAGGAAAAGGAGACCATCGAACAGACCCGCGTCGGCGCGATCGATCTCAACCGTACCAATGTCGCGCCGATCGGAGCCTTCGTGCCGGCGATGAATGTGCTGGCGATGCCGTTCCTGTTTCGCTCCATCGAGCACATGCAGAAGGTGATGGACGGACCGATCGGCACCTCCATTCTCGACAGCTTCGAGCCCTATGGGTTCGTCGGCCTGACGTTCTATGATTCAGGCGCGAGGTCGATCTACAACAGCGTCCGGCCGGTCCGCACCGTCGCGGATATGAAGGGATTAAGGCTTCGCGTGCAGCAATCCGAGTTGATGTCCGACATGATCAAGGCGCTGGGCGCAGATCCGATCGAACTGCCCTACGGGCAAGTTCGCACCGGGCTTGCCACCAAGCTGATCGACGGCGCGGAAAACAACTGGCCGTCCTTTGTCACCACGGACCACTATAAATATGCCGGCTACTACACCCTCACCGAACATACGATGAGCCCGGAAGTGCTGGTGATGTCGCAAAAGGCCTGGGAAAGCCTCTCCGCCGAAGACCGCAAGATCTTTCGCGAGGCGGCGCTCGAGTCGAGCCATTTCATGCGCGCGAGATGGAAGGATCTTGAGGAACGATCGCGCCGGCAGGCCGAAAACGCCGGCGTGACAATCGTCACCGATTTCGACCGCAAGCCTTTCGAGGCGGCGATGGATGGAATCTATGCCAAGGTAAAACGTGACCCCGCAGCCGCGGAGTTGATCGAACGCATTCGCAGGGTGGACTGAATTGGTCGCAGCGGCATCCCAGCACAGCGAGGCGGAGGACCGGCCGGCGAGTTTCGCCGCGCGAGGCCGCGCGCGCGCCGTTGGGCTGGTCCGCGCGGTACCGATCCGCTGGCGCATCCTGTCGATCGCGGCGCTCAATTCGGCGGTTGTCGTGGTGCTGGTTGCGATGATCTGGAATGGCGTCCAGGTACTCGGTTCGGCCTGGGATGATGTGCGGCAGGTGCGGGAATCCGACAAGATCCTGGCGCTGCTGGAAAGCGAAACCGGCCATTTGCAGAACCTGATCCATCGCTACATCACGCAGCCCAGCCCGGAATTATTCGCCGAGATATCGCATCTGCGCGAAACCGTTCTCGGCACCCTGACCACGCGCGCCTCGACGGATCCGGTGCTGTCGGGCTCGGTGCAGCAGCTTGAGCGCGTTACCGAGCGCTTCCTCAACGGCTTCGGCGAATTGCGCGACGTGCAGGCGACCATTTCAAAAACCTATGAGGACGAGGTGCTGACCCCGGCGCGGGACATGGCCGGGCTCTACTCGATCATCGAGGGCGCAACGGGTCACCGCGATGCGCTGATCTGGCCGTCACTTGGAAAGTCCCGCGAAGCGTTCACCGCAATGCTGGTTGCCGCCAACGCCTATTATCTTTCGCTGGCGACCGCTTCCGCCGAGGAAGCCCGCCGCAATACCGAAACGATCGAACAGACCATCCCTGTGATGGCCGACCTTGCCGACAATGATCTGCAGCGGATGGCGTTGCAGCGATTGAATGCGCGGGCGGCGGCGCTGCGAAACGGCCTGACGAAATTGTCGGAGCAGCTCACGACCCGAACCGAACTGCTGCGCGACGCGATCGACGCCAGCCAGGCCGAAGCCAGCAACACCGTCGACGAACTGTCGATCAAGATGCGCCAGCGCGAACAGAAAGCGCAGGAGACCTTCGACCGGACGCTGGCCGACATCTCGCGCAAGGTGCTGTCGATCGCCGTGATCTTTCTCGGCATCATCATCACCGCGGGCGTCGTCATCGCGCTCAGCATCCGACTGCCGTTGCAGCAGATCATGACGGCGATGCAGGCGATCACGTCGGGCGACTATAACCGGCGCGTCCAGGGAACGGCCGCCAGGGACGAGGTCGGCGCGATGGCGCGCGCCGTCGAGGTGTTCCGCGAAAAACGCCATTGCCAAGCGCAAGACCGAGGACGAACTGCGCGCCTCCAAGGAAAAGGCCGAAAACGCCCTGCACGAGTTGAATGCCGCGCAGCAAAACCTGATCGACGCCGAACGCCTGGCCGCGTTGGGCGGGCTGGTCGCCGGGGTCGCCCACGAAGTGAACAACCCGATCGGCATCAGCCTGACAGTTGCTTCCAGTTTTGCGCGCCGTACCGAGATATTCGAGGCCGAGGTCAATTCCGGAACCGGGCTGCGGCGATCGCAACTCGAGGAATTCGTCCGGACCTCGCGCGATGCCGCCCAGCAACTGGTCAGCAATCTGCATCGCGCCGGCGAACTGATTCAGTCCTTCAAGCAGGTCGCAGTGGACCGCTCGCATGCCGAACGCCGGCAATTCAGCCTGAGCGAGGCGACCGACCAGATCATCGCCAGCCTGCGGCCGGCCCTGAAAAAGGCGTCGATCGCCCTGTCGGTGGAGGTACCCGAAGGCCTGATCATCGACGGTTACCCGGGCTCCTATGGCCAGATTTTGACCAATCTGTTCCTCAATGCCGCCAATCACGCCTTCGGCGACGGACGCTCCGGAACGATCTCGATTTCAGGACGCCCGCGCGGCAATGACGACGTCGAGATCATTTTCGCCGACGATGGCGCCGGAATGTCGCCGGACGTGCAGCGGCAGGCTTTCGATCCGTTCTTTACCACGCGCCGCAACGAGGGCGGGACGGGCCTCGGCCTGCATATTGTCTATAATCTCGTCACCCAGCAGCTTGGCGGCCGGATGATGCTGGATTCAAGACTAGGACAAGGCACCACTTTTCGCATTATTATACCGAGGGTCGCCAAAGGCGGCTCGGCGACCGAAGACTCAGCAAGTGACGGGACTGCTCAATGGCCGAACAGGACGATGTCCTCCACCTGATCGACGATACCGGAACGGTTCCGGAAACGTCGACAGCACGCAAGTGGAAGGTCGCGGTCATCGATGACGATCAGGCCGTGCATGAAGGCACCCGTTTTGCGCTGAGCGACTACAATCTCAATGGGCAGTCGCTCGAGATCCTATCGGCCTATTCGGCCGCCGAGGGCCGGACCTTGATGCGCGCGCATCCCGACATCGCGGCCGTGCTGCTCGACGTCATCATGGAAACCGACGCCGCCGGCCTCGATCTCGTCGAATACATTCGCAATGAACTCAACAACGAGACCGTCCGCATCATCCTGCGCACCGGCCAGCCCGGGCAGGCGCCGGAGCGCCGCGTGATCGTGCAGTACGACATCAACGACTACAAGGCGAAGACCGAGCTCACCGCCGACAAGCTGTTCACCTCGCTGACCGCGGCGTTGCGCAGCTATCAGCAGCTGGAACGCATGGTCCAGACCAGGCGCGGGCTGGAAATCATTATCGATGCCGCCTCGACCCTGTACGACTTCAAATCCATGCAGCGCCTGGCCGAAGGCGTGCTGACGCAAATCGCCTCGCTATTGAATGTCGATTGCGCCGGGATTCTGGTGCTGCGCGATGGCGGCGTGGTCGGCAACGATTTTTCCGTGCTGGCCGGCTCCGGCTGCTACAGCCGCTTCATCGGCGTCGCCGGATCCAAATCGCTCGACGCTGACTTGCGCTCGATGGTGGAAGCCGCCTTCAAGCGCCGCAAGCATGAATTCGTCGACCACCGCACCGTGCTCTATGTTCGCACCGGCAGCGGACGCGAAGTGGTGGTGTTGCTGCAGGCCGAGCGTCAACTGTCCGAAACCGACCGCTCACTGGTCGAGATTTTCGGCAGCCGGCTTTCGATCGCCTTCGACAATGTCATTTTGTATCAGCAGCTGCACGAAGCCAACACGCAGCTCGAAGACCGCGTCGCCCAGCGCACCCGCGCGCTGATGCAGGCCAACCGCCGGCTGTCGGCGCAATGGCTGCGGCTGCAGCGCGCCAACGGCTTCAAGAACGAAATTCTCGGCACCGTCGCCCATGATTTGAAGAATCCGCTTGGCGTCATTCTCGGCCGCACCGAAATGCTGACCGAATTGATCGGCGCCGGCTCATCCAGGGAGAGCGTCACCTCCCAGGTCGAGCACATCCGCGACGCCACCAAGCGGCTGACCTCGATGGTCGATCACCTGATTTCGGACGCGATGGCCGACGCCTTCGACATCACCATCCGCCGCGAGCCGGTCGATGTCGCGGGCCTGGTCCGGGAAGTCGCCGATGCCAATCAGCCGTCGGCCGTCAACAAGCAGCAGACCATCACAGTGTCGGCGCCACCGAATATCGTCACCATGTGCGACGCCGACCGGATCCGCGAGGCGATCGACAATCTCGTCAGCAACGCCATCAAATACAGTCCGATCGGCGGCAAGATCGCCATGCTGGTGAACCACGAGAAGAACAACACCATCATCCGGATCGCCGACGAAGGCGCCGGCCTGTCGCCAGAGGATCTCGGACGGCTGTTCGGCCGGTTCCAACGGCTTTCCGCCAAACCGACCGGCGGCGAAAGCTCGACGGGTCTCGGTCTATCGATCGTCAAACGCATCATCGACATGCATGGCGGCGAAGTCACGGCTGATAGCACCGGCCCGGGACAGGGATCCACCTTCACCGTCATACTGCCCGCGACAGACGCATGATCGAATAATGACATGACCCAAAGTCAACACATTATCATAGTCGACGACGAGGCGCCGGCCCGCGAGATGGTCGGCGATTATCTCAAGATGCACGGCTTCACCGTGACGCTTTGCGACGGCGGCAAGAGCCTGCGCGGCGCAATCGAGGTCACCGTGCCCGATCTTGTGGTGCTCGACCTGAATATGCCGGAGGAAGACGGGCTTTCCATCATTCGCGACCTGAAAAGCCGCACCAATGTTCCCGTCATCATGCTGACGGCGACCGCAAGTCCGATCGACCGCGTGGTCGGGCTCGAACTCGGCGCCGACGATTACGTCGCAAAGCCCTGTGAATTGCGCGAATTGATGGCGCGAATCCGCTCGGTGTTACGGCGCAGCGCGCCGGTCCGGGCGCAGGCCACGACGCCGGAAGCGGCCGGGACCAAAGCAGCGAAAGACCAGCTGGTGCGGTTCGGAACCAAATGGCTCGACCTCGAGGCGCAGGCGCTGCGCGACGACGAAGGCAACGAGCATCCGCTGACGGCTTCCGAATTCGGACTGCTGAAAGTGTTCGCGGCGAACCCGAAGCGGGTGCTGTCGCGCGAGCGCCTGCTGGAACTGGCCAACGCCCGCGACAGCGAAGCCTTCGACCGCGCGGTCGATCTGCGCATCATGCGCATCCGGCGCAAGATCGAGCCGGACCCGACCAAGCCGGCGGTGATCCGCACCATTCGCGGCGGCGGATACCTGTTCTCGCCGACCGGCGACAAGACCTGATCTGAAGTCTTGCGCGGTTACTGGTCCGTGCCGAACGCGCAGTCGGCGCCGCCGCCGGAATTGTCCTTGATGACAGCGGGCTCGAGCGTGCAATTCAGCTTGGTGACGCCTTCGATCATCGAGCCGGCCGCGCCTTCCGCCACCACGCCCGCAGAACCCAACGTGGCGAAGAGCTCGTTGGCCTCACGGCCCTTCAGGCTGCGCTTGCCCTTCGTGAAGGTCAGTTCGCAGCTTCGTTTGGCAATCGCGACGTTGCTGATCCTGCACGTGATGCTCTCGGCGGTAACCGACAATTTGCGTTTGTCGCCGGACTTGACGTTGCCGTTGAATATGCCTGCGATCAGCCTTTGCTCGTAAGCGCTCAGAAGCGGCGAGTACTGCGCCACGACCGCGGCGACCGCGAGAGCCGTCGCGCCTGACGTACTCGCGGGCGCCGCCGAGGCCGCGGATTGACCTGATATTGCGATGAGAAAGAGAGCCGCCGAGGTTTTCAATATCCGCTTCGTCATACCAGCGCTCCATGGACCGAGGCACATATTTGCCGGCCTTTTAAAGCAAAACCAAAGGTGGCGTTATAAGTTGGCGTATCATGAGGGTTTTCTGACCCGCAGAGAACACGAATGCGGCGCAATTCGAGGCGACAAGCCCCGAAGCAAACGCCGACCTGCCGCCGCATCACCTGTCCGGCCGACCTGTATTTGAACGGCAAGTGCCGAGATGCGAACGGTGACGATATTGAACGGAACATTCTTGTTCTTTTGCGAGCTTGTCGTTTGCTGGATCATCGCGTCCTCCGCGATCGCGCAGGAAGCCAGATTCCAAAGCCGGCAAGTCACGCCGGCCGGCGAATACACCTTCGGTATCGAAGGACCGGCGGTCGACCAGAGCGGCAACCTCTACGTCGTCAATTTCGGCAAGCCTGGCACGATCGGCAAACTGCCGGCTGGCGCGTCGCAATCGGAACTGTTCGCAGTGCTGCCGGAAGGCAGCGTGGGAGTCGCAATCCGTTTCGATCGCGACGGCCGCATGTTCGTCGCCGATTACAAGAAGCACAATATCTTCCTGGTCGGTGCGGACGGCAAAGACGTCGAAACCTATTTCCATTCCGACGATTTCAATCAGCCCAACGACATGACGATCGCGATGGACGGCACGATCTATGCGAGCGACCCTCATTGGAAACGACACGACGGGCAGGTCTGGCGGGTTGGGAAATCCGCCGACGGCACCGTCACCGGCGAAAGGATGATCGCCGATCGCCATATGAGCACCACCAACGGGATCGATCTCAGCCCGGACGGCAAGACGCTCTATGTCGGCGAATCCGATACAAGAGAAATCTGGTCGTACCGGATCGACGGCAGCCATCTTCTCTCAGCCAGACTCGTGAAGCGATTCGACGATTTCGATATCGACGGCCTGCGCACCGACACAGGGGGAGACCTGTTTGTGGCGCGCATCCTCAAAGGCACCATCGCCGTGCTGAGCCCCCAGGGGAAATTGAAGCGGGAAATACCGCTCAATGCCAAGGAGCCGACCAATCTCGCCTTTGGCGGCCCCGACGGAAAGACGGTTTTTGTGACCCAGCGCAAGGGCGGGTTTGTTGAGTCATTCCGGACCGACCGCCCGGGCCGTGAGGCCTGTCTCCGGACCTGTACCGAACGAAAATAGGCCGCGGATACCAACGGTTTTGGATCGAAAAACGCGTAAAATCGCAATCGCGGAAAAGTTCCGCATTCGCGGCGAAGGCGGCCCGCTCAGCGGCGACACAACAACCTAAAATTTACCTCGTTCAAATTGCTCACATTTCCTGTTCGAATGTTTCGTCGTCAAAGTGACGACGAAACAATTCTCCTGCGCATGAAACCATTTTCCGCTGTTCGTGCAGACGTCCGGAAATGTTGGGCTCTTTACCAATTTGCCCAACGAAGCGCCGCAACGTAGCGGTCAGTGGGAGCCTGTCATGCAGAACGTCATTGCCATCAATGAAGCAGCCCGCCAAGGCATTCTCGCCGCCCAGGCGACCTCGGATGAGATGCTACTGGAAAGTATTGCCGATGGCGGCCGTACAGCGATGCACATCCTCTATTCCCGTCACAATGTGCGGGTTTACCGTTTCGTCCTCCGCATGGTGCGGGATGCCACCATGGCGGAAGATCTTGTCAGCCAGGTCTTCCTTGACGTCTGGCGCACCGCCAGTCAGTTCGAAGGCCGCTCCCAGGTTTCCACCTGGCTGTTGTCGATTGCCCGCTTCAAGGCGCTGACCACGCTGCGTCAGCGCCGGCATGAGGACATCGACCAGGAAGACGTGCTCGAAATTGCCGACGAAGCCGACACCCCGGAAGCCTCGCTGGATCGCAGCAACACCAGCGCCATTCTGCGCGCCTGCGTCGCGAAACTGTCGCCGGCCCACCGAGAGATCATCAACCTTGTCTATTATCACGAGAAATCGGTCGAAGAGGTCGGCAAGATCATCGGTATCCCGCAAAGCACGGTGAAAACCCGGATGTTTTATGCCCGCAAGCAGCTCGCCGATCTGCTCCGGGTGGCCGGCGTCGATACCCTGGCGGCGTGAATTAGGCGTCAAATATCGCTTTCAAAGACCTTTAACGACCCGAATGGAATGACCTTCCCGGGTCGTTCTCGTATCTGCGGCCATGCTCGCCGCTTTTCAGAGATGGCCGCCATCCCTCCGACGTGCGACCTCATCCACTTGTGTAGTTCCAACGGAACCATAAGCGCGATAAGGTCCCGGCCTAACGATGGATGGATGCCATGTTCGAGGGCTTGGATGCCGCTGTGTTGGCCCGGGCGCAGTTCGCCTTCACGATGTCGTTCCACATCGTGTTCCCGGCCTTCACGATCGGGCTTGCAAGCTACCTTGCGGTGCTTGAAGGACTCTGGCTGTGGACCGGGCGCGAGGTCTTCATCAACCTGTTTAATTACTGGCTGAAGATTTTCGCCGTCACTTTCGGGATGGGCGTCGTATCGGGCATCGTGATGTCCATACCAGTTCGGCACCAACTGGTCGGTGTTTGCGGACAAGACCGGTCCCATCATCGGCCCGTTAATGGCCTATGAGGTGCTCACCGCGTTCTTTCTCGAAGCGGGCTTTCTCGGGGTGATGCTGTTCGGCCTCGAGCGGGTCGGCCACAGGCTGCATTTCCTCGCCACCTTGATGGTCGCGACCGGCACACTGATCTCGGCGTTCTGGATTCTCTCCGCCAATTCCTGGATGCAGACGCCGACCGGCTATGCCGTCAATGCCGACGGGCAATTCATCGCCGCCGACTGGCTCAAGGTGATCTTCAATCCCTCGTTCCCCTATCGTCTCGTCCACATGGTGCTGGCGGCCTATCTCACGACGTCGTTGGTGGTGGGCGCCGTCGGAGCGTTTCATCTGTGGCGCGACCAGCATCTGCCCGGCGCGCGGGTGATGTTTTCGATGGCGATGTGGATGGCCACATTGGTGGCGCCGGTCCAGATCCTTGCGGGCGACCAGCACGGCCTCAACACGCTGGAGCATCAGCCTACCAAAATCATGGCGATGGAAGGCCATTACGAGAGCCACAAGGACGGCGCGCCGCTGATCCTGTTTGGCCTGCCCGACCAGGCCGCCGGCAAGGTCAAATACGCGGTCGAGATTCCGAAACTGGGTTCGCTGATTCTGAAACATTCGCCCAACGCCCCGATGGCCGGCCTCGACACCGTGCCGCGCGAAAACTGGCCGCCGGTGCCGATTACCTTCTGGACGTTCCGGATCATGGTCGGATTGGGATTTCTGATGCTCGGGCTTGGCCTGTTCAGCCTCTGGAATCGCTGGCGCGGCACGCTGTATCAATCCCGCCTGTTGCATATGTTCGCGATGGCGATGGGACCGGCGGGCTTTATAGCCGTGCTCGCAGGCTGGATCACCACCGAGACCGGTCGCCAGCCGTTCACGGTCTACGGATTGTTGCGAACGGTTGAATCGGCTTCGCCTTTGGCAGCCCCCGCGGTCGCCTCGTCGCTGATCGCATTCGTAATCGTCTATTTCGCGGTGTTCTCTGCCGGCGTGATCTACATTCTGCGATTGATGGCGCTGCCGCCGCATCCAGGCGAGCAGGGACCGAGCGGCGATATTCCTGCCCGCGCCGCTGGCATTACGCCCGCGGCAGGTGCCGTAACCGGCGGAGCCGCCTGATGGCCAGCAGCGTCGATATCGCAACCATCTGGGCGTTCATCATCGCCTTCGCGGTCTTTGTCTATGTGGTGATGGACGGGTTCGATCTCGGTCTCGGCATACTCTTTCCGCTGTTTCCCAACAAAACCGACCGCGACGTCATCATGAACACGGTGGCGCCGGTCTGGGACGGCAACGAAACCTGGCTGGTGCTCGGCGGCGGCGGCATGATGGCGGCGTTTCCGCTGGCCTATGCGGTGCTGATGCCGGCGCTATACACGCCGATCATCGCGATGTTGATCGGGCTGATCTTTCGCGGCGTCGCCTTTGAATTCCGCTGGCGCACCACGCAGACCGGGCGAAACCGCTGGGATCTCGCCTTTGCCGGCGGATCGCTAGTGGCGGCACTGGCACAGGGGATCGCGCTCGGCGCCATCCTGCAGGGCATTCATGTCGACGGGCGGCATTATGCCGGCGGCTGGTGGGGACTGGCTGACGCCCTTCAGCATCCTGACCGGCCTTGCGCTCGCCATCGGCTATGCGCTGCTCGGCGCGACATGGCTGGTGCTCAAGACCGAAGGCGGGCTTCGCGACAAGGCCTATCATCTGAGCTGGGTTTTCTTGTTTGCGATGCTGGGCGCGATCGGCGCGGTCAGCATCGCCACGCCATTCCTGCATGTTCAATATGCCCAGCGCTGGTTCACCTGGCCGAATGTGATCCTGACCGCTCCGGTACCGATTGCGGTCGCTGCCGTCGCCCGTGATGTTGCTGCGCAGCCTCGCCAGCAAGCGGGATTATCAGCCGTTCTTTCTGTCGCTGGCGTTGTTCGCACTGTCCTATGCCGGGCTCGGCATCAGCATGTGGCCCTATATCGTGCCGCAGAGCATCACCATCTGGCAGGCGGCCTCGCCTGAAAAACAGTCAGGTCTTCATGCTGTTTGGCGTCTCCGTGCTGGTGCCGCTGATCCTCGGCTATACCGGCTGGGCCTATTGGGTATTTCGCGGCAAGGTGAAAGCCGGGAGCGGCTATCACTAATGCCTGCGCCGCCCAAAATGCGGCCGCTGGCGCAGCGCCTGCTGTGGTTTTTCGCGCTTTGGCTCGGCGGCGTCGGCACGGTTGCCCCGTGTCATTCGGCCTGCGGCTCTGGATCGCGCCAAAATGAGCTTTTTGAGACGGTTTTATGTGCTCGGACCTTGCTAAAAATATCAAATATACCAGCAGGATACCCGGATTGCTTGCCTTCACGCCGTCCCTGAGATTTGATGGTGGAGTGATTTGGCAAACCATGATGCCGAAGCGGCCAATAAGGAGCGCGTCGATGACAAAATTCCGGCACCTGATCTGGATGGTGACTGCCGCTGTTGGCCTGACGCTTTCGATTTCGCAAAGCTACGCACAGCAACCTGACGTCGGCGACCAGCCCGGACTGCTGGCGGATGATTCCGTCGAACTCGATCCGGAATACCGCAAGCAGATGGTGTACTATCGCTCGACCGAGCCGCCGGGCACCATCATCATCTCAACCGCGGAGCGCCATCTCTATCTGATCCAGGGCAACGGCCGCGCCATACGCTATGGCATCGGCGTCGGCCGCGATGGATTTCAATGGCAGGGACTGCTGAACATTTCGCGCAAGGCGGAATGGCCGGATTGGACGCCGCCGCCGGAAATGATCGTGCGGCAGCCCTATCTGCCGCGCTTCATGGCCGGCGGACCGGGTAACCCGCTCGGCGCCCGCGCGATGTATCTCGGCACGACCGTCTATCGCATCCACGGCACCAACCGGCCGGATACGATCGGCACAGCCGTATCGTCCGGCTGTTTCCGGCTGGTCAACGCCGATGTCGCCGACCTCTATGAGCGCGTGCCGGTCGGCACCAAGGTTGTCGTGCGCAGAAGCCGAATTGTAACCAACGGCTGCTTTCCCAGAGCCGCTCATTATTTTCACGATATTGCGAGAGACAAATCATGCGCACATTTCGAGGCGGCCTCCTGATTGGGCTGGCGATCGCAGTCGCGGTCGCGGCGGCTGCCATCACCTATGAACGCTACGACACGCGGACCCTGAAACGGACCATCCGCCGCGGCGAGGTGTTGTGCGGCGTCAACACCGGCCTGCCCGGCTTCTCGATCCCCGACGACAAGGGCAACTGGACCGGCTTCGACGTCGATTTCTGCCGCGCGGTGGCCGCGGCGATCTTTGACGATCCTACCAAAGCGAAATTCATTCCACTCGACGCCAATGAGCGTTTCAAGGAATTGCAGAACCGCAAGGTCGATATTCTCTCCCGCAACTCGACCTGGAGCATGTCGCGCGAAACGTCCTACGACCTCTATTTTCCGGCCGTGGCCTATTATGACGGCGAAGGATTCATGACACCGAGGTCGCGCAATATCGATTCCGCGCTCGATCTCAACGGCAGCAAGGTCTGCGTGCAGGCGGAAACCACCACCCAGCTCAACCTCGCCGACTATTTCCGCGCCAACAACATCAAATATCAGGAGATGAAGTTCGCCAAACTGGAAGAGGTCATCAAGGCCTATGATAGCGGGCAGTGCGATACCCTCACCGCCGACGTCTCCCAGCTTTATGCGCTGCGCCTGAACCTCGGCAAGCCGGGCGATCACGTCATCCTGCCCGATGTCATTTCAAAGGAGCCGCTGGCTCCCGTGGTGCGCGAGCGCGACGATGACTGGATGCTGATCGTGAAGTGGACCTTGTATGCGATGATCAATGCCGAAGAACTCGGCATCACCTCGAAGAACATCGATGAGGCGTTGAAGTCGAAGAAGCCCGACGTGATGCGGCTGGTCGGGACCGAAGGCAATTACGGCGAAGATCTCGGGCTGACCAGGGGACTGGCGGTTCGCATCATCCGCCGCGTCGGCAATTACGGCGAAGTCTATGAGCGCAATGTCGGCTCGGGATCGAAGCTCGGCATCCCCCGCGGCCTCAACCAGCTCTGGAACGCCGGCGGCATCCAGTACGCGCCGCCGATCAGGTAAGACCGAGGCTTAGCCCGCAAGTTCGCCACAGCCTGTCATCACCCGCGAAGGCGGGTGATCCAGTACGCCGCGGCCGTTGTGCTCTATTCCGAACGCCGCGGAGTACTGGATCGCCCCGTCAAGCCGGGCGATGACGACTGAGTGCGACGCGCGCCCCGGAATGACGGCCAGCCCTCAATAACTCTTCATCCGCGCCAGTTGATCGGCGTGAAAATTCGCGTCGCCGAACAATTCCTGGCAGACCCGCGCGCGCTTCATGAAAAAGCCGATATCGAACTGGTCGGTCATGCCATGCCGCCATGCATCTGCACGCCCTCCTGAACCGCCAGCGTCGCGGTTGAACCGGCGCGCGCCTTGGCGACCGCCACCGCCGCACCGGCATTCTCGAAATTGCCGTCGAGGGTCTGCAGCGCTTTCAGCACCGCGGCTCGGGTGATTTCGATTTCGATATAAAGCTGCGCGGCGCGATGCTGCAGCGCCTGGAATTCGCCAATTAACTTGCCGAATTGCTTGCGCTCCCTGAGATAGCCGACGGTGCGGCCGAACACTTCCTCGCTGACTCCGACCATTTCGGACGCTACCGCGCCGCGGCCAATATTGAGCAGGCCTTCCAGCAACGCGCCACCCTGATCGACCTCGCCGAGTACGCCATCGGCATTGATCTCGACATTGTCGAATTTGATCCGGGCGGCGTTGTGCGAGTCGACCATCGCGGTGCGTTCGGTCTCGATACCCCGGATTTTGGGATCGACCAGGAACAGCGTCAGCCCATCGCGCTCGCCGGGAGCACCCGCGGTGCGTGCCGCCACAATCAAGAGACCCGCTGTGTGGCCGTCGACCACAAAGGCCTTGTCGCCCTGAAGCCTGAACCCATTGCCGGAACGCACCGCCTGCATCGCCGTATGCAGCGGGCGATGCTTTGCCCCTTCGTCGATGGCGAGCGCCGCCAGGAGCGAGCCATCGGCAATTTTCGGCAGGTGCTCGGACTTTTGTGCGGCGCTGCCGCCGCGCGACAAAGCGGAAGCCGCCAGCACGGCGGTGGCCAGAAACGGCGACGGCATCAGCGTGCGGCCGATCTCCTCCATCACCACGCCGGCCTCGACGCAGCCCAGGCCGCTGCCCCCGAAATCTTCCGGCACCAGCAAGCCGGAGAAACCCATCTCGGCGAAGGTCTTCCACAGATCGCGGGAGAACCCGGTCGCGTCTTTGGTGTCACGCAACTGCCGCAGATGCGACACCGGCGCCTTGTCGCTGATGAGCCCGCGCGCGCTATCGCGCAACATCGACTGTTCTTCGGTGAGACGAGTGCCATTTGAGAATCCCGTTTTAAACAGGTGATTGCAATTGTCATTCCGGGGCGATGCGAAAGCATCGAGCCTGGAATCTCGAGATTCCGGGTCTGGTCCTTCGGACCATCCCGGAATGACGTATAAGAGTTCCTAAGCCCCCGGCAGATCGAGAATCCGCTTGGCCACGATGCCGAGCATCACTTCCGATGTACCGCCCTCGATCGAATTGGCCTTGGTGCGCAGCCAGGCGCGCGGCCGGGCGCCTTCCTTTGAGCGCTCGCTTTCCCATTCCAGCGCGTCGGTACCGCCGGCAGACATCAGGAGTTCGAAGCGGCGCTTGTTCAGCTCGGTTGCCGTAATATTTCATCGCCGAGGAAAACGCCGGATGCGCCTGACCGGCCTTGGCGAGATCGACCGCGCGCTCGGCGGCGCAGGCCAGCGCCGCCTCGTCGATCTCGAAGGCCGCGATTTGTCCGCGCAGCATCGGATCCTCCAGACGGCCCTGCTCGTCGGTCCCGACCGAAATCCGCAGCGACTTGCCCGAGCGGCCGGCCGACACCACGCTCACCCATGCCGGAAATCATCGCGCGCTCATGCTGCAGCAGATATTTGGCGACGTCCCAGCCGCGATTGACGGTGCCGATCACATTGGCCTTCGGCACGCGGACGCTGTCAAAGAACGTTTCGCAGAATGGCGAACGGCCGGAGATCAACAGAATGGGTTTGGTCGAGACGCCCCTGGACGCCATGTCGAACAGAATGAAGCTGATGCCATCATGCTTTTTGGCGCTGCTGTCGGTGCGCACCAGACAGAAAATCCAGTCGGCGAAATTGGCATAGGAAGTCCAGATCTTCTGGCCGTTGATGATGAAGTCGTCGCCATCGCTTTCAGCCCGGGTCTGCAGCGACGCTAGATCCGATCCGGCGTTCGGTTCGGAATAGCCCTGGCACCAGCGGATCAGGCCGGCCGCGATCCTGGGCAGGTGTTCTTTCTTCTGCGCGTCAGTGCCGTATTTCAATAACGCGGGCCCGAGCATCGAAATGCCGAACGACGTCAGCGGCAGGCGCGCGCCGAGCGCCGCCATCTCCTGGCGGACAATCTTGGTCTGCTCCGCATCGAGCCCGCCGCCGCCATATTCCTTTGGCCAATGCGGAACGGTCCAACCCTTGTCGCGCATCCGCTCGAACCAGATGCGCTGCGGCCCGGAGGAGAATTTGGCATTGCGGCCGCCCCAGAACGTATCCTCTTCCGAGGTCATCGGACGGCGCATCTCGGGCGGACAATTGGCTTCAAGCCACGCACGTGTCTCACGGCGAAAATCTTCCAGATCGGACATATCGGCGTTTCCATCATCTATTGTTGGATCGACCTTAGCCCCGGCATCGCGGAATTCAATATGTCACTGATGCACCCATGCGGCCACGGATGTGGCCTTGGTCTCCGATCGGGTGTATGCGCAAAGCCGCAACGATTGAAAAACAAGAGGAAACCCCGATGCGGCTAAAGTTGCTTTCGCCAGGCGAAATGAGCGCGGAGCAGAAAGAAACCTACGACGAATCGATCGCGGGCAAGCGCGGCGCGCCGCCGGCGCCGATGATGGCCTGGCTCAACAGCCCGGAGATGGCGCGGCACGCCACACGCCTCGGCGGCGTATTGCGGTTCGATACGATATTTCCAGCCAAACTGTCGGAGATCGCGATCCTCGTGACCGCGCGGCACTGGACCTCGCATTACGAATGGTTCGCCCATAAGCGTCTCGCGCTCAAGGGCGGTATGGATCCCGCCATCATCGAAGACATCAGGAATCGCCGCACGCCGCGGTTCGACGAACCCCAGGGACAAGTGATCTACGACGTCGCAAGGTCACTGCACGAAGGTCACGGCCTTAGCCAGGGCCTCTACGACGAAGCCGGTGAAAGTGCTGACCTTGCGCGGGCTGACCGAAGTGATCGGGCTGTGCGGCTACTACACCATGGTCTCGATGACGCTCAACACCTTCGAGTTCGGTCTGCCGGAGGAGAGGTCTCCGATCTTGCGTAACGGATGGCCGTTGCATAAATCGGAAAGGCGCCACTGCAGCAAACGGAGAAGACATGCCCGACAATCCGACACCCATCATCGCGGGGAACGCGGATCGGGCATGTGCATCTCAAGGTCGCCGATCTCGATCGCGCGCTGGGATTTTACTGCGGCGTGCTCGGCTTCGAGGTGATGCAGCGCCTGAGCTCCGGCGCGGCATTCATTTCGGCCGGCGGCTATCATCACCATATCGGCTGAACACCTGGGAAAGCAAAGGCGGCCATCCTCCACCGCCGGGAACGACGGGACTGTTTCACACCGCGATTCTTTATCCGACGCGACCTGCGCTGGCCGATGCGCTGCATCGCGTGATGAGTGCCGGAATCAAACTCGATGGCGCTAGCGATCACGGCGTCAGCGAAGCGCTTTATCTGCGCGACCCCGACGAGAACGGTGTCGAGCTCTATTGGGATCGGCCGGAACGGCAATGGCCGCGCCAGCCGGACGGATCGCTCGGGATGTTCACGCGCCGGCTCGATCTCGACGATCTCCTGCAGCAGCGGGTGGCATGATTTTTTTGTCATGGCCGGGCTTGTCCCGCACCATGACGAGAGCAGCCGCGATCAGCTGAAGGCCGATGCAGCCATAGAACGGCAGGCTATAGCTTCCTGACGCATCATGTAGCAGGCCGACAATTCCCGGCCGAATGCATAGGTGACCTGGTTGATCGCCGTGATCAGGCTGACCAGCACCCCGAACGAACGCGGGTCAAATTCGCGCTGCACGATCAGGGCCGGCAACGTGATCAGATTGCCGACCGAAAACCCGAACAGCGCGCATGCCCCGATCAGCAGCCATTCATCGCATGAATTGATAATGATCGTCAGCGCCACCGCCTGGCTGGCGAAGGAGATCGCCGACGCCAGGCGATGATCGAGCCGATCGATCACGGTCGAAAACAATACGCGCCCGACCACTGCCATCGCCGTCAACAGCGCGACCGCGATCGCGGCGTGCTCCCGCCCGGTCACCGGGTCGAGAAACGAAATCAGATGGACGATGAAGCCGACCTGCGCGAACAGCACCAGCGCGAACGCAATCGACACGGTCAGAAAGGCCCGATCGCGCAACGCCACAGCGCGTATCCGTGACGCCGACGGATCTTCAGTGCTCGCCGATTGCGCCGCGACGCGGTTGGGTGGCGAGCCGACAAAAAGCAAGATAACGGGAATGATCACTCCCAGCATCACGATCGCCGCCGATATCATAGCGACGGAAAACCCGAAACGTCCGATGCCGGCAACCAATAGCGGAACGCCCGAGAATGCCGCCAAAACTCGCGCCGTTCAGCGCGAGGCTGATCGCCATGCCGCGCTTTTTTGTCGAACCAAAGACCGAGCGTATTGGTGATCACGCCGAGGCTGGTTCCCGCCCAGCCGAAAGCGAGCACGGCATCGACAGCGTAAAGCTGCCAAAGCTCCTTGACCTGGCCGATCAGAACTACCGCGGCAGCCATCGTAACCACGCCCGCCAACAGGCAGTTGCGCGGACCAAACATCCGTATCGCTTCGCTCACGAACACCACGAGCAGCGCCCCAAGCAAATAAAAGAAGGTCGTGCCCGACGAAATCAGCGAAGACGGCCAGCCATGCAGGCGGTGCAATTCGGCTACATAGACGCTTTGGCCATAAAAGCCAAAGCACCAGCCGAAGATCGCCACCAGGAAACAAACCGCGACGATGCGCCAGCCGTCATAACGGATTGACGTTTCGGATATCGCCGTATCGCTGGAAGCGTCCATGCGCGTTCGTGCCCTGGATTGAAGCCGCACGCTACCAGCTTCCGATCCGTAACGCTTCGGTCATTGCCGAAGTGTCTTGTTACGAAATCAAGCCATCTACCTGGGCCGGGCTTGAGAGCGCCGCGCGCCGCTTGGTCAACGACACGGCGGCCAGTACCGTGAGCCCGAGCAGGATCGGCGGAAACACCACCATGTTGACCGCCGACCAGCCGAAATTCGCCAGCAATTGGCCGGACGAGAACGAACCCACCGCCATCATACCGAACACCAGAAAATCGTTGAAGGCCTGAACTTTATTGCGCTCCTGTGGCCGATGCGTCTCCAGCACCAGCGCCGACGCGCCAACGAAAGCAAAATTCCAGCCGATGCCGAGCACGATCAGCGTGGCCCAGAAATGCATCGCCGTAATGCCGGACAGACCGATCGTCGCAGCGGCGGCTTCAAGCGCGAGACCGAACGCGACAATTCGCGGCGCCCCGAAGCGGGTGATGAAGGCTCCCGTGAAGAAGCTCGGGCCATACATCGCAACGATGTGCCATTGAATGCCGAAATTCGAATCGCTAAGGCTGAGGCCGCACATCTTCATCGCCAGTGGCGCCGACGTCATGACCAGATTCATCATGGGATAGGCGATGGCGCCACACATCGCCGCCGCGATGAAACGCGGCTGCCGCACGATCTCCAGCAGCGGACGGCCGCCATGCAGATCGGCCGGCGCCGGCTTCGGCGCATCGACGCCGGCAAGAACCGCCATCGCGATCAGCGCGACCAGCGCCTGCACCACAAAACTGAAGGCGAATAAATAAGGCTGCCAGACATCCATCGTCCACTGCACGAGTTGCGGACCGAGCACGCCCGCGAACACGCCGCCCGCCATCACCAACGACACGGCTTTCGGCCGGAACGCCGCGCTGGCGCCGTCAGCCGCGGCAAAGCGATAGGATTGCGACACCGAGCCATAGAGGCCGCCCAGGAACGTCGCGCAGCAAAACAGCGGGAATGACGCATGGAGGATCGCGAAGGCGCCGAGCAGGCCCGTCAGCATGCCGCAGCCGGTACCGATGATGAAGGCGACGCGGCGGCCATAGGCACGCGAGGATCGCGCCGGTCGGCAACGTGCCGGCGGCGAGCCCGGCCACATACATCGAGATCGGCACCGTCGCGAGCGAGACGCTCGGCGCCAACAAGGCCCCGACAATCGAACCGGTCGCGAAAATAACCGCCGCGTTCGCGCCGGTCAGCGCCTGCGCGGCGGCAAGACGGACGACATTGGAGCGCGCCCGCGCGTCACCGGAAATTTCGTCAACAGCGCTCATATCGATCATCGGCCGGCTTCCACCCATGCGGGTGCGAAACATGGCCGCAATCCCGTCAAGTCTCATTGATTCAACGCATTATGCAGGGCGCTGTCGGCCCGATCAACCGATGCAAACGGGCGCGCGCCATGCGTCGTTGGTTAGGTCGCGTTTGAACGCCCAAACACCAGCGTGAGATTGTTGGACGGCATCTCGACCACCTCGACCAGCGCCAGACCGGCACCCGCCGCCAGCGCTTCCACGGCTTCGATATCGCGCACGCCCCCATTCGGGATTGCCCTCACGCAGGCTCGAATCGAACACCGCATTGCTGATGGCTGTGTGCTTGCCCCCACGCTTGAACGGACCGTAGAGCAACAGCAACCCGTCCGTCCGCAGATAGCGCCCGGCGCCGGCGAACAATCCCTCCGCGACGCGCCACGGCGCGATATGAACCACATTGGCGCAGAACACGGCCAGCGCTTCGCCGGGGCCGCGGCCATTCTGCATTTCAGGACACCAATCCGGTCGGACAGATCTATCCGCAGCGGCAGGGCGGATATTCGAAAGCTGCGCATGTGCGCGCCACGCGACGATGCTTGCGAGATGCCGATCGTTGAGATCGCTCGGCCACCAGGTAACCTCGGGAAGATGCCGCGCAAAATCCACCACATGCTGGCCGGTGCCGCTGCCAACTTCAATCACATCTCCGGATTTTCCAGCCAGGACGCGCTGCAACACGGCCCGGATCGCCTGATGATTGCGGTGAAAGGCCGGCGCGTCGAGGCGGCCGTCAGGTTCAACCGGCCGGCCGTCTTTACCGAACTCGACGACATAGTCAGCCACGATATTCTCCCGGAGTTGCAGGCGATGCCTATCCGATTTAACCCGCCACGGCACCTGCCGCAAAGCCTGACACGGCGTCGGATAACGTTTATGCTGCGATTACCCGTATTCTGGCGCCGGAACCATGCCTTGACCGACCGTTTCCCGACGACGCGCTTTTTCGCACGCTCGCCTTGACACTCGCGATCAGCGCCGCCGTGCCGTTCCCAACGGCCCGCGCGCAATCGGTCTCCGAAGGTCAAAGACTCGCATTCGATCGCAGCAAGGGTAATTGTCTGACCTGTCACGAGATCAAGGGGGGCGACCTTCCCGGGACCATCGGGCCTGTGTTGCGAGATATCAAAAGCAAATATCCCGATCGTAACGAGTTGGTCGCGATCCTCACCGATGAAACCAAACGCAACCCGCAAACCGTCATGCCGCCGTTCGGGCGCAACCGCATTCTGACCGAGCAGGAAATCAACGCGATCGTCGATTTCCTGCAGACTTTGTGATAGCCCGCGGCAAATCCGCGCGGCACGGGAGACCTGAGATGACAAATGTTCACGCCGGGCTTTCCGGCGACGCGCCGCCTGATACTCACGGGGGCCGGCGCGATCGCGTTGACGGGCCTTGGTATGACAGGCCTTGGCGTCCTGTCGTTTGGTATGGCTCCGGCCTTCGCCGCAGCAAACGACAAATATCCCGATGATGCGTTCAAGCAGAAGGGCGCCGCGGACGCGATCAAATCGCTCTATGGCCGGACTGCCGAGCCCTCGGACAAGGTCAAGCTCGACGCGCCGGAAATCGCGGAGAACGGCGCCGTGGTTCCGATATCGGTCAGCACGACGCTTGCGGATGTAACGTCGATCGCGTTTCTGGCCTCAGAGAATCCCAACGCGCTGGCGGCGGTTTACCGGATTGCGCCGGGCACGTTGCCGAACGTCGCCAATCGCCTCAAAATGGCAAAGACCTGCGACGTCATCGTGATCGTGGAAGCCGGCGGCAAACTTTATAGCGCCACCAAAGAGGTCAAGGTGACCGTCGGCGGCTGCGGCGGCTAGGGCGCATGATCCGCAAGCTTTTGAATGCAAGGTTTTTGACTGAAGGAGTATCCTGATGGCATCGACGATCCGCGTGCGCGCGACCTCGAGCGGAGAGACCACTGAAGTCCAGGTGCTGATCCAGCATCCGATGGATTCCGGTTTCGTCAAGGACGCCAAGGGCGAGACCATTCCGCCGCATTTCATCCGGGAATTGACCTTCGAGTATGATGGCAAAAAACGTCTTCGTCGCGGATTGGGGCGCTGCGGTCTCAAAGGACCCCTATGTCAAATTCAGCTTCAAGGGCGCAAGAAGGGCGACGATTTGAAAATCAGCTGGATCGACAATAAGGGCGAGACCGATACCACGACGGCGAAAATTCAGTGAGGTTGCGATCTTTCATCCGCGTGGCCTCGGCCGCTCTCGCGCTGGCAGCGTCGACGCTGGCAGCCCCCCGCCGCCGACACGCCCGATCCAGTCACCGATGCGAAAGCGTTCAGAAGTTACTTCGTCACGAAATTTCCCAAGGTAAAGCTCGAGGATTTCGTCAACGGTCCATACTCGATGAACGAGGACATGCACCGGCAGTGGGAAGAGAAGGAACAATTCCCGCCCTATGAGTTCTCCCTCGATGCAGGCAAGGAAATGTTCTCCAGGCCCGTTCAAGAACGGCAAGAGCTACGCCGATTGTTTTCCGAACCAGGGCATCGGAATCCGTCAGAACTATCCCCTATTTCGACACCAACGAAGGCAAAGTCGTCACGCTTGAACTGGCGTTGAACAAATGCCGCGAGGCCAATGGCGAAGCGGCCTTCTCCTATGTCCGGGACGACATGGCCGCGCTGGACCGCCTATATGGCGTTCACCTCGCGCGGCAAGCCGTTCGATATCAAGATTCCCGACGATCCCCGCGCGCTCGAGGCCTACCAGAACGGCAAGCGCTATTTCTATACGCGACGCGGCCAGCTCAATTTCTCCTGCGCCACCTGCCATGTGCAAAATCCCGGCGAGCGGATCCGCGCCGAAATACTCGCCCCCCGCGCTCGGAATTTTAAACGCGATGCCGATCTACCGTTCCGAGTGGGGCGGCATGGGCACGACCAGCCGGCGCTTCACCAGCTGCAACAGCCAGATTCGCGGCGTGCCGCTCGAACCGCAGGCTGAGGAATACCGCGACCTCGAATATTACCTGTCTTATGTGAGCAATGGCTTGCCCATTTCCGGTCCGGGATCACGGCCATGACAGGAATCATCGAGCGCATATCCCACCTTCACGCTGGCTTCGCTGTTGCTGATCGCCGCCGCGACATCCGTATCAGCCGCAAGCTCCGAGACCGACTTCAAAGCCGCCTATGCCGCAGCCGAAGCGACCAACAAGGAAGCGGGCCAGTTGCGCAATCAATGGACCGTGACGGCAGAGGCGCTGGCCGACGCCAAAAAAAGCCGCCGACAAAGGCGACTTCGACCGCGCCATGGCGTCGGCGAAGGAAGCCGAAGCGCTCGCTAAGGCATCGATCTTTCAGGCTACTAACGAAAAAGAAGCCTGGAAGAATCTCGAAATACGGTAGGCTCTGGGAAGAGATGCGCAGACATCGCATGACCATCCGCCGCCGGGATTTGCTTAAACTCGCGGGCGCTGCCGCACTCGCGAGCGAAGCGTCGCGCCTGGCGCGGAGCGCCGACAATTCAGGCGTCTATGATCTCGAACGCTTCGGCAACGCGCGCATCCTGCATATCACCGACACCCATGCGCAGCTGTCGCCGGGATATTTTCGCGAACCCGGCGTCAATCTTGGACTCGGCGCGATGCAGGGTCAGCCGCCGCATCTGGTTGGCCGTGCCTTTCTCGATCGCTTCGGGATCGAGCCGGGGTAGCGCCAACGCCTATGCGTTCACGTCGCTCGATTTCGAAAAGTCCGCCGCCCGCTTCGGCAAGCTGGGTGGCTTTGCGCATCTGAAAACGCTGATCGATCGCCTGCGTAACGATGTCGGGCCGGGTCGCTCGCTGCTGCTTGACGGCGGCGATCTCTGGCAGGGAACAGGCTTGGCCAATATCATGCAGGGCGCCGACATGGTCGAGGCCGCCAATCTGCTCGGCATCGAGGCCATGACCGGCCATTGGGAATTCACCTATGGCGAGGACGCTCTGCGCCGCAACCTCGAACGCTTCAAGGGCGAGTTTCTGGCGCAGAACGTCTACCTAACCGACGAAGCCGCGTTCAACGACGCCAAGGCGTTCGATCCCGCCAGTAAGCGCGTGTTCAAGCCATCCACGATCAAGGAGATCGGCGGGTATCGTATCGCCGTGGTCGGCCAGGCCTTCCCTTATGTGCCGATCGCGCATCCCAAGCGTTTCACGCCGGACTGGACGTTCGGCATCCGCGACGAGGAATTGCAGAAGCTGGTCGACGGCTTGCGAAACAACGACAAGGTCGATGCCGTGGTGCTGCTGTCGCATAACGGCATGGACGTCGACCTCAAGCTTGCCGGCCGCGTGCGCGGCATCGATGTCATTCTCGGCGGCCACACCCATGATGCCGTTCCGCAACCTGTCGCCGTGACCAATGCCGGCGGCATAACGCTCGTCACCAATGCCGGCTCGAATGGAAAATTCCTCGGTGTGCTCGATCTCGAAATCGCGCGAGGCCGGGTCAACAACGTCAGATACCGGCTGCTGCCGGTGTTCTCCGAATTGCTGAAGCCCGATGCGGCGATGGCGGCGCTGATCGAAAAGACCCGCGCGCCGCAAACCACCGTCTATGCCGACAAGATCGCGACTGCCGACCGCCTGCTCTACCGCCGCGATAATTTCAGCGGCACGGTAGATCAATTGATCTGCGACGGCTTGCGTACGCAACTGGAGGCCGAAATCGCGCTGTCGCCAGGCTTCCGCTGGGGCTCGAGCTTTCTGCCGGGCCAACCCCTGACGATGGAAGACGTGCTCGCCGAGACCGCCATCACCTATCCGGAAACCTACGTCCAGCGCATGACCGGCAGCCAGCTCAAGGATGCCCTTGAAGACGTCTGCGACAATCTCTTCAATCCCGAGCCCTATTATCAGCAGGGCGGCGACATGGTCCGGGTCGGTGGCTTCACCTATACTTGTACGCCCGCGGAGGGCATCGGGCGCCGGATTTCCGACCTGAAGCTCGGCAATGGGCGCGCGATCGAGGCCGGCAAGAGCTACAAGGTCGCGGGATGGGCGTCGGTCAACGAGCAAAAGGGAATGCCTGTTTGGGATGTCCTGGCCCGGCATCTCGGCGGGGGCAAACCGCCGGAGGGGCGCAACAGCGGCGTAACGCTCAGGGGTGTCGACGGCAATCCGGGCATCGCGGGATAGGGGTGAGACATTTGGCGCGGATACGCCGGAGTTATGTTCAGCCTTTTTGCGTGGTAATAACGGGAATCAATTCGCGGGCGTGCCAGCCATGATCTTTCGCCAGCTATTCGACAGCGTATCGGGGACCTACAGCTATTTGCTCGCCAGCCGCGCCGGCGGCGAGGCATTGATCCTTGATCCCGTGCTTGAGAAAGTTGACCGCTACTGTCAATTGCTGCGCGAACTCGATCTGCGGCTGGTCAAGGCCGTCGATACGCATCTGCACGCCGACCATGTCACCGGGCTTGGCGAGTTGCGCGACCGCACCCACTGCGTCACCATCATGGGCGAGCAGACCAGGGCCGACGTGGTCGCGATGCGTGTCTCCGATGGCGACAAGGTCATGATCGAGGGAATGAGCCTCGACGTCATGTATACGCCGGGCCATACCGACGATTCATATAGTTATTTGATGGGTGATCGCGTGTTCACCGGCGATACGCTTTTGATCCGCGGCACCGGTCGCACCGATTTCCAGAACGGCAGCGCCCGGGCGCAGTATGATTCGATCTTCGGCCGGTTGCTCAAATTGCCGGATGAAACGATGGTATTCCCGGCCCACGACTACAAGGGCGATACCGTCTCCACCATCGGCGAAGAGAAACGCTACAATCCGCGGCTGCAGATCCGCTCGGTCGATGAATATATCGAGTTGATGAGCAATCTGAAGCTGCCGAATCCCAAATTGATGGATGTCGTGCTGCCGGCCAACATGCATGTCGGTCTGCATCAGGACGAACTGGCTAAACAAGGACAGGCGCTTAGCGCCCTTGAGGCGATCGAGGGCCTCGGCCGTCCCGATATCCTGCTGGTGGATCTTCGCGAAACCAATGAGCGCATCAAACACGGGATGCTGTCAGGCGCGCTTCACGCGCCGTATCCTGGCATCGGCGAAAGCCTACAGCCCGGCGGGATGTTGCGCGAAGTGGCGGCTGCGACCGGGCGGCGTATCGTGTTTTTCTGTGCGTTCGGCGAGCGCTCCGCGATGGCGGTGGCTGCCGCCAAAACCGCGGGCCTCAATAATACCGCGCATATCGCCGGCGGCATCGACGCCTGGAAGAAAGCCGGTGGTCCGGTACAGACAGGCTCAACTCATACTATTGGCTAGATTTCCGCCCATGGCACGATCACAGCCTCGCGCTGAAATTCGGCGCGGTAGGCGCTGATCCTGAAGACATCCGCCATCACCTGTTCCGACAGCGCCTCGGCGGGAGCGCCGTGCGACACCAGACGGCCATCCGACAGCACAAGTACCGTATCCGCGAACCGTGCGGCGAGCCCGAGATCATGCGTCACCACGATCACCAGCGTGCCGTTGTCCGCGGCCGTGCGCAGGCTTTTCATCACGTCGATCTGGTGACGCGGGTCGAGCGAGGATGTCGGTTCATCCGCCAGGATCACCGGCGCTTCGACCGCGAATACCCGCGCCAGTGCGACACGGCTGCGCTCGCCGCCGGACAATTCGGTGACCCGGCGCTCGCTGAACGCGACGACATCGGCCACTTGCATCGCCCGCAATACCGCGTCGGAGTCTTTCGGCGACAGCCGCGACGGGTCGGTCGCGCCATGCGGATAGCGGCCGAGCGCGACAATATCCCGCGCCGGCAGCGGCCAATGCACGATGTGGCCCTGCGCCAGATAGGCAAATCGCCGCGCGCGCTCGCGCAACGACAGCAGCGACAGCGCATCACCGCTGATACGGATGATGCCGCTTGAGGGTACCAGTCCGGCCAGCGCACGCAGCAATGTCGTTTTGCCAGCGCCGTTCGGGCCGACCAGCGCGACCATCTGGCCCGAGTTCAGCGATAGCGAAATATCATTCAATACAACGCGGCCGGCCAGCGTCACGCCGAGGCTTTGTGCGGTAAGAAGTCTTGGCGCGGTGAGAAGGTCCGGCGCGGTCATGCGACGCTTCCGCCGAGCGCACGCCGCTCGCGCATGATGAGATAGAGGAAGAACGGCACACCGATGATCGACGTCAGCACGCCGACCTTGATGTCGCTGGTCGATGGAATGAGGCGCACCGCAACATCGGCCGCCAGCAACAATGCCGCGCCGGTGAGCGCGCTTGGAACCAGCAATCGCGCCGGATCGTGACCGATCAGTGGCCGCATCAGATGCGGCGCAACCAGGCCGATGAAACCGATCGTACCGGACACCGCTACCGCGCCGCCGACGCCGAGCGCGACACCAATGATCACCAGAAGCCGCAACCGGTCGACGTCAACGCCAAGGCTTTGCGCCGTCTCCTCGCCGAGGCTGAGCGCGCGAAACGCATTGCGCTGGCTCGACAGAATGACCGCGCCCACCGCAATGAACGGCAACGCGAGCACGACATGACGGAAGCTGCGATCCTCCAATGAACCGAGCAGCCAAAACGCAATCTCAAGCACAATGAACGGATTGCCGGAGAGATTCATCACCAGCGCGGTGGCGGCACCCGCAAGGCTGGATATCGCAAGCCCCGCCAGAATGAGCAGCAACAGCCCGGCGTTACGGCCCGCAATCGCGAGCAGCGCGAACACCGAGACGAACGCGGCCACTATCGCCGCGACCGGGAGCGCCCAGGACCGCACATCGGCCAGGCCGAGCGAAATCACCAGCACCGCGCCGAATGCTGCCGATTGCGGCGCACCAAACAGCGAAGGCGACGCCAGCGGATTTCGTAACAACCCCTGCAGCGCGGCGCCGGAAAGACCGAGGATGGCACCGATCGCGCATCCTAGAATCATACGAGGCAGCCGGATTTCATTGACGATCACCTGCTGCACGTCACTGCCGCCACCGAACAGGGCTTCGATCACCGTCAATGGCGACAATCGCACCGGCCCGATCCCGAGCGAGACCAGTGCCAGAACGACGACGAGCGCAACGAGCGCTGCGAGCACGCCGGCGCGCCGACGTGCCGCAACGTCAGCCGCCACCGTGACGTTCTCAGCACTCATCGATCATTCCCGGAACTATCCCTGCGCAAGCCTGCGATTCATGGCACAAAGACGCTGATACGACAAAAGACGCATCGGCCCGAGAGATCAGGTTTTCGACGAAAAACGACAAAACCCTCTTCGCCAAGAGCGCCGATTTGACCCGAAAAACGCTGTTTTCCGGTATTTCAGGCTTCAAAGAAGCCCTTTCGCGGCACAAATGCGTGGTAAGACTGCACCCGGGGTTGTCGCACCCGGTGCGCACCAATGAATTTTGAGGCCTTCGATGAATGACGAACCGAAAACTGCCGCCGAAATGAAAGAAATCCGGCTGAACCGGAAGATCGCCCAGGATGCCGAAGGCATCAAGGCGATGGCCGATATCGCTGCCGCGGATATTGCGATACGAAAGCGGACGGCCGACCTGCGTGCGGCCCGATTGGCGAAAGAAGCCGCCGACCGTGAAAAGCCGGTAGAACCCAAAACCAAACCTAAGAAGAAGAAAACGAGCTAAATGATAAATGACGACGACAGCCGCGTCGATACGCGGCTCAACAAGGCTGAACACGTGGCGAACGAAACCAAAAATGGCAAGGCCGAGCGCGACGCCGCATTGAAGGCCGTCACCGACAATATGGCAAAACTGAAAGCGTTGCGGCTGGCCCGCGAGGCCGCGGAACCCCCGCGCCCGGCTCCCGCGTCCAGAAAGGCGCGCGCCAAACCGAAGGCGTCAGGAGAAAAGGGCCCGGCACTGTCTGATTGGCTGGCAGGCCAGCAAAGCGGCGGGCGAAGAACTTAAGCTTGTTCCGGTTTCGGCGCGGGACAAACATACAAGAATTTTGTGTTTGTCCCGCGGAAAACCGGTCTTCCCTTTACGGACGAAACGCTACACCGGCGCGGGCCACTCGACCATCGAGCGGGTCTTGGTCGCGGCGTCGTAGACCTGCACCTGAAGCATCTGGAATTGATTCTTCAACGCCATGCCCGCCTCTTCGGCGGCCTCGACTGTGGCGTGGTGCGACTTGAAGTGTCCATCCACCACCAGCGAGTAGCCATCCGTCGGCGCCTTGTCGGCACGGATGATTTTACGCGGCTGCTGTTCCTCTGCTTCGATCTTCGGCTTCTTCATAGATGGCTCCTGGATCATGGTCCGATCAAGCTGGACCGTGATCTCATTGGTTTGTTGGGAGCATGATCTGCGGACAAACGCTTGACGTCAGTCCGGAGGAAAACCGGCTTCCGCTTTTCAGAATCATGCTCGGGTTGCGCTTCCCTTTACACCGATTGCGGGAAAAAGGCAGGGAAAGATTGTCCAATTTCATCTAATTGCAGCTAATATACCGCTACAAAGGCGGTGAGATTGAGGTCGCAGGCGTGACTCTGACCGCTGACCAGAGGGTATGACATGGGTGGAACCGGTAGAGATCATCAGCCTCCCAAAAATGAACCTCCGAAGAAAGACGGCGGCAAATCAGGAAAACCGCCGCCTGTAGCCACGGAAGACGACGACAGCGAAGATGGCGACTTCGCCACGCCGAAGCGCGACCGCTACGGCGACGACGATCAGCCAATCTGAGATATTGAAATATCCCGCAATACGCTGGCGAAAGTCATCTCTAAATTCACCATCTGCTTTCAGATGTCGATGTCGCGTTGGAGCTATGTTTTGAGGGCTGCCATGCAGCCATATTCATAGACAAATAACCGGCTCGGCCGATAGTTTCCCGCGCAAACCGGGATCAGAAATGGCCGACGTTCTCGCCGCACCGCAACAAGCCAAAGCTCAGGACGAATCGCTGCGTACGCTCGCCGCGATTTCGGCGGCGCATTGGGTCAGCCATTTCCATATCTTCGTGCTGCCGATGCTGTTTCCTTTTTTGAAGGCGCAGCTCGGCGTCGGCTATATCGAACTCGGCTTCGCGCTGACCGTCTTCGCCGTAACATCCGGCCTGACGCAGGCGCCGATTGGCTATCTGGCCGATCATGTCGGCGCCCGCAAGATTCTGCTGGCTGGCCTCACATTGGGCGGCTTCGCGCTGATCATGCTCGGCCTGCATCTGAGCTATGCTTGGCTGATCGCCAGTGCCGTGCTGCTGGGGCTCGCCAACAGCGTCTATCACCCGGCCAATTACGCGATCTTGTCGGCCCATATGAATGAGGCGCGCATGGGCCGCGCCTTTTCGATCCACACCTTCGCCGGTTTCCTCGGCGGCGCCGTTGCGCCCGCCATCATCGCCGCGCTGGTGGCCATGACCGGCGGCCAGGGCGCGCTGATCGTCGCCGGCGCGGTGGGTCCGCTGGTCGCGCTATTGCTGCTCGTCGTCGGCATTCCCGATGCGCGTGCGGCCGATCGGCAGAGCGCGGGCACATCAACGCCGCAGCAAAATGTCATCACGCCTGCTCTCATCGTGCTGACGATCTTTTTCATGCTGCTCAGCCTGTCCAATGCCGGCATCAGCAATTTCGGCGTGGTCGCCTTGATGAGCGGCTATGGCGCATCTTTCTCAAACGCCAATATAGCGCTGACGGCGTATCTCGGCGCCAGTGCGATTGGCGTGCTGGCGGGCGGCTTTCTCGCCGACCATACAAAGCGCCATGGGCAGGTGGCCTCCGGCTGCTTTGCGATCAATGCGGTTATTGTCACGCTCATCGCGACGATCGATTTACCGTCGCCGCTGCTGATGGCCGCGATGGCGTCGGCGGGATTCCTCGGCGGCGTGATCGCGCCTTCGCGCGACATGCTGGTACGCAACGCAGCACCCGCGGGGGCGGCCGGCCGCGCCTTCGGGATTGTCTCTACGGGATTCAATGTCGGCGGCATTATCAGCCCATTGCTGTTTGGCTGGATCATGGATCAGAATTTGCCGCATTGGGTATTCGGCATGTCGGTCGTGTTCATGATCCTTACGGTCCTGCTTGCACTCGTCACCGAGCGTGGACCGCAGGACAGTTCAGCGGCGACCAACGCAAAACCGATCTATCCCGGCGCCTGATCCCGGACACGCCATCGAGACGGCGATCGACAACGATTGGATTGTCAGGCGAATTTCGGTTGCGGCACTTCGCCCATGAGGCGTCCGCGCTCGGTACCGGGCCAGAGCAGCAACGGGCCAAGCAAGCCCGACACGATCAAAATGACGGCGTTGATGGTGAAACCCGCCATGTAACCATCCAGCATGCCGGACGCGCGCTGGATCACGCCGCCCATCACCAGCGGCGCCAGGGTGCCGGCCAAGGCAACCGGGCATTTAGGCGATACTTGCTTGCGTTGCCGCAACATCGGCTCCAGGAAACCGCTGCCTGACGATGTTTCCAAAGCCAGTTGCAACCAGACCACGATCGCGTCGCCGGCACGATTGAGACCGTGATCTCCGGCGATCGTCTTGATATGTTGCGCAGTCGACAAAGGGGTTTTCATGGTCACACGCTTCGCATGACAATTGGCCAACAGATCGTGCTGAGCGTCCGTAACCTGACCAAGGTCTATCGCTCCGCCGGAGAAGAGATCGCCGTGCTCCGCGGGGTGAATCTGAGCATCATTGCAGGCGAGCGCGTCGCGCTGACCGGCGAATCCGGCAGCGGCAAGAGCACGTTGCTGCATCTGATCGCGGGCCTGGACCAGTCCGACAGCGGCGAAATCAGGCTCGATGATACCTCCATTTCGGATCTCAGCGACGCCGGCCGCGCGGCGATGCGGCGCGATCGGCTGGGGCTGGTGTTTCAGCAGTTCAATCTGATCCCGAGCCTGAATGTCAGGGATAATCTCGTGTTTCAATCGCGCATTGCCGGTCGGCATGATGCGGCCTGGCATGCGGAACTGGTCGAACGGCTCGGGCTCGGCGATCTCCTGACCCGCTATCCCGAACAATTGTCCGGCGGCCAGCAACAACGGGTGGCGATCGGCAGGGCGCTGGCGATCAAGCCGCTACTTCTTCTTGCCGATGAGCCCACCGGCAATCTCGACGAGGCGACCGCCGATGATGTGCTCGCACTGACGCGCGACCTGGTCACCCGAACCGGCTGCGGCTTTCTGATGGTGACGCACAGCACGCGACTCGCCGCGACGCTCGACCGGCACATCAATCTCAGCGCGGGGTTGATCGCATGACCCGCATCCTGTGGATCCTCGCGGTTCTGTTGAGTCACTGGCGCCGGCACCCGATGCAGCTGGCAACCTTGCTGATCGGACTGATTTCCGCGACCGCGCTGTGGAGCGGCGTGCAAGCGCTGAACCAGCAGGCGCGCAGCAGCTACGACCGCGCCGCGGCCGCTTTCGGCGGCGCCAGAACGGCGGTGCTGGTCAGCCGCAACGGGGCGACTTTTTCGCAACAGCTCTTTATCGATCTGCGCCGTGCCGGATGGCCGGTATCGCCTGTTCTTGAAGGCCGCCTGCAGATCGGCGGACGTTCGTACAGGCTGCTCGGGGTAGAACCCGTCACGCTGCCGTCGGAAGTCGGTAATGCACCGGCGATTGGCAGGGCCGGCTTGCAATCCTTCGTCACGCCGCCGGGAGAGATGCTGGTCTCGCCCGAGACGCTTTCCGGTCTTGGCGTTCCCGAAGGGACCTCGCCACACGCGAACGGCAGCACCTTGCCGCCGCTGCGCGTGCAGGCGCAGCTTGTACCTGATGTGCTGGTGGTCGATATCGGCATCGCCCAGCAGTTGCTCAAAATGCCGGGGCAGGTTTCCCGGCTGTTGATCGGCAAGACCAAAAATCCGCGCACGCCGCTTGAAAATGTCACCGGCGACAGACTCCGTCTGATCGAGCCGGACGCCGAGACCGATCTCGCACGTCTCACCGACAGTTTTCATCTCAACCTGACCGCGTTCGGGCTGCTGTCGTTTTTTGTCGGGCTGTTCATCGTCAATTCGGCGATCGGCCTTGCCTTCGAGCAGCGCCTGCCGATGCTGCGGACCCTGCGGGCCTGCGGCGTATCCGCGCGCCTGCTGAACACCGTGTTGCTGGTGGAGCTGATATCGCTGGCGCTGGTGGCCGGCATCGTCGGCCTCGTCTGCGGCTACCTGATCGCCGCGACGCTGCTACCAGATGTCGCAGCCTCGCTGCGCGGCCTATATGGTGCACAAATCCCGGGTCAGTTGACGCTCAAGCCGGAATGGTGGGCCGCGGGCCTCGCCATCAGCGTGCTCGGCGCACTGGCGGCCGCGACCGCCAGTCTGTTGAAAGCGATCCGTCTGCCGCTGCTGGCGGCCGCGCAGCCCTATGCTTGGCAACAGGCGCAGCACCGATGGCTGATTCTGCAAAGCGCCGTCGCGCTCGCGGTATTCGCCGCCGCGGCGGCGCTGTTGTGGTACGGCGATTCGCTACTCTCGGGATTTGCCGTGCTCGCCGGCCTGCTGCTTGGCGCGGCGCTGGGATTGCCTGCGATCCTGGAACTGGTGCTGTCGCTGGGCCAGCGGCGGGCGCATCATGCGCTGGCGATATGGTTCTGGGCCGACAGCCGTCAACAACTGTCCGGATTGTCCCTGGCGCTGATGGCACTGCTGCTCGCGCTCGCGGTTAATGTCGGCGTCGGTACCATGGTCGAGAGCTTCAGCCGGACCTTTATCACCTGGCTCGACGGACGACTGGCGGCGGATGTTTACATCAACGCCACCGACGATGAGCAGGCGATCGCGATCAAGACGTGGCTGCGCGATCGTCCTGAGGTCGATGCGATCCTGCCGGGCGGCCGGGCCGAGACGCAAATCGATGGCGCTCCGGTCGAGATTTTCGGCCTCGCCGATCACGCCACCTACCGCGATCGCTGGCCGCTACTGCAATCGGCCGACAGTGCCTGGATCCGGCTTCGCGCCGGCGATACCGGTTTTATCAGCGAACAATTGGCACGCCGCATGAAGCTTGGTGTCGGCGATTCCATCGCGGTCCCCGCGCCGGGCGGCAACTGGACGCTTGAAGTGGTCGGCATCTATGCGGATTACGGCAACCCCAAGGGCCAGATCGCCGTCAATTTCGCGGCGCTGACCCGCCGCTTTCCCGGCATTCCATTGACGCGCATGGGCCTGCGTGTGGCGCCCGCCGCGGTGCCGGCGCTCATTTCAGCGCTGCAGGACAAATTCGCATTGGATAGCCGCAATCTGGTGGATCAGGCGACGCTGAAAGCGGAATCAACGCGCATCTTCAACCGGACCTTCGCGGTGACCGCGGCGTTGAACGCCTTCACGCTCGGTGTCGCCGGTGTCGCCTTGCTGACCAGCCTGTTGACCCTGAGCAATTCCCGTCTGCCTCAGCTGGCGCCGCTATGGGCGATCGGCATCACGCGACGGCAGCTCGCCGCCATTGAACTGCTGAAGACCCTCTCAGTCGCGCTGATCACAACCCTGCTCGCGCTGCCACTCGGCCTCCTGGTCGCGTGGTGCCTGCTCGCGGTGGTAAATGTGAAGGCGTTTGGCTGGCGGCTGCCGTTTCATGTGTTTCCGTTACAATTGCTCGAACTGCTTGGTGTAGCCATGGCGGCCGCGCTGATCGCAGCATTGCTTCCGGTCCTCAGGCTTGCGCGCATGCAGCCGGCGGCCCTGGTCAAGATTTTTGCCAATGAGCGATAACCCCCCGATATCCCGTCGCGCTTTTACGGGCGGTGCGCTTGCTCTCGCACTCGGCCACAGCAACGCGCTGGCACAAGGTTTCGCCGGCCTAGGCATGAGCGGAAGCGGCTTCGCGCCTGTTATTCCCGGCAAGAACTTTGTCTTTCCTGCGGATCACGGCCCACATCCGCAATTCCGGATCGAGTGGTGGTATGTGACGGCCAACCTCAGGGATGCCGCTGGCGCAGCCTATGGCGCGCAATGGACCTTGTTTCGTCAGGCGACGGCGCCGGGCGCACAGCAGGAAGGATGGGCCAACCAGCAAATCTGGATGGGCCATGCCGCGGTGACCCGCGCGGATACGCACAGATACAGCGAAACATTCGCGCGCGGCGGGATCGGCCAGGCCGGAGTCGAGGCAACGCCATTTCACGCATGGATCGATTCCTGGGAGATGCGCGGATCCGACCAGATGCGCGACACCACGCTGGGGCCGCTTGAACTCAAGGCTTCCGGCGCGGACTTTGCCTACGCGCTGCGGCTCGACGCGGATCGTCCGCTGGTGCTGCAGGGCGATGCGGGTTTTAGCCGGAAATCGGAGCGTGGGCAGGCTTCGTATTATTTCAGCCAGCCGTATTTTGAGGCAACCGGCAACATCACCATCGACGACAAGACCACCGGCGTGACCGGAAAAGCCTGGATGGACCGGGAATGGAGCAGCCAGCCGCTGGCTTCAGACCAGACCGGATGGGACTGGTTCTCGCTGCATTTGGACTCCGGCGACAAGCTGATGTTGTTTCGGCTGCGTCAAACCGATGGCGACAGCTATTGTTCCGGCAACTGGATTTCGCGCGACGGCGAAACCCAACAGCTGTCATCCGCCGACATCACCATGACGCCGAAAGCCCTGGCTGAAATCGCAGGCCGCAAGCTTCCCATCACCTGGAACATTGCGATTCCCTCGCACGCTTTGACGATCGAATGTATCCCGTTGAATACCCAAAGCTGGATGGGTACGAGCTTTCCCTATTGGGAAGGGCCGATCGACTTCAAGGGCAGCCATACCGGGTTAGGATATCTTGAGATGACCGGCTATTGAGATTGCAAACGACCTTACGCCGGGCATGATCTTCACACGACGTTTTCACGATCGATTTGAAAAAGGACCCCGCGATGTTTCCATTCACCGCACTCATCACCTTGCTGTCGATCCTGTTTTATTTCTTCACCAGCGTTCAGGTGTCGAAGGCGCGCGTTGCGTTCGACATCAAGGCACCTACCATATCGGGCAATCCCGATTTCGAGCGGGTATTCCGCGTCCAGATGAACACGCTGGAATGGATGCCGATTTTCCTGCCCTCGCTCTGGCTATTCGCTTTCTATATCAGCGACGCGCTGGCGGCTGCCCTTGGACTTGTCTGGATCATCGGCCGCGTTCTCTATTTGACCGGCTATTCGCAGGCCGCCGCCAAACGCGGGCTGGGTTTCGGGATACAGGCCGCCGCGGCCCTTCTGCTTTGGGTGGGCGCGCTCGGCGCCATTATCTGGCGCCTTATTCATGCCTGAAATGGCATCGTTTGTTTGCACGATATCTGTATCTGTCTGTTGCAAAAGGCAAAACATGACACGGAACGTGCTGCGAGCAAACGCCGCACGCCCTTATTTGACTTCAAGCCGGTCCCAAGTTTAAGTACCTAAACGGCAGTGGAGCGGCACTGTTTCATTTTAAAATGTTGGCTTTTGGAGTGCTTTCCGCACGCGAGAGCTGTAGCGAGCGCATCGCATTATGAATCATTATTTCAAGCGCCAGCTTGCGGATTACGTGGAGTATCACCGCAACCCCTGGAATGGCGCGATGCATGTATTTGGCATCGTGTTTCTGTTCCTGGGAGCGATTCTTCCCATCAGCCTTTGGTCTTTCGGTGCCTTTGGCATGCGAACCACGATTGTGCCTGTCCTCGTCCTGCCGCTCTTGATCTACTGGTTCTTGCTCGACGCGGCCCTCGGCATGGGAATATTGGGTGCTGCGGTCATTTTACTTTCAACCGCCGCCTTTATCGTCAATCACGCGAGCATCGCCAGCGTGTGGGCCATCTCGGCTGTCCTGATCGTCATCGGCCTCGGCTGTCAAATTGTCGGACATCGCGTGTTTGAACAACGGCAGCCGGCGCTCGTGGACAATCCAAGTCATTTTCTGCTCGGACCGATGTTTGTAATGGCAAAATTATTTATCGCGCTTGGCTTTCGGCATGATCTGGCCGCCATCCTCGCGAGCGCGCCGCAACCCGCGCCTCGCAACGCTTCGTCCCCTGCCGAGGAACATCAGGTCGAGCTACTGCCGCGTTCATGACCAGAGTACTTGTCACTGGCGGCAACGGCTTTATCGGACAGCACCTGGTATCGGCGCTTGTCGCCCGCAATCGACAGGTACGGGTCCTCGATCTGCTTCCCCCGGCCCACGCTTTGCCGGATGTGCAATATGTCGAGGGCTCGGTCCTCGATCCCGATCTGGTGGATGAAGCCCTGCGCGACGTCGGTGAAGTCTATCACCTCGCGGCTCTTCCGGGGATGTGGCTGCCGAACAAGGCCGACTTTCAAGCTGTAAATTACCACGGCACGGAGATTGTCATTACTGCCGCGCGCAAAAGCGGTGTTTCGCGTTTCCTGCATTGCTCGACCGAATCCATCCTGTTCCCGGCACCATCATCACTCCCCATTGGCCCACAAGGCCTGCTGCCACTCGACGACATGCCGGGCTTGTATACGCGCTCGAAAATGCTGGCGGAGCAGTATGCCATGCATGCCGTGGCATCCGGCTTTCCGCTGGTTATCGGCACGCCGACGATGCCGATCGGACCTCATGATCACAATTTGACGCCGCCGACCGCGATGCTCCTGCATTTTATGGATGCACGTTTGCATCTGTATCTCGATTTCATCGTCAACCTCGTCGATGTGCGCGATGTCGCAGCAGGTCTCATTCTGACGATGGAACACGGGCAGATCGGGCATCGCTACATTCTCGGCAGCGAGGGGGTCCGACTGAAGAGAATTCTGGAGTTGCTGGCCGCAATCAGCGGCCGCCGCAATCTCGCCGTTCCGGTCTCCGGCCGCTTCGCGGAAGTCGCCGCCTCCGCGATCGAGCTCATCGCCGATCACGTGACGCGCCGTACCCCGACCGGTACGGCGGAAGGCGTGCGAATTGCATTGCGGGCGACGGATCTAACGATCGAAAAGGCGCGACAAGAACTCGGCTATACGCCCCGGCCGGTCGAGCCCGCGCTACGTGACACCATTACCTATCTGCTTGGCGCCCGTCGCAAGCAATAATGATCAATTTAGCCTCGAATCCCGGCAGATCCGTCATTTGCCAGCGCAAGGCAATCAGGAATATAAGCTGACCCATGATGCATGATCAGAACCCAATTTTGGCTTTCGTCTGGAGCGGATGGACCGCGACCTGGCCCACGGCATTGCTCGCCATCATCTGGGCCGCATGGCTCATCAGCTGGGGCATCGGCTCGTTCTTTTCCGGACGAACCGAAAAGCACGTCAGGACCTGGGATTCGCGGGCCTATCGCATTCCCATTCTCATAGGCGCGGTGCTGCTGACGCCATGGACCGAACGCATCCTGGGCCTGCATCCGCTCTGGAATGTCGGTACCGGCGGTACATATTTACTCGCCGCAATGACCGTGGCCGGCACGCTGTTCACATGGTGGGCGCGAATTCATCTGGGGCGGTTTTGGTCGAACGCCATCACGCGTAAGGAAGGCCATCGGGTGATCGATACCGGTCCTTACGGACTGGTCCGCCATCCGATCTATACCGGACTGATCGCCGCGATGCTGGCGACCGGCATTGCGGTGGGGACCATCACGGCGCTGCTCGGCACCGTGCTGATCGCCTTTGGGCTGTGGCAGAAAGCCCGCATGGAAGAAGGTTTTCTGGCGGCGGAACTCGGCGCGGACGCCTACGGAACCTACCGCCACCGCGTCCCCATGCTGGTTCCGTTCCTGCCGCAACGCTGAGCGCTTAGCATATAGACATCAGCGCTTGGGCGGAGGCTGCGCCGAGACTTCCGCTGAAGGCGCCAGATGGCGCGGAATGACGACACGTTCGCCCGGCACCAGCGGTGTATTGCCGGCTCCCTTATTGACCTGGGCAACCGACCACAGCGGCAGGTGGTAAAACGCCGCGATCGTCTGCAGAGTGTCGCCGGGGCGGGCGAACACCGACATGCCGCTGTCCCACAGGTCTATGGCGGCGCTGGGCGGAACCACATAACGAAGCGGCAGCGTCTCCGCTTCAGCCCCCGCGGACATGGTTGCGACTTGCACGACCTTGCTCACCAGTTGTTCCTGGATGGTGTCATTTTTTTCGATATTGATGTGCGAAACCTCGTCATGCTCCGATAGATCGAAGCTGGCGAACTGACCCCGGAAACCGCGCTTCGCCTTGATGTTGCTGCCACCGAAGACGCTTTTCGACAGGAAGATATTGAGATAGCGCTCGATATTGAGCGGCACCTCGGGACTGACCTGAGGCGGATCGATCGTGACGACGAAGCTTACCGGAATGTTTTCGGCTTCGAGCAGTTCGGAAAATATCAGCGCGCAAAAGCCTCCCATGGAGTGCCCGATGAGAATGATCGGCTGCGGCTTTTCGCGATATTCGCGGATCGCACCCGCGGCGATGATGCGGCAAATCGTGAACTCATAGACATCGGCGGTGATGCCGACCTTTTCAATCCGCTCCGTCAGATGGTCCATCCCGCGCGAGAAGATCGGGCCGAGGGCGCCACGAAACAGATAAACCCGGGCATGGGGCACGACGGGCGGAGGAGCGGCGTCTGGTGAAGGTGTCGCGGTCCCACTCTGCGCCACGACCGGCCCCGCGGCCGCCCGGTCAAGGCCACCACAAAGCAGCAGGGCCGAGAGCAGCGCGCTAGAAATGATCTTTGCAACTGGCGTCGGCTTGATCATGCGCTCCGCGAATCATCCTCAACGCCGTTAGCTCATTGCATATAGCGCTGGTCAGCATGTCCCGGGGATAGAAATTGCGCCATGCCATACGCGGACGACAGCTTAGGTCCGGCGAATTGGTAAAATTGTGGCGTCGATCGAACCCGGGATCATACGCGTGCGCGTTTAGCTTTACCGGCCCAATTTACCTTTACCGACCCAGCGCCACGGCATCGATGGCGCTGATCACCTTGCGCTGCATGATCTCGTTCTTTTCGATGTTGAGATGCCTGACACCCGGGACGTCCTGCACATTCACATTTTCCAGCGTGCCATGCAGATTGCTGGTCGGCTTGACCGGCTCGCCATTGCCATTGGCAATATAGAAATTGATGTAACGTCCAACGCGCCCGTGCAGGCTGGTGCGAAACACCGAATCCAGGCCGATCGCCAGTTTGACGGGAGCGCCAAGCTGGTCGAGCCGCGCCACCATGTCAGGCAGCACCGTCGCACCGGAGGAGTGTCCGACCAGAATGATGGTCCGCACTTTCCCGCTCTTGTAGTCTGCGGCAGCCCGTTCGGCGAGCGAGGCCCATCCGAGATAATTGGTGACGGTGACGGGAATACCCTGCGCTTCCAGCTTTGCCGCGATGTCATCCAGGCCCATCGAGAAGATATTGAGCACGCCGCGCAGCAGGTAAACGTGAGCGGTCGATGCGGGAGCCGCCTCTACGACAGTGCCAGTGGACAGCACCATCACCGACAGCGCGATGGCCGCAGCTTGCAACAGTCGTGACCATCGCCGGGCCGGCAAGCGATGTCTGCTGATAGATCCCGTATTACCGCCAAATGACGTCATTGATTCCTCGTGGAGGCATAGCCGAGCCGGCCGGAAAGTAGCCTCCGCATACTCGCATCCGCACCAAAAGGCAAAACGCTGGGAGATTTAATCCATGCGTCGTGGCTCTCGTGCAACACCGTCGATAGATCAGGATTCTGTTCGGAATCAGTACGGTATTTTGTAACCGTGCCGGACCGTCGCATCGTCCAGCAACGGTACGCCATATCGGAACATCACGAAATTGCGATCACTTCGTGAGCGGGCAACCGCTGTCCTTGGCGGACGGGAACGCCTTGTCGCCAGGTACCACAGCGAGCTGCTTGTAGTAATCCCACGGCTTCTTGGATTCGGACGGCTTCTTGACTTCGAACAGATAGAGGTCGTGCACCATGCGGCCGTTTTCGAGCACCTTGCCGCCCTGGGCAAACACGTCGTCAACCGGCAGTTCCTTTAGCTTCCTGGCCACCGCATCGGAATCTTTGGTGCCAGCGGCTTTCACGGCTTTCAGATATTGCAGCGTCGCCGAGTACGTGCCGGCCTGGATCATGTTGGGCATGCGGCTGGTTCGCTTCATGAAGCGTTCCGAGAACGCACGGGTCTTGTCGTTCTGGTCCCAGTAGAACCCCTCTGTCAGCACCAGACCTTGCGCGGCCTGCAGCCCGAGGCCGTGCACTTCGGCCAGGGTCATCAACAGGCCGGCCAGCTTCTGACCGCTGGCGACAATGCCGAATTCCGCCGCCTGCTTGATCGAATTGGTGGTGTCGAGACCGGCATTGGCGAGCCCAATGACTTTCGCCTTCGAGCTCTGTGCCTGCAGCAGGAACGATGAGAAATCGACGAGTTCAGGGGAATGCGAACCGATCCCAGCACCTTGCCGCCATTTCCCGTGACGATCTCGCTGGTATCCTTTTCAAGCGCATAGCCGAATGCGTAGTCGGCGGTCATGAAGAACCAGGTATCGCCGCCCGCCTTGACCAGCGCGCCGCGGTACCGACCGCGAGCGCGTGGGTGTCGAATGCCCAATGAAAGCCATAAGGCGTGCAGGCGTCACCGGTGATGCGTGAAGTCGCCGCACCGACAACGATATCAATTTTCTTCTTTTCACCGGATAGCTGCTGTACGGCGAGCGCCACCGACGACGTCGTCAGTTCGGTGATCATGTCGACGCCCTCGACCTCATACCAGCGCCGCGCGATGCTGGCGGCGAGGTCAGGCTTGTTCTGATGGTCGGCGGTGACGATCTCGATCTTCTGACCAAGCAGAGTGGCGTCGCCGAAATCCTCGATCGCCATCTTGGCGGCCTCGAAGGAATATTTGCCGCCGTAATCCGCATAAACGCCGGACTGATCGTTCAGGATGCCGATCTTGACCCCTTGCGCCGACGCCGGAACCGCAAGCAACAAACCGCATGCCGTAACGGCAGCCGACACCATTCCCGATTTCATATTGGCCTCCCCGGAATTCTTGTTTCGAGACTCTTGTTTCGAGCATGATATTTTACAATCCTGCGGCTGCCCATCTATTTCGCATGCACCATTAGTATCGAATGGGTCACGGCCTGAAATCGATGATGGGCGATCCGCTATCCCGCCGGCGCCGGGGTTTTCTTGTGCGACCCGTCCGCGAGGTTGCGCACGATCACGTAGAAGATCGGCGTGAAGATCAGTCCGAACAAGGTCACGCCGAGCATGCCGAAGAACACCGCGACGCCGACCGCCTGGCGCATTTCCGATCCCGAGCCGGTTGAAACGACCAGCGGCAGCACACCGAGAATGAATGCAAAGGATGTCATCAGGATCGGTCGCAGCCGCAGCCGGCAGGCCTCGATGACAGCTTCCAGACGCTCGCGGCCCTCGAGCTCGATATCGCGGGCAAACTCGACGATCAGGATGGCGTTCTTCGCCGCCAATCCTACCAGCACGACGAAGCCGATCTGGGTCAGGATGTTGACGTCCTGCCCCATGATTCGCACGCCGATCGTCGCGGGCCAGCAAACACATCGGCACGATCAGGATCACCGCGAACGGCAGGCTCCAGCTGCCATACTGCGCCGCCAGCACCAGGAACACGAACAGCACGCAGATCGGAAACACATAGAGGGCCGGCGTTGGCGCCGGTGACCTGTTGATAGGACAGATCGGTCCAGTCGTATGAGAAGCCGCTCGGCAGCGTTTGCTCCGCCAGTTGCTTCATGATGTTGATCGCCGTCGTCGAACTCGTCCCGGGAGTCGTATCGCCCTGAAGTTCGGATGACGGATATAGATTGTAGCGCGCGACGCGATCAGGCCCCGAGGTGTCGTGGAAATCCACCACACTGCCGAGCATCACCATGTCGCCGGCCGCGTTGCGCGTACGCAAGCGGGCGAGATCGGAGGTCTCCTTGCGGAACGGCAGATCCGCCTGCGCGGTAACGTGATAGGTCCGGCCGAGGATGTTGAAGTCGTTGACATAGGCGGAGCCAAAATAAGTCTCGATCGCATCCGTCACGCCCTGGATCGGCACGCCAAGTTTCTGCGCCTTGATGCGATCGATATCGACAAACACCTGCGGCGTATTCGCGCTAAACGGCGAGAACACCGAGGTCAGTCCTGGCGCCCTGCGGGCCGCGGCGACGAGCTCATCGGTGGCCGCCGCCAGCAATTCGGGACCACGGCCTTGCCGGTCCTGGATGCGCATGGTGAACCCGCCACCGGTGCCGATGCCGGGGATCGAGGGCGGCGGAATAACGATAATGAAAGCGCCCTCGATCGCGGAAAGCCGCTTTCGCAATTCGCCGGTGACGGCGGCGGCGGTCAGTCCCTTTTTCAGACGCGATTCCGGCTCGTCGAATACCGGGAATAGCGCGGCCGCATTGCTGGCCTGGGTGCGGGTCGCACCTGATAATCCGGCAAACACCGCCACGCGGACGATCCCGGGCGTATCGAGTGCAATCCTCTCGATCTCACGGACGACCTCGGTGGTTCGCGCCAGCGAGGCCGCGCCCGGCAATTGCACCGAGACCAATAATGTAACCGCGATCCTGCGCCGGGATGAAGCCCTGTGGCGTCGTGACGAGCAGCCACCCGGCGCTGCCGATCAGCGCCACATAGACCAGCAGCATCACGGCAGAATGCCTGATCACAAATTCTGCGGCGCTGCCATAGAGATGCGACAGCCGGTCGAAGCCGCGATTGAAAACGCCGGTGAATGTTTCCCAAGCCCTCCCGATCAGGTTCCAACTGGCGAGCGGACGCTTTTCATGATGCGACTCCAGAATCAGCGACGCCAATGCGGGCGACAGCGTCAGCGAACAGAAGCAGGAAATCGCGGTCGCCACCGCAATCGTGATCGCAAATTGCTGAAAGAACTGCCCGGAAATGCCGCCGAGGAACGCGGTCGGCACGAACACCGCGCATAGCACCAGCGCAATCGACACCAGCGCGCCACGACTTCCTCCATCGTGCGCAACGCCGCGTCACGCCGGCTCATCCCGTCGCGAAGATGCCGCTCGACATTCTCCACCACCACGATCGCGTCATCGACCACAATGCCGACCGCCAGCACGAGGCCGAACAGCGTCAGATTGTTGATCGCAAAGCCGAGCGCCGCCATCGCCGCAAAAGTGCCGATCAGCGATACCGGGATAGCGACAATGGGAATGATGGCGGGACGCCATCCCTGCAGAAATACCAGCACGACAATAACGACGAGGGCCATCGCCTCGTAGATCGTCTTGATCAACTCGCTGACCGACTGCGCGATGAATTCGGTCGGGTTGTAGCCGATGTTGTAGTCGAGCCCTTTTGGAAAATTGGCCTTGAGCTTGACCATCGTATCGGAAATGTTTTTCGCCGTGGCCAGGGCGTTCGAGCCCGGACGCTGGGTCACCAGCATCGCGACCGCGGTTTTCCGCAGCAGGAAGCTGTTGGTGGTGTAGTCCAATGCCCCCAACTCAATCCGGGCCACGTCACGCAGCTTCACCGTGCGCCCGTCGGAGCCGGCCTTGACAAGGATATCCTCGAACTGCCCGATATCCTTCAACCGGCCGGTGAAGGTGAGATTGGGTTGGAAGGCCCGGTCCGCAATCGGCGGCGCAGCGAGCTGGCCGCCGGTGATCTGCAGGTTCTGAGCCCGGATCGCCGCCAGCACGTCGCCCGCGGTCAATCCCAGATTCGCGATCTTGTCGGGATCGAGCCACAGTCGCATCGAGTAATCGCGCGCGCCGAAGATCTGGATGTCGCCGATGCCATCCAGCCGAAGCAACTGGTCACGCACCTGAAGCAGCGCGTAGTTGCTGATATAAAGCTGGTCGAAGGTGTCGTCGGGCGACAGCATGAACACGACCATCAGGATATCAGGGCTGTTCTTGCGCGTGACAACGCCGTTGCGCTGCACTTCATCCGGCAATTGCGGTTGCGCGATCGCGACCCGATTCTGAACCAGCACCTGGGCCTTGTCGAGATCGGTGCCGAGCTTGAACGTGACGGTGATCGTCAGCTGGCCGTTTGAAGTGGCCTGGCTGTAGAGGTAGAGCATGTCCTCGACGCCGTTGATCTGCTGCTCGATCGGTGCGGCGACGGTGTCGGAAACGGTTTGCGCGGACGCGCCGGGATATTGCGTGGTGACCACCACGGTCGGCGGCACGACTTGCGGATATTCCGCCACCGGCAACGTGGTGTAGGCGATGGCGCCGACAATCAAAAGCACGATCGACATCACCATCGCCAGAATCGGACGAGTGATGGAAAGCTGGCCGAGGTTCATGTCTTGTTACCGGCAGGAGCGGCCTTGGCGGCGTGCGGGCTTACCTTCGCCCCGACCCGCGCGCGCTGCAGGCCTTCCACGATCACCCGGTCTTCCGGCTTCAGACCCTCGCGGATCACGCGCAAGCCGCCGTCTAGCGGACCAAGGGTGACCGCCCGCGCTTCCACGGTATCGTCGTCCTTGACCACGAAGACGATCTTACGCGTCTGGTCGGTCGCAACGGCGACATCCGGGATCAGCAACGCCTCATAGGGCGCGCTTCCGATCAGCCGCACCCGGCCGAACTGACCGGGCAGGATCGAAAAATCCTTGTTCGGGACCACCGCCCGCTGACGCAGCGTGCCGGTCGACACATCCAGCCGGTTGTCGATGAAATCCATCTTGCCTTCGCGCGACGGCTTGGTTTCACCAGTCAGTGTCACCTGAACAGGGTTTGGCGTGTCGCGCGAACTGGGACGCTTGCCTTCGAAGTAAAGCCGGTTGTCCTTGAGATAGGTCGCCTCATCGACGTCGAAATAAATGTAGATCGGATCGAGCGAGACGATCGAGGTCAGCAGCGTCGATGCGCCGTCGCTGCCCTGCACGAGATTTCCGACGCTGACGAGATGGCGGCTGACCCTGCCGTCGATCGGAGCCACCACATGGCTGAATTCGATATTGAGTTGCGCGGCCTTGAGCAGGCCTTCGGCTTGCGTCTCCGCCGCCTTTGCCGCCTGCAAAGCCTGGCGACGCTGATCGACGACCTGTTCGGAAACCGCGCTGGTCTGGACGAGATTGAGGCCGCGATCGAGCTCGCGCTTGGCAAGCTCCGCCTTGGCACGTGCATCCGCGAGCTGGCCGTCCGCCTGCTGGGCTACGGCTTCGAAGGGGCGGGAATCGATGACGTACAGAAGGTCGCCGGTCCTGACGAAGGCGCCGTCGCGGAATTCGACGCTGTTGACGAATCCGCCCACCCGGGCGCGGACCTGAACCTCTTCGACCGCTTCGAACCGTCCGGTGAACTCGTCCCAATCCGTGACCGTGCGCTTGGTCGGCTGCGCGATCGTAACGGGCGGTGCGGCGGCCGCGGGCGGCGCAGGCGGCTTATCGCCGCAGCCCGACAAGGCGACTGCGATCAGAACCACCAACGAGCCAAGGCTGCAAAATGAAAGGCTGCAGAATGAACGTACATTGACAGGCCGAGCTGACCGCTCCGATTTCTCCGTCACGCGCAATTCCATCTCCTCTGCACTTTTGCCGCGATCAATCGAGGCGCCGTCACCCCGCGGCAGGATCAAGATGAGATCGACCCGCAGTCTGTTCAAGAACCGGCCGGGATCAAGCAAAATCGTTATGCACCGGCGCCGCAGGCTCCGAGCTACACCGGCGCTATCCGATATTATTGTAAAAATCTATCGGAGACGGTATCGACCGCCGGTAGCACCGGAGCACTCGCCCAAGCATCCGTCCAGACGTCTTAAAACTGTCGCGCGAAGCGGGCGGGGATCATTTTGTGGTTCCCCTTAGCGCGATTACTCCGCTAAATTGTCCTCAAAGCCACAATAAAATCAGATCGTCCGGGAGGACAACGTCATGCACAGGGGACGTGCTGTTTGCAGTGCGGCGGGCCGAATCATGTTCGGCCGCCGAGCGGCCATGGTCGAGCCGATTGATCATGAGCGTATGGCCCGCGGGTTTCCGACGGCCAGCGACACACGCGATCATGCAACCTCCGCGATCGATAAAATTCCCGAACTCAAGATCGACCGCCCCGCGCAGATGCGTGGAATGCTTTTTCTGGCCGCATAAAATCATCGGAGGAAAAATGTACCCCGGCAAGCAAGCTTATCTCCGTCCCCTGCAGCCCGCCTTCATCATGGCAAACTCCCGGCGAGTCCGTGAGCTATGCCGAGCTGGAAGCTCGCAGCAATCGCCTCGCGCATTTGTTTCGCAACCACGGCATGAAGCGGCTCGATCATTATGCGATCTACATGGAGAACAATAGCCGTTACCTCGAGGCCTGTGCCGCGGGCGAGAGATCCGGCCTGTATTACACCTGCGTCAATTCGTACCTGACGGGAAGCGAACTGGCCTACATCGTCGACAACAGCGAATCCCGCATTCTCATCACATCGATTGCCAAACTTGAGGTGGCCCGGGAGGCCCTCAAGCTATGTCCGAAGATTGAGCTCTGCATCGTCGTCGATGGCGAGAGCGAGAGCGAACGCACCGTCGGCCTGCAGGAAGCCACACGCGGATTGCCCAAAACGCCGATTGTGGACGAGTATATCGGCACCGCGATGCTTTATTCGTCGGGCACGACCGGGCGACCGAAAGGCATCTTGCGGCCGCTGGCCGAGAACCCGCCGGTACAGCAAATGCCGCTTTTCGATTTCCTGCAAAGGCTCTGGCAGTACCGCGAAGGCATGATCTATCTGTCGCCGGCGCCGCTTTATCATTCGGCGCCGCAGGCCGCGGTCAACCTCGCCATCCGGATCGGCGCCACCGTCATCATCATGGAGAGCTTCGATCCCGAGCGTTATCTCGAACTGGTCGAGAAATGGGGCGTGACCCACAGCCAGCTGGTGCCGACCATGTTCTCGCGCATGCTGAAGCTGCCCGAAGCCACCCGGAATCGCTACGACCTGTCATCCCTTGAGATCGCAGTCCATGCCGCGGCCCCCTGTCCGTCCCTGGTGAAGGACGACATGATCAAATGGTGGGGACCGATCATCCACGAATATTACGGCGCCACTGAAGGCCTTGGATTTACCGCGTGCAACAGCAGCGAATGGCTGGCCCACCGCGGGACCGTCGGCAAGGTGCTGCTCGGCGAACTCCATATTCTCGATGAGGACATGAAGCCATCCGCCGCCGGCAAGCCCGGTACGGTCTGGTTCAAGACCGCTTCGCCGTTCGAATATTTCAAGGACCCGAACAAGACCAGCGAAGCCCGCTCGCCCGACGGCAGCATGAGCACCGTCGGCGACGTCGGTTATGTCGACAGCGACGGCTATCTCCATCTGACCGATCGCGCGACTTTCATGATCATCTCGGGAGGCGTCAACATCTACCCGCAGGAATGCGAGAACCTCCTGATCACCCATCCCAAGATCGCTGACGCCGCGGTGTTCGGCGTTCCCAATGCCGATCTCGGCGAAGAGGTCAAAGCGGTGGTGCAGCCGATGCCGGGAATTGCCGCGTGTCCGGATCTCGCCGAGGAGCTGATTTTGTTCTGCAGCCAGTCGCTGTCGCGCCAGAAAGTGCCGCGCTCGATCGACTTTGAGGCGGAACTGCCGCGGCTACCGACCGGAAAACTCTACAAGCGGCTGCTGCGCGATCGCTACTGGGGCGACAAGACCTCACGAATCCTGTGAGGGATCGTTATCCGATCGTGCGCGGTAGTTCTCGTGCAACCGCACGTTTGGATTGTGCCGACGGAGCGATCGAGGCGCTTGATCGGCCTGCGATTTCCGGCTTTGTGGCAAAACCGCGGCTTGATTGATTGCCCACTTTTTGCTGAAGTGCGGTGGCCTGAGGTGTCAAATGAAGTGGATCAAGGAGCGCGACCTTTTTATCGCGCAGACCATGGCTTTCGTGCAATCCGTCACCGGCAAGAAGCCGGCGGCTGAAGCACGGGTAGCTCCACGGGACGTTCTGTTTCAATCGCCGCAGGTTCAATCGTCTCTTGCCCAATCAGCACCGCTTGACGAGATCGCGGCGGAGGCCCGGCCTGTCGAGACTTTGAAGGCCGAGGCCTTCAATACCGAGGCTTTGCAGGCGGACGATATACAGGCCGGAGCTTTGCGGGCCGGTACCTTGAAGATCGAGACCGCACAGACCACGCTCTCGTCCCCGGCGATCAGTGACGTCCGCCAGGAAATCCGCGGCAGGGTGGCTGCGTTTCGGGCTCACCAGGAGCTTTTCCATAGGGAGCGCGACGCCTATTACAATTCGGTCCTGACGCGGGTTCGCGCAGCGACGGGGCATGCATCCGGGGCGCCGGACGACCAGCCTTCCAAGTCCTGATTCCGGGCCTTTTGCCCGTGGAAACGCCTCTTATGGCGTCGTGAATTTTGCACCTTTTCATCGGATCGCCGTTGCCGGTAACGCGCGAAACCAACCTTGGGAGCAACGTCATGACGCTACTGAATCGCAGAAATCTGCTGGGCACGGGATCGGCCATGCTGGCGCTTGCGGCATTCGGGCAACAGGTTCGCGCTGGCGGCCGGAACGCCGGGATTGACCCACCCACATGCTCGACACCGCCAACGGCAAGCCTGCGGAAGGCGTCAAGATCGACTTCAGCGTGCTCGAGGGCGGCGCTTACAAGCTGATCCGGACGGTTCATACCAACGCCGACGGCCGCAACGCGGAGCCGCTGCTGACGCCGGAAAACATGAAGGCGGCCAATATGAGCTCGTGTTCTATGTGGGCGAATATTTCACCAAGCTCGGCACCGTGCTGCCCAATCCGCCGTTCCTCGAGAAGGCCGTGATCCAGTTCGGCATGGCCGATGCTGCAGCGCATTATCACGTGCCAATTCTGGCGACGCCCTGGAGCTACACGACTTATCGCGGCAGCTAATTTTTCAGCCGTTCAAGCGAGGGCGCCGACATGATGATTGATCGCAGGACATTGCCGTCGTTGATTGGCGCCCTGCTGCTTGCCTTGCCCGTCCTGTTGCTTGGGCCGGCCGCGATCGGCCGGCCCGGCAGACATGGCGCCGGTCAACGCCATGGATCGCGCAGCCTTCGTTCAAAAATTCGGCGGCATTTTCGTGAACTCGCCCTGGGTTGCCGAACAGGCGTGGGAGAAGCGGCCGTTTGCCAGCCTTGACGAAATGCATGCGACCATGGTTGCCGTGGCGAAATACGCCCCGGCGAGCTTGCAGCTCACGCTGCTGCAGAGCCATCCTGATCTGGCGGGCAAAGAAGCCCAGGCCGGCGCGATGACGGCGTCATCGGTCGCCGAGCAGGCCAGCGCCGGGCTCAACGCGCTCTCGCATGACGAGATGACGCAGATTTCGAACCTCAAACGCCGCCTACAAGAAGAAGTTTGGATTCCCCTTCCATCATCGCGGTGCGCATGCACACCAAGGAGGGCATCCTGTTCGAGTTTAACCGCCGGCTGCAGAACGACACCCAGACCGAGTTCGCCAACGACCCTGCAGAACGTCTACATCATCACGCGGTTGCGGCTGAACATGCTGCTCGACGCCAGTTAAAATCGCCCGCGCGACGTTTTGCTGGTCGCTGGCCAAATTCTCGGCCTCCACCGCCCGGCGAAAACCATCGCGCGCCTGCAAGCGTTGCCAATAGGCCGCGACCGCTGGACCAAAATCCTTGGAAAGGCCGATCCTCTGCGCCAGCAATAACGCGTATCCGACCGAGGATATCGGCCGCGGTGAAGCGGCCGGCGCAAAGCGTCTCGCTTTTGGCCGTGGCGGCTTCCACCGCACGCAACCGGCCGAAGAAACCATTTCGCGTAGTCGGTCGCGACCTGCGGACTGCGACGAATCTTCCGATTCTCAAGCTGCGTGTAGCGCAGCACCAGCGTTTGCGGAAAGGTCAGCGTGGCCTCGCGAAATGCAGCCAGTTGATGAACGCGCCATAGGTCGGGCTCATCGACCATCCACCGCAAGCGGCGTCGGTCCGTAGCGCGACACCAGATACTGCGCGATTCCCGGCGGATTCGGTCATCCGCGTTTCGCCATCGAGCAAGAGCGGAATGGTACCGAGCGGATTGATGCCGAGATATTCCTTGGCGAACACCCTCGGTGGAAACCGGCAGCATCTTGAGCTCATAGGTCAGCCCAAGCTCTTCAAGCGTCCAGAGCGGCCGGAATGAGCGCGCCGCCGCGCAAGTGATAAAGCGTGATCATGCCGTTCCGTCTTTATTCTGGTGAGTTGCTACCCTCCCCGACTATCAATAATATGAAATGAAAAGCCAGCGGAAGATGCGATTCTCGATCGCTGTTGATTTCGACTGGGAACAAAACTCACAGGGTATGGTTGCGCCTATGGAATCCCAGGCAGGCACGGCATCAATGCGGGCGGCAAGTGGCATTCGATTAGATTCTTTCTGTTGAACTTCGCTTGCGGCGTGCTGGCCATCGCTGGTGTTGCCGCTTGCGGAAGCGCGATGGCGCAGACACCGAATGCGCCTCCCCTATCCCCGGCCGCGTCGAGTTCATTTCCCGGCGTGGGCCTATCCCTGGGCGCCGGATTTCAAGTCCGCGCCCGATGACGGCGTGCCGCGCCATGTTCCCGACAGCACGCAGGCGTTCACCGTCACGCAGGAGCGCGATCTTTTCTTCGCGCTGGACTGGCACCCCCGACGATCATCCGGCGATGCCGGATGTCGTCGCCCATGGCAGACCGCCCGAGGTGCGCGCCTGTGGTGTATGTCACCGCGTCGAAGGCACCGGCGGCCCGGAGAATGCCAGCCTGGCCGGTCTGCCCGCGGCCTATATCGCGCAGCAGATGGCCGACTACAAAAGCGGCGTGCGGAAATTTGCCGGACCACAGCGCACCCCGGTGCTGCTGATGACGGCGATCGCCAAGGCCGCCAGCGATGAAGATGTCGAGGTCGCAGCGGGCCTATTTCTCCTCGCTCAAGCCCAAATCGGTGATCAAGGTCATCGAGGCCGACACGATCCCGAAGACGCAAGTCGCGCGCGTGTTCTACGCCCTCGTGAAAGATGGCGGCACCGAACCGATCGGAGAGCGCATCGTCGAAACGCCCGTCAACGCGGAACAATTCGAGCATCGCGACAGCCGCTCGCAATTCATCGTATATGTCCGAAGGGCAGCATCGCCAAGGGCGAAGCGCTCGCCAAAACCGGAGGTGCCGGGATCACAACGCCTTGCGCGACCTGCCATGGTCCGGAGCTGCGAGGTGCGGCGTCCCGTTCCTGGCATTGCCGGACGTTCGCCGAGCTATCTGGTGCGGCAGATTTACGACTTCCAGCAGCATGCGCGCGCCGGGAGCGGCGCCGCCCAGATGGTGCCGGTCGTCGAAAAACTCTCGCCTGACGACATGATCTCGCTGGCGGCTTACGTTGCGTCCCTGCAGCCCTGAGAGCGGCTGAATCGGGTTCCGGATGTGGTCGATAGTAAGGCGGGGCCGCCTTGCCCCGGCCTTTCGCCGATTCAGCTTTGCCCGTACAATCGGTGATGAACAGCATCGGCCTTTCCAGGCCTGTCGCAACCGGATTGCGGAATGAAGGCACGCGCCAGCAACCTGATGATCGGATCGACGACGCTGGCGCTGATCGCCGCGGCGTTTATCGGCTTTCTCGGGATCCGGAAAATCCACAGTCTCCAGCAACGCGGCCCGCTGCGCATCGTGTTCGAAGGTTCCGCCAGCGGCCTGCACAAGGGCGGCAACGTGAATTTCGACGGGGTTCAGGTCGGCGAGATTCTGTCTCTCACGCTGGACAGCCCCCGCAAGATCGTCGCTTTGGGTCACGATCGACAACAGCGCGCCTATTCGCAAGGACACCATTGTCGGATTGGAAGCCCAGGGGCTCACCGGCATATCCGCGATCTCACTGACCGGCGGGGCTGCAGCCGCGCCTCCGGTGCCGCTCGACGCTGACGGCGTTCCGACCCTGACCGCCGATCTCAGCGAGGCCCAAACGATCCGCGATACCCTGCACAATGTCGACCGTATTCTCGTCAACAACCAGACCGTGATCAAAGACGCGATGCTGTCGTTCGAGACCTATACCTCGACCCTGGCCAGCAGTGATGAGGTGATCGATGCCATCATGAACAAGGGCGACCGGCGCCTTTAACGGGGTCGAGAGCGCACTGGCAAAGGTCGATAATGTGCTTCCTGGGATTTCGCGCGGCAATGACGGCGAACTGTTCCAGAAGGTCAAGTCCATTCGCGAACTGGCTGAGAGCTTCAACAAGCGTTCGGGCGTGCTGATGGAGGAAGGGCGTCGCACCCTCCTCGATATCAGCGAGTCGGCGGTCAAGGTGACCCGCAAGTTTGACCCGCAGGCCGTCAGCGGTGACGGGCCCAGCCCCGCCACGGAAGCCAATCCCGAGGCGGCAGTAAAAGGAAGACATCCCCGGGATCAGTGGCTGATCATCCAGGGGCGCGCGGTCGGAAAAGCTTTTGCCGCCGCTTTTGGACTTCGCCACCAGACGCGACGGCTTGGTCGAACAGCATCCGCATCCCGGCGCGTGGGACGCCCTTGTATTCGCCGACGGTCTTGGGCGCGTTGGCGCTACGCTCATTGGTGGCGTGGGCTTTGCGCTTATCTGAGGGGCATGCAGAAGAAATTCGGCGCCGTCAGGATCACGCGCGGCGACTCGCCGTCGCATTGCGGGACAGTCCTGTGGCGCATCGCATTCGGCCATCGGCCGCATGTCCGTGAACGGGCCGCAATCGTTGCAGAGATATTCATAGAACGGCATTTCATTCCCTCAGCGTTTACGCTCCCAACCTTCGCGGCGGCAGATGCGGGGCGGCGAATACTAGAACCGCCCCGCATCCGGTCGCGCGGGAGCTTTATTTATCCTGCGAGAGCGGCATCTGGATGTCGCCCTTGATGTGTTTGATCGGACCCGCCGACGACGGCATGATGTCGAAGTCGAAGATCTCGGTCGGCAGCCACAACGTCGCGCAGGCGTTGGGCACGTCGACCACGCCGGAGATGTGGCCCTGACACGGCGCCGTCCCCCAGAATCGAATAGGCTTGGGCGCCGGAATAGCCGAACTTCTTGAGATATTCGATCGCGTTCAGGCAGGCCTGCCCGGTAGGCGATATGCACGTCGAGGTAATGCTGCTTGCCTTGTTCATCGACCGAGATACCTTCGAAGATTAGGTAATCCTTGTAGTTTGGCGTGATCGGCGACGGCTTGAATACGGGATTCTTGATACCGTATTTCGCCACGCCGCCCTTGATGATGTCGACCTTGATATGCAGCCAGCCGGCCATTTCGATCGCGCCGCAGAAGGTGATTTCGCCGTCACCCTGGCTGAAATGCAGATCGCCCATCGAAAGCCCGCCGCCGGGCACATAGACCGGGAAGTAGATTTTTTGAGCCGCGCGACAGGTCCTTGATGTCGCAGTTGCCGCCATGCTCGCGCGGCGGCACCGTGCGCGCGCCTTCGGCGCCGACCTTGGCCTTGGCATCGCCCTTCGCTTGCCCCGCATGTGCGGTCGCGGCGAATGGCGGATTGGCCAGGCCCGGCACTCGGGTCGGGTTGGTCGCAATCAGCGCGTTCTCGCGCTCATTCCAGGTCGCCAGCAATTTCGGATCCGGCAGGCAGCCGATCAGGCCGGGATGGATCAGCCCTGCGAAATTCACGCCGGGGATGTGGCGCGATGACGTGTAGAGGCCCTTGATGTCCCAGATCGATTTCTGCGCCAGCGGGAAGTGATCGGTCAGAAAATCCGCCGCCATTCTTTCTTCGAGAAGAAGCCGTTGAAACCCCACAGGCTTTCCTTCATCGGACCGACGTCGAGCAGGTCCACCACCAGGAGGTCGCCGGGCTCCGCGCCCTTGACGCCGATCGGGCCGGACAGGAAGTGCACAATCGACAGATCGATGTCGCGCACGTCGTCGGCGGAATCGTTGTTCTTGATGAAGCCGCCGGTCCAGTCGTAGGTCTCGATAATGAAATCGTCGCCCGGGTTGACCCATTCCACCATCGGAATGTCAGGGTGCCAGCGGTTGTGGATCTTGTCATTTTCATAGGCCGACTGCGAGAGATCGACCCTTGATCAGTGTATCTGGCATCAAAAAACTCCCCTTGGTTACGTGCTTGGTTTAAGACTCAGACCGACAGATATTTTGATATCTGCGCGGCATCGACGCCCTCTCGTGCGTCGTCACGGACAATCTCGCCGTTCTCGATGACGAGCACGCGATCGGCTATGTCGAGCGCGAAGCTCAGCACCTGCTCGGAGACCACGATCGACAATCCGCGCTCGTCGCGAATCCGCTTCAGCGTTCGCGCCATGTCCTTGATGATCGAAGGCTGGATACCCTCGGTCGGCTCGTCGAGCAGCAGGACTTTCGGCTTGGTGACGAGCGCGCGCGCGATCGCCAGTTGCTGTTGCTGACCGCCGGAAAGATTACCTCCCCGGCGATCCTTCATTTCGAGCAACACGGGGAATAATTCGTAGATGCTGTCAGGTACCTTCGTCTCCCCGACACGACCAGCCCGGTTTCGATATTCTCTTGCACCGTCATGGTCGAGAAGATCATCCGGCCCTGCGGCACATACGCCAGGCCCTTAGCGACGCGTTCATAACTTTGCATTTTGCTCAGCTCGGCGCCCCTCCATGGTCACCGAGCCGCTCTTGGTCGGCACGATTCCCATCAGCGATTTCATCAGCGTGGTCTTGCCCATGCCGTTGCGGCCCATGATCGCGACGATCTCGTTGGGCGCAACGGAAACGTTCAAGCCATGCAGCACTTCGCTCTGGCCGTAGGCGACATGCAGATCGGAGATAGCCAGCATTAAAGTGTTCCTTGTCTGTCGCGGAGCACGATCCCGCCGGGAAGCCCGGCGCCGTTCTCCGCAATCATGCGCTAGTGCCCGAGATAGACTTCAATCACCTTGGGATCGTTCTTGACGTGCTCCATCGAGCCTTCCGACAGGATCTGGCCCTGATGCAGCACCGTGACCTTGTGGGCGATATCTTCGACGAACTTCATGTCGTGCTCGATCACCAGCACCGAGCGGTCCTTGATGATGCGATTGAGCAGCTCGGCGGTCTTGACCCCGCTCGCTGACGCTCATGCCTGCCACAGGCTCATCGAGCATCAGCAAGTCCGGGTCCTGGATCAGCAGCATGCCAATTTCCAGCCACTGCTTCTGGCCATGGCTGAGCAGATCCGCGTTCATGTTGAGACGGTCTTTCAGGAAGATCATTTCGGCGACTTCATGAACCCGGTCGCGCACCACGGCGTCGCGGGTGAAGGTCAGCGCGCCGAACACGCTGCGGCCGCGCGGAAAGGAAATCTCAAGTTTTCAAACACCGTGAGATCGTCATAGATCGAGGGCGTCTGGAACTTGCGCCCGACGCCGGCCTGAACGATCTCGTTCTCCCTCATCTTGGTCAGTTTCCTTGCTGCGGAACTGGATCGAGCCTGATGTCGCCTTGGTCTTTCCGCAGATCAGATCGAGCACGGTTGTCTTGCCGGCACCATTGGGACCGATGATGACGCGGATTTCGTTTTCATCGACATAGAACGACAGATCGTTGACCGCCTTGAAGCCGTCGAACGAAACCGTCAGCGCCTCGACTGCGAGCAGGAATTCCTTGGGCTGGTGACCTATCAGCATGATCTATCTCCTCACTCCGCCGGCGCGCCATCGGCGACGGAATTATCGGTCCATTCCTTGCCTGGCTTGGCTTTGCGCGATGAGAGCAAGCCATCGATGCGTGGCCTGCACATAGTCGCCCCAGATGCCGGCCAGACCGTTCGGGAAGGCGAGCACCACCGCGATGAACAGGCCGCCCAGCCCAAACAACCACAATTCAGGAAAGGATTCCGACAGGCTGGTCTTGGCGAAGTTGACCAGCAGCGTGCCGTACACCGCGCCCAGGATCGAGAGCCGGCCGCCGACCGCCGTATAGATCACCATTTCGATCGATGGCACGATGCCGACAAAGGACGGTGACATGAAGCCGACTTCCAGCGCGAACATCGCGCCGCCGACCGCGGCGAAGATCGCCGCGACGCAGAAGGCGAAAATCTTGAAATTCGCGACGCTATAGCCGGAGAAGCGAACCCGGTCTTCCTTGTCGCGCATCGCGACCAGGATGCGACCTAGTTTCGAATGCCGGATGAACTGGGCGATGAAGATGCAGACGAACAGGCAGCCGACCTCGAAGAAATAGAGCACGACCTTGGCGTGATCTGGGCGGATGTCCCATCCGTTCAGGGTGCGCAGGTCGGTCATGCCGTTGATGCCACCGGTATAGCCCTGCTGACCCACGATCAGGATGGTCAGGATCGCGGCGACGGCCTGGGTGATGATCGCAAAGTAAGTGCCGCCGACGCGGCGTTTGAACATCGCCGCACCGATGATCAGGGCGAATATCCCCGGCACCAGAATGACGGCGGCGATGGTGAAACTCAGACTATGAAAAGGCCTCCAAAAATATGGCAGCGACGTAATCTGATTCCAGTCCATGAAATCGGGAATGCCGGGGGTCGACTGGATCTTGGTATTCTCGGGGCTCGATGCTTCGAGCTTGAGAAACATCGCCATGCAGTAGCCGCCGAGGCCAAAGAACACGCCCTGCCCCAGGCTGAGAATGCCGCCATAGCCCCAGCAGACCACGAGGCCCAGCGCGACGAAGGCATAGGTCAGATATTTCGCAACCAAGTTGAGCCGGAACACGTCAAGACAGAGCGGCAGGATCACCACCAGGAAAACGGCGAGCACCAGGATTCCGATCAGCTCCGATCGATTGACAAAGCGATTGGTCATGGCTCAAAGCCCTTTTTGTTATTTGCGGACCTTGAGGGCGAACAGCCCCTGCGGCCGCAGCATGAGAATTCCGACCACTGCGAGCAGCGTTAGAACCTTCGCCATCGATCCCGACATGAAGAATTCGAGGGTCGACTGCGTCTGCGAGATACTGAAGGCAGAGGCGATGGTGCCGACCAGGCTCGCGGCGCCGCCGAACACGACGACCAGGAAGGTATCGACGATGTAGAGCTGGCCCGAGGTCGGCCCGGTCGAGCCGATCATCGTAAAGGCGCTGCCGGCGACACCGGCGATGCCGCAGCCGAGCCCAAAGGTATAACGGTCGACCTTTTCGGTGTTGATGCCGACCGCGCCGGCCATGATACGATTTTGCACGACAGCGCGGACCTGTCGGCCCCAGCGCGACTTGTACATGATGTAGGCGACCCAAAGCGTGATCAGAAACGTCAGACTCATCACGAAGACGCCGTTGATCGGGACCTCGATGCTGTCGGTCACATGCAGCGAGCCGAGCATCCATTGCGGCAGTTCGACGCCGACTTCACGCGCGCCGAAAATCGAGCGATAGGCCTGTTGCAGGATAAGGCTCAAGCCCCAGGTGGCGAGCAGCGTATCCAGTGGCCGCTTGTAGAGATGCCGTATCAGCACCCATTCCACCAGCATACCGAGCGCACCCGCTGCAAGGAAAGCCAGTATCATCGCCAGGAAGAAGTAACCGGCAAACAATCCCGGCAAATACGCCTGGAAGAAACTCGAGGTCATCCAGGTGACGTAGGCGCCAAGGATCATAAATTCACCATGGGCCATGTTGATGACGCCCATCTGGCCGAAGATGATCGCAAGGCCGAGTGCCATCAGCACATAGACCGAGAACAGAATCAGGCCTGCGAAGCCCTGCATGACGAAGATCGAGCTGAGATCACTGAGCGAATATTCGCCAAACATCGATTTTCTCCATCGAGGGAAGTCCCGCGTCGCGAGCAGGTTCGCGACGCGGGGGTCTTGAGCGTGAATCATAAATTCACGCCAGGGAGCAGTTTGCCCGCGGCTTACTGGTAACCCTTGGGGAACGGATCCGGCTCGACCAGGTCGGCGGTCTCATAGATCAGTTCGAACTGACCATCGAGCTTGGCCCGACCGACGCGAGTCTTCGACCACAGGTGATGATTTTCGTGGATGCGGACGTAACCTTCCGGCGCACCCTTGAATTCGATACCCGGCGAAGCGGCTGCGATCTTGTCGACGTCGAAGCTGCCGGCCTTCTCAGCCGTTAATTTCCACAGCCACGGGCCGAGATAGGCGGCCTGCGTCACGTCACCGATCACGGTCTTGGCGCCCCACATCTTCTGGAATGCGGGCACGAAAGCTTTGTTGTTCGGATTATCGAGCGACTCGAAGTACTTCATGCAGGCATAGGCGCCCGCGATGTTCTCGCCGCCGATGCCGTCGATTTCGTCTTCGGTCACCGAGATGGTCAGCAGCGCCTGCTTCGACAGGTCGATACCGGCCGCCTTGAGCTGCTTGTAGAACGCGACGTTCGATCCGCCGACGACGTCGGTGAAGATCACGTCGGGCTTGGTCAGCTTGATCTTGTTGATCACCGAGTTGAACTGGGTGTTGCCGAGCGGATAATATTCTTCGCCGACGACCTTGCCCTTGAGCACGTTCTCGACGTGCTTGCGCGCGATCTTGTTCGACGTGCGCGGCCAGATGTAGTCCGAACCGATAAAGAAAAACGATTTGGCGCCCTTTTCCTTGGCAATCCAGTTCAGGCCGGCGAGAATCTGCTGGGTGGCTTCCTGGCCGGTGTAGATGACGTTCTTGGACTGCTCGAGACCTTCATAGAAGGTCGGGTAATAGAGCATGCCATTATATTGTTCGACGACCGGGAGCACCGCCTTGCGGGATGCCGAGGTCCAGCAACCCATGATCGCCGCAACCTTGTCGTTGACGAGAAGCTTCTTGGCCTTCTCGGCGAAGGTCGGCCAATCGCTGGCGCCGTCTTCCTGAATGAACTTGATCTTGCGGCCGAGGATGCCGCCGGCTTCGTTGATCTGCGCGATAGCAAGCTTTTCTGCTTCGATCGAACCGGTTTCCGAAATCGCCATCGTACCGGTGGCCGAATGCAGGATGCCGCAGGTGACTTCGGTATCGGTTACCGCGAGACCGGTGGTGTTGATTGCGGAAGTGGCAGGAACATCGGCGAAGGACGGGCGCGGCAGCATGGTAATGGCCGGCAATGCCGCCATTCCCATCAGCAGTTTGCGCCGGAACGGGGACTGCAGGCCCCGCTTGATTTCATCTGACATGAGTACCCCATTTTGGTTCGAGGACGCGCTATTGGTCAGATTAGGATGGTGGAAATTGTGCAGTGCACAGATACGCAAGATCGCGTATACTGCACCGCAAAATAGCGACGTAGGTTTTTGAAACGGGGTTTGCGGGCGCGCGTTCAGGCGCAGGGGAGCACACAGTGGCAGGGCGGCAGCGGATTGACCGCGTAAGACGCCAATATAATCAATGGGTTGCGAACCAAACACTTGAGGACTATGCGCTGCGCTTCACCGCCAAAAGCGCGCGGCGCTGGTCTGCGGCCCGGGTGGCCAACACCGCTCTGGGCGCGATCTCGTTTCTGGCATTGGAAGCGATCGGCGGCACCATCACCCTCAATTACGGCGTCACCAACTCCACTGCCGCCATCCTGGTCGTCAGCGTCATTATCTTCCTGTGCGGCCTTCCGATCGCCTATCACGCCGCCAAATGCGGCATCGACATCGATCTGCTCACGCGCGGCGCCGGCTTCGGCTATATCGGCTCGACCATCACCTCGCTGATCTACGCATCTTTCACCTTCATCTTCTTTGCGATCGAAGCGGTCATTCTCGCGACCGCGCTCGAGATGTGCTTCGGAATCCCGCGCCCGATCGGCTACCTCATCAGCGCCGTCGTCATCATTCCGCTGGTCACCCACGGCATCACGCTGATCAGCCGGTTCCAATTATGGACGCAGCCGGTCTGGATCATTCTGCACATCATGCCGTTCGCGGCGATCGCCTATGCCAATCCGCACTCCTTTGCGGAGTGGACGAAGTTTGCCGGCGAGCACGGCAACCCGGCGGGACATCTTGATCTCCTGCTGTTCGGCACCGCCGCCTCGGTGGTATTCGCGCTGGTGGCGCAAATCGGCGAGCAGGTCGACTTTCTGCGGTTCCTTCCGCGCGACCGGCGGACCTCGAAGGCGTCGTGGTGGATCGCTCTATTAAGCGCCGGCCCCGGCTGGATCATTCTCGGCGCATTAAAACTGTTGGCAGGATCGTTCCTGGCCTTCTTCGCGCTGAGCCACGGCGTATCGACCGAACATGCCGCCGAGCCGGCGCACATGTATCTGGAAGCCTTTCGCTATGTGCTGTCGGAGCCGGACCTCGCACTGGCCCTGACCGGCACCTTCGTAATTCTCTCGCAGTTGAAGATCAACGTCACCAACGCCTATGCCGGCTCGATCGCGTGGTCGAACTTCTTCTCCCGCCTCACCCACAGCCATCCCGGCCGCGTGGTCTGGCTGGTGTTCAACGTGCTGGTCGCGCTGCTGCTGATGGAGATCGGCGTCTACAAGGCGCTGGAACAGACGCTGGCGCTTTATTCCAACGTGGCGATCGCCTGGGTCGGCGCACTGGTCGCCGATCTCGTCATCAACAGACCGCTTCGCCTGCGCCCGCAGCATATGGAGTTCAAGCGCGCGCATCTTTACGACATCAACCCGGTCGGCGTTGGCGCGATGACCATCGCCACCATCGTCTCGATCAGCGCCTTCTATGGGCTGTTCGGCCCGACCGCGAAGGCGCTGGCGCCATTTGTCGCGCTGTTGGTGGCCTTCGTCACTGCGCCCCTGATCGCCTTCGCCACCGGCGGCAAATATTACATTGCGCGCAAGCCCAAGCGCAGCTGGCAAAACATGCAGGCGATCCAGTGCTGCATTTGCGAGCACTCGTTCGAGCCCGAGGACATGGCCTCATGTCCGGCCTATGCCGGACCGATCTGCTCGCTCTGCTGCTCGCTTGATGCGCGCTGCCATGATCTGTGCAAACCGCATGCGCGGATCCAGGCGCAGGTCGCCGAGACCTTCGGCAAGATGCTGCCGCAGCCGATGTATGCAAGGATCAACTCGCAGCTTGGTCATTATCTCGGCGTGTTCGCGGTCTCCGCAGGGCTGGTCGGGCTGACGCTTAGCATGATCTATCTGCAGACGTCGGCGACGGTTCACGTCGATGATACGCAACTCTCCGACGTGCTCTGGAAGGTGTTCTTTGCGCTGTCGATCATCATCGGCGTGGTGGCGTGGCTGTTCGTACTCGCGCAGCAGAGCCGGCGCGCGGCGGAAGCGGAAACCCGGCGGCAGACCACGCTGTTGATCCACGAGATCGACGCGCACAAGCGCACCGACGCCGAATTGCAGCGCGCCAAGGAAGTCGCTGAATCGGCCAATCTCGCCAAGAGCCGCTATGTCGTCGGATTGAGTCATGAATTGCGCTCGCCGCTGAATGCCATCTCCGGCTACGCGCAATTGCTCGAACAGGATTCGAGCCTGAACACCAAGCCGCGCGATCAGGTGCGCGTAGTCCGCCGCAGCGCCGATCATTTGTCCGGATTGATCGACGGCATTCTCGACATTTCCAAGATCGAGGCCGGCCGGCTTTATCTGTCGCGCGACGAGGTTCGCGTCAGCGAATTCCTCGATCAGCTTGTCGGCATGTTCCGCCTGCAGGCTGCCGCCAAGGGCATCGATTTCATCTTCAAGCGACCGGCGGTACTGCCCGTCGTGGTCTATGCCGATGAAAAGCGCCTGCGCCAGATCCTGATCAACCTGTTGTCGAACGCGATCAAATTCACCCAGCGCGGCAGCGTGCAGTTCGTCGTGCATTACCGCAGTCCCGTCGCCGAATTCGAGGTGATCGACACCGGCCCGGGAATCCAGTCCGATGACCTTGAGCGCATCTTCGCCCCGTTCGAACGCGGCGCGCTCGGCGTCTCGCAGCCGCAGACCGGGACTGGATTGGGGTTGACGATCAGCCGGTTGCTCGCCGGCGTGATGGGCGGCGATATCAAGGTCACGAGCTCGGTCGGGACCGGCAGTACCTTCCAGGTGAAAATGCTGCTGTCGGAGGTGACCAACCCGACACGCATTGCGCCAGTGGACGCACCGGCGTTCGGCTATCACGGTCCGCGCAAGACGATCCTGATTACCGACGACGATCCGATCCAGCGCGACCTCCTGCGCGAGGTGCTGACACCGCTCGGCTTTATCCTGCTCAGCGCGCCCGATGGCGCCGCCTGTCTTTCTCTCGCGCAACATTGCCGGCCCGATTTGTTCCTGCTCGACATCTCGATGGCGGGCATGGACGGCTGGACTGTTGCGGAAACGCTGCGTTCCACCGGCCATCATCAGGCCCGCATCCTGATGGTGTCGGCGAGCGCGCTGGAAGCGCACGGCGCACCGCTGGCGCAGCCGTTTCATGACGGCTACCTGATGAAGCCGATCGATATCCCCCGGCTGCTGGAATTGATCCGTCAGTTGCTCAAGATCGAATGGCAGTATGAAACCTATCAGGTCGCCGTGCCGCACTGGAAGCCGGAGAGCGGCTCGCGTCCGCCGGTGCGACATGTCGAGGAACTGATCGGCCTTGGACAACTGGGCTACATCCGTGCGATCCAGGTCAAGCTCGATGAAATAGGAACCGACCATCCCGAACACGCCGACTTCGTTTCGCAAATGCGCTCGCTGATCGACCGCTTCGATCTTGATCAGTACATGGCAACCCTCAAAACCCTGCACAGCTATGATCACTGAAACCAGAAAGCGCGACGTCGCGCTCGTCGTCGACGACTCGCCCGAGACGCTGCGCCTCCTGACCGACGCGCTCGACGGCGCGGGCATGACGGTCATGGTCGCGATGGACGGCGCCGCGGCGATGCGCATCGTCGACCAGATCACGCCCGACATCATCCTGCTTGATGCCGTCATGCCGGGCATGGATGGCTTTGAAACCTGCCGGCGCCTCAAGCGCGACGCGGGCCTGAGCAACGTGCCCGTGATCTTCATGACAGGATTGGCGGAGACCGAGCACATCGTCAGCGGGCTGGAAGCCGGCGGCGTCGATTACGTCACCAAGCCGATCGTGATCGAGGAAATGCTGGCGCGGATTCGCGTGCATCTGGCCAATGCGCGATTGACGCAGAGTGCCCGCGCCGCGCTTGATGTTTCCGGCCGGTTTTTGCTGGCCGTCAGCCGGCAGGGCAAGATCGTATGGGCGACACCGCAGGCGCAGAAGCTGCTGTCGGAAAATCTTGCCGCCGGCTCCGACGACGAGTTCGTGCTGCCTGAGCCGATGCTGCAATGGCTCGAGCAGACCCAGAAGGGCACCGCCGGATCGAAAGCTCCGGCCGCGGCGTCGTTCCCGGAAAACGAGCAGCTTCGACTGCAATATATGGGCAAGCTCGCGCCCAACGAATTCCTGCTGCGGCTGGCCAAGGACCCGGGCGGCGATACGCCCACGGAATTCAGCAGCGAATTGGGGCTGACCACCCGCGAGGGTGAGGTCCTGTCGTGGCTGAGCAAGGGCAAGACCAACCGCGATATCGCCCAGATCCTCGGCCTCAGCCCGCGGACGGTGGACAAGCACCTCGAGCAGATCTACGCCAAGCTCGGCGTGGAGAACCGCACCGCCGCCGCGGCCATTGCGACCAGCACCGGCCGGCGCAACTCGTAAGACTGGAAGCCGCCACCGGGATCGCGCTGCGGTGGGCGCCGCCGGCGATCGTTACCGTTGCCTGGCGGTGCCGGCCTGACCCATTCTGGACTGACAGCGCTTTGTCCCATACCTATAATTCAGCTAAAACAAGCCGCGCCGGAAGAACCGCGCGCATCGCCGGGAGTTGAAGCCTTTGCCTTTACCGACACACCTGTTGCCCACCACCGTCGTTGGAAGCTATCCACAGCCGGACTGGCTGGTGGACCGCGAAATGCTGTCCAAATCCGTGCCCCGCACCCGGATGACCGAAATCTGGCGCATCCCGGAGGCGCATCTCGAACAGGCCCAGGATGATGCGACGGTCGTCGCGATCCGCGATCTCGAACGCGCGGGCATCGATATCGTCACAGATGGCGAAATCCGGCGCGAGAGCTACTCCAACCGTTTTGCGACTGCGCTCGAGGGCGTCGATAGCGAAAACCCCGCGATGACGATCTCGCGTTCCGGCCGGAAAACGCCGGTGCCCCGCGTGGTCGGCAAGATCAACCGCAAGGGTCCGGTCGAACTGCGCGACATGGAATTCCTTCGCCGCAACACCGACCGCGCCGCGAAGATCACGCTGCCCGGTCCGTTCACCATGAGCCAGCAGGCCAAGAACGAATTCTACAAGGACGACGAAGAACTCGCGATGGCGTTTGCCGCCGCGGTCAACGCCGAAGCGCTGGAATTGCAGAAGGCCGGCGCCGACGTGATCCAGTTCGACGAGCCCTGGGTCCGCCAGGATCCCGAGGCCGCGAGGCGCTACGCCGTCAAGGCGATCAACCGCGCTTTGCAAGGCATCACGGTGCCGACCGTGCTTCATGTCTGCTTCGGCTATGCGGCGGTTGTGGCTGGATCGAACAAGCCCACCGGCTACTCGTTCCTGGCCGAACTCGCCGACACCAGCGCCAATCAAATCTCGATCGAAGCGGCACAGCCCAAACTCGATCTTGGGGTGCTGGCCGATCTGTCATCCAAGAAGATCATGCTCGGCGTGATCGATCTCGGCGACCCCACTATCGAGACCGCCGCCGTGATTGCGGAGCGCATCCGCCACGGCCTGAAATACGTCGCCGCCGACAAGCTAATTCCGGCGCCGGATTGCGGCATGAAATACATGCCGCGCCACGTTGCCTTCGGCAAGCTCAAGGCGATGTGCGACGCGGCAGCGACCGTGCGCAAGGAGATCAGCTGAGGCGGGGCGTTACGGATTCGAATTTCAAACAGCCCGGCGTCCGCTTACTTACCCTCCCCTGGAGGGGGAGGGTCGGATCACATGAGCGCAGCGAAATGTGAGCCGGGGTGGGGTGAAGGTCTCTCATCCCGAACAGTGCCGCCGTTGAGAGATCACCCCACCCCGCCGCTTCGCGTCGACCCTCCCCCTCCAGGGGAGGGTAAGATACACACTCTCTCAACATCGTCCCTGCGTTCGCAGGGACGATGTTGATATGGCTTCGTATTCTCGCGGCGTGAAACGTCCGAGTGATACCAAGAATTTCCGCCCTCTCATGCAGAGGGCGCAGGGAATGCCGGGCGCCTGGTGCGCCCGCAGCGGCGTGTGCGAAAGTGGCAGGTAGAAAGCACACGCGTTAGTCAGGTCACACCGGAAACACCCGGCATTCCCCACGCAATGGTTTACGGCTTATTTCGTGCTCTCCCCGGTGATCGGGCTCTTTTGCCACCGTCGCCCCAGAGAAGCTTGCTTCTCAAGAACTTGACGCCAGCGTCGAGGCGTCAGGACCACACGACTTCGCCGTCCGCCTCAGGTGCTCTCGTCAGGAGCGCCATCCGCGTCCACCGCATCCCGCCTCACGTCCGTGACGATCGCGAAACGCCCCTCTGACGAGGCGGGACGGCGTGGAACATAAATTTGATTCGCGCTCGTGAAAAGCAATATTTCTGAAAATCAGAATTAATCGCGATGCTCGATGCGAAGGGCCAATGCCTCCGCCAGTCCGATTGTCGGCTTCGCGGCGGGGCGACGGAACGTTCCTGCAGTTGCCTTGCGTGTATTCAGAACGACCAGCGTTTCCGCCTGTTTGATCGCCGCCGCCATCTGATCCACCACCGGCACCGGAATGCGATCCCTCACCTTGTCCGCGAGGCCGGCGAGCGGCGCGCCGCCGAGAATAACGACATCCGCGCCGTCTTCGGTCACCGCCCGATTGGCGAGCTTGACCAGCAATTCCTCATTCTCTTCCTGAACATCCGACACCGAGACGAAGGATTCGTCCAGCATCCGCACACCGGCGCAGCGGCCACCAAGACCGTGCATATCGACGCAGTCCTCGTACCAGGGGCCAAGGGCGCGGGCAAAGGTCACGATGGCAAACCGGCGTCCGAGCATACAGGCCGTCAGCATCGATGCTTCGGCCAATCCGATCACAGGCAGATCGAACAGCTCCCGCGCGCCGAACAGCCCGGGATCGCCGAACGCCGCAATAATGGCGGCGTCGAAGTCGCGATGATGTTCAGCGAGCATTTCGAGCGCAATCGCGCCGCCGATCTGTGCTTCGGCGCGGGTCGCGATGTAGGGAACGCCGCGCGGCGCTGTCAGGGGAACAATAACGGTGCCGGGCGCCGCGGCTTTCCTGGCTGCGGCGGTCAACCGCTCGGTGATCGACTCGCTCGTGTTGGGATTGAGCACCAGAATGCGCATCGCCGGATGTCCTCAAGACGGGTTGGCTCTCAAACAGCCCTTTCGCAGTCTCGCGAATATCGACCGCACCGCAACTGTCCAAAAAATCCGATGGGCGCGCAATCGAATTATTGCGATGCGGGCACGGGCCGGACGTGTCCCGTTAGTTTGCCTCACCTTCGCGTCGGCTTGTGCCGAGGCCGGTTTTGATGCATTTCAGGAGAGCCTTCAGAAGTTCTGAGGGAGCGAGCACCGCCGCTTGCACGCTTTCCTCGTCGAAGAGGACATCACTTTCGCGGCTCGTTGGGGGTTGAAATGACTGTCCAAGCCGAAGCCGTACCAGTGCAGGCCGCGGAGCCAAAGACCGCGGTTCGCTGGAAGATATTCGTCCTGATGCTGTTTCTGATCTCGATCAATTACATCGATCGGGCCTCGCTTTCGGTGGCGATGCCAATCATTTCCAAAGAGTTCAATCTCGATGCCGCAGCGCAGGGCTTTATCCTGAGCTCTTTCTTCTGGACCTACGCGTTCATGCAGATCCCGGGCGGCATGCTGGCGGACAAATACAAGCCGCGTATCGTGATCGCCGCCGCGACAATCGGCTGGGGCCTGTTCCAGGCGCTCGCGGCCGCCTCGACAAGTTCATTCATGCTGTTGCTGACCCGCCTTGGGCTTGGGGCCGCGGAAGCGCCGATCTATCCGGCCGGCGGCAAGCTCAACGCGATGTGGATGACACCCAATGAACGGGCACGGGGCGCGACCTTGCTCGACGGCGGCGCGCCATTGGGTGCCGCGCTCGGCGCGCTGGTGATTGCTGGCCTGATCGCGGAATTCAATTCCTGGCGGATATCGTTCGTGATTGCCGGCGTCGGCACCGTTATCGCCGGCGCTTTTGCCTGGTGGTACATCCGCAACAGCCCTGCCGAGCATCCTTCGGTCAACGCGGCTGAGGCGCGCCATATTCAAGACGCCCATGCGCTGGAGGATCTCACAGATCCCGCTCCGTCCGGCCGCGGCATCGGCGCCTATTTCGCTTTCCGCTCGGTGTGGTGCATGTGCCTCGGCTGGATGTTCTTCAACACCGTGTTTTATGGTTTGCTGACGTGGATGCCGACCTATCTTTTCAAGGTCCATGGCCTCGACATCAAGCAACTCGGGGGCGCGCTCTTCATCATGTTCTTTTCAGGATTTGTCGGCGAGCTCGTCGGCGGCCAGATCGGCGACATGTGGCGCGCACGCGGCGGCCAGCCTAATACGGTTTTCAAAACCCTGTTCGGCTTTGCCGCCATCATTGCAACCATTTCGATCTTCTCGGTGGCCTATGTGACTGACGCCGTGGCCGTCGTCGCGCTATTGTCCTCGACGCTGTTCTTTCTGCGCTGGTGCGGGATGTATTGGGCTATTCCATCGATCCTGGCCTCCCGAAGCCGGGCCGGATTTCTGGGTGGCTGCATGAATCTCGGCGGCAATATCGCGGGCGTTTCAGTGCCGATCATTGTCGGCCTGATCGTCCAGTACACAAACTCCTACTTTCTCGCGCTGATGTTCTTCGCCGCCGCAGGCGTCGCGCTGTTGATATGCTCGCTGTCGATCGATTATAGCCGCAAGCTTCCGGTTTGAAGCTGATCCCGCCTGCCGTCAAACCGTGGAGTGCTCGTGAATACCCGTATTCGTCTTGGGATGTTGACGCCGTCGTCGAACACCGTGCTCGAGCCCGTCAGCGCCGCCATCGTGGCTGGGCTTCCGGAAGTCAGTGTTCATTTCGGCCGCTTCAAAGTGACCGAGATTGCGCTCTCCGAACAGGCGCTGAAGCAGTTTGACGACACCGAGATCCTGCGCGCCGCCGAACTGCTCGCCCATGCCAAGGTCGATGTCATCGCCTGGAACGGAACGTCTGCGAGCTGGCTTGGGCTCGATCGCGACGAGCGGCTATGCGAGCGCATTGTTGCGGCCAGCGGCATCACCGCCTGTACGTCGGTGCTGGCGTTCCGCGAAATATTTCAGAAGACCAGCACCAAGCGGATCGGGCTGGTCACGCCCTATACCGACGACGTTCAGGCAAAGATCATCGCGACCTGGAATGCCGCTGGCCTAATGTGTCATGCCGAGCGACACAGCGGACTGCGGGACAATTTTTCCTTCGCCGAAGTTGAAGAAGCGGCGATATCGGAGATGATCCGGGCCGTTGCCCGCGAAGGATGCGACGCGGTCGCCATCGTCTGCACCAATATGCGGGGCGCGTCGCTTGTTCCGGCGCTGGAGGCTGAACTTGGAATTCCGATCTATGACTCGATCGCGGTGACGGTGTGGAAGAGCCTTTTATTGGCCGGCGCCGATCCGGCCCGGGTCACCGGCTGGGGCCGTCTATTCGGGGATCAGCGACTGTCATCCAGAACATGGAAGCAAACATGACCGGATTCGATACGATCATTCACGGCGGCACGGTTGCGACGGCGTCCGACACGTTCTCCTGTGATATCGCCATTCGCGACGGGCGCATCGTCGCGCTGGGCCATGATCTCGGGACGGCAAACGAGATCATCGACGCCACTGGGAGGCTGGTGCTGCCCGGCGGCATCGACAGCCATGTGCATATCTCGCAACCATCCGGGCCTGAAATCGTGATGGCGGATGATTTCGAGAGCGCGACGCGCTCAGCCGCGTTTGGCGGCAACACCACCGTCATGCCGTTTTGCCTGCAGGAGAAAGGCCAGTCGCTTCGCCAGGCGATAAAGGATTATCACGCGTTGGCCGAAGGCAATTGTCACATCGACACCAGCTTCCACATGATCATTTCGGACCCGACGCAGCAGGTGCTCGGTCAGGAATTGCCGGGGCTGGTGGCCGACGGATACACTTCGTTGAAGGTCTTCATGACCTATGAGGGGTTGGCTCTCAACGATCGCGAGATCCTTGAAGTCATGAGCGTGGCGCGCGAGACCGGGGCGCTGGTCATGGTTCACGCGGAAAATTACGACGCCATTCGTTTTCTCACCGATCGTCTCGAACTCGCCGGCAAGACCGCGCCGCGGTATCACGCCACGTCGCGGCCGATCGTGGTCGAACGAGAGGCGACGCATCGCGCGATATCGCTGGCCGAACTGGTCGACGTCAGCGTGATGATCGTTCACGTTTCAAATCGTGAGGCGATGGAGGAAATCCGCCGCGCACAGGCCAAGGGCTTGCGCGTATTCGGTGAAACCTGCCCGCAATATCTCATGCTCACCGAAAACGATCTCGACGGGCTCAACATGGAGGGTGCCAAATACGTCTGTTCGCCGCCACCGCGCGACGAGGCGAGCCAGGCCGCCTGCTGGGAAGGACTTCAGACCGGCGTTTTCTCGGTGTTTTCGTCCGATCACTGCCCGTTTCGCTACAACGATCCGCAGGGAAAATTGACGCCAAAAGGCAAGACGAGCTTTCGCTGGGTCCCCAATGGCATCCCCGGCGTCGCGGCCCGGTTGCCGATCCTGTTTTCGGAAGGCGTCGTCAAGGGACGCATCGACCTCAATCGCTTTGTCGCGCTGACTTCGACCAATCACGCCAAGACCTATGGTCTCTATCCCCGCAAAGGCACGATTGCGATCGGATCGGATGCGGATATCGCGATCTGGGACCCGAAGAAAAAAGTGAAATTGACTCACGCCTTGTTGAAAGACGGGTCGGACTATACGCCCTATGAGGGCCTGGACATCACCGGCTGGCCGGAACTGACGATGGTACGCGGACGACGCATCGTCGATCATGGCAGGCTCGTGGGCGGTAAGGACTTTGGCCGGTATATCACGCGCGAAGTGCGGGCGTAGAGGCAGGCTTACTTCACCTCTCCCCTTGTGGGAGAGGTCGGATCGCATCGTCAGATGCGATCCGGGTGAGGGGTTAAGCTCCATCGATAGTCTGCACCCCTCTCCCCAACCCTCTCCCACAAGGGGAGAGGGGGCGCACCTTCGTCGTCGCTGCAGATCGATTTCACTTCACCATGATCGAGAGTTTCGCGCGTTTGCGCAAAAGCCCTCACACGTCGATCGCGTCCTTGATCTTCTTGCGGTTCAGCGGCAGGTCGCGCAGCCGCTTGCCGGCGGCATTGGCGACGGCGTTCGCGACCGATGCGGCGGCGGGACCCTGCCCGGTTTCACCAGCGCCGAGATAGGGCAGTCCGGGCCGATCGATGATGTGCACCTCAATGCTTTGGGGCACCGCGTCGAACCGCACGATCGGATAGGTCTGCCAGTCGATGCTGGTGATGCGGGTATCGTTGAAGGTGACGGCCTCGTACAGCGTCCAGCTCATCGACTGCATGATCGCGCCTTCGACCTGGTTGATAATCCCGTCCGGGTTGACCACCTGGCCGCTGTCGACCGCGGCCACCGCGCGCACCAGGCGCGGACGCCCGGTCTCGCGGTTGATCTCGACCTCGCTCGCAATGGCGCAATAGGCCGCCAGATTCTTGTAGCGCGCAAAGGCAAAGCCATAGCCTCGTCCATCCGGCGCCTTCTGGCCTTGTTTCCAACCGAAAGCTTCCGCGGCCTTCTTGATCACGTCGCGTCCGCGCGAATCTTCCAGATGCTTCAGCCTGAATTCGACCGGATCGGCATTGGCCGCAATCGCGAGTTCATCCATGAAACTCTCGATCGAGAACACGTTGTGATAGGCGCCAAGCCCCCGCATCGCGGAAATCCGCACCGGCATCGCCGGAATGAAGTGATGCACCACATGGGCGTTCGGAAACGTGTAGATCGGGATCGCGTTGCGGTCGCCGCCGCCTTCCGGCAATGGCAGCGGTTTCGGCGCCGGCACCGCGAAAGGCTGCGCCATGTGCTGGGCCGCGAGCAATGAGCCGGCGCCGCCGGGCCGCATCGAATGAGTGTTGCTCCAGACCTCGAAATTCCAGTCCGCGATCACGCCGCTGTCGTCAAGCGACGCCTTCAGCTTGGTGACCATCGCGGGACCATACGGCTCCCAGCCATGCTCCTGGTCGCGCATCCATTGCACGCGAACCGGCACGCCGGGCATTTCGCGCGCGATCAAGGCGGCGTCCGCCGCGGCGTCATCGGCGCCGTTGTGGCCATAGCAGCCGGAGCCTTCGGTATGGATCAGGCGAACTTTCGCGGGCGGCACGCGCAACATCTCCGCGATCCCGGCGCGATCGGGATAGACGCCCTGGGTGTGGGTCCAGACCGTCGTGACGTCATCGACCAAATGGCCTATCGCGCAGGACGGGCCGATCGAGCCGTGCGACTGATAGGGCCGCGTATAAGTCGCCTCGATAGTCTTCTGTCCGACGGAAGCGGGGTTTTTGCGCTCGAAGATGGTCGAGTCCTGCGACGGCAAGCCGAGAAGCACGCGCGCGATATCGTCCTGCTTCGGCAGCCGCGCGGTCTCATTCCATTTCGCCGACGCCGTCAGCGCCCGCATCGCCTTGATCGCCTGGAATTCCTTTTTGGCGGCGACCGCCAGAAAATTGCCACTCCTGACAACCTTGACCACGCCGGGCATCGCTTCGATCGAGGCGGCGTCGTACTCCATCAGTTGCGCGCCGTAGCTCGGCGGCCGCACCACGCGGGCATGCACCATGCCGGGCAGCCGCATGTCCTGCACATAGGATGCGCCGCCGGTGACCTTGGCCGGAATATCGACGCGCGGCACCGGCTGGCCCACGACCGTGTATTTCGCCGGATCCTTCAGCGTCGATTCCGGCTGCGCCTGCACGTGCAATATGCCGCCCGCGACCAGATCGCCATAGCCGAGGCGCTGGCCATCGGGCGCGATCACCGCGCCGTTTTCGGTGCGCAGATTTTCAGCCGGCACATCAAGACGCTTGGCGGCTTCCGCGATCAGCAGTGCGCGCGCCTGGGCGGCTGCGTTGAGGATCGCGGTGCCGCTGTCCTGCATCGAATGGCTGCCGGCGGTATAGCCCTCATTGGCGGTGCGGCCGGTGTCGGCGGTGACGACTTTCAGCGAATTGAAGGGCACGTCGAGTTCTTCGGCGGCGATCTGCTGGAACGCGGTCTTGAAACCCTGGCCGAGTTCGGCCTTGCCGGTGAACACGGTGATGCCGCCATTGGCATCGATACGAACCCAGGAATCGAGGAACGGCGTTTCCTTGAGGCTGCCGATCCATTTCGGCGGATGCGCCGGAGCTGGCGCTGGTGCAGGAGGGACCGGCGCAGCCTGGTCCTGTGCGAATGCATCGGTCAGCGAGAAGCTGACGATCAAGGCGCCGCCGCCGGCGAGAATCTGACGGCGATCGAGATTATTGGGACCGTTCATTGCGCGCTCCCCTCAAGCAATGGGGACAATTCGGCGGTGTCCATCAGCCTGGCGGCGCGATGCACCGCGCGCAGGATGCGCATATGGGTGCCGCAGCGGCAGAGATTGGGCTCCAGCTCGGCGCGGATCTGCTCATCGGTCGGTTTGGAATTCCGTTGCAGCAGCGCCTGCGCGCGCATCATCATGCCGGCGATACAGTAGCCGCATTGCGCCGCCTGCTCTTCGATGAAGGCGCGCTGGATCGGAGCCGGCGCGTCGATGGTGCCGAGCCCTTCAATCGTCGTGACCTGCTTGCCTTCCAAGAGCAGCACCGGCGTCACGCAGGACAATACCGCCTTGCCGTCGACAATCACCGTGCACGCACCGCATTGGCCGAGCCCGCAGCCGAATTTGGCGCCATTGAGCTTGATGTCGTCGCGCAGCACATAGAGCAGCGGCGTATCCGGATCGGCATCGACCTGATGGTCTTGTCCGTTGACCTTCAATGTGATCATCGCAGTGCCTTCATGGTTTATTTCGCTGCATTGGATCGGCCGGGGAATTGCCCGGTCCCGGCGATGTCTGGAGAAATACGGTCTGCGTGCGCCGCGCTTCCGCGATCGTCTTTTCAACGCCGGTCCATGCCGGTTGGTTGCTGAAGCGCGACCGCAGATAATTCAGCACGGCGGCCACCTGAACGTCGGTCATGCTGTTGGCAAAAGCCGGCATGATCGGGCTGCGTTCGCCCTCCACCGGCCGAATGCCTGATAGTACGATATTGGCGACGTTGCGCGGATCGGGACCGCTGATCGTGGTGGAGAGGCCGAGATTGACGCCGCCATAGGGCACCGGCCGGCCGGTTTCGTGGCAGGTCGCGCAAGCCGCCGCATAGATCGACGCGCCGGCGACTTCAGTTTGAGAAGACGGCACTGCAGGAGACTTGACCGGCGATTTGGCTTTCGCCAGCACCTCGTCGCCCCTGCGGATTTGCTCCGGCGTGGGAGGGCCGAACACGCTGGTCATGTAGGTTGCGATCGCATGCACGTCGCGCTCATCGACTGACGAAAGATTGCTGACCACTTCCGCCATCGGCCCGCGCGCGACGCCGTGATCGGGATGCCAGCCCTGGCGCAGATAGCCGAACAGCGCCGCGGTGTCCCACGGCACCGGCGACGGCGAGCGCGCATTGATCGCATAGGCGTTCCAGTTGTCGACATCGCCGCCGGCAAAGGACGCACCGGCGCGTTCGGCGCCCAGCGCATTGCGCGGGGTGTGGCAGGAGCCGCAATGCGCCAGTCCTTCGACCAGATAGGCGCCGCGATTCCATTCCGCAGTTTGAGCGCTGTCCGGCTGATACGCCCCGCGCCGCAGGAACAGCAATTTCCAGCCCGCGACGACAAAGCGCTGATCGAGCGGAAACGACAATTGGTTCGCCGGCACGGGCGCGTGCACCGCCGCGCGCGTCATCAGATACGCATAAAGCGCATCATCGTCCTCGTCGGTGACGTTGGTGAAATGATCATAGGGAAAGGTCGGATAAAGATGCTGGCCTTCGCGGTTGATGCCGGAGCGCATCGCGCGGCGGAAGGCGGCCTCCGACCACGTGCCGATGCCCGTATCGGCGTCGGGCGTGATATTCGACGAATAGATCGTGCCGAACGGCGTCGGCACCGGCAGGCCGCCGGCGAAGGTCTTGCCGCCGCGCACCGTGTGGCAATCGTTGCAGTTGCCGAGTGAAGCCAAATCGCGGCCTCGTTTGACGAGCGCCGGGTCGAAGGATTTTGGCGCGGGCGGCTCAACCGCCGCGATCGCCGGTCGCCAGGCGACCGCAAAGGCCGCGACCCCGCCACCGATCAGGAGCGCCGCCACACCGCCTGCTATTATTCTTGTCCGGGTCATTCGTCCCTACAGCTTTTTGAAAGCTGTTAGCACAAATTCGAGGACGGCACATAGCTCAGCGGAATCGATCGCAGCGGTAATTTCGGTCAGCGAAAAAGCCGCCAAAATCCCCCGCAAATCGGGGGTTTTCGGAGGGATCGCTGTGAAATTCAGGCGTCAGACCTGCTGAGTGCGCGCGCTGCGGCCGGCAGGCCGGCGCCTATTTGACTTCGGGCGCGGGCGAACCTGCCGAGAATACACGCTCGAAGGTTGCAAGGTCCGCCGCGGGCAGATCCGAAACCGCGACATAGGTGAAATCCGGGTCGCTCCAGCTACGCACATTATAGCCCGCGACCGCCTGGTCGGAGACCGATTGACCTGCTCGCAGCGTCGTCAGGCTGACGGTGTGGGCGGCATGCTTGTAGACGATGGTGGCCACCGGCGCGTGGCCGATGACATCGACGCGGCCACCCAACAGCGTGAAGCCCTGCGCCGCGAGGTCCGGCACCTGCGGCGATTCCGGCAGCCGCGAGGTAAACCACGGCTTGACCGTATGGCGATCGGAAGACGCCACATCGAACGGCTGGGGCGCCAGCAGACCGCGGATATGTCCGGCGACGACCTGGCTCGCAACTTCCTGGCGTTGATCGAAACGATCCAGCGTCATCATGACCGAGCTCGAGATCACGGCACCGAACACCGCGGCCGCGGCCAAGGCCTGCATCGACCAGCTGCGTTGACGCAACGCCGCGATCCGGCTCGGGCGCTCGGCGGTATCTTCTGCAGCATCCAGCCTGGACAGGATGCGCGCCTGCAAACCCGCGGGCATTTCGGATGGCGGCAACGAACGGAAGGCCTGCCGCAGCGACATCAGCCTGGTGTATTCGGCGCGCAATGTCGCGTCTTCCGCCAGCCGGCGCTCGAACGCGGCCGCGGACGCCAGATCGAGCTCGCCGTCGCAATAGGCGTTCAACTGCAATTCGTCATTGTCTGTCACGGATGCGATCATCATCTACTCTCGGTCTCCCAAAAGGTCGATCAGAAGCTGTCGGCCCCGGGATAGGCGGGACATCACGGTCCCGATGGGAACATTGGTGATCTCCGCGATATCGCGATAGTTCATCTGGTTTATTTCCCGCAAGACGATCACTTCGCGAAACTGCGGCGGCAACTTCGCCAGCGCCTTCTGGACCTGCTCGGCGTCGGCCTTGAAAAGAGCGATCTCCTCCGGCGTCTCTACCCTGGTTCCTTGCGGGCCCTCATGTTCAAGTTCCTGTTGCTCCGTGGGGCTCAGGTCATTGGTGAACACCACGGTCTTCGGCCGGTTCTTCATCAGCCAGCTATAGGCCGTGTTGCGCACAATGGTCAGCGACCAAGCCCTCGCATTGACGGCGCCGAAGGTCTTGATGCCGCGATACGCCCGCAACGCGGCGTCCTGGACGATGTCTTCGGCGTCCGCCGCACTGCCGGTCAGCCAGTGCGCGAGACGATAGGCTTCAGCCATGTGCGGCAGAAAGATTTCGTCGAACGCGGCGCGTTCATCCTTGTTTTGCACAACTGAAACCGGCGTTTGCTGCTGGCCAGACAATCGTTCTGAACCTTCCGGCCGGGGTTTTAACACGGCATTTTTGGGATCGGTAACCGAAATCCGTCCGGTGTACCGATGGAAGCATCATCAAGTTGGTTATGCTCAAGGTGCTCAAGGCCCGTCCGTCACTTTACGACGATCTTTCCGACCATCTTCGGATGCAACCCGCAGAAGTAGCTGAAGCTGCCGGCGCTGGCGAAGGTGTAGGAATACGAATCGTCCGTATCCAGCGCCTTCGACCGGAAGGCCTTGTTGTTCTCGACCACGCTGTGGGGAATGTCGTCGTGATTGATGAACTTCACCGTCGTTCCCACCGCGACATTCAATTCGCCCGGCCCGAACGAGAAGTTGTCGATCGTGACGACATTCGCCTCCTTTGCGTCCTTCGGATCTTCCGCCGCGACGGTGCCGAACGCCACCATCGCGCCGACCACGGGACCCAGCAGCATGGCAATCGCCACGGCGCGGCCGGGGACAAATCGAGCCGCCGCGGAACGCAAATGGCTGTTCAGATATTTCATGTCCAAATCTCCGATCAACCCGCCAGCGTCTTGTCGACGAAGGCCAGCGGCTTGTTACCCCTGCAGCACGGTGACGGGTGGGAAAGTCCGAGCATGGACCGAGCTGGTCGGAAGGAACAACCATCGGCCCCGGTGAAGGCGCACTGCCCGGTGCCGGCTGCGGGAAGGCCGTCGACAGCGCGGTGTGGAAGGTCATGTTGCCTTCGACCTTCTGCGCCAGCTGATGGATGTGGCCGTTGAGGATGGTGACCGAGCCGAAGCGCTTGAGCAGCGTCAGCGCCTGCGTTCCGTCTTCGGTGCCCCAGCCCCATTCCTTGTAGAGAACCTGCAGCGGGATATGCGCGAACACGACGATCGGCGTGCTGTTCGATTTGCCCCTTCAGGTCGGCCTCGAGCCAGGCGAGTTGCTCGGCGCCGAGATTGCCGAGACCGCCGGCCTTGAGATCGACGACGTTGACGAGGCCGACGAAATGGACGCCGTGATCGTCGAAGCTGTACCAGCCGGCACCCTTGGCGCTCTTGCCCGTAACGTTCCATGTAGGCCTTGCCCTGGCCTTCGTCGATCAGATCGTGTTCGCCGGGCACCCAATGCGCATCTGGACGCCGGTCTCTCGCCGAAAACCTTGTCGGCGTTAGTCGAACTCTTCCGGCTTGGAAAGATGGGTGATGTCGCCGGTGTGGATGATGAAGGACGGCTTCATCGGCATCGCCTTCACCTTGGCGACCGCTTCGCGCAACGTGCCGAGCGCATCAGGATTCGCCTTCTTGTCAAGCCGATGTGGCTGTCGCTCATCTGCAGGAAGGTGAAGCCGGTCGACTCCGCCGCTGCCGCTTCGCCGATCGGGCCGACGGAATGGGGAACGCCACCGCTCATGCCCCTACAGCACGCCGGTGCCGGCCCAGACCATGCATTCCAGCACTTCACGGCGGCCTACGCCCTGCCCGTGATCATCAAGGCCCTTCTTAGCCATGTCATATCTCGCCTGCAGGGCTGCACGCCCCAACGGCGCGGAATTGCGCCGGTACACGGGAGACTCGAAGGGCTCTAAATTTATTCCCGAAACGCTCGCGATTTTTCGATTCGGGGAATTTTCCGCAGTTACGCCAATTGGTTATGGGGTAATTCGTTCGGATGATGCGGTGCCGGTCGCCACCGGATCTCGTGCGCACGCGTGCGGGAGAGCGGCGAAAATCCTGCTTGCCGGCAGACAAACGAAAAGAGGGAGCGGAAATTCCGCTCCCCCTTCGCTAGTCTTGAACCAGATCTTCTAAGTCAACTTAGAACTGGTAACGCAGACCGATGGTCGGATCGTAGGACGAAGCCTTGTTCGGTCCGAGCGGGTTGGTGACGTTGGTGTTGCTGGTCGCGGCAGCGGTGTAACCGTTAGCCAGACCATCCTTCACCTGCAGCCACATCACACCAGCGTACAGATCGATGTGCCTGGCGAAGCGCCAGTCGACGACAAGCGAGACAGCGTCGAGCGAACCTGCGCACTGCGTGCCACCAACCGGGGTAGCGGCGCAAAGCGGGATGTTCGCAGCTGTGCTGGCAAAGTTGTTCTGCCACTCATGCCAGTAACCACCGTAGATATCGAGATCGCGGGTGATCGCGTACTTGGCACCGACCCATGCCGTCTGCAGGATCTTGTTGACGGTGAAGTTGGTGTTGTTGGTCGCAGCCAGGACGAAACCCTGATCGAGGTTGCCGGACGCCAGCGGATTGTTCGGGTTCTGGTACTTGATGTACTCGTAGCCACCGTAGAACTTCCACGGTCCGATCGAGTACTTGGTGCCGACCTGGAAGATAGTGTTGTCAGAGACCGTGCCCGAAATCTGACCCGCGCCAATGGCGGTACCCGCGACCTGAGCTGCCGTGAGCTGCGCAACCGACAAGGGAGATGCGGAGACGGCGTCATAGATCTTGCCGCCCGCGAAATCGATCGACCAGCCCATATAGTCGAAGCCGATGTCGCCGGTGAATACGTTGCCGACGCCGCTGTTGTTGCCGTTGCGGAGCGCGACCAAGGCCGCCAACCGAACCGGACCGATGCCGACAGCGTACTTGTAGCTGTTATCGAGAATGGCGTTCTCGGTGTCGCCGCCACCCGCGTTGGCACCCTGGGCACCCAACAGCGAGAAGGCCTGCGAACCACCGATCGGATCGTAGTTGATCACGTTATCGCGGATCGGGTTGCTCTGACGGCCCATGGTGAACGCACCGTAGGTCGGAGAGTCGATGCCGAAGTACGCCGCGGTGGCGAACATCTGGCCGTTACGCGACGAGTCACCGTAGGAGTTCTGCGCCGACAGAGCCCCGGTCAGGCCGTTATTCTGCGCAACCGACTGCAAACCGTTGTCGCCCATGCCGGAGGCCGGGTTGAACGCAGCCTGGACGTTGAAGATGCCGTAGAGGCCGTCCGCGATTTCCTGCTTGCCACGCAGACCGATGAACGAGACGCTCATCGCGTTGCCGATAACGCCGAAGTAGGAGCCAGCCGACTGCTTCTGAATCATATAGGAGTTCGGGTTGGCGGAGTACGGCGAGTAGGCCGAACCATGCTGCTGGTAGCCGACGCCCATGTCGAAGGCGCCGTAAACGCAAACGCCCTTGAAGCAGATGTCGTCATTTACCGGCGGCGGAGCCTTGACGACTGCCTTATAGGGCAGGTCGGCGGCCATCGCATCGGTCGGGTTCACAGTGCGCGCTGCGGCCTGAGCCTGCGCGGGCTGCTTCTCAAGCTTCTGCTGGCGCTTTTCGAGATCCGAAAGGCGCTTCATCAGCAACTGGTTCTGTTCGCGAAGCTGCTTCGACTGAGCCTGGATATCCGAGAGCTCGTCAGCGTGTGCCATCGCCGCGAAGGCGAAGACGGCCACCGATGATAAAAGGATCCTTTTCACTTAATTCCCCCGAGTAAAGGCGCGGCACCAAAGAAATCCGCAACCTGCCATCATCACGAAGCCTCGGCTGAGGCCTCCCTAGACGCTCACTCTGCTTCAGGGAATTGGAAAATCCTGTAACCCGAACGCAACAGTACGACCGGAAGCCGACGTTTCGGGGAATAAACCTCAAAACGCGCCAGTCGTGTTGCTCGGGCGACACAGTTATTTGATTACTTTTAGTTGTTTTTCTTCGATTTATACAACCTTAGATATATGTTTCCGGGAGGTGGAACCGGCAGGTAGCCCGTTTGATGGAGCAACCTGCCGCTGGCCTTGGGGTTCAAACCGGGGGAATCACGACCTGAACCAATCGGGCTGTTGTTAGAGGGCAAAGACATCGGGGACGGGGTCTCAAATGTCCTTGCCGTTATCAAATCATCAGAACTGGTAGCGCAGACCGATCGTCGGATCGTAGGACGATGCCTTGTTCGGCCCGAGCGGGTTAGTGACGTTCAGGTTGTTGGTCGCGGCTGCGGTGTAACCGTTAGCCAGACCGTTCGCGACCTGGAGCCACATCACACCGGCGTAGAGATCGATGTGCTTGGCAAAGCGCCAATCAACCACGATCGAGGCAGCGTCGAGCTGACCCGCGCACTGCGAGCTGGAAACCTGGTCAACAGCGCAACCCGCGGCAGCCGCGGCCGTCGAGGTGAAGTTGTTCTGCCACTCGTGCCAGTAACCACCGTAGATATCGATGTCACGGGTGACCGCGTACTTGGCACCGACCCACACCGCCTGCAGAATCTTGTTGTTCGTATAGTTGGTGTTGTTCGGGTTGGCGATCACGAAGCCCTGATCGAGATTGCCGGCCGCGAGCGGGTTGTTCGGGTTCTGGTACTTGATGTACTCATAGCCACCGTAGAATTTCCACGGTCCGATCGAGTACTTGGTGCCGACCTGGAACACGGTGTTGTCGGACACCGTGGGATTGATCTGCCCCATACCCGTGCCGATACCAGCAGCAATCGCTGCCGTTACCTGCGTCGCAGTCAGCGGCGCACCCACGGAGACGGCATCGTAAATTTTGCCGCCACCAAAGTCGATCGACCAACCGAGATAGTCGAAACCGATATCACCTTCGAACACATTGCCGACGCCGCTGTTGTTGCCGCTGCGGAGTGCAGCCAAGGCCGCGATCCGGACCGGACCGATACCGACAGCATACTTGTAGGCGTTATCGAGAATGGCGTTCTCGGTGTCACCGCCGCCGGCGATGTTGCCAGCCGCGCCCAACGGCGAGAAGGCCTGCGAGCCACCAATCGGATCATAATTGAGGATGAGATCGCGAATCGGCGCGCTCTGACGGCCCATGGTGAACGCACCGTAGGTCGGAGAGTCGATGCCGAAGTACGCCGCGGTGGCGAACATCTGGCCGTTACGCGACGAGTCGCCGTAGGAGTTCTGGGCAGACAGCGCCGTGTTCAGGCCGTTGTTCTGCGCAACCGACTGCAAGCCGTTGTCACCCATGCCGGAGGCCGGGTTGAACGCTGCTTGCACGTTGAAGATGCCGTAGAGGCCGTCCGCGATTTCCTGCTTGCCGCGCATACCGATGAACGAGACGCTCATCGCGTTGCCGGTAACGCCGAAGTACGAACCACCCGACTGCTTCTGAAGCATGTAGGAGTTCGGGTTGGCGGAGTACGGCGAGTAGGCCGAACCATGCTGCTGGTAACCGACGCCCATGTCGAAGGCGCCGTAAACGCAAACGCCCTTCCAGCAGATATCGTCATTCACCGGCGGCGGAGCCTTCACAGCTGCCTTATAGGGCAGGTCGGCGGCCATCGCGTCGGTCGGGTTTGCAGTACGCGCTGCGGCCTGAGCCTGCGCGGGCTGCTTCTCGAGCTTCTGCTGGCGCTTTTCGAGATCCGAAAGGCGCTTCATCAGCAACTGGTTCTGTTCACGAAGCTGCTTGGACTGAGCCTGGATATCCGAGAGCTCATCGGCGTGGCCCGCTGCCGCGAAGGCAAACACTGCCACTGAAGATAAAAGAATCCTTTTCACGTAACTCCCCCGAGTAATTAGGCGCGACACGATTATTCGCGAACCTGCCAGTTTGGAGGCTCGAATGAGCACTCCGTAGGCATTCACTCTGCATCACGTCGCTGGGAAAACGTGTCACATGCATGCAACAACGAATTTTGAAGCCGCCAAAATTCCTTAAATACGAGTTTAGTTATTAAACTTTTTGTTATGAAAAAAAATTCATCATTCTAACAGGCAGTTTAATATCGCAATGAAACTCATCAGTACTCCCGTACAGTTCGAACTTCGATCCAGGATTCAAAACGGGGGAATTTCGATCCGGGCATCGATTCAGGAAGTCAAAGACAGAGACATTTCGAGATCGCGCAGCTGATGCGAACCGTCATGTCTCTGTCTCTTTTTTTATGCTCCGATCAAATCATCAGAACTGGTAGCGCAGACCAATGGTAGGATCGTAGGACGAGGCCTTGTTCGGTCCGAGCGGGTTGGTGGCGCCAAGGTTGTTGGTCGCGGCTGCGGCGTAACCGTTAGCCAGACCGTTCGCCACCTGGAGCCACATCACACCAGCGTAGAGATCGATGTGCTTGGCGAAGCGCCAGTCAACCACCAGCGAAACCGCATCGAGCTGACCTGCGCACTGCGAACTGGAAACCTGGTCAGCAGCACATCCCGTCGCAGCCGCGGCCGTCGACGTGAAGTTGTTCTGCCACTCGTGCCAGTAACCACCGTAGATATCGAGATCACGCGTGACCGAGTACTTGGCGCCAACCCACACCGTCTGCAGGATCTTGTTGTTCGTGTAGTTGGTGTTGTTCGGGGCAGCAGAGAGAACGAAGCCCTGATCGACCGCGCCGACCCCCAGCGGGTTGTTCGGGTTCTGGTACTTGATGTACTCATAACCACCGTAGAACTTCCACTGTCCGATCGTGTACTTGGTACCAACCTGGAACACGGTGTTGTCGGAGACAGTGCCCACGATCTGACCTGCACCGGTGGCGATACCCTGCGCAACCGCAGCCGTGACCTGCGCCGCCGACAGAGGTCCTCCCACCGAGATGGCGTCGTAGATCTTGCCGCCGGCGAAGTCGATCGACCAGCCCATATAGTCGAAGCCGACATCACCAAGGAACACGTTGCCGACGCCACTGTTGTTGCCGTTGCGGAGCGCGGCGAGGGCCGCTAGCCGCACCGGACCGATACCGACAGCGTATTTGTAGCTGTTGTCCAGGATACCCTGCTCGGTGTCGCCGCCGCCGGCGATGTTGCCGGAAGCGCCGATCGGCGAGAACGCCTGCGAACCACCAATCGGATCGTAATTGAGAACGTTATCGCGGATCAGCGAGCTCTGACGGCCCATGGTGAACACACCGTAGGTCGGGGAGTCGATGCCGAAATAGGCCGCGGTGGCGAACATCTGGCCGTTACGCGAGGAGTCGCCATACGCGTTCTGGGCAGACAAGTTCGTGGTGAGACCGTTGTTCTGCGCGATCGACGCCAGGCCGTTATCGCCCATACCGGAGGCCGGGTTGAACGCAGCCTGCAAGTTGAAGATGCCGTAGAGGCCGTCCGCGATTTCCTGCTTGCCCTTCAAGCCGATGAACGAGACGCTCATGCCGTTGCCGGTGACGCCGAAATACGAGCCCGTCGACTGCTTCTGAAGCACATAGGCGTTCGGATTGGCCGAGAACGGCGAGTAGGCCGAACCGTGCTGCTGGTAACCGACGCCCATGTCGAAGGCGCCGTATACGCAAACGCCCTTCCAGCAGATGTCGTCATTCACCGGAGCCGGAGCCTTGACGTAAGCCTTGTAGGGCAGGTCGGCGGCCATCGCCTCGGTCGGATTGATGCGAGGTGCTGCAGCCTGAGCAGGCTGCTTCTCAAGCTTCTCCTGACGCTTTTCGAGATCCGAAAGGCGCTTCATCAGCATCTGGTTCTGATCGCGAAGCTGCTTGGACTGAGCCTGGATATCCGAAAGCTCATCGGCGTGACCTGCCGCCGCGAAGGCAAACACAGCCACCGAAGATAAAAGAATTCTTTTCACGTAACTCCCCCGAGTATTGTCGCGACTTTTAGTATTCGCGAACCGGTCAGCATGGAGCCTCGAATGAGAACTCCTTATGCGACCAACTCTGCAGCGGGGCGTTCGAAAAACATGTCACATGCGCGCAACATCGAATTCTGAAGCCGTCAAAATTCCTTAAAAACGGCGTTAGTTATTAAACATTGGAGTCGGTTATTAAAAAATATTGTAATGAACAACTTCGTGATCGTGACGTGAAGTTTGATCACGCGAATGAAACTCGCGAGAATTCTCGAAGAATTCTCGCACCGCATGACGTTGATCCCGGATCAAAAGGGGGGATTTCGATCCGGGACCAGGTCAAAGACGGAGGCATTTCCAAATCGCGTCACCGATGCGAGCCGCAAATGCCCCTGTCTCCAGTTACGTGTCTCCAGTTACGCTCCGATCAAATCATCAGAACTGGTAGCGCATACCGACCGTCGGCGCGTACGTGGATACCTTGTTGACGCCCGGGGTCGCGAGCAGGAAGCCGTTGGCGAGACCGTTCGACACCTGCGACCACATCACACCGGCGTAGGAATCGAAGTGCTTCGCAAAGCGCCAATCGGCGACGAACGAAACCGCGTCCAGCTGTCCGCTGCAGCCCGAAGAAACCGCGGTGTTGCAGGATCCCGTCGGGTTGCTGCCGTTACCGACGATGAAGCTGTTCTGCTCCTCGTGGTAATAAGCAAGGGTCAGATCGAGATCACGTGTCGCCGAATACTTGCCGCCGACCCAGAACACTTGCAGGACCTTGTCGGTGGTGAAGTTGGTGTTGTTGACGACATCAGCGGCGTAGCCGCCTTCAATGAACGCACCGGCCGCCAACGGATTATTCGGGTTGGCGAAGTTGATGTGCTCATAGCCGCCGAACACCTTGAACTGCCCGATGGTGTATTTGGCAACCAGCATGAAGGCGGTGTTGTCGGACACCGTGGCGCTGATCGGCCCGAGCCCTTGAGGAAGACCTGCCGCGTTGATCATCGTGACCTGCGTGGCACTCAGAGTGCTGGCGGAAACCGCGTCATCGATCTTCGATCCCAGGGCATCGAACGAAAAGCCCAGATAGTCGAAACCAACATCGCCTTCGAAGGCGTTGCCGGTGCCGCTATTGCCGCCGTTGCGGAGCTGGGTTTCGACAGCCAGACGAACCGGGCCGATATTGACGCGATATTCGAACGAGTTGTCGTAGATGCGGTTCTGGGTATCGCCACCGCCGCCGGTGGTGCCCTGGAAGCCGATCACCGAGAACGCGTTCGAATTGCCCATCGGATCATAATTGACGACGGCGTCCGACGTCAGCGCGCTCTGCCGGCCATAGGTGAACGTACCCCAGATCGGCGAGCTGATACCGGCATAGGCCGCATTGTTGAACATCTGGCCGGCCTTGGAGGAATCGGCAAAGGAGTTCTGCGCCGCGAGGCCCAATCCGTTGTTCTGCACGATCGATCCGACACCGTTGGAATTCGTGCCGCTTTCCGGGCTGAACCCGGTCTGCAAGTTGAATACCGCGTAGAGGCCGTCCGCGATCTCCTGCTTGCCCTTCAAGCCGATAAACGAAGAGCTCAGCGCATTGGGGGCCGCACCGAAGTACGAACCGTTGCTTTGCTTCGAGATCAAATAGTTCACACCGACGGTGGATTGGTTGTTCAGCGGGGCGCCATGGTTCTGATAGCCCACACCCATGTCGAAATTGCCGTACACGCACACGCCGCGCCAGCACACGCTGTCATCCGTCACCGGGGAAGCCTTGACGGCCGCCTTGTAGGGCAGGTCGGCAGCCATCGCATCGGCCGGGTTGGCGCCATTTGCGCGCGCTTGCGCCGGCTGCTGCTCGAGCTTCTGCTGGCGCTTTTCGAGATCCGCGAGGCGCTTCATCATCGCCTGGTTCTGTTCGAGACGCTTTGCCAGCGCCTGGTTCTGCTCGCGAAGCTGTTTGGCCTGAGCCTGGATATCCGAGAGATCGTCCGCGTGAGCCACCGCCGCGAAGGCGAAGACGGCCACCGAAGATAGAAGAATCTTTCTCACCTAAGTTCCCCAAAAAAAGCGCGGTACACACATGATCCGCGAACCAAGTTACGGAGCCTTCGAATGAGGACTCCTTGGCCGCTCTGTGCTCCCCTGCGCGCACAAATTCTGTGGCCAGCGCGCCACAAAAATCAGGAAGGCGACAGGAATCGCCCATTCCAACCAACATGTGAACGCCGCGGAAAACCTGGTCGCGCGGATGTGAGTTCGGTGAAATCGATCGTGAGAGGACGGTCATAAAACCGTCAGGAGCCATGAGCCGCAATTTGTGCGGCCCTGCGTAATCGCATCTTGCTCGCTTGCCCCAAAAGCAGCATGCTTCACAAAAATATGACCGGGGGTTCGTTCCCGGCGGCAGGGAGGCGACCATGAAAGACGCGAGCACCGAAGACGCGGCCAATAAACCCGCAACTCTTAAAGGCCCGGGATTCGACCGGCGCGACTTTCTCAAGACCGCCGTTGTCGGCGGCGCGGCGGCGGCAAGTGGTACGGCCGCGATCGTCACGCCTGACCTCGCGCAAGCCCAGCAGACTGCACCGGCCGCACCGGCGACACCGACCGGATACGCCTTTCTCAATCTCGACGAGGCGGCCTTTGTCGAGGCGCTGGTGGATCACATGATCCCCGCCGATGAGGTCAGCCCGAAGGGCACTGATCTCGGCGTCAACATCTATATCGATCACGCGCTCGCCGGCGCCTGGGGCAAGGGCGATCGGCTGTACATGCAGGGCCCCTGGAAACTCGGTGCCCCGAGCCAGGGCTATCAGCTGCCGCTGACCCCGGCGCAGCTCTACCGCGCCGGGATCGAGGCGACCAACGCGCATTGCCGCAAGACCTATGGCAAGACCTTCGACCGGATCGAGGACGCGCAGCGCCAGGAAGTGCTGGTGGGCCTGTCGACCAACAAGATCATCTTCGACGGCGGACTGCCGGTGCGGGTGTTCTGGACCACGCTGTACCAGACCGTGGTCGAAGGCATGTATTCCGATCCGATCTATGGCGGCAATCGCAACAAGGCCGGATGGGCGATCATCGGTTTTCCCGGCGTCATCGCGGTGCATCGCGACGATATCGAGAAATATCGCGGCAAACCGTTTCCGAACAAGCCGCTCGGCATCGCGGATATGAGCTGAGGGGGACGGATCATGGTCACAAAACTCAAAGAAGTCGATGTTGTCATCGTCGGGCTGGGCTGGACCGGCGGCATTCTGGCCAAGGAACTGACCGAGGCCGGCCTCAAAGTGGTCGCGCTGGAGCGCGGCGCGCAGCGAACCCCGGAGAATGATTACTCGCTGCCCAATATCCGCGACGAGCTGCGCTATGTGGTGCGCCACGATCTGATGCAGAACACCGCGCGCGACACCATCACGGTGCGCAACAATCCGCAGCAGGAATCGCTGCCGATGCGCCGGCTCGGCTCGTTCCTGCCCGGCGAAGTCGTGGGCGGTTCCGCCGTGCATTGGAGCGGTCACACCTGGCGCTGGACCGACATGGAATTCAAGGTCCGCTCCAATTACGAGGAGCGTTACGGCAAGAAATCCATTCCTGAAGATATGACGATCCAGGATTGGGGCATCAGCTATGCCGAGCTCGAGCCGTATTACGACAAGTTCGAATATACCGCGGCGGTGTCCGGCAAGGCCGGCAATATCGGCGGCAAGATCCAGGCCGGCGGCAATGTGTTCGAGGCGCCGCGCGCCCGCGAATACCCGCTGCCACCGCTGACCCCGATCCTGGCGAGCGAGATGTTCACCAACGCGGCACGCGAGGCCGGATATCACCCGTTCCCGCGCCCCTCGGCGAATGCCTCGCAGCCCTATACCAATCCGGACGGTTCGAAATTCGGCGCCTGCCAGTATTGCGGTTATTGCCAGCGCTTCGGCTGCGAGGCCAACGCCAAGGGCAGCCCGCATATCACGGTGATCCCGATTGCGATGAGCAATCCGAATTTCGAGCTGCGTACCAATGCCTGGGTCACCAAGGTGCTCAAGGCCTCCGACGGCAAGCGCGTCACCGGCGTTACCTACACCAACGTGCTCAACGGCGAGGAATTCGAGCAGCCGGCAACCATCGTGCTGCTCTGCGCCTATGCGATCAACAATGTGCACCTGATGCTGTTGTCGGGCATCGGCACGCCCTATGATCCGGTCGCGCAGAAGGGTGTGATCGGCAAGAATTACTGCTACCAGACCGGCGCCAGCGCGACGTTGTTCTTTGAGGGAAAGCACTTCAATCCCTTCATGAACGCCGGCGGCTCCAACGCGACCATCGACGACTTCCACGCCAACTGGGATTTCGATCGCGCCCCAAATAATTTCGTCGGCGGCTATATCGTGGCCGGCGGCTTCAATACCCCGTTGCCGATCGGCTACCGGCCGGTGCCGTCAGGCACCCCGCAATGGGGCAGCGACTGGAAGCGGGCGACCGCGAAATGGTACCAGACCGCGATGGTGATCAGCGCCAGCGGCAGCGTGATGGCCAATCGCTACAATTGCTTCGATCTCGACCCGACCTATCGCAATGCGTTTGGCCTTCCATTGATGAGAATGACGTTCGACTACAAGGACAATGAGCACAAGATGGGCGGTCACGCCGCCAAGGCGATCAACGACCTCGCCAAGTCGATGAATCCCACCAAGCTCAATCCGGCCTCCGCGCGCACCGATCCCTGGACCGTGGTGCCCTACCAGAGCACGCACAATACCGGTGGCACCATCATGGGCACCAATCCGCGTGACAGCGCGCTCAACAAATATCTGCAGAGCTGGGACTGTCACAATCTGTTCGTGATCGGCGCCAACGCGTTTCCGCACAATTCGGCGTACAATCCGACCGGACCGGTGGGAGCGCTGGCCTATTGGACCGCCGACGCGATCAAGAACAAGTACCTGAAAAACCCCGGTCCGCTGGTGCAGGCATGATCGACATGAAGTCTGCGACGATGCTGTTGATCCTGACGTTGCTCTCGGTCGGCGCGGCCCGCGCCGACGGCGACCCGGTGCGCGGGGAAGCCCGCTTCCAGGACTGCGCGGCCTGCCACAAGCTTAGCGCCGGCGCCAACGAAGTCGGGCCGAGCCTGCACGGCCTGTTCACGCGCAAGGCCGGCGAACTCGCCGATTTCCGTTTCTCGCCGGCGATGAAGCGCAGCGGCATTGCGTGGACGCCGGAGACGCTCGACAAATACATCGCCGATCCGCAAGCCACGGTGCCGGCCAACCGCATGCCCTATGCCGGCATGGCCAGCGCCGGCGACCGCGCCGACCTCATCGCCTATCTGGTGAAGGCGTCGCAATAGGCGCAAACAGCCGAGGCGAAACAGTGCTCGTGGAGCGGCGGTGTTTTCGCGCTCAACGCGAGCTATTGCTCTGGCGACAGGCTGACGATCTGGCGCCCGCCATTCATTTCCTTGAGACGGCTGACGTAGTTTTCGGGACGCAGCCAGCGAACAGGAGTTTTCAATCCCATAAAGCTCGCGATGTCCCCGATAAACGCCGTGCAATTGGACACCTCGGCACTCCAGACCGGTGAATTCGCCTTTAATTTCTGGATGTAGGCAAAAACCTTTTTGGCGTCCGCCTCAGACAGGTAAACCCTGTAACTGGCGGTCAAGTAGTCCGGATCGAGATCGCCATAGCTAGCCCCGGTCTCGGACGGCACCCACGTCACATAACCGAGCATATAGGCTGCGGTGTCTCCCGCTGGGGTCAGACCCGCGACTTCGACTTTTCGCTCGCTGGTCTTGCCATACCAGACGAAAGCGTGTCCCCAACTCGCCGCCGTTCGGGCTCTGAAATCGACGTAGTATGGCCCCTTCCCCAACTTTCGCGTTGAGAGCGGCGCCGGCCTCGATTCCTCACCGGAAACAAGCGCATTCGCGTCGGCGGCGCGCTTGTTCACCTCGCCTGCCGCAGCCGATTGAATTCCACCGTGGAGCAAAACAGCCACGGCGAAACTCCCAAGCAAACACAATCCTGATCGCTTCGACCTGTTACTCACAGTTCGTCCTTTACTCTCGACGAGAGAGATCGAATTCAACGAACCTGACCAGAGCCTTATCGGTTCTGATTGAATCAGAACCGGGCTCTAGCCTTTATGTTTTGACGCGTTTTCTTTATGCGAACCGGTGTCCACGGAGCCTGTCATCGGGCGCGCATTCGCGCGATCCGTTGGCTCGAAAACGCTCTGGACGGCGCGATCAATACTTCGCGGCGATCGGCGCTTTGCCAACCGGGCTCTTGCCGATCGGGGACTTGCCAATCGGCATCTTGCCGACCGGAGCTTCCTGATAGACAGGCTGTTTGCGCGGCAGGTCGGCAGCGCTGGCAGCCGTCACCAAAGTGGCCGTCATCAGAGCAAGCGTTGCGCCCGCCAAAATCACAGTTTTCATCATAGTACTCTCCCCAAGTTAGAAAGAACGAGGCAGCAACTGACTGCGTGTCCCTCAGATATACCATCACCATGAAAGCCGGAATACGTTCACAGTGCGGCAGGGAGGGGTCCGCTCGAGAAATAGGTCGAAACTGCGGCAGATATGACACACACGGGAACCCCAGGCGCAATACACGCCTGACGATCGAATAAACGGTTCCGAATCCCAACACTCTGGTTCCCCGCTTTCGCGGGACGACATGGGATGGTGCGCTATTCCAGCGGCTCGACCTTGACGATCGAGGCGCTGTGGTTGTTGCCGGCCCAGAAGGTGACCTGCGGGGTCGAGTTGTCGACGAACACGCGCCTGATATTGGTGCTGCGCGGCAGCAGATAATTGACCGCCTCGCCGGTGGTGGGGTTGAGGCGGGTGACCTGGTCGCTCAGCATCGAGCCGGTCCAGGCCTCGCCGTTGCGGTCGGTCGTGACGTCGTAAGGCGACGACCATTTCGGCGCGATCTGCCACTCCTTGAACAGGCTGGTCTTGGTATCGAACATGCCGATCCGGTCGCCGCGATATTCGCCGAACCACAACCGGTCCTGCGCATCCATCGAGCCGCGGCGCGGCGCGGAGGCCGGCGTCGGGATCTCGTACAGATCGAGCTCCCCGGTTTTGGCGTCGATCCGTCCGATATGCCGCTGACGGAAATCGGTGAAATAGACATTGTTCTTGGAGTCCGGAACCACGTCGTAAATATTATGCGGGCCCGGCACGCCCTTGAACGGCTCAAAGGTTTCGATTTTGCCGGTGGCGATGTCGAGCCGGTGAATGCCGGCAAAGCCGTTGTTCTGCGCCCAGACCTTGCCGTCGACCTTGGAACTCTGCGGGCTGACCATATTGATCTGCGCAGCGTCGAAGTTCTCCTCGCCCTCCAGCGGCCAGTATTTGAAGGTTTCGGTCTTGCGGTCGAATTTCGCGATCGTGGCCTGATACATGTTGCCGAACCACAGATTGCCCTCCTGGTCGCTGCGCAGGCCGAGCAGTCCGGTCGGGAAGTCCGGCTTGTGTTCCTTGATCTCGAATTCGGTGACCTTGCCGGTCTTGGGATCGAGCTTGCCGAGATTCTGTTCGCCGAAATTCGAATACCAGACCATGCCGTTGTTATCGACAATCACGTCATGCGGCTCGATCGTCTCGCGCGGCAGATCGTATTCGGTATAGATGACGCGGGTAGCGGCGCCGGTCGGGCGCGGCGCGGTCTTCCATTCGAAATTCCACGTCGGGCGTGAACTGAGGTTGATGCTGGCGAGATATTCGGCCGCGGCCCGGTAGACCTGCACTCGCTGATCGCCCTGCTCTTCCATCCGGCGCTCGGCGTGGCGCAATTGCGGGTGCATCGGAATGCTCTGGTTCACATAGCTCTGCATGCGCGGCAGGATCATCTTCAGGAAGTCGTCGGCGCTGTATTTCGAGTTCAGCGGTCGCGACAGCGTGTGACAGCCGACGCAATTGAGCAGTTGCCCCTTCTGGGCGTCGGTGCCGGGCATGCTGGCCAGCCATTCGGCATTGGTCAGTTGAGCGGCGAGATTGTCGGTCTTGCGCAATGCGAGATCGGCCGTCGCGGTCTTGTCCGCCGCGACCGCAATCTGACCTTTTCCATCGAGGTCGTAACCCGCGGCCCGGATATTCAGGGAGTATTGGCCAGGCTCGAGGCGGCCGGCCGGGAAGCTGTAGCGGCCGTCCTTGCCGGTCACGACGGTGACCGTGATGGTCGATCCGTCTTTTTTGGCGCTGACCAGGACGCCTTCGAGCGCCTCTTGCCCCGCCGTGACCTTGCCCGTCAAGATCTGGCCCGCCAACGCCGGGCCGGCCTGCGCCACCAATGGACCGGTGCCGGCCAGCCATGCGGCGGCCACGAGGCCACCGACGTTCATCACCAACGAAATGCGCGGCATGACTACCTCCCTGGATTTTGCTTATTGTTATTTGTTACCGGAAGTGTAGAGGGCATATTTTGGAAAGACTAGGGGGCGCTTGCAGCGCAAGGCCCGCACCGGCGCAGTTGTGCTATGCTGCCATCGCAGTGTCGCCAGTTCGAAATGGGGAAGAACAAAAATGAGTATCGACCAGGCCAGGGGCACCAGCGCGAATACTTCCGGCATTCTCACCGCCATCTTCAGCAATGCCACGGTCGACCGGGTCTACGCGCCCTGCGGCCTTTTTGTGTTGCGCATCGCGATCGGGTTTGACTGGATCGTGCACGCCTTCCTCAAGACTTCCCGCGGCATGGAAACCCATGCGGCGCTGCTGGCGAAGAACGGCATCACGCCCCTATTGGCGTGGCCGACATTCAGCGTTGAAGTGATCGGCGGGGTCGCGATCCTGCTCGGCTGGTACACGCGCCAATGGGCCGCGTTCCTGCTGGTGTTTCTGGCCGTCGTGGTCTGGATCAAATGGCCGGTCGGCTGGGGTTATTCCAACACCGGCGGCGGCTGGGAATACCCGCTGTTCTGGCTGGTGGCACAAGCCGCACTGGTGCTCGCGGGCAGCGGCGCCTTTTCGCTGCAGTCGGGCCTCGGCCAGAGCAAGGATTCAGCCGGACGCTGAAAACGAGAGGCAATAATTTGCCGCCGAGGGATAGCGACGCCTACGTCAGGCCGCGTGCTCGGGCTGGAACTGAGCGACGATCATTGCCTGCAGCGTTTTGACCGACTGGAAATTTTCTGGCGTGATCTCGGCCTGCGGAATCGTGAAATCGAATTCGGCCTCCACGCCCAGCATCAGATTGACCATGTCCATCGACGTCAGCCCGGCATCCACCAGCAACGATTCCGAATCGACTTCAGCGGAAATTGAATTCTCTGCAAGGATACCCCTGACCAGCGCAAGCACGCGGTTCTGAACATCGGCGTTAAAGTCTTTCATCTTTTTCCGCTTTCCATCTGTGTTGCGAATGCACGACTACCGCACCGGTCGTGAATTTATAACTGCAGCGCGTTCGAAAAACAGCGAGTCTCGTTTGATGCAAACTTTCATTCTGCTCTTAACGCTAACGCGCCTTTCGCAATCATTGATGGGTATCAAGAAAATGATGGATATCTCGACATAGTTGATTAACCGAGACGCCTGAAATGAAAGCCATTTACCCTGAATTTCATCGACGAATTTGATTTAAATCCTTAAGCCACATCGCACGATCGAATGCTGTTGCGCGATCGATGCGAAAGACGGCGTGGCACTTTGCGCAGACATTTCGCACCGACAAAACCCCGGAGGTTATATCGGCCATGAATGTGCATGCCAGATCCCGTAACGCGACGAACGTATCAACCGCGCCATCCTTTATTGACAGCGCCTCATTCCTCCCGCGTACCGCAAGTGTCGCGGCCGTAGCCGCCGCTGAAGCCGCAGACGTCGATCGCCAGGCGCGCTTCCCGCAGGCCGCCATCGACGCCGCCCGCGCGCAGAAGTTGCTGGGAGCGCAGATCCCGCAGGCATTCGGCGGCGACGGCGCGTCGATGTCGGATATTACCGACATGTGCTACACGCTCGGCCGCGCCTGTTCCTCCACGGCGATGATCTTCGCGATGCATCAGACCAAGGTGGCCTGCCTGGTCCGGCACGGCACCGGCAGCGACTGGCACGAGACGCTGATGCGCCGGGTCGCGACCGAGCAATTGCTGCTCGCTTCCTCCACCACTGAAGGACAGAACGGCGGCAACGTCCGCTCAAGCTCCGCCGCGATCGAGCCGACCGCAACGGGCATCTCGCTGGTGCGCAACGCGACGGTGATTTCCTACGGCGCACAGGCCGACGGCGTCGTCACCATTGCGCGCCGCGCCAACGACGCCGCCGCCTCCGATCAGGTGCTGGTGGCTTTTACCAGGGACAATTACACGCTCGAGCGCAGTCTCGAATGGGAAACGCTGGGCATGCGCGGCACCTGCAGTGCCGGGTTCGAACTGAAGGCAACCGGTTTGGCCGAACAAATATTCCCCGAGGCCTATGACAAGATTCATGCGCAGACGATGACGCCGGTGGCCCATCTGTGCTGGGCTTCAGCCTGGGCCGGGATTGCGGCCGCTGCCGTCGAGCGCGCGCAATTGTTTATTCGCAAGGCGGCGCGGGGTGCCGGCGGCCAGATGCCGCCCGGGGCCGCGCACTTCACCGCGGCCAAAATGTCGCTCGCCAAGCTGCGCGCGATGGTCACGGCGAATCTCGATACTTATATGGCGCATGAGCATGACGAGCGCGCGTTGTCTTCGCTCGACTTCCAGTCGCAGATCAATTTGCTCAAGGTCGAAGCCTCCGAATTGGCGGTCACCACCGTCATGAGCGCAATGCGCGCCTGCGGATTGTCGGGCTATCGCAATGACGGCGACTTCAGCGTCGGCCGCCATCTGCGCGACGCGCTTTCCGCGCCGTTGATGATCAACAACGACCGCATCCTCGCCAATATCGCCACCGCCAGCCTGATGAGCAGCGTCCCTGCCAGCCTTCGCGATTAAGGAAGCCCCAGACATGAACGTCATCGTCCGAGCTACCCCGACCGACGCCGTTGCACAACCTGCCGATCCCCTGGATTATCTTGCCGCCGCCCTCTTCCATCCCATGGGCACCGATGGTGTCTACGCCCGGACCGCGCTTTATGAAGACGTGATCGAGCGGCTGACCGCCCTGATCACGCGCAATCGCGAAGCCGGCACCGAGGTGATGCGCTTTCCGCCGGTCATGAACCGCAGCCAGTTGGAGAAATCCGGCTACCTCAAAAGCTTTCCCAATTTGCTCGGCTGTGTCTGCGGCCTCCATGGCACGGAACAGGAAATTCATTCCGCCGTCAGCCGCTTCGACAAGGGTGGCGACTGGACCACGTCGCTTTCGCCGGCCGATCTCGTGCTGTCGCCGGCGGCTTGCTATCCGGTCTATCCGATTGCCGCGAGCCGCGGCCCGCTGCCGAAAGGCGGTCTCCGATTTGACGTCGCGGCCGACTGCTTCCGCCGCGAGCCGTCACGCCATCTCGACCGGCTGCAGTCGTTCCGGATGCGCGAATATGTCTGCATCGGCAGCCCGGACGACGTCTCGGCCTTCCGCGAGCGCTGGATGGTGAAGGCTCAGGCCATCGCCCGCGATCTCGGCCTGACCTTCAAGGTCGATTATGCCAGCGATCCTTTCTTTGGCCGCGTCGGCCAGATGAAGGCGGTCAGCCAGAAGCAGCAGGAATTGAAATTCGAGTTGCTGGTCCCCTTGCGTTCGGAAGAGCAGCCGACGGCCTGCATGAGCTTCAACTATCACCGCGACCATTTCGGCACGACATGGGACATTGTCGATGCGGCGGGCGAACCCGCCCATACCGGCTGCGTCGCGTTCGGAATGGATCGCCTCGCGGTCGCGATGTTCCACACCCACGGTATCGACCTCGACCACTGGCCGGCCGGCGTGCGGGAAATGCTCGGCCTGTAACGACAAACGCGCACAGCAAGGCAACTATTGTGACCGGGCAAAGCTTCCGATGCCGTGAGATTTCCGAGGCCGATATCGATGCGGTCGCGGATCTCTTGACGCGCGGATTCTTCGGCCGGTCACGCGACTACTGGATGCAGGGATTGCGCCGCCAGGCGGAGCGCGAGGTGCCCCGGGGCTATCCCCGTTTCGGCTACATGCTCGACCTTGATGGATTGCCGGTCGGCGTGCTCCTGCTGCTGTACACTTCAAGGAACGATGGCGACGAGATCGCGATCCATTGCAACCTGTCGAGTTGGTATGTCGAGCCGGCGTTCCGCAATTACGCGCCGATGCTGACCAAGATCGCGCAAAAGAACAAGGAAGTGACTTACAAGAATATCAGCCCCGCGACGTGGACGTGGCCGATCATCGAGACACAGGGCTTCAATTCCTATTGCAGCGGGTTGTTCTTCTCGGCCCCGGCGCTGTCGCGCGCCGCCTCCGGCATGACCGTCGAAACCGTCTCCGCGGACGCGACGGCCGTCGAGGGCCTTGCTCAAACCGAAGTCGAATTGCTGACCCGGCATGCGCGATATGGCTGCCTCAGCCTGGTGTGCCGCACCGCGACCGGCGAAGTCTTTCCCTTCATCCTGTCGCAGTTGCGGATCCGCCGCGGCTGGCTTGCGCCGCCGGCGATGCAACTGATCTATTGCCGCGACATCGCCTGCTATATCCGATGCGCCGGCGCGATCGGCCGGATGCTGATCCGGCGGGGCAAGCTTTCGGTGATTCTGGACTCCAATGGACCTGTGCGCGGCCTTGTCGGTTTCTTCTCCATGGCGCGCGGCCGCAAATATTTCAAAGGCCCCCACCGGCCTCGGCTGGCGGATCTCACCGATACGGAATTGGTGCTGTACGGGCCTTGAGCCGCGTCATGGTTCGAGACGCGCTTCGCGCTCCTCACCATGAGGACTTTCAGCCGTGCGCAAACTCCCAGTACAATTTACGAGCCCGGCCATAGAACGGCCCCGGCTGCAGATTGCGATCGTCGATCCGGATCACCGGGGCGACCTTGGCGAAATTGCCGCTGGAGAAAATTTCATCCGCGCCTAGAAAATCCGTGTAGCGCAAGATGGTCTCGACGACCGTCACGCCGTCGGCGCGCAGCAGATCGATCACGCGTTGCCGGGTGATGCCGTTCAGGAAAGTCCCGTTCGGCGCCGGCGTATAAACCACGCCGTCTTTGGCCATGAAGACGTTGGAGTTGCCGAACTCCGCGACATTGCCGAGCATGTCCAGCATCAGGCAATTGTTGAAACCGCGCGACTGCGCTTCGATCAGCGCGCGCGAATTGTTGGGGTAGAGACAAGCGGCCTTGCAGTCCACCGGCGCGCTTTCCATCGTCGGACGGCGGAACGGCGACAGCGTGATCGCCGAGCCCGAAGCCGGCGGCATCGGCGCCACATAAATACTCAGACACCAGTTCGTCGTTTCCGGATCGAACAGCACGCCGCCGCCGCTGCCGTTCTGGGCCCAATACATCGGCCGGATGTACAGCTCCGCCTTGGCGTCGAAGCGCGCCATGCCCTCGCGCGCCAGTTCCAGCCAGGTCGCGGGTTCGACCACCGGCTTGAGCTTGAAATTGATCGCGGACTGATTGACCCGCGCGCAATGACGGTCGAGATCGGGCGCCACGCCCTCAAAGGCGCGCGCGCCGTCGAACACCGTCGAGGCCAGCCACGCCGCATGCGTGCGCGGCCCCATGATCGGCACATTGCCCTCGTGCCAGTCGCCTTCGAAGAAGGTCCAGGTCTGGGAATAGCTGACGGGTTTTACGATTGGGGCCATTGTTGTCATCCACGCCGCAGGGCGCATAATAGCGCTACTATTGTCGCAATTCCCTAAAGATTTCCTCCTTAAGAGCCGCACTGCAAGTACCGGAACCGACATGCCCCTCGATCCCCTGGCCAAACGTTTTCTCGCCATGACCACGGCGGCCTCGCCGGCCGATCGATCGCGGCCGAGCGCGCAAGACCGTGTGCAGGAGCGCCGTCAGGCATTGGCAAAACTGATGCAGTTCGCGCGCGCCGATATGACCGCCGCGGCCGGGATCGATGGCCTGTTGCCGGGTCCGGCCGGCGATATTCCTTACCGCCTCTACGCGCCCACAAATGCCACGGACGATCTGTTGCCGGGCTTCGTGTTCTTCCATGGCGGCGGCATGGTCGCCGGCAGTATCGAGACCCATGACCGCGTCTGCGCGGCACTCGCGCAAACCACCGGTTGCCGCCTGATTTCGGTCGATTATCGGCTCGCGCCCGAACACAAATTTCCGGCCGCCATCGAGGACGCGATCGCGGCGACGCAATGGGTTTACGAACAGGCCTCCTCGCTCGGTATCGATGCCACAAAACTTGTAGTCGGCGGGGATTCCGCGGGCGCGACGCTGAGCGCCGTGGTGTGCCAGCACGCGCGGCAAAACAACGGCCCGGCGATCGTGTTGCAATGCCTGCTATGTCCGGTACTCGACTTCGACGAACCCTCGCCGTCGCGTCAGGCGTTCGCCGAAAATCACCTGCTCGACAAGACCACCATCGATGCTGATTTGTCCGACTATCTGCCCGGCGATACCGACCCCGCCGATGTCAGGATTTCACCGCTGCGCGCCAACGATCTGGCCGGGCTTCCCGCCGCCATTATCCATACCGCCGAATTCGATCCGATGCGTGACGAGGGCAACGCCTATGCGCGAAAACTGATGGCGGCGGGCGTTACAGTGGAACATGTTTGTCACGACGGCATGCTTCACAATTTCCACGCCATGGGCGCGATTTTACCGCAAGGGAAACTGGTGCTGTTGCAGATCGGCGAACAGGTCCGGCGCATGGCCGGATGAGGGCATCAAATATGATTACTCTTCAATAACGAATTCCCCCTCATTTTTTATCAATTCGTTGACCCCCATTAGGGTTATTTCATCAATGTTGGCGCGAATTATTGCCCGGTTGACCTCTGCGCTCTAACAAATAAACGGGCGAGAAGCGCATCTAAAAAATGCGTTGTGGAGGTGGAACATGCGCAGCGAAACCATTGCAATTCACGCCGGCTACGATCCCGATCCGGCGACCAAATCCGTCGCGGTTCCTATCTACCAGACCGTCGCCTACGCCTTCGACAGCGCCGATCATGGCGCCGCTCTGTTCAACCTCGAAGCGGAAGGCTATCGCTACTCCAGGATCGCCAATCCGACCACCGCCGTGCTTGAGAAGCGCGTCGCCGAACTCGAAGGCGGCGTCGGCGCGCTGGCGGTCGCGACCGGACAGGCCGCCCTGCATTTCGCGCTGGTCAATCTCGCCGATACCGGCGGTAACATTGTATCCGTTCCACAGCTCTATGGAACCACGCACACTTTGATGGCGCATGTGCTGCCGCGCCAGGGCATCACCACGCGCTTTGCCGAGAGCGACAAAGCCGACGCGATCGAGAGACTGATCGACGAAAACACCAAGGCGGTTTTTTCCGAAACCATCGGCAACCCCGCCGGCAATGTCTGCGATATCGAGGCGCTGGCGAAAGTCGCGCATCGCCACGGCGTGCCGCTGGTCGTTGATAACACCGTCGCGACCCCGATCCTCTTAAAACCCTTCGATTACGGCGCCGACATCGCCGTGCATTCACTGACCAAGTTCCTTGGCGGCCACGGCACGACGCTGGGCGGTGCGATCGTCGACAGCGGACGTTTTCCGTGGACAGAGCAGCCGCAGCGTTTTCCGGCGTTCAACGAACCGGACCAATCCTACCACGGGCTGGTCTATACCAAGCAGTTTGGCGCCAGCGCCTACATCCAGCGCGCGCGTAGCGTCTATCAGCGCACCATGGGATCCGTGCTGTCGCCGTTCAACGCCTTCCTGCTATTGCAGGGCATCGAAACCGTAGCACTTCGCATCGAGCGGCATGTCGAGAACGCCCGCAAGGTCGCGGAATTCCTGCGCGCCGACTCGCGCGTTGCATGGGTCAATTATGCCGGATTTTCCGACAGCCCGTACTACGAGCTGGTGCAAAAGTATCTCGATGGCAACGCGTCCTCGCTGTTCACCTTCGGCATCAAGGGCGGCATGGAAGCCGGCAAGACCTTCTATGATTCGCTGAATCTGATCACGCGGCTGGTCAATATCGGCGACGCCAAGTCGCTGGCCTGCCATCCTGCCTCGACCACACACCGGCAGATGTCTGCCGAGGAGCAGCGCGTGGCCGGCGTGTTGCCGGAAACCATCCGGCTATCGATCGGCATCGAACACATCTCCGACATTATCGAGGATATCGACCAGGCTCTTGCAAAGGCTATTGCCCGCCATCCGCTATCCCTGGCGGCGGAATGAATCGGCCGAGCCAGACATGACCCCTCTGCACGACAGGCGTCGATTGATTGTCAGCCCCGCGCTGGCGCCTGCGCAGATGCGTGAGACCGATCAACTCGACCACGGTCAGGAAGCTGTTGATGGCGTGCTCACGATCGGGCTCATCAACAATATGCCGGATGGCGCGCTGCAGTCGACGGAGCGGCAGTTCATGCGGCTGCTGACGGCCGCCGCGGGCGATAACCGCGTTCGCTTTCATTGTTTGGCGCTGCCATCGGTGCGGCGGTCGCAGCCGGCGAAATGGCGCGTCGACCAGAAATACACCGATATTGCTGCTCTCGATCAGCTCCACGTCGACGGACTGATCGTCACCGGCGCCGAGCCGATCGCCGCAACACTTCCGGAAGAGCCGTTCTGGCAGGAACTCACCGAGATCGTCGACTGGGCCAAGACCAATACCCGCTCGACGATCTGGTCGTGCCTCGCCGCCCATGCCGCGGTGCTGCATCTCGACGGCGTCGAGCGTCACAGGCTCGAAACAAAATGCTCCGGGATTTTCGAGTGCGCGAAAATAACTGAGGATTGGCTGACGAAGGATATCCCCTCGCCGATCAGGATTGCGCATTCCCGCGTCAACGAACTGCGCAAGAGCGACCTCGATATCAGGGGCTACCGGTCATTGACGCACTCCGCGGAAGCGGGCGTCGATATCTTCGCCAAACAATTTCATAGCCAGTTCGTGTTCTTTCAAGGACATCCTGAATATGATCCGCTGTCGCTGGAGCGGGAATATCTGCGCGACATCTCGCGCTTTCTGGCCGGCGAGCGCGACCAATATCCGGCCTTCCCCGTCGGCTATTTCGATATAGCGACCGAAGAGAGGCTGATGGATTTCGAGCGGCGCGCACACGCCCAGCGTCGCCCGGGTCTGAGCGCAGAATTGCCCGACCGCACGGTTCGGCCTGACAGCGCGACCAGCGCCACGGCGACAATGATCTTCCGCAACTGGCTCAATTATCTTTCCGGTGATGCGCAACCGGTAGCGCCGTCCGTGGACCGCGGAGCGCTGCGATGACAGCCGCCGATCAGATGAAGGCTGCATAACCCATGCGTCCCGATTGGTCTGCATTGAGGGCGCGCGTGAGCAACCGTTTGGCGCGGCATCTCGGCGCCGTGCCGTTTCGGCTGCAAAACAAGGCCCCGATGGTCAGTTTCACCTTCGACGATCCGCCGAGGAGTTCGGCCACCATCGGCGCGCCGATTCTCTGCGAATACCAGGCACGAGGAACTTACTACATCTCCGGCGGCCTCGTGGGTCAACCGTCGGAGCATTGGATGGGAATCAGCGCCGACGAGATCGTGGAGCTGCATCGCGCCGGCCACGAAATCGCCTGCCATACGTTCTCGCATGTGAGGACCCCCGATCTCAACGCGGCGGCTTTGGCCGCGGAGATCGAGAAAAACCGCCGCTATCTGCTGGCGCTCGACCCCTCGATCGAGATCAGGAACTTCGCCTATCCCTATGGCCTGGGATCGGTGTCGCACAAGCGGCGGCTCAAGCAGACCTTCCGTTCATCGCGCGGCATCATTCCCGGCGCCAACAGCGGGACGGTCGATTTGCAGTACCTGAAATCCACACCGCTGATCGACCGGCATATCGATGCTGATGGAATAGATCGTGCCTACGACGAAGCGCTTGCCACCAACGGCTGGGTTATTTTCTACAGCCACGACGTCGCGGCCTCGCCCAGCCCCTACGGATGCACACCGTCACTCTTACGGCATGCACTGGCTGCGGCGTCGCGCCGGAATATCCGGATTCTGGGCGTCGCGGACGCGCTGGCGGCGGCCGGCGCATAGGCCTTTTGCAGGCCGCATTTTTGCGGACCACACCGACGTGCAGAACAGCCCGAATCAGCAATAGACCTGCTAGGATCGTGATCCCAGGCCTCGGCCTCGGAGATCGATCCTTATTCAGTTCCTGTTCGGGCCACGAAATTCACATGTCAGTTCCTGCGCTCGCCCCGATACCCAGTCTTCTCGCCGACATCGCCCCCGACGCGCTTTCCGTTCTGAATTCGGTGTTCGGCCTGCCCGGCTTTCGCGGCGCGCAGGAGGAGATCGTCTCGCATGTCGTCAACGGCGGCAATTGCCTGGTGCTGATGCCGACCGGCGGCGGCAAGTCGCTGTGCTATCAATTGCCGTCACTGTTGCGCGAGGGCTGCGGCATCGTCGTCTCGCCGCTGATCGCGCTGATGCGCGACCAGGTCGCCGGATTGCTTGAGGCCGGCGTCAAGGCCGCGGTGCTGAATTCCACGCTTTCCTATGAAGAAGCCTCCGCGGTCGAGGCGCGGCTATTGGCTGGCGATCTCGATCTGCTTTACGTGGCGCCCGAACGCCTGCTGACGCCGCGCTGTCTCGCTCTGCTCGACCGCGCCAAGATCGCCTTGTTCGCGATCGACGAGGCGCATTGCGTGTCGCAATGGGGGCATGATTTCCGCCCGGAATATATCGGCCTGTCCGTGATCGCCGAGCGCTTTCCCGATGTGCCGCGCATCGCGCTGACGGCCACCGCCGACGATCTCACCCGCAGTGAGATCGTCGACCGTCTTGGGCTCGCCGATGCGCCTAGATTCGTCGCAAGCTTCGATCGCCCGAACATCAAGTATGAAATCGTCGACAAGCAAAATGCCCCGGCGCAACTGAAAGCCTTTATCAGCGAGCGCCATGCCGGCGACGCCGGCATCGTCTATTGCCTGTCGCGCGCCAAGGTCGAGGACACCGCTGCAGCCCTGACCAAGGCCGGCATCGAGGCGTTGCCCTATCATGCCGGTCTCGACGCCAATATCCGCGCCCGCAATCAGGATCGTTTCCTCAACGAGGACGGCATCGTGATCGTCGCGACCATCGCGTTCGGCATGGGCATCGACAAGCCCGACGTGCGCTTTGTGGCGCATCTCGATCTGCCGAAAAGCATCGAGGCTTATTACCAGGAAACCGGACGCGCCGGCCGCGACGGCAAACCTTCCACCGCCTGGATGGCCTATGGCCTGTCGGATATCGTGCAGCAACGCCGCATGATCGACGAATCCACCGGCGCGGAAGCCTTCAAGCGCGTGTCGATCGGCAAGCTCGACGCGCTGGTCAGCCTGGCCGAAACCGCCAATTGCCGCCGCACCCGCCTGCTCGGCTATTTCGGTGAAACGCTTGCGGCCGCCAAATGCGGCAATTGCGACAACTGCCTGTCGCCGCCCTCAGTGCGCGATGGCAAGGTCGCCGCGCAAAAACTGTTGTCCTGCGCTTACCGCACCGGGCAACGTTTTGGCGCGATGCATCTGATCGATGTCCTGATCGGCCGCCTGACCGAGCGCGTCCAGCAATTCGGCCATGACAAGATCTCGGTGTTCGGCATCGGCGCCGAACTGAATGAAAAACAATGGCGCGGTGTCATAAGACAATTGGTCGCGATGGGCCATTTGCAACCCGATGCCGAGGCCTTCGGCGCGCTGAAGCTGACAGAGACCGCGCGCGGCGTCTTGAAAGGCGAGACCGAGGTGATGCTGCGCGAGCAGGCCGCCGGCCGTCCCAGCCGGACCAAATCCCGGCGCGGCGATATCGCGGTATCCGCCGGCCAAGGCAAAGCGGGCGATCCCTCTTTGATCGGCGCGCTCAGGGCGTGGCGCTCGGAAGTGGCGCGCCAACGCGGCGTCCCGGCCTATGTCGTGCTGCATGATGCCACCATCGACGGCATCGCCGCGTCGCGCCCGACCACCCCGGGGCAATTGCGCAACATCCCGGGTATCGGCGAGAAGAAGCTCGAGCATTACGGCGATGAATTGATCGCGCTGGTGAAGGCGAGCGGCGGTTAGTTTCTAATTTCGCAGCGGAGACACTTACCTCTCCCCTTGTGGGAGAGGTCGAAATTCGCGCGTAGCGGGAATTTCGGGTGAGGGGTTACGCTCTATCGATAGACCGTGACCCTCACCCGGATCGCATCTTACGACGCGATCCGACCTCTCCCACAAGGGGAGAGGTGAAGTAAAACTTCGGCTCAAGCCAATTTACACGAACGCCACACCCTCGCCGGTCACGATGGAAATACCGACCGTCGAACCCATCGGCCAGCGGGTCATGGTGTCATGACCGGCGGATCGCACCAGCAGCCGATCGCGCGACGAATCCTTGCATTCGATATAGGTATCGACATGGCCGCCCTGATACACATGGGCCGCGATCGTCCCGCTGGTGGCGCAGGACGGCGTGACTTCCGTCATCACCAGATGTTCGGGCCGCACGAACAGATCAACCGGCGCGGATGCCGCGACATCGATCAGAGAATCGCGCGGCACTTTCACTCGGGTAACGCCAATAGTAATGACCGCCAACGCACCCTCGACGCCTTCAAGCCGGCCGCGCAGCATATTGGTATCGCCGACAAACGACGCGACAAACCGGTCGCAGGGCTGGCGGTAGATTTCCTGCGGGGTTCCGAGCTGGCGGACGCGCCCTTCGGACATCACGGCGACGCGGTCGGACAGGCTGAGCGCCTCCCCCTGATCGTGGGTCACGAAGATCGTCGTCACATTGAGCTTGCGCTGGATCTCCCGCAGTTCCACCTGCATCGATGCGCGCAGATTTTTGTCGAGCGCCGAGAAGGGCTCGTCGAGCAGTAATACCGTTGGATTGATCACCAGCGCGCGCGCCAGCGCGACGCGCTGCTGTTGCCCACCCGAGAGCTGGCGCGGCGTGCGGTCTTCAAATCCAGTGAGCCTAACCAGCGCCAGCGCCGCATTGACGCGACTGTCACGCTCCGGTTTGGCCACGCCGCGTACCTTCAAGCCATAGGCGACATTGCCGGCCACACTCATGTGCGGAAACAGTGCATAATTCTGGAACATCATGCCGATCTCGCGCTTGTAGGTCGGCACGTCGTTCATGCGCTCGCCGGCGATGCGGATTTCTCCATTGTCCGGGCTGAGAAATCCCGCCGCCAGATTAAGCAGCGTGGTCTTCCCGCATCCGGAAGGACCGAGCAAAGTCATGAACTCGCCCGGCTTGATCGACATCGAGACGTTGTCGAGCGCGGTGACCGCGTCGAATCGTTTTGTCACATTGGTGAACCGAACCGCGCCTTCATCGGGGGCAGCAGTCGTTTCCTGTTGCGCTTTCGCGCCGATGTCAGCGGCTTTGTTCAATGTTCAACACCTTGCCGAGACCCAAAAACGCATTCGCAAACACAATCAGCGCGGCGGTCGCGACGATATACATCACCGAAAGCGCCGCCATCGAGGGGTCAGCAAACTCCCGGACATAATTATACATCGCGACCGGCAAAGTCTGCGTCCGCTGCGACGTCACGAACAGCGACGCCGTGAACTCGTTGAACGACAGCATCGCGGCGAACAGCCAGCCGCTGACCAGCCCCGGAATCAGCAGTGGCAGCGTGATGGTCAGCAGCACCCGCAGCGGCGACGCGCCCAGGCTGGCCGCCGCACGCTCATAGCTTTGGTCGAGATTGCGCAGCGACACGTAGACGCTACGCAGTACGAAAGGGAGCACGAGTACGACGTGGCACGCGACCACGACGGCAAAACCGCGATTCCATCCGATCTGCGCCGCAAGGATGAGAAAGCCGAGCCCGACGGTGAAATGCGGAATCACGAGCGGCGACACCAATATCGCCTCTAACATCTTCTTGAAACGAAAAGTATAGCGATGCAGCGCAAAGGCAAACATGGCGCCGATCACGAGCGCCAAGCTTGAGCTCCAGGCCGTGACGATCAGGCCGTTACGAAAGCCGTCGCGGAAATCCTGATAGGCGATGGCTTTGGCGAACCAGCGCCACGACCACGCCTGCGGCGGGAACGACAGGATTGCCTTTTCGTTAAAGGCTGCGATGGTCACGACCACGGCCGGCAAGATCAAGAAGCCAAGGATCAGCACAACGGCAAACTTGCCGGCGAAACCGAGAAGGCGCTGATAGGTCGAACGCGGCATCTCAATGCGGCCCGATATTTTCGAGCCGGCGCGACGCCAGCCGCAACGCGCTCAGGACCACGATCGTGAGCGCCAGCCCGGCCACACACAAGCTTGCCGCAAACGGGAAATTGAAACTGGCGAAACCGAGCTGATAGACCAGATTGGAAATCATGTTGACCCGCCCGCCCCCGATCAGTTGCGGGGTGGCGAACGCGCTGAAGGTCCACGCAAAGGCCGTGGTGACGCCGGCGACCACACCTGGCATCGACAGTGGCAGCGTCACCGTCAGGAACACCCTGATAGGACCGGCGCCGAGGCTTTCGGCGGCGCGCTGGTAGTCCCGGTCGATATGCGACAGGCCCGCGGCCAGCATGATCACCATCACCGGCATGGTCACGTGGACCAGCGCCACCACCACGCCAAAGGTGGTGAACATGAACTGCACTGGTTGGTGGATGATTCCGAGGTTGAGCAAAATCGAATTGATGAATCCTTTATTGCCCAGCACGATGATCCAGGAATAGGTGCGCACCACCTCGCCCAGAAACAATGGCGTCACGACGATCACCAGCAGAATGGATTTGATGACCGCACTTTGCGTGCGTACCAGCGCGTAGGCCAGGGGATAGCCGACGATCAGCGTGGAGATCGCGGTCAGGAAACAGATAACCACGGTGTCGAAGAACACGCGCGCGTAGAGCGGCTTCAGCAAATCGATGAAGTTTGCAAACGTAAAGCCACCGGGGTCGAGCGAGCCGGGAATATAGGCGCGCAGGCTGAATTGCAGCACGGCCGCCATAGCAGCAAGGAAGCCGAACGCGCAAAGCCATGCCGGCGCCGTGAACGCTCGAAGAAAAGGCTGCGGATTCACGAACTGGCCCGGACTGGCAGCCGGATCAATTCATGATGTTCTCGGCAAACCACTTGCGCCACTCCGCGGTTTTCTCGGCACGCAGCTTGGCATCGATATTGATCTGCTGCTTCCACTGCGCCGCCGTGGTGAAGACGCCCGGGAGCTTCGCGATTTCCGGATCGATCTTGGCGTTGAGCACCGCGGGGCTACCCTTCTTGATTTTGGCAATCTCAGCCTGAATCAAGGGATCGTAAAGTGTGTTGATGAACTTGTAGGCCAGTTCGGCCTTCTTCGAACCCTTCATGATCGCCACGGTATCGATACCAAGCACGGCACCTTCCTTCGGGATCGCCAGCGTGATCGGAACGCCCTGCCCGATCATGTAGTACGCATTCATCGACAGCACGATCTGTACCGGCGTTTCGCCGCTGGCGAGCAACTGCTGGCTATTGGCATCGTTGGTGTAGAAGGCCTTGAAGTTGGGTTTCAGCGCCTTGAGCTTGTCCTGCCCCTTTTCCCAATGCGCGGCGTCGCCGCCCGACAGCAACGCCGAGACCGCGATGATGTGGCTGGGATCGAAATCCGGTCCCGCGATCTTGCCCTTCATTTCGGGCTTCCACAGATCGTTCCAGCTTTCGAATTTGAACTCGCCCAATAGATCGGCGCGATAACCGATCGTATAGACATAGGCCCAGGCGCCGAGGTGGAACGGACTGATGCGGGCTTCTTCAGCGAGATTTACGGCGTTCGGAATTTTCGCGAGATCGAGTTGCTCGAACAGCCCGTCATTGGCATAGAGCCAGCCGACATGGGATGTCGTGAAGGTAATGTCGCTTTCCGGATTGCCCTTGGCGAGTTTCTCTTTATTGAGCCGGTCGATGGTGCCGCCGGTGATGAACTCCACCGGGACGCCCGTATCTGCCGTGAATTTCTTGGCGACGGTTTCCGCGATCAGGTCGCGCCAGCTACCGCCCCAGATGCTGATGACCAATTTATCCTGTGCCTGCGCCGGCACTGATATCGCCAGCGCGAAGATCGCGAGTAAAATGCGCCTCATGGCCTATCCCCCGTTGGTACTGTTCTCGATAACACCCACTCGGCCTCGCGCCACGCCGCTGCAACAGTCTGCATCCGCGTTGGATCGACAACAAGACTGATCTTTCCTACATTCAACGCCATCAGGTCACGCCGCGAGACTTGAAGTAGTTTGAACAGGATTAAGCAGCGGCAAGTTGCTTGCTCGCAAGGGAGTTGATTGATGGTGGCTTCGGGCAAGCAATCTGCAGATCCGCATCGGCCGTCCGAGATCCTCGATACTTTGAAAAATCTTGGTTTTGGCGTTGCAATTGCCGTGCCGGATAGCTGGCTTGGCGAGATTCTCGTGCAGATCGAGCAGGAGCCGACCATGCGGCTGGTGCGGGCGACGCATGAGGAGGAAGCGCTGGCGATTGCGTGCGGCACGAGGCTGGGCGGCCTGCGCACGGCGATGTTTGTGCAGAATGCCGGCTTGCTGAGCATGGGCGCGGGCATGGTCTCGCTCGCCCAGCGCTATCAATTTCCGCTGCTGATGCTGGTCTCGTATCGCGGCACGGTTGAAGATCCCGTGTTCTATCACACCCCAAAGGGGCGGGTGACGGAGCCGGTGCTCAAAGGCATCGGTCTCGCCTATGCGCTGGCCGATCGCCACCGGCCGATCGGCCCCCAGATCGAGCGTGCCGCCACCTATGCCGAGGAAGCCTCGTGCCCGTTCGCGCTGCTGCTGTCGCGGGAGGATGTCCAATGGTGAATGCAGCAATTTCTCCGAGCCGGGCCGACTATTATCAGGTCCTCGCCGACACGCTGCCGAAGCAAGCGCTGGTGGTGACGTCGCTCGGCAATGCCTCTTATCTCTGGGCGGCGATGCACCACCGTCCCGAGAACTTCTACTTTGAAGACGCGATGGGTCTCGCGCTGCCGCTGGCGCTGGGTCTGGCGATCGCGCAACCGCAGCGGCCGGTGATCGTGGTCGAGGGCGACGGCGCGCTGATGATGCATATGGGCACACTCGTCACCGTCGGCGCGGTCGCGCCCGGGAATTTGACCGTGCTGCTGATCCAGAACGGCGTTCACGCCGCTTCGGGCGGACAGGCTTTGACCAACGCCAATCTCGACCTCGCCGCACTGGCGCGCTCGGCTGGTATTGGCCGCGCGCAAAATGTCGCAACGCCGGAAGCATTTGCCTCGGCGATGGGCGCGCCCACCGACGGCGGCGGCGCCCGTTTTCTGGTTTTGTCGGCCACGCCGGATACTGAAGTCGTGCGCCCGCCGATTGCGTTCGATCCGGTCCTGACAAAGCATCGCTTTACGGCCGCGATCGGCGCGCCGCGCTATGTGCCGACCATGTTCGGCGGCGGACGGTTGCAGAAAGATTAGCGCGATCGGTTAAGCCGATCTGTCCGCGGTCTCACTTCACCTCTCCCCCTGTGGGAGAGGTCGGATTGCATCGCAGATGCAATCCGGGTGAGGGGTTACGGTCTATCGATAGACTTCACCCCTCTCCCCAACCCTCTCCCACAAGGGGAGAGGGAGCGCACTTCCGTCGCGGTTGCAGATCGACATCATCTTACGCCGCTCCGTGATATCGAAGCGTCGCACCTTACATCGGCGGCACCACGCCGTCCTTGCCGAACAGAACCGCGCCGCCCTTGAGCGAGTCATCCGCCTGGCGCATGGTCGGCACAAACACGATCGCGCCGGGCTTGATCTCTTCCTTGGTGGCCGGAACGATGGTCACGACCGGAACATTGGCGGGAACGTCGATTTTCTTTTCGCCGCCCTTGTAGGTGACAGTGATGGTTTGACCTTCGATGCCCTTGACGGCATTGGAGACCGTCGCATTCGTCATCATGCTGGATGAGCCAAGGTCCCAGGGATAATGACCTTCGCCGGTGCCGCGCATCTTGTCGGGAAACACCACGACTTCCAGCGACCGCAGGCTCGAATCCGGCTGGGTCACCGTCGCGGTGCCGATGAACGTGCCTTCCTTGATGTCCGCCATCGAGGATTTCACCACCGCCAGCGCCGCGAAGTTTTCGTTCAGATTGACGGTGATGTCCTTGCCGTCCTTGGCATGAACGACGAGTTTGGTCCCCTCGAGGCTCACGACCGTGCCGCGCACGCGGACAGGGCTGCCCTGCGCGAAGGCAGATGCGGAGGCGAGCGCGATCGGAATGATAGCCACGGCGAAAGCAAGCGCCAGACGTCCATAGTGCTTCGAGAGCCTGATCATAACCCCTCCTGTATAGTGTGACGGCCACTGGATGCGGCCTTGATGTGGGTGTTGAATCCGAACACCAACGCGTCAGGACTATTCCACCGATGTTTGGTCACGGATAGTTTATCCCAATGCCAGGCTGACAAAATCGCTGTAACATGACGCCGAACCTTGTGGCTCAACACCTTACCTGAAGAAGGCATCCGATGGCGCCCGTGCGGCTGAGGGTAACGCTCCCGCTGCTCCTCAGCCTCAACGCGGGCTTTGTCGATACCGCCGGATTCCTGGCGTTGCAGGGACTGTTCACCGCGCATGTCACCGGAAACTTCGTGACGCTGGGCGCATCGCTGGTGCTGGGCACATCAGGCGCGATCGCCAAGCTGCTGGCACTTCCGGTATTTTGCGCGGTGGTGATCGCCATCCGGCTGTTGAGTTCGGCGCTGCTGCGACGAGAACGTCCCGCGCTGAAGATCATCCTCGGCCTGAAAGTCATTCTCCTCATTGCCGGCGCGGTTCTGGCGATCGAGTTGGGCCCGTTCAAGAACGGCGACGCGTGGCAGGCCGTCGTAACCGGCATGGTGCTGGTGGCGGCAATGGCGATCCAGAATGCGGCCCATCGGATTCATCTTGGAACCGCGCCGCCTTCGACGTTGATGACCGGCACCACCACACAGATCATGATCGACCTTGCCGACATGATTCAGGCCCCGAAGCCGGAAACAACCGAGCGCCCAGGCGCGCGGCTGCTGGCGATGTCGATCAATATCGCGGTATTCGCGACAGGTTGCGCCATTGCTGCTATCCTGTACGCGCATGTCAGTGTCTGGTGCTTTGTCGTCCCCCCGATCCTGGGATTCGCATCGCTGTTCCTGCGGATTGCGGTGGCCGGAGATGCAAAGCACTGAGGCCGCGCGCGCGATCAATGACGAGACCACAGACGTCGAAGTTCATATAAGAAGGCTGGAAAAACAATGAACCACCACGTACTTCTCTCTTTATGCATCACCATCGCCATGTGTGCCGCATTTCCGGCAAACGCGCAGAATCCATCAGCCATCGAACAGCGCATCGTCTCGCGCGACAACGTCGATATCGAGGTTCTGTCGCAGGGCTCGGGGCCCGTGATCGTAATGCTGCCCTCATTGGGCCGATCCGGCGAGGATTATGATGCGGTTGCCGCGATGCTGGCCTCCGAGGGATTCAGGGTGCTGCGGCCGCAACCCCGCGGGATCGGACGCAGCAAGGGCCCGATGGACGGGTTGAGCATGCACGATCTGGCCGCCGACGTTGCCAGGGTGATCGAAAATGAAAACAGGGGTTCCGTGATCGTGGTGGGGCACGCCTTCGGCAATTTTGTCGCTCGCCAAATCGCGGCCGACCGGCCCGATCTGGTGCGGGGCGTGGTGGTCGCAGCCGCGTCCTCCGGCAAGGTCCCGCCGGGTTCGACCGAGAAACCGATCGGTCCCGAGATTCGCCAGGCGATCGATGGCCCCTCCAATGCGTCATTGCCTGAAGCGAAACGGCTCGAATATCTGCAGATCGCGTTCTTTGCACCGGGCAATGATGCGAGCGTCTGGCTGGGCGGATGGAATTCCGACGTGCACCACATGGAATCGCATGCGCGCGAGCATACGCCGGTCGACGATTACTTCGCGGCCGGCACCGCGCCGATTCTCGACCTGCAGGCCGAGAACGATCCGGTGGCGCCGCGCCGCTTTGCCGGCGTGCTCAAATCGATGCTGGGAGACCGGGTGACGATTGTCGTTATTCCCAATGCAAGCCATGCGCTGTTTCCCGAACAGCCCAAGGCCGTCACGCAAGCCATCGCGGGTTTCGCCCGGCGAATTTGCGGGATGTAACGATTGCCGACGGCAATCGCACCAATAAGAAAAAGGAGACCACGCGATGTCGGACCAGACCAAAGCTGGCGACAAATCATTCCGGCTGGAAGAAGCCACGATTGCCGAACTGCATGAGGCGATCCGCGCCGGCAAGACCACCCTTGTCGAAGTGGTTCAGCGCTACATCGATCGCGCACGCGCCTATAATGGCGTGGCCTGCCTGCTACTGACGGAAGACGGTTCCGACGCGCCGGCAGTGAGAGGCGCGGTTCGCGCCCAGGCCCCGATAAAATTCCCGACCGAGACGGTGAAAATATCGGCGATCCTCCCCGACCTCGACAAGTACAAGGGCTTGCCCCTTGAATACGGCCGCATGGAGCCGACGGCCTCGGATCCCGGCGTGTACCAGCAATACGGGATGATCGTCGGCAAGCCCAACGCCGGGCAGGTCAACGCCATCGGCACCTTCAACATCCGCGGCGAGCGCTCGGTCACCTGCAAGGGCGACTATGATCTTCATCCCTCGAAAGGGCCTTTGCCCAAGGGTGCTCCACCGGCCTGCGAATTCTTCCGGCAACAGCCGGACGCGCTGGAGCGGGCCGCCGAACTCGATGCGCAATACGGACGAAATCCCGATCTTGAGAAGATGCCGATGTACGGCGTCGTGTTCTCGTTCAAGGATTCGTTCGACACATCAGACATGCGCTCCACCGGCGGCGGCGATGCCGCCTACGATATGGACTTCCCGGCGCGGGACCATCTGCTGGTCCAGCAATTGCGGAGCAAGGGCGCGATCATTTTCGCCAAGGCCATCAATACCGAATATAACGGCCGCGCCGGCGATCCCGGCGGCAGAAATCATCCGACAAAAATTCTCGCTTCGACGCTCGGGCACCAGCGCAGCAGTTGGGGCGGCAACGCGGTCAATCCCTATGACACCACGCGCGCCGCCTCGCTCGGTTCAAGTTCGGGCTCGGCACTGTCGGTCAGCGTTAACATGGTAATGGCGAGCCTTGGCGAGGAAACCCGGGCGTCCTGTCGCGGCCCGTCCAATCACAATGCGATCGCGCTTATTCTGCCGCACAAGGCGCTGCTCGGCTTCAATGGCGGCGCGATCGGCGCCGATGTACACTGCGATCGCACCGGCATTCATGCCCGCGCGCTGGTCGACTGCGCCAAAATTCTTGATGCGCTCAAGGATGCCGACAACGGCTATTACGACGCCCGCGATCCCTTCACGACCGTGCCGCGATCCTCGGTCCTTACAGGACCTTATGTCGGCCACGCGACGATGCCGGGCCATGCCGGCGCGCTGGCCGGGATGCGGATCGGCGTGATCCGGGAATCGATGATTTACCCTAAGGGTTCGAAAACCGAGCAGCCGATCGTGATGGCCGCGGCGATCGAGATCAAGGAGATGCTCGGCCACAAGCTCGGCGCGACGCTGGTTGAATCCAGCCATGCGCTATGGGAGCGCGATCCAGAGCTCGAAGTCATGACGGTCGACTATACCAGAGCCCTCGCGCAGCTGCTTCCACTGATCATGCCGGACATCCTGTTCCGCCTTGACGGCAAGGGGCAGCCGCTATTCCCGGATTTTGCCGACGCCATCGTGCCGACGGAATTCCTGCCCGGCAAGATCTTCGGCAACGGAACGATGCAGCCGATCGACTACTGCGTCGCAATGGCCGAAGGCCGCATCCCGCCGCCGTCCAATCTCGACATCCGCACCATCCAGCAACAGGAGCTGTCGAATACATTCCGGTATCATCTCTCGCAATATCTGATGCGCCGTTCGGACGATTGGCAACACAAAGGCTTTCGGGAAACGCTGTCGGACTGGAAGGCGCTCAATGCGCGATCCAAGTTCTGGGGCGATGATCAGCGCGCCGCGTTCAAGAACTGGGAAGAGGTCGCGGATCCGCGCAACCGGCTCGACGGCCGACAGGGCGTCAATGAGCGGATCATGCTGCGCGAATTGCTGCGCCGGGCCGACATGATGGTGATCCTGGAAAACAAGCTCGATGCGCTGGTGCGCCTGCACACACCCTGGGCGCCGGGATTGATCGGGCATCCGCACCAATACGACATCCCCTCGAACCTGACGCCGGAATCTCTGATGGGGCCGAACGCCGGCCTGACCGAAGTTCTGATTCCCGCGGGTTATGTGAAAGAGGCCTATGATCCCGTGTTCAAGCTCAGCGACGACGGCAAGCGCTATCTATCGGCGCCCTCGAATGTACCGACCAAGCTTGCAGAGCCCGGGCTGCCGTTCTCGCTCGTGTTCCGTTGCGAACCCGGCAAGGAAGATATCATCCTGAAAATCGCATCAGCCTATGAGGCGGCTTCGAAACGCCGCATTCCGCCGCCCGCCTTTGGGCCGCTTCCGGGCTGAAGCTCCATCACGCCTGTGGCGTAGGTGCAGCAGCAACGGCAGTGCGCTCCCTCTCCCCTTGTGGGAGAGGGTTGGGGTGAGGGGTTCAGGTCTATCGATAGTCCGTGACCCCTCACCCGGATCGCATCAACGATGCGATCCGACCTCTCCCACAAGGGGAGAGGTGAGTGAACCCGCTGACGAACTGATCCAACCTAATCTCATCCCGATCTAAGTTCTCATCTTGCCGAGAAACGCGGTGAGATCAGCGACAACCACGTCGACATGCGGCGGCTTCGAAAAATTATCAACCGCGTCAATCGCCGGATCGATCACCAGCACGGTCTTCATGCCCAATTCGTGGGGCACAACAAGATTGCCTGGGCGATCCTCGAACATCGCGGATGTCAGGGGATTGACCGCATGCGCATCGAGAAAGCCCGAAAAGGCACTCAGATGCGGTTTGCCCAGGAAATCGCTGTCCTCGATACTGGCGATGGCATCGAACAGATCGGACATGCCCATCACCTCCAGCGACGCCACGGCGTGACCGCGGGAGGCGTTGGTGAAGACGATGCGGCGGCCTGGAAGCGCGCGCAGCGCGGCGATCAGACCTTCGTTGCGCCCGAGCACCGACAGATCGATATCGTGAATGAAATCCAGAAAATCACGCGGCGCGATGTCGTGCAGGTCGATCAGACCATGGAGCGTCGCGCCATAGCGTTGGTAGTAATCGAGATGCACGGCCTCGGCGGCGGCGTGGTCGATCTTCATCTGATCGGCGATGAACAGAACCACGCGCCGCTTCATCTGATCATGCAGGCCGATCGAGCGCGGATAGAGCGTATCGTCGAGATCGAACACCCATGTATCGACATGGGCGAATGTATCGACATGGGCGAATGTCTCGCGCCGCCTGCTCGCGCTGTCGGATTCCAGTGTAGCCGAAGAACCGGTCATGGAGCCTTCAATGTTTCCTAAACCTGACCGGCAAGCGGCAGACTGTCAGCGCGCGGCCTCGTTCAGGCGTTGAATGGTGCGATGCGCGCTGGGTTTGATATCCCGCACATCGAGGCTGATATCAAGCGCCCGGATCGAGTGCGTGAGATCGCCGACCGAAATGATATCGACGCCGGTTTCGGCGATCGGCACGATGGTCTGCTCGTTGATGCCGCCGGAGGCTTCGGTCATGGCCCGGCCGTTGACCAGCTTGAGGCCGGCGCGCATTTCGTCCATGTCCATGTTGTCGAACATGATGATCTCGACGCCGCAGGCCAGCGCTTCCTCGACCATCTCAAGCGTCTCGCATTCCACCTCGATCTTGAAGGTGTGCTGCGCGGACGCGCGTAATATCTTGATCGCATTGGTGATGGAACCCGCGATCTTGATGTGGTTGTCCTTGACCAGAATGCAGTTGGCGAGGCTAAAGATATGATTGTGCGCGCCGCCGACGCGTACCGCATATTTCATGATCATGCGAAGACCCGGCCAGCCCTTGCGGGTGTCGGTGAGGCGAACTTTGGTGTGCTTGACCAGATCGACATAGCGCCGGGTCTTGGTGGCGATACCCGACATCTGCTGCAGCCAGTCGAGCGAATTGCGCTCGATGATGAAAAAGGTCGAGGCGCGCGCCTTGACCCGCAGCAGCACGGTGCCGGGCCCGACCGGATCGCCATCCTGCACCGCGTATTCGATCTCGGCTTCGGGATCTATCTGCTTGATGGTCTCATCCGCCAACAGCAGGCCGCAGACGATGCCGTGGCCCTTGGCGTAGATTTGCGCGGTCTGCACCGGATCTTCGCCGACCAGAAATCCGCCTGTGGTATCGCCGGGACCGAGTTCTTCGCGCAGCGCCTGTTCGACCAGCGGCCGGATCATAAAACGATTAAGTCTCATCGGAGATATCCTTTAAGCCCCAAGATTAAGTCTTAAGAAGAAAGTTTGTTGGTGAAGGCCTTGCCGGCCTTCATCACGAGGTGAAGGCGCGCGCGTTCCTGCATGACTTTGATATCGTCCAACGGATCACCATCGACCACCAGAATATCGGCGACCTTGCCGGCGGCCAGCGCGCCGAGCTCGGGACGTTCGATGCATTCCGCCGCCTTGCTGGTGGAGGCGACGATGACCTCCATCGGCGTCATGCCGAGCCAATTCACCATGAATTCCAGTTCGACCATGTTCTCGCCGACCAGAAGGCGATGCGACTGGTCGGTTCCCATCGCGACCTTGACGCCGCGGCGCACCGCTTCCTTCCAGACCGGAATTTGCGCCTGCATCAAATCGTAGATCTGCCGGTCCTTGACGTCTTCCTGCCCCATCTGATGACCGGCCCAGGACTTGTCGTCGCCGCGTTTCTTCATCGACAGCGGCACCAAGGCCAGCGTCGGAACCCACCAGGTGTTCATCTGGATCATCTTGTCGACGCACTGTTCATCAATGAACCAGCCATGCTCCAGCGTATGGATACCCGCCTGCACGGCGTTGCGGATGCCGTCGATGCCTTCGGCATGCACCGCAACGCGGCGCTTTTTGGCGGCGGCTTCCTCGACGGCGGTGCGGATCTCTTCAATCGTGAATTGCGGCTCGTCCCAGCTATCGGTGATCGAGGTGATGCCGCCAGTCGCGCAAATCTTGATGAAGTCAGCCCCGCGCATCAACAGCTCGCGCACGACGCGGCGGATTTCCTCGACACCATCAGCCACGGTGTTGGGCAGCCAGGCGCGCTTCTGGATTCGCATATCGGCCGGCACCCAGTAGTCGCCGTGGCCGCCGGTCTGCGAGATCATGCCGAGCGAGATCAGCAACCGCGGGCCGTCGATCAAGCCTTCCTCAATCGCGGCGCGAAAGCCCGCATCGGCGCCGCCCATATCGCGCGCGGTCGTTATGCCGCAGGCCAGCGTCTCGCGGAAGATGTCGATGGAGCGAAGCACGTTGTAGGTCGGTGCATTCAGCAAATGCTGCCGCATGTCGCGGGCGCGATAGGTGCCGTGGACGTGGCAATCGATAAATCCCGGCAGGACCGTGCGACCGCTGGCGTCGATCAGCCTGGCCTTGGAAGGAATTGCTACGTTCTTCTCGGAACCCGCCGCAATTATTCTCCCGTCCTCGATGACGACAACACCCGAGCGGATCGGATCGCCGCCGAGCCCGTCTATCAAGGTACCACCGACAATCGCAGAGAGCATTCACGCCGTCCTTTGTAACCCGTTGGAAGGCTAACAGGCCCGAAACCAGGGCGTAGTGCCAAAGGCCATTAAATTCATGGGTCCACTTGCGCGTCCAATCAACCGCTAACTTGGGCCGGACCTGAATGCCTGCCAAGCGCCCTCAGGACAAGTCCACCGTCACGGTCTTTTCCTCGGTATAGAACGTCAGCGCGCCCATGCCGAGTTCGCGCCCAATGCCGGAGCGCTTATAGCCGCCGAATGGCGCAAACACACTCATGGAACTCGCGCTTGGCAAACCATTGACCGCGATCATGCCGGTGCGCACGCCTTTGGCGACCCGCAGCGCCCGCCCGATATCGCGTGACCACACCGAGCCATTGAGACCATAGGCGGAGTCATTGGCCTCAATGATCGCTTCCGCCTCGGTATCGAACGGCGTGATGCTGCACACCGGGCCGAAGACTTCGTCTTGGTAGAGCGGCAGCTGCGGCGAGACGTCGCCAAAGACCGTCGGCAGATAAAAATTACCGATCTTCAGTTCATCGGGACGATGGCCGCCGGCCAGCAGCGTGGCTCCGCCTTGCTGCGCGGTACGAACGCTTTGATCGACCCGGTTCCAATGTTCAGCAGAAATCAGCGGGCCGAGCGTGGTCGCGGGATCAAGCGGCGAGCCGAGCTTGAGTTTCGCGAGTTCTTCGACCAGCGCCTGCGTGAACGGCGCAACAGCGGATTTCTGCACCAGAAATCGCGAGCGCGCCGAACAGGATTGCCCGGCATTGCCGAACGCCGCGCCGACGGCGCTCCTGGCGGCTTTGGGTATGTCCGCATCGTCGAACACGATGCAGGCATTCTTGCCGCCGAGCTCCAACGCCACTTTCTTGATAGTCCCGGCGGCGGATCGCATTACCGCGGTGCCGACCGCGGTCGAGCCGGTGAAGGAAATGCCGTCGATATCAGGATGCTCTGCGAGCACCTGGCCAATTTCGGCGCCGCCCGGCAGCACATTGACGATCCCCTTGGGCACGCCACAGCCGGCGATGATCTCGGCGAGCATCAACGTCGACAGCGGCGTCAAGGGCGACGGCTTCAGCAGGCTGGCGCAACCGGCGGCCAGCGCGGGGGCGAGTTTCCAGGCGGCGGCCAATAGCGGAAAATTCCACGGCGTGATCTGTGCGACAACCCCGAGCGGCTCGCGCAGGGTAAAATTCAGGATATTTTCAGCGACCGGAATGGTGTCGCCAAAGAACTTGTCCATGGCGCCGGCATAATAGTTGAAAACCCGCACGGCACCTGCGACTTCGCGGCGCGCGCCGGTGATCGGCTTGCCGCCATTGACGCACTCCAGTAGCGCCAGATCTTCCGCTCGCGCGGTGATGCCATCGGCGATCGCATGCAAAACCTGACCGCGCTCGAATACCGGCATTCGCGGCCAGTCGCCTTCGTCGAAGGCGCGGCGCGCGGCATTGATCGCCGTTAAAACCTGCTCGGAACTCGCCGGCGTCACGCTGGCAATGGTTTCTCCGGTGGCAGGGTCCAGCAGCGCCTCGGCGGCACCCGCCGGCTCGACAAAAACGCCGTCGATGAACGCCGTCAGCCGAAGCCTGGGAAGCGCGGCCTGCACGATCAGGCCGCCGATTTCACGGCCTGCATCTGCTCATACAAATGCGCGGCAGCATCGCCGGGAGACTTAGCACCGGTAATGAGGCGGCCAACGATCGCGAAGCGGCGCTTGCAGGCGCCGGCAGCCGCGAACGATGTCTCGATGCTGCCGCCGAGCGCGCCAAAACCCGTGAGCAAAACCAGCGGCGAGGCGACATTCGAAGCGATCCACGCCGACCAGCGCTTGATCTTGGCAGTATCGTGCGCCGGCAGCACGAAATGATCGGCTTTGTTGTGAGCCGCGCGGACCAGAATGCGATCGAGCGCATCGTCCAGCATATAGCCTCCGCCGGAGACACCGTAATCCGGAACCGGAATCTCACCGCCGACAAAGGGAATCAAACCGGCGCGGATCGCCTCGCCGACAAAACCGTCCACTGCCGTGGGTCCCGCGACCGGAAACAGGATCAGCCCGTCGACGTCGGCTTCCTTGCACAGCGCGGTATATCTCACCGCCATGTCCGGCATGTCGGGGCCGGCTTTCTGATGATCGTAAACGATCGGCAAATCGGTGAGATCGCGCAGGCGGCGGACTGACTCTGTCAAGCCAAAGCGCAGCACCGAGGTGAGGCCGAGCTTGTAGCCGGCGACGCCTTCCCGTTTGGAGGTTTCGCGCACCACCCGTTCGAGATGTTCGGGTGAATCGATATCGAGCGCGGGCACGATGCCCATTTCGCCCTTGAGCGCTTTTGCCATGATGTCCTCGCCGTCAAAGTGTAAACGCAAGATTAGGCCGGTACGCCGCCATCGCCCAAGGTCCGCGCACTGTCACGTTGATGGTACCAGTCGAACGCCGGCACCATCAACCCGCTCGGGAGAGCGCCGATCGCCTGACGCTTGCCGCAAGCCGCGCCAACGCATCCATCAAAATTTGCTCTTCGACATCCCGCCCGATCAACACGATGCGGTTCTGCGGATCGTTGCCGGGCCACGCCTTGAGATCGTCAGGCGAATGCAACAGGCCCTGTACGACATGCAGCACGGTCAGGCCATCAGCGCCTTCGACATCGAGCATCGCCTTCATCCGCAGCAGCATCGGGCCGAACAGATTGATGGTGTGATCAAGCCAAGCCTCCAGCGCATCCCTTTCGATGGTTCCATGAAACGCCAGCGACGCAGTCGCGATCGGCGCGGGCTCCGCCGAACAGATCATATTCGCCGGCTTCATCAGCGCGCGCGGCAAATCCAGTACCTCCGGCCAGAACATCGCTATCGTCGCCGTATCCGGCAGAACCATCTGTTGGACCGCATGCGGATTGATAGATGACAGCGCCTGCTGCACGGCGTGCGCCGCATCGGCCGATACGAGATCTGCCTTGGTCAGCAACAGCCGGTCGGCCAGCGCAATCTGCATCCGCGCTTCGGATGTTTCTCCACCGTGCCCGCGAAGGCTCGCACGTCCACCAACGTCACGATCCCGGCAAAAGCAAAATTCCGATTAAAGAACGCGTCCGCGATCAGGCCTTCAAGAACGTTGGCGGGATCGGACAATCCGCTGGTCTCGACCACCACGCGCTTGAATGGCGTGAGCTTTTCATCGCGGGTTCGCCGCCACAGATTAGCCAGCGCCGGGGCGAGGCTTCCCTTGGTACGGCAACACAGGCAGCCGCCTTCCAGCATCACCACCGTATCGGCGCTCTGCTCCACCAGCATGTGATCGAGCCCGACATCGCCGGCCTCGTTGATGACCACCGCGGTGTCGGAAAACTCCGGCGTCGCCAGCAGGCCATTGAGCATCGTCGTCTTGCCGGCGCCGAGAAATCCCGTCAGCAGAACGAGCGGTATGCGGTTCATGCGTCGATTTGTCTGTGCAGCAGGCGGATGGCGGCGGCCACCGCTTCCAGCCGGACATTATCACGGCTGCCAGGAAATACATGGCGCTCTGACAGGATCGGCACGCCCTTGCGCGCAGCCGCAATGAAGATGGTTCCGACCGGATTTTTGGCGTTGCCGCCGCCGGGGCCGGCGTAGCCGGTCACAGCGATGGTCACCGCCGCGCCCGAATTCGACAGCAATCCTTCCGCGAGGCCCTGCGTGACTTCGGCGCTGACGGCGCCGTGCTGCGCCGAGACTTCTTCCGCCACGCCGAGCCCGGTGGCCTTGGCGGATTCGTGGTACAGCACGTAGCCACGGTCGAAAATCTGCGATGCCCCGGAAACCGAGGTCAGGCAGGCGCTGACAAGGCCGGCGGTGACGGTCTCGGCGGCAGCAAGACGGATATTCTTTTTCTTCGCCGCATCCAGCGCAGCCGAAGCCAGTGCCAGCAATTCCGCGGGAAAAATCGTCTCGCCGTCCTTGAGTATCGTTGACATATCGGCCTCTCGCAGTTGTTCGATATCGGACGATGGATATTAGTGCAGCATGAAGTCAACCGGCGCGTGGCCGTGGTTCCAGAAAGTGGTCATGAACTGGACCTCCATTTCGCCCCAACCGCTTGCCGCAACGCCAAATCTGGTCTTTGCTGGCGGCATCGATATCCGAGGTTTTCCGTGCTGATTTCTCTCGACCGCGACAATTCGCAAAGCCTGCAAGAGCAGATCTATACAGGGATACGCGAGCAGATTGTCGCGGGAATCCTGCGCCCGGGCTCGCCGGTGCCATCGTCGCGGATTCTCGCCGCGCAACTCAAAGTATCGCGCAATTCGGTGATCTTCGGCTATGAGCGCTTGATCAACGAAGGTTATCTGGTCGCAAAACCCATGGTCGGCACCTTCATTGCCGACATACTGCCGGACCAGGCGGTGGGAACAACGCCAAACGAGGACGCTGAGGACCTTCCCGAAATTTCGGAATCGCGCGGGGCCCATGTGTTTTCCGGCCGGCAACACGGCATCCTGAACAATTCCAGTATCCCGATCGATTTCTGGACCCAGCGCACCGACCCGCGCGCCTTTCCGCTGAAAACATGGCGCCGGCTGGTGATGCAATCGCTGGCTTCCGCGGGACATAATCTCACCGAATATGGCGATCCCTGCGGGCTGATGGCACTACGCATCGAGATTGCCGAGCATGTCGGCAATACGCGCGGCATTCAGGTGCGGCCGGAACAAGTTGTCATCCTCGCCGGCGCGCAACTGGCTCTCAATCTCGTGCTGCGCCTGCTGGCCAGCCAGGGCGACGAGATCGTGGTGGAAAACCCCTGCAACCAGGGCGCCGCCTATCTGTTCGAGAGCCACCACATGCGGCTGCGGCCGATCGCCATCGATCGCTCGGGGATCGATGCCAACGCCGTCGCCGCCACCGACGCGCGGCTGGTTTACCTGACGCCCTCGCATCAATTTCCGATGGGCGCGACGCTATCGCTGGAGAGGAGGCGGACCATCCTGCGCTGGGCGCAGCGCACCGGCGCCTATGTGATCGAGGATGATTACGACAGCGAGTTCCGCTACGACGGCGCGCCGCTGCCGGCGATGAAGGCGCTCGGCCCCGACCACGTGATCTATCTCGGCACCTTCTCAAAATCGCTCGGGGCGGGATTGCGGACCGGTTTTGCGATTTTTCCCGAACATCTGGTAGATGCCGCCGCGACCGCCAAGGCGCTGCTGGATAATGGCCAGGTCTGGCTCGAACAGGCCGCGCTCGCGCGCTTCATGCAGAACGGCGGCTTCATGCGGCATTTGCGGCGCAGCCAGCAGCATTACTTTTCACGGCGCAATGCGCTGATCAGCCGGATGCGCGAGCGTTTTGGCGAGGTCGATCTGCTGGGCACCGAAGCCGGAACGCATATCGCCTGGCGCCTGCCCGCCGCGCTCGTCCCGGCGCATAACATCAAGGCGATCGCCCGAACGCGAAACATCGGCATCTACACCGTGCAGTCCGGCGGCGGCCACGAATATGACGGATCGCATTTTGAGGCGAACTGGCTGCTGCTCGGCTACGCCTCCTTGTCGGAAGACCAGATCCGCGCCGGGATCGATCGTCTTGAGGAAGCCCTGAAGACAAACGAGATCACGCATGGCAGCGCGCAGCTATCGCGACTGCCGCTGGCGCCAATCTGATGGCGATGCATGACCGCCGATAACTCCTTTACCGAACCGACCACCGGCTACTGGCAGGAACTGACGCCGGATATCCCTCCGCGCTTCTCGGCGACGCCGCCTTATCGTTTCGGCTATCCGGTCCATCTGCCATGCGGTCGCATTCTCGTTCTGCCGCTGCGCCGATTGCCCGACGGCGATCGCGCTGTCGCGTCGCTGATTGCCAACCAGGCCTCCAACATCGTTGTGGCGGCGCTGGCCGATCATATGGCCGCACAGGCGCGCGCGCTCGATGCCGAAATCATCGTCGGACTCCCGACACTGGGTCTCGCGTTCGCCTCGCTGGTGGCCGAGCGGCTCGGGCAATCGCGCTATGTGCCGCTCGGCTATTCGCGTAAATTCTGGTACGACGACGCGCTGTCCGAGCCGGTGGTCTCGATCACCAGCCCGGAGGCCGGCAAGCGATTGCGGCTGGACCCGAACCTGCTGCCGCTCATCCAGGGACGACGGATCGCGCTGGTCGATGACGCGATCTCGACCGGCGCGACCGCGGTCGCGGCTGTACAGCTATTGCAGAAGGCCGGCGTTGAAGTGGCCGGCATGATTGTCGCAATGAAGCAAACCAATCGCTGGGAAGCGGAGGTGGGGGCGCTCTCCGCGCCGCTTGCCGTCCGCGCCGTCTATGGCTGCCCGCTATTCGAGCGTAGCGACGAAGGCTGGGCACCGCTCGTAGAGACGCAGCCTAGTGTTCCCTGAAGGAACGGAGGGTGCATGCCAGTGCAATATCGTATTGCAATCAGCGCAGCAGTCGCTTTCCGATCTTTTTTATATTCTTGATTGCTTTCCCGCCGATGATCGCTCCTGCCACTGCGATCGCGGTCGGAGTATCTGCCTTCATAAGAGCCAGCACTCCGACGGAGGAAACGAAGAGAGCTGACTTTGCAGCGGTGGTCAGCACCCCTTCATGCCTCTTGTCCCACCAATGCTGAACGTCGTCTTTGAAGGTCTTTACCGATTTGACGACATCTTTCTCAGGGGCTTCGCCTTTGTTGAAGGCCGCGACCAGTTCACGGATTCTCTCCAGTTCGGCCTTCATTCGTTCCAGATCAGAAGCTTCCGAAACGACCTTGTTCCGCGCCTCGTCCGAATTTGGCCGCTCATCTCGAAGCTTGTCTAGCTTTTCATCTATTTGCAAAATAAGGCCGGAGATCGCGAGTTGAATTTCCTTCCCATTAGCCTCAACGCTCTTGCCGACGGTCGTGCGAGCGCGGCTCGATCTTGCTTTAGACGGCTTCCGTGGGCTGCCCAACTTCTCGCGTAACTTCTCAATCTCAAAAATTGAGATGCGCTTATCTATTCCTCTCGCAGCAACAATATTCGAGAACTGGCCGGAAACGACGATCCAATATTCATTCAACCCCAGCTTGGTTTGTCTGAGTGCCGCCGTCGCTCGCTTAACGACAGCCTGAACATTCTCAAAGTTTAGTTTCACTTCTAGGTCGATTGCGACTTTGTGCAAGCGACCTCCTTGCTTTCGGATAGCGATAAGGTCCGCCCGATATGAGGGTGATAACGCCGGCTCCACGGTGATGTCGTATCCTTGGTCGTACAGCAGACGCCAGACCTCCTGCTCCAAGATCTCGTTCGGCCTCCGCTTCACTCTCTTCTTTGTCTGTTTCATTGAGCGCTCCCCCAGCGAATACACACGCAGAACCAGTAACTTGCAACCAGAATTGGTAATCCCCCGTATCCACAGGTCCAGTTTCGAGCGAATCAGTTACCCTCTGGTTGGGGCTAACGGAAGGATCACTCATGCTGTTGATTATCCGTCTGCTGAAGATGTCTCCAAAGATCGCGCGAGCATTTCGCGATTTTTCAATAGGCTTTGCGGCGTGGACCCATGCGGACCTCGACGCAATCAAGAAGTGGTTCGACAGCACGCCGAAGCAACAGCAACAGATGCTGCAGGAACAACCGTTGCTGAATGAGAAAGTCGAAGCTCTGTTTGCCTCGTATCAACAGACCCTAGATACTCAGCACGAAGCCATGGCGCTCGAGCGGCAGATGCTGACTATGCCGGCGCTTCCCGAAGAGGGATATTAACGGGCGGTCTATAGACGTACTGCGCAATAGTCGTCCGACCGGCTTCTCCCTGTATTTGTTAATCCGCAAGCCGAGAACATCGGCGACACAAGTTGCTGACCATCCCCGACGCGCATGGAGCCCATTCCTCGGCGCGATGGACAACATTGCTTCCGCGCGTCAGAATTGCTTCGACATGGGGGCAAAACAAAAATGAAAACTCGGGTGTTTGCGGGACGGCCACGCATGGCAGCCTCGATATTTACGGCTATTTCGATCGCTCTTTTGACGACGACTGCGATCCCAGCCGCAGCGCAACAGCGCAGTGCCGCCGCGATAAGCGTCGGCAGCAACGATCTTGGCGGCGTGGTGCGGAGCGCCAAGGGGCCGGAGGCCGGCGTCTGGGTGATTGCCGAGACGACGGACACGCCGACGCGATACACCAAGATCGTCGTCACCGATGACCGCGGCCGTTATCTGGTTCCGGATCTGCCGAAAGGCAATTATCAGGTCTGGGTCCGCGGCTACGGGTTGATTGACTCTGCGAAAATTCCGGCGAGCCCGGGCAAGACCTTAGACCTGACTGCGGTGCCTGCGCCGACGCCGGCCGCCGCCGCGCAATATTATCCACCGATCTACTGGTTTTCACTGTTGTCGGTCCCTGCGAAAAACGAATTCCCGATCGACCAAATCAAGAGCCAGGGCGAATGGCTGAACACCGTGAAAAGCGGCGCCTGCCAATCCTGTCACGCGCTGGGCACGCCCGGCACCAGGACCATCAGCAAGCGACTTGGGACGTTCAAGGATTCGGCCGATGCGTGGGCGGAGCGGCTGACGGCCGGCAGTGCATCGGCGTTCATGGCGCGCGACATCACCAAGCTCGGCACCCAGCGGGCGCTCGAGCTGTTCGGCCAATGGACCGACAAAATCGCGGCGGGCGAACTGCCGTTCGCAACCCCGTCGCGTCCGGAAGGCATCGCGCGCAACGTCGTGGTCACCGAATGGGAATGGAGCGATCCCACCGCCTATCTCCACGATGAAGTCGCGACCGACCGCTGGGACCCCCGGGTGAATGCCAAAGGCAAGCTCTATGGATCCACCGAGGACAGTACGGATTTCATGCCGGTGCTGGATCCCGTCGCCAGCGCCGATAGCGGTGTGCAAATTCCGGTGCGCGATCCGAACACGCCGAATGTCACCGCACGCCCGCATGGCTTCTCGCCGTCCTGGGGACCGAACGCGATCTGGAACAGCCAGACCATCACGCATAATCCGATGATGGACGAGAAAGGCCGGGTCTGGCTGACGTCGCAGATTCGTCCGCCGGCCAACCCCGACTGGTGCAAGGCCGGATCGAGCCAGCCCTCGGCAAAAGCGTTCCCGATCAACCTGTCGAACCGCAATATCGCGATGTACGATCCGGCGTCACAGAAATTCACGCTGCTCAGCACCTGCTTCCCCACCCACCACCTCGCTTTCTCCCGCGACCACGACAGACTGTTCTTCAGCGCAGGCGTTGTAGGCCCCGCGGTATTGGGCTGGCTTGACGTGAAGAAGTTCGAACAGACCAAGGATGAGGAAGCGTCCCAGGCATGGACGCCCTTCATCCTGGATACATCCGGAGACGGCCAACGCGGCGAGTATGTCGAGCCCGACAAGCCGGTCGAGCCCGGCAAGGACAAGCGCATCGCCGTCAATGAATACGCGATCGCCGTCAGCCCGACCGATGGGGCGGTCTGGGGCACCGTGATCGGCTATCCCGGCGCGATCGTGCGGACGATGCTCGGCGCAAACCCGATCGAAACAGCGCTGTCCGAAATTTATGAGCCGCCATTGCCCGGCTACGGGCCGCGTGGCGGCGACATCGATGCCGACGGCGTTTACTGGGCGGCGCTCGCGAGCGGGCATGTCGGCAGTTTCGACCGGCGCAAATGCAAGGTGCTGAACGGCCCGACCGCGACCGGCCAGCACTGCCCCGAAGGCTGGACGCTGTATCAGTTACCCGGCCCGCAGATGCGCGATGTGAAAGATGCAGGGAGTGCCGAGGCGAGTTACTATGTCTGGGTCGACTGGTTCAACACCTTCGGCCTCGGAAAGAACGTGCCGATCATCATGGGCAACCTCAACAGTTCGATCTTCGCGTTCGTCGACGGCAAGTTCGTCAACTTCACCGTTCCCTATCCGATGGGCTTCTTTCCCAAGAATGTGGATGGCCGGATCGACGATGCTTCTACCGGCTGGAAGGGCAATGGATTATGGACCACCTATGGAACGCGGGCCATGTTCCATCTTGAAGGTGGAACAGCCAATCGCCCGCGCGCGGTGCGGCTGCAGCTTCGCCCTGATCCGCTCGCCCACTGACCGGCAAATTGGCGAGAGCGAAAGTCGCTCTCGCCGGTAGACAAGAAATGCGGGAAACAAAGTAGGCCATGTTTCGAATCATCGCAGTCGCGGCGTTTTTCGTAGCCCTTACGGCTCCCGCGCAGGCACAGACCTTTCCGGACCGGCCCGTTCGCATCCTGGTGCCTTACGCGCCCGGCGGGATCACCGACATCGCGGCTCGACTGGTCGGCGGCAAGCTCGGTGAGTATTGGGGCCACCAGGTCGTCGTGGAAAACAGGCCGGGCGGCAACGGCCTGATCGCGATGACGGCCGCCGTCAGGGCCGAGCCGGACGGCTATACGCTTGTCATGGCTAGCGGCGGCGACGTTGCGCTCAACCCCGCGCTGCTGGAGAAAATGCCCTACGACGTCGAGCGCGACCTGATTCCGATCACGGGTGTCAGCGATGCGCCGATCGTGCTCGCGGCCAACAGCGCCAGCCCGTACAAATCGGTGGCGGATGTGATTGCCGCCAGCAAGGCAAATCCCGGCTCGGTCGATATAGGCACACCCGGGATCGGCAGCATTACGCATCTTGTTCTGGAATGGCTGGCGCTGAGCACCGGCACCAAGTTGCAAAATGTGCCGTTCAAAGGCGGCGCGCCGGCGGTGCAGGCGCTCGTGTCCGGCGTGGTGCCGCTCGGCATCAGGCCAGTTCGTCAGTCGCGCCGAATCTCGCGGGCGGGACCTTGCGCGTGCTCGGGCGTCACCTCGGCGAAGCGATCGGCGCTCAATCCGGAATGGCCGACGCTGCAGGAACAGGGCGTGGCGGATGTGAACGCGTCGAACTGGACGGCCTTGTTCGCGCCGAAGGGAACGCCTCAGGCCATCGTCGATAAGCTCAACGCCGACGTGGTGAGAGCGCTCAATTCACCCGACGTCAAAGAACGCTTTGCGTCGGGTGGCGTGCAGGTCATTCCGTCCACGCCGGCCGAACTCGCGGCGCGGCTGAAGAGCGAATTGGCGATTTTTCGCACGGTGATCGCCAAGTCGGGCATGCATCTCGAATAGAGTGCCGCTGGCTTTTGACGCTGTTCCGATCACCGGACGGCGCGCTATGCCACCTTTTGCATCGGATAGTCCTGCGATCGTCGCGCCAGTATAGCGCAGCCGCATTCATGCACGGCGCCGCGCACGATCACGAAGCCGCGTTTCGTCACGGTCGCGCGAAGGCTGTCATTCGCTGCCGGTTTCTGAGCATCGACCCAAACCACCAGCACCGCGCGAGGGCTGAGGAAGTTCATCAGCCAGTCCATCGTCGGCTCAAGCGCATGAAGCGTGCGCCGGCGCCAATCCACCAGCGCAACGTCGTACTGACGGATCGGACGGCCGCAATTGCCCGCCGCTGCCGCCAGCAAATATCCACGCCGGTGCAACTCCATCGTCAATTCCATGCCCTTCGAACCAGCGACCAGGATGCGTTGGCGCGTCGAGCAGCCGGCGAGCGCGAGCATCGGATCGACAATTCTGTCGCCGGTGACAATTTGAGCGGAAGACATTTGGGCGGAAGACACTTTAGGGGAAGACATTTTAGAGGAAGTCATGGCATCACCTGTTTTCATGCGAGATTGCTTGACTCAATGGGCCAATATCTTCCTGACGGGATTTGATTTCGAGAGCGCCGCGATCCCGGTTTTATATGAGCCGCATAAGATCGCCGGGCGGCACTATTCCGCTTTTAGAAGATGACAAACCGAATCCCCTCGAATCCCTACACACTCGCTGTCATCTTTCGGGCAAGCATTCACTGATCGCGTACTCGGAGGCCAAGATGACGGTCTATTGTGCATATATCATGGGACTTCACGACCGAACCATCGGCGTGATTCAACTGGATTGTCGCGATGACGAGGTCCGCGATCAAATCCGCCCGCCGACTGGTCGACAGCCATCCTGTGGAGGTCTGGCAGACGGACAGGCCGGTCGCGAGACTGGATGCCCTGTCCAAACAGACGTGCAAAACATAGCGCGGCCAAACAGAGCGCGGACGATGGCAGCATCAGCGCCGCGCGGTACCGCATTTCACCTGGCTTGCGGTGTGATGAACACAACCGGATGAGGCGACCATTCCCGGGCCAACTTCTCGCCCTTGGCGATCTCGGCGCTGGTCATGCGCGCGGCCACCCTGTCCCGCTGCTCCAGCGCTGTTTCCCTGGATGAACCGAACGAAGCCATGCCAAGCGTATCAGGCGATTTGACGTCGCCAAGTTTCGCCGCCAGCGTAAACCACATATAGGCTTGAACATTGTCTTTTGAGGTGCCGCGCCCCGATGCATACATTGCCGCAAGATTATACTGTGGACCGTGCATCAGCGTCAGATGACTTGAATCGTAGATCTTGTTGGCGGCGCGGCGATACCACGTCAGCGCATCTTCGTCGCTTTGTTGCAAGAAGAATCCGTGCTCATAGGCAATGCCAAGAATATTCTGCGCATAAGGCGAGTCTTGCTCTGCGGCCAGCCGAAACCATTTGATCGCTTCGCCGTAATCTCTGGGCACCCCAAATCCAACGGCGTACACGTCGCCGAGATTGTTCTGTGCCGCCATGAAATCCTGATCTGCGGCGCGGCGAAACCATTTCACCGCCTCCGCACTGTCTTGCGCCACACCCCAACCCTGCCGATACATGAACCCCATGTCGTTCTGGGCGATCGCCAAACCTTTGTCGGCCGCCGGACGAAGCCATTTGACCGCCTCGGCATAGTTTTGCGGCACACCGATGCCCTTCGCATACATCGCGCTGAGCCGATGCTGGGCATAGCTGTTGCCTTGATCGGCCAGCGACCGGAATAGCCGTAGCGCCGCCGGATAATCTCCACGACCAGCCGCAGCGGTGGCGTCCTCAAGCGGACCGGCAACTGCGGGGGCGCAGGCAAGAACCGTCAGGACGATGGCGACCAGTTGAGGGACGGGACATCGTCTGGGCATTATGGTTGGGCCTCAACCATCGAAATCTTCGGGACCGCGCGTTACCGGTGCACGGATGCAGAACAACCAAGGCAGTTTAGCCGCGCTATCCGCTCCGGCGCCAGCCCTTCCGCGGCCACGCGATAGCCAATTGGGATGCAGTATCTTCCGCCGGCGGGTAAGCGCCTTATTGGGGCTTTGCGGGCTCAGCCTGTTTGGCAGCCTCGCGGCCTTTGACGGCCGCCGCCTGGCGGTCGCGGGCGGCGAGTAATTCTTTCTTCAGTTTCGATGTTTCGTCGGTGGTCATGGTGGGCGTTTGCCGGTCCGGCGGCATATCCTCCACCGGGAGATAGGCGCTTGTTTTCGGCGACGCGATGACCTGCGCCCGGGCATCCATCAACGATGAACCCGTCGTGGACGTCGCACAGCCGCCGAGCGAGAGGCTCAACAGCAGCAACACTGCCACGGCGGGCCCTGTTAATTTATCATTAGAATACGCAATACCCATGCGTACTCGTTCTACTGGTATTGCGGGCCAATTATGACAGCGAGCCACGGGCCGTTACGGTTCTGCCGGACTGGTTAAAATGCCGTTTCGGCGAGATTAACGAAGGCGGCGCAAATGTGATTTTACCGGCGACGATGCCGCGCTGTAGCAAGGCGGTCACACTCGGACTCAATATCGATGCCGACCCATTCCTGCCTTGTTTGGGCAAAAGTCGCGCGCCAGAACCTCACCGTCGAAATGGAGTCCGGTGATGTCGTCTGTCAAAGCCATTGCTACCCTGGCGTCCGTCGCCGTGATCGCGTCTTCTGCATTTGCCGTCAGCTGGGTTGGCCTTGCGTTGCTTGGCTTTTGACCTTGGTTGTTGACGGCGCTTTTGAAGGCAGCGGTAGCCTGGTCTCCCAATAAGCGCACCGCGGGCGGAGCGATCTGTCTGCGCAAACCGAGAAAATGCCCCGGCCGCGCGCTCTTCGATTTTTGCCGCGTTGGCTTGTGTTCAGCCAACGCTCTCCGCCGCGTCGATACCCAACCGCGCGAGCACACGCGAATACGTTTGCGCCGGCCGCGTGACATCGAACCACTCGGCCTGCATACCCGCGGCGAGTGCACCGGCGATATTGCGCGGCTGGTCATCGACCATCAGGCAGCGTTCAATCGGCGCACCGAGCGCGTCCGCCGCGGCCTGATAGGCGCGCCGGTCAGGCTTCAGGATGCCGGTATACGTAGCATCCACGATTGCGTGCATAAGCTTCAGGACAAATAGTCTGGCGCCGAAGCCGGGACCGTTGAACAGGTCAAGCTCGTTCGACAACACGCCGACTTTCCGCCCGGCGTCACGGACGGCGCGCACCGTGGCGAGCGCCTCCGGGCGCGTCGTGGCGTCGATCGGATCGTCCGGCGCGGGGGCCATCAACATGCGCGGACTGGTCCACTCCTCGCCGACCAGGCAACCGACTTCAGCGGCGCGCCGGCGCCAATATTCCCGCTCGCTGATCCGGTCGGCGAGCATGTCGCGCCATAGCTCGTCATTGTCGGGATCAAACGGACCGCGCCAGCGCAAGGTGCCGGGTGCGAGGCCGAGCTTGCGCTCGATTTGAGGCTGACGTTCGAAGGTGGTTCGGCAGATGACGCCACCGTAGTCCAGTACAAGCGCTATCGGCACTTCAGGCGAAGTCATTGACACAATCCTGCGCGAACACGGTTACTGAGCAAGCTCGAACGCCGCTGGCGCGGATTTCTGCCCGTCCGGGTGCGCCTCCTCATCGAGCAGCCGCTGGATCAGCCGCCGCGCCAGCACCAATGCCTGGTCATGCGCGATATTCATCGGCTGGAACGGCCGCCCGCTCTGCAGCGCCTTCTGCTGCACTTCGATGATGTCCTTGTCCTCCTTGAAGGCGCGGCTCACGCCGTCGAACACGACGTCGATCGCTTCCGAGGTTTCCGTCTTGAAGTTCGCCGCATGCGTGAACCAGTAATGGGTGCTGGCCGACGTTTCCGGTGTCTGGACCGAGCAGTGCCGGTACTGCATGGCCTCGGGTACCAGCCGCCCCTCATGTGCGCCGGTGCCGGCGGGCGCAGAGCCGGTGTACAAGCGCACAAACGACGGCGCGAACCATTCGTAGATTTGCCAACGGTCGGCCGGCCCCTGGAAGGTGGCGATGCTGCTTCGGTTTGCCTGGATCTGGTCGTTGTAATAACGGCGCGTGATCTTGAGGCCGCCTTCGATCGGCTCGACCTGCGCACGCGTCGACGCCGTGCTCGGCGTCCCGATCGTCGTGCTGTGGACATAGGTCAAGTGCGAGAAGTCGAGCAAATTGTCGACGATGAGCGTATACGGGGCGTGATAGTGCAAGTAAGAGCGCTTCTTGCGCCATGCCGGATCGGTGTGCCACTCAAAGCGGATGATCCTGTCGGGGTCGGCCTTCGCCGGTTCGCCCATCCAGATCCATATCAATTCGTCTCGCTCGATCACCTGGTAGCTGCGCACGCAAGCGCGCTGCGGAATCATTTCCTGTCCCGGGATTTCGGTACATTGGCCCTCCGCGTTGAAGAGCATACCGTGATAAGGGCAGCGCAGGCTGTCACCCTCCCGTCGGCCTGCGTGCAACGGCGCGCCACGGTGACAACAGCGATTCTCAAGCGCAACGATCCGGCCATCCGCCGCGCGATAGAAAACGATCGACTCGCCGAGCAGCGTTCGCTCCAGGACATTGTCGGCTGAAATCTCATCCGCCCAACCGGCAACATACCAGCAATTGCGGACGAAGCGGTCGACGTGAGTCTCGATCTGCATCATGGAAGAATCCTCCTCATTAGATGAATTGCTTGCCACCGTCGACGACAAGCGTTTGCCCGGTGATGAATGCGGCCAGGGGCGAAGCCAGGTACAGTGCTGCGCCGACCACGTCGTTGGGCATGGCCGCTCGCCGGATCGCGCCACGCTGCGCGCCGTAGTTCGCCGCATCGGGGATCAAGCCAAGACTGGCCTCCGTAAGCGTAATTCCCGGCGCGATCGCGTTGACGGTGATGCCATGGGGGCCGAGCTCGGTGGCGAGTACGCGCGTCAAGGCGATCACGCCGCCCTTGCTGGCGACGTAATGTGCCCACAGTTGCGTGCCGCTAAAGACCGTGGCCGAGGCGAGGTTGACGATATGCCCGCCTGACTCGAGCATCCATGGCCGCACCGCGCGAGCCATCAGAAAAGGACCTTTCAGGTTCACCGTCATCACGCGGTCCCATTCCGCCGGGTCGAGTTCGTGGAAGCCGGCACGGGTCAACCCAGCGTAAATCGCCGCGTTGTTGACGAGCACGTCGATACGATCGCGGCCGGACACCGCATGCGCGGCCTGCTGGGCAAATCGCGTGGTGCTTTCCTCCTGCGTCACATCGAGCGGCAAGCCGACGATGCGCTGCTCGCGATAGCGCTTCGCCAGGCCGTCAGCGGCGCCCTTCACCGCATCCGCGGCGATATCCCCGAGCACAAGATCCGCCCCCGCCGCGGCAAATGCTTCCGCGAACGCCAGCCCAAGCCCACCCGCAGCGCCGGTGATCAGGATCGTACGGCCGTGAAAATCGAGCGTTGGGACGGCGGCATTCATCACGGTTCTCTATTCAGTTCGCCAGCACTTCGACCGTGCCGGCGGTACCATCGACCCGCAGTCTTTGGCCGGTTTTGATCACTGCGCTCGCCGAGCCGGTCGCAGTAACGGCGGGAAGTCCATATTCGCGGCACACAATGGCCGCGTGCGACATCATCCCGCCGATGTCGGTTACGGTGGCGCTGATCTTGCTGAAAACCGGGGCCCAACTGGGCGCCGTGACTGGTGCGACGAGAATCTCGCCGTCCTGGATCTGATCGAGTTCGTCAGGCGAGCGAATGACGCGCGCCAGACCTTCAACGATCCCGGGCGACGCCCCCATTCCCTCAAGCCGCGAGCTATCGGCCGGACCTTTCAACCAGACCGAAATGCGGTCGGTGGTGATGCCCCACAGCATGATTGTGAAAGGCTCGGTCACGACCGCAGGCGGCTCGTTGAGAGCCGGCTCGGGCCGATGTTGGGCCAGGGCATCCATGGTCTTTCTGCGCTGCGCGATCCGCTGCGGCCAAAAATGGGGCCCAGTCGGGGCGCCTCCCACCGCCCAGGCGGAGCAGTAGTCCCACAGCGCGTCCCGGACTTCGTTGCGGCTTAGAAAGAACAGCCCTTCCGGGTCCGACCAAAAGCCGGCGGCGATGAAGAGCCGATTCAGCTCCCGCATCTTTCGCCAGAATACGCCAAGCGACCAATGCTCAATGTAAAAGTTGTGATTTTCGACGTAAGGGAAAACCGTGCGTGCGAGGCCGAGCTTTTGTTCGAAAACCGGCCGCACCTCATTGTTCAAAAGCTCCGCATATTCCTTCGTAATACGCTCGCGCTCGGCGGCCACTTGCGCCGTCGGTCGCTCGATCGTGATGCCTTTCCTGAGTTGAACGATGTAGTTCCGTATGTACCCGAGCGGAATATCGAGGTGCTCGATCCAGTATTTGTCGGATGAGTAGAAACCGTTCCCCGAGGTAAAGTTGAACCAGGGATTCTGCGCAGCGGTCCAGGCTGCAAGCCACTGCTTGCCCTTGGGGAGTGCGGCGACCGAACCGAGAGCCTGTTCGACCGAGCCGCTCATCAGCTCGGTGTCGACGCCGGTCTCAATGGCCAAATGGGCAAGCTTCTTCAGTTCGTCGTCGGGCCGAAACAGATCGACGTCGATGCCCTGGACCATCCGGGCGATGGCTTGATCCGGAATACTGGGGAATTGCTCCTTACAGAAACCAAAGAAATCGAGATAAGCCGCGTAACCCAGATTGAGAAACTCGAAATGATACTGCCAGGCCTTGTAACAAAGCTGCAGCGCGGATTCGTAATTTTCCATCAGGTAGTACGTGTTGTCGAGGCCACGCCCTTCAAACACCCATTCTTTCGGAACCATGTCCGGTAATTGTTCATATCGAAGCGCTTCCAGCGCATCTATGACGCCGCGCACCTTGACGTGCCAGTTATCGAGCAACTTGTTCCAGTTCTGAAAATAGAAGCCCGCGCGTTCCAGAAAATGCGGTACGCGTTCGGCAATCTTCTCGGGCGCGACCGCGATCGGGCTCAAATAGAGATAGCCATTGTGTATCCGGTAGTCGACGCCATTGGCCGGAGGCACAAGGAGGTGACGCGTGTTGTATTGACCCAGGCACTTGACCGCGTAGTCGGTCATGATGGTGTCGAACGGCCGGAATGGCGTTGGCCAGTGCTGGGCGTCGCAGAACCAAAACTGCTTTTCGTCGTCCTTCTTCCGCTCCTCCTGAAACAACGAATAATACGGATAGAGATCACGCCAATCCTCGGCGCCTTTTGGTGCCTTGAGCTCATAAGGACTCGGGAATTTTACCTGCGCGTTCATGGCGTCTCCCCCCATTTATTTTTTGATCATTGTTTCAGCGACGCCAGAGGCGCCATCAAGGTGCTCAGGACACCCTCAATTCCGGGCGCATAGCTTTTGGACAGGACCGGGCTACATGCTTTTTTGCTCCACACTGTCTCCGGTCGACACTGAAGCAGGACGACGCCCTCATCTTCAGTCCTTTGCGGATCGATGGCCCATTCGACATCCTGCGGCGCACCGAAGGACCGATCGAGCGCCTTGACGACACGGGCGACGGCACGGATTTGCGCTTCGGTGAGGCTCGCCAAGTTCCGCCGGGCTTCCTCCACCTCACGCAAAACAGTCGTTTGATTGGCGATGTCGGCCACGAGTTCAGTGGGCTTGCTGGCAACGGTCCGCTTGATGGGCTCCAGCAAGACCTTGTCCACGACGAAGTAATCCGGCGTCGCGAGGCCCGAGACCAGTGGCTCGCCCAATCCCCAGACGGATTCGATGACAATCTTGGACCGGTCGCCATTTGCGGGATCGAGACTCATGGCGACGCCGGCCGCTCGGGCGTCGACCATTTGCTGAACCCCCACGGCCATGGCCTGATCGAGATGGGTGAGGTTATGTTTGTCGCGATACGCCATCGCCCGCGCAGTGAACAGGCTCGCCCAACAGTCCCGCACCCGATCGACGACGGCGTTTGCACCTACCGTCCATAAATATGTGTCGCCCTGGCCCGCGAAACTGGCGTCAGGCATGTCTTCCGAGGTGCCGGAAGAGCGCACGGCCACCGGCAAATCGCCGCCGGCCCGGGCGCAGAGCTTGTCATAGCCAAATCGAATTGCGTCGGTGATGCGGTCGGGAATTGCTTCCGACCTGATCAGTTCCCGGATCTCGCTCGCGATCCTGGCTTGCGCCCCGACGTCGTTCGAGACTGCCGCTTCGACACGCGTTTGAATCTCGCACCCGAGGTTACGCGCGGCCAGCGTTTCAAGGTAGGCCCGGGTTGTCACTGCAAAACCAGGCGGCACCGTCGCGCCAGCTACGATAAGTGAAGCAAGCCCGGCGCACTTGCCACCGATGAGCGAAACGCCGCGGTTTGACGCCTGCTCGAATGCGATCACGTATTGGTCGCCGCCCTGGACACCCATCTCGACGCGCTTCCTGCCGGTTTTTGTCTCGTTGGAGCGACTCTTACACCTTTCAGAACGTTTGTTTGGTTGACTCTCCCTCTGTTTCACCAGGTGAAACCGTGTTATCAGAGGTAAAGGGTTCCGGCCCAAACACGGGCTTTGCGGCGGATAGCACGCGGCGGCAACCAGCGCGGTCCCCGCCGGAAGACCAGGCTTTCACTGGGGCAAGCATCTCGGCCTACCGCATGAGCACAAAAACAATACGCGCCCTGGATCGAGGATTAGACGTCCTGCGGATCATTCAAGAGTCGAAGGCTGTAAGCCTGAATGATCTGCATCTGGCTACGAGGCTGCCAAAGGCGACATTGCTGCGAATCCTCAAAACTCTAATCGGGAGTGAACTGATCTGGCAGCGGATCGCTGATGGCGCTTATGTCCCGAGCTATACATTTCAAAGCGAGCAAGAGTATTTGACGAGGAAACCCATCTTGCAGAAGTCGCGGCACCGATTTTGGCGGACCTCTGCAAGCGTGTTCGCTGGCCGTCAGCTTTGCTGAGTCCGCGGCTCGATCATATGGTGACGATTGAATCCAACCGGCCTATGTCTGATTTTGACTATATTATCTCTCCGAACCCCGTTGGCTCGTTCAACGTGAACATGTTGCGCTCGGCCTCGGGGCGATGCTACCTCGCATTTTGTTCGCCGAAGGAAAGAGCTGCTATTCTTGCGCGTTTGCAGAAAAGTGGCCGTCCAGGTGATGCGCTGGCGCACAACACGGCCAAGCTTGACAAGGTACTCGCCGACGTCCGTGCCCGCGGATGCGGCGCACGCGATCGGGACTTTGGCGGTCACTATGATCTTCCGAGAAGTCAGGCAAACGACGGCCGGAATTCCATCGCCGTTCCAGTCTATGCCGGCGACGAAGTCGTTGGATGCATCAATCTCACCTGGATCGCCAGGGTCGCCACCGTGCCCGTCATTATCGAACGCTTTCTCCCGCAGCTGAATGAAGCCGCCGGGTCCATCAGCAAGCGAATGACCGCGTGATTCTATGTATGAGCTGGCGGAGGGAGAGGAACTGGGGTCGACGGGTCTCCAAATTGGCCCGGGAACCGGAAGTAACCAGGGTAAGGGCGCCCGGAGACCGGGCCAGTTAGCCCCGGAAGATCCCCAGGGACCGTTGCTTAGTCATTTGGGGAAGCCCCGGTGCCACCCCGGAGGCGCGGGAAGGTCTCTTCTGAGGGACGCATCGGCTTTCCTAATCAAGATGGAATTTAGAGAAATCGCGGTGCTCACCGTGAACCCGGCGTACCGTCCCCGTCACCGAGCGCATCACGATGGTGTCGGTTTCAATGACGCGACTGAATTTTACCCCTTTGAGCAAGGCACCCGTTGTCACACCCGTCGCGGCAAACAGGCAATCGCCCCGAACCATGTCCTCAATTTCTAATTTCTTGTTGGCGTCCTTGATGCCCATTCGCAAGGTGCGTTCGCGCAACGCTTCGCTGTCGATCACGAGCCGCGTTTGCATCTGTCCCCCGATGCAACGTAGTGCCGCCGCTGCCAGCACCCCCTCGGGCGCACCGCCAATTCCGAGGAAGATATCAATGCCCGCCTGCGGCTCGGCACAATGTATGACGCCCGCGACATCGCCATCCGACAACAGGTGGACAGATGCCCCCCGCCCTTCGCACCGCCTCGATCATCTCGAAGTGCCGAGGCCGATCGAGCAAGATCGCCGTGATCTCCTTGGTCGGAACTCCTTTTGCCTTAGCCAGATTGCGGATGTTTTCCTCCGCCGGCGCGTCGAGATCGACCGTGCCTTTTGGGTAGCCAGGGCCGATGGCGATTTTCTGCATGTAACAATCGGGAGCATGCAGAAGCGTGCCGCCGTCCGCCAACGCCAAGGTTGCGATCGAACCCGGCATGTCACCGGCGCACAGGTTGGTACCCTCCAATGGGTCGACGGCAATATCGACCATTAGCCCGCTCCCACTTCCCACTTTCTCGCCTATGAAGAGCATGGGGGGCTTCATCAAGCTCGCCTTCGCCAATAACGACTGTTCCGGCAATCGGCAATTTGTTCAACTCGCGGCGCATCGCGTCGACCGCCGCCTGGTCCGCGGCATTTTTCTGCCCGCGGCCCCGCAACCGGGCTGCCGAAACAGCTGCCTCTCTCCGTGACCCGGACAATTTCCATGCTCAGGACCCGCTCAAGCAGCTGGTCGGAACGGACGGTAATTGACGCCACTAATGTCCCCCTTTTGGGCTTTTAAAATTCACATATCTCGCGCGGGGGTGATTGATGCAGGACGAACCGCCAAGTCTCTCAATGCACCCATAGTCCCTCTTGGAAAGCCACAATCGCTGCAGTGAACGGCAGCGTTTCGTGGGGCTCGTTCCGGGTCTTCAATCTTTATTCCGACACATCCGCAATTGCGGGCAAACCATTTGAAAGTCGAAAGTCGTGTTCATAGCGAAACCTCCGAGATCGAGATTGCCATTCTCCCGGACCATTTCGCTCCCAAGCGTTTTTTGCAGAAAAGATAGTCGCAAGCGTTACTTGTTGAAGCAAGGTCAAAATCTCGACATCGAAGCGAAGATGCAAATAGATGCTTACGGCGTGGGTGGCAGGATCGCCACTTAAGCAACCGCGCTATCTTCGTTCAATTTTTGAGCAGAAGCAGCCTCTATATGGGCAGCGGCTGGGGAAAGGCCAGCGCGGCCAACCGTATGTATGTTTTGCGGAGGGAGCTGCGCGTGTTGCTGACGCCGGCCCGAGCCTGCAACAGTCGATGCAATGGAAAAACCCGCCGGTTGAGCCGGCGGGCTTTCCGTCATGATCTTCGCGGTATGAGCTACTAAATCCGCGAGTAGCCGTTGAGAAGCAGTTATCGCTTCACACTACCGGGCTGTACAACGGACGCCACCGATGCTGGCGCCGTAGTGAGTGGAACACCACCAACCGACATAAGTCCCTCAGGTGTTAACGGACGAGCCAACCGTTTGTGCGCTATCCCTGACAGCCTAGCGCGAGCGCGGCCCTTCGGAATCGACGAAGTTAGCTCCGGCTTCATTGCGCTCTGTAGTAAATCGACCTTAGCAATTAACGTCGAAAGCTGAGCAGATATAGACTTCACATCGGACCGTTCGTCCGTCACGGTCGATCTTAGGGTATCGAGCTTGGTTGCATCTTGCTGCAACAGGGCTGTGTTTTGTTGAAATAGGGACGCATTCTGTTGCAGCAGAGCCATGTTTTGTTTTCAAAAGGAATATGCTGCCCTGTAGCTCGGTAGCGTGGCGCTGCTGGGCCGACTGGATATCGTTCAAGGCTGCGACAACCGTATCCGGAATTGGCGTTGGGGTCCGCTCGTGCGGAAGCAGTGTCGCCACCACAGCACCGACGTCTGGCCAGGTAAAATCGGCAGGCGACATCGTATAAGCGGCCGAAGCAGCATTTATGCCCAAGGCGAACACCGACAGCGCAAAAATCGACTTTTGGCTGGATGACTTCTTATGCGGCGTGGGCTCCGGTTTTTCGGTCTGACTCTGCATTTCCGATGTCTTGATCACACGCGTTGACCTCGAACTGAACAAAGTAAGCCAATCGCCGGATCGCCCCGCGATGGCTCCTCATAGTGCCCACTATACAGATAGAGATTATGGGCTGAGCAGATTAATTCCCGGTTAGCGCTTCAACCGCCTTCAACGCAACTTGCCAGCTATCATAATTCGAACAGAAATCAGGAATTGGGAATCCTGCACGTCATGCTCTTCGACAATGGCCGCCAACTCGCGGACCTTTCGTCTGAGATCCCCCACCCTTCGAGCTAAAAGCAAATCCTGCCGATCCGCCATGGACAGAACGGCACCTAAAACCTGGTCTGAGTGCTGAGCCAGCAACATCAAGTGACGACCGCAGGGCGCGCACCCTTCCTACAATCCAATTTTTGACAGTGCGTTCGCTCGCGCCGGGTCCAGCGCGCAACAAGCTTTGCGCGAGAACTCCGACCCTTCAATTCTGACTTTAACGCCGTTGCAATTTTCATTGCGAAGGCATGATCGTCTAGGATGAACTCAGAACCTTCATCACCGTTTGGTTGGTGAAAGGACTTTCCCTTTTTCGGAAAGGACTTGCCCTCTTTAGGAAACGACATTCCGCGCTCCTGTCCCGTACGATCAGGCGGGTAAACTCAGGACGGCCTTGGGAGAAGCGGGCGGTATCGCGTTGGAATTGGGTGCTGATTGACAAGGCAAATCAAAAGCTTCGGAAAAAGCTCAAATCGAACAGATGGGCCCTCGCCGGCGGCTGCTTATGTTCGGATGTCGACCGACCTTCAGAAATACTCCACCGAAAATCAGCTTGAGACGATCCGTCGATATGCCGAGCAACGCGGCTTCACAATTGTCCAAGTCTTTGAAGATTCCGGCCGCAGCGGCCTAAGAATGGACGGTCGCGACGGGCTGCAGTCCCTTATGCTGACAGTGCAGTCAGGCACTGCCAACTTCGAAGCTATCCTGGTCTACGACGTCAGTCGCTGGGGACGATTTCAGGACGCCGATGAGGGCGCCTATCACGAGCACGTTTGTTCCCGGGCCGGGATACGGGTCCACTATTGCGGCGAGCAGTTTGATAATGACGGCAGCATCGGTTCGATCCTGCTCAAAAACGTCAAACGGGTCATGGCTGGCGAATATAGCCGCGAGCTGTCCGTCAAGGTCTTTGCCGGTCAATGCCGCCTTATTGAACACGGTTTTCGCCAGGGCGGTCCCGCAGGATTTGGCTTACGCCGCCTCCTGATTGATGAGAGCCGCAATCCAAAGGGTGAGCTGGGCCGCGGTGACCGCAAAAGTCTTCAGACCGATCGCGTGGTCCTCATTCCGGGGCCGGATGATGAAATTGAACACGTCCACAGCATTTATTCGATGTTCGTCGAGGGCGGTAAATCCGAACGCGAGATCGCGCTGGAGCTCAATCGACGGGGGATATTGAGCGATCTCGGCCGTCCCTGGAGCCGCGCGTCGATCCATCAAATTCTGACCAACGAAAAATACATCGGCAATAACATCTTCAATCGTGTTTCCTACAAACTAAAACAACGTCGGGTGGTCAATCACCGCGACACCTGGGTACGGGCAGATGGCGTTTTCCCGTCCATCGTCGATCGGGCCCTGTTTGAACGTGCCAGGGCGATCATCGACGCGCGCGGCAACCACTATTCCGATGAAGAGTTGCTTACTCTGCTCCAAGCCGTCCTTGAGGAAGAGGGCTCGCTGTCGGGCCTGATCATCGACGAGCGCGACGGCATGCCTTCGTCCAGTCTCTATCGGCACCGTTTCGGGAGCCTGTTGCGGGCTTACAGCCTGATCGGATATGCGCCTGATCGGGACTACAGATACATCGAGATCAACCGCTACATCCGCGAGTCCTTTCCCGCTCTGTTAGCCGAGATCGTTGCGGGACTTCGCAATGCCGGAGGCTTCGTCGCGTGCGATCCTCTCAATCATCTTATTTCGATCAATGGCGAGTTTACGGCTTCCGTCGTGCTGGCGCGCTCCTTTGAAACCTCGGCCGGCTCGCTTCGCTGGCAAATTCGCTTTGACACCGGCCTGGCACCGGACGTCACGGTCGCGGTGCGCCTGGACCGGTCCAACGAACGCCCGCTCGACTATTACATTCTCCCCAGCATCGACATGAACACCAACCGAATCCGGATGGCCGAAGACAATGCGCTGTCGCTGGACGCCTACCGGTTTGAAACGCTCGATTTCCTCTATTCGATGGCGGCCCAAACAGCATTTCGGGAGGTGGCATGACCAAATCCAAGCCTAAAGGCCCAAAGCGCGTAAAGACGATCCCGATCGACCAGATCCGCTTCCTCAATCCACGGTACCGAAATCGTCGTAACTTTCAGGAGATCGTGCAGAGCATCGCCAATGTCGGGCTCAAGCGGCCGATCACGGTCAGCCCGCGCAAGAGCGAGACGGATTCGGCCAGTTATGACCTGGTTTGTGGCCAGGGCCGGATCGAAGCGTTCATTCAGCTTGGTCAAACTGAAATTCCAGCAATTGTCATCGACGCCGACGAGAGCGATTGCCTGGTCATGAGCCTTGTCGAGAATTGTGCGCGCCGGCAGCATCGCGCCATCGACCTGTTGCAAGATATCACCACGCTGCGTGGCCGCGGCTATACCGATCGCGAAATCGCGCCCAAAATCGGCGTGAGCGTCGAATATATCCACATGATCGGCACCCTCCTGGAAAAGGGCGAGGAGCGCCTGCTCACCGCCGTCGAAGCTGGCCTCCTTCCGCTCAACATGGCCATCGAGATTGCCAAATCGAGCGACGAGGACGTCCAGCGCGCTCTGACGCAGGCCTATACCGAGAAGAAACTTCGCGGCAAGAAGCTGGTCGCGGTACGAAAACTGATTGAGCGGCGACGAAAAAGCGGCAAGCAGATCAAAGATAGCCGCTTTGGGCGTCGCGACGGCGCCAAGCCCCCACTCACCGGCGAATCGATCATCAGGGTCTACCGGCAAGAAGCAGACCGTCAAAAACTGCTGGTGAAGAAAGCCGAAGTCACCCAAAGCCGGCTATTGTTCGTCGTCGAGGCGATCCGAGAGCTGCGCGACGACGAGCATTTTGCCAATCTGCTCAAAGCCGAAAGCCTGGACGCGATGCCAGCGTTCCTGGAGCAGCGCATCGCCGCCGGGATGGCGCTATGATCAATTCCGTCGATCAGAACGCCGCGCCGCCGATCACGCAAGCCTTTGGCTCCGACTGCGTGGTGATTGCCATTGCCTCGATTCTGCCCGTCAAGGCGATCGAGAAGACCGTCAAATCCAGCCACAAATATCGCCAAATCGCCGCTTCCATTCGCGAGATCGGCTTGGTCGAGCCTCCGGTCGTGATCCAGAACACGCAGGATGCCAATTCGTATTTGTTGCTGGACGGCCATTTGCGGATCGAGGTGCTGCGCGACCTCGGCCACACCGAGGTGGAATGCCTGGTGTCGACCGATGATGAGGCCTTCACCTATAATAAGCGCGTCAACCGTCTGTCGCCCGTGCAAGAACAACGCATGATCGCCAAAGCGATTGAGCGCAATGTGCCCCGCGAAAAGATCGCCCGCGCGCTCGATATCAACGTGCGCAGTATCTCGCGCAAGGTGCAGTTACTGGATGGCATCTGCGAAGAGGCGGTCGGCCTGTTGAAAGACAAAATGTGCCCGATGGCGGTGTTCGACGTGCTGCGCAAAATGAACCCGCTGCGCCAGATCGAGGCCGCCGAGCTTCTGATCAACGCCAATAATTTCTCGGTGAGCTACGCCTCGGCGATCCTAGCCGGGACGCCGCAAGCCCAGCTGGCGACGCCGCAGACGCCCAAACGATTAAAGGGCATGACGGCCGAAGCGATCGGGCGCATGGAGCGCGAGCTGTCGCGATTGCAGGAAGCGATATCCTCGATCCAGGACTCTTACGGCCAGGACCATCTGCATCTGACCGTCGTCAAGGGCTATCTGCGCAAGCTGATCACTAACGACCGCGTGGCGCGTTACCTGGAGCAGTATCAGCCAGAGCTGTTTATCGAGTTTCAGAAGATCGCCGAGATTACAACCACGCTACCAAGCGAGGCTGCATAAGGCTCAAGGGGGACCCGGACCCACAAGCGCGGGGACCGCAGGAGAAGCCGCACGCTGGGGCGGATCAATTGCGGCGATGGGGATGGCGGCGAACCCGTCCGGAGCCCATCAGGCCGGCTTGAGTTTTCGCCGGCTGAATAGATGAGGATGTGTCAGCGTGCGAGACCGGCGCACGCTGACACTTGCGGCACGGTTCGCTTAAAATCAATCAGCACCTATTTGCGTCACCTTGGGGTCGGGTTGACCTTCCCATCTGTATTCGAAGTGTGCACCGGTTCGAACGTTATTAACGAGAGCGGGCCGGAAGCAAACGATACAGTCATTCCCGGGATGGCGGACGCTGCGGTACCACAGCCCATTCGATCCGCTGTCCAAAAGCGTGGCACCGAGTTGTTGGCCTGCCGCATAGCTATTGGGATCGTGACACGCATCGAACTGCGGGCTCGCCCGAACGTCGTGGAATTCGGTCTCAAAATCCGCGAGATACTGACGCATCTGAACCGTGGTTTCCAAAATGCCGCTTTCCATGATCTCCTGGGTTCTGTGGAACACGGTTTCCTTGATCGCGGTCTCGATCGTTAGGCCCGCGTACCAGGCACCGCGATCTGCGCTGGTGAACCGACCGCCGCTCTCATGCGGATGGCAATAGGCCGCCATGATCGCCGTCGCATTGGCGCGTCCCAACACCCATTCGCCGGCTGGAACAATACTCAGCACGCCCAGCTCCGCCGAGATGCGATCATTGGTCCAGCCTTCGAGCTCCGCAACCGCCTCAAAATCTTCCGGCGCGGCGATCAGATCGAGAATCCCGGTGGGCGGATAGCGGCTTGGGATCAGGCGATGCGTATCCTTAAGGCGCGCCGCAATCATCGGCGGGCTCAATTCCAGCCACCCCGCCGTGCGTCTAGAAGCCGTCGAACTCTATACAGACCGTCCATGCCGCCCTCTGTCGTCATCCATTCGATCGGCGGGCGACCGCCAAACATCGGATTGGAATTCGGCAGCCGCATCCACTGGTCCGCAAAGTCGGGGTAGAGGATGTGAAGCGCCTTGAACATGCCGATCAAGAGCGAAATACGCGTCAGCACGTCATAGGACAGCGTGCCGACCGTGCCGTTGCGGTAATTATGATAGGTGGATTCGCTGGGCCAACCCAACAGGGCGCGACGCTCCCCAACCGACAATTGCCAGCGTTCGGCGAGATTTAAAAAGGTGCGCATGGCCGGCGCGGACATTCGCCGGCGGACCTCGGGGTCCGATCGTCGGTCCAAGGCGACCGGCTCGGCAGCGGTAGGGACCTTTTTCGGGATAGCCATCACAAACTCCAGATATGGAGTATATACTCCAGATCTGGGGATAACTCAAGGGTGGGGAGATCGATCCCCCTGAATCCGCGGGTTTTTTTCGGTTTTTTGCGCCATGACGGTGACCATAGCCCTGCTCGAGCCTCGTTATGACCGCAACCGACCCCGACCTCGCCGCCATGGCGCACACGCTCGAACAATCCGGCGCGTATCGGGTGCTTCGGCGATTGCCGTTCCGACAGTATTTTTCGGCATCAACGGAGCTCACCAAAGTCGCCGTCTTGCTCGACGTGGAAACCACCCACCGGCCTCGATACCGCCGCCGACGAGGTGGTCGAGCTTGGCAAGTGGTCGTCAAGTTTTCCTACCACGCCGACGGCAGCGTCGGCTCGGTGCTCGATACTTTTTGTTCGTTCAACGAGCCCAGCAAAATCATCCCCGACGACGCGATCAAGCTGCACGGCATTACCAACGAAATGGCCGCCGGCCATAAAATCGATGGCGATGCGATCACGGCGTTTGCGTCCGATGCCGCTGTCATCATCGCCCATAATGCCGGCTTTGATCGCAAATTTGCCGAGCGTTACTGGCCGGTGTTTGTCGAAAAACCCTGGGCCTGTTCGGTCAACCAGGTCGAGTGGCGCACGTATGGTTTTGAGGGATCGCGGCTGGGTTATTTGCTGGGCGGTATCGGCCTGTTTCACCGCTCGCACCGCGCCGTCGATGATTGCCATGCGCTGTTGGAGATTTTGGCGCATCGGATTCCCGAGGCCAATCGCACCGCTTTGTCATTGCTCTTGGAAAACGCCCGCCGCAAGACAATCCGGATCTGGGCTGAACAGGCGCCGTTCGAGCTCAAGGATGAATTGAAGAAACGCGGCTATCGCTGGAGTGCCGGCGATGAAGGGCGCCCAAAGGCATGGTATGTCGATATCGACGAAGCCAAACGCGATGAGGAGATCGCCTTTTTGCAGCAGGTGATCTATCTGCGCGAAGTTGAATTGTTCACGCAGACCTTGACCGCGTTCGATCGCTTTTCGGTGCGCATCTAGCGGAATCAGGCGCTCCGGCTGCCCCTCGCGCGGCGTTGAATTCGTAAACCATCATCTGGGGTGAGGTTTTGGTTTACCAGGCCATTTAAGGGTTTTGGTCCACGCGCATGCGAGGGTGACACCAGATCGGGAAAAAATCCGACAGGGAAGCGTCAGGGTCAGGCTGCGAAGCGGCCTGACCCGCCACCTCCGGGGATGCAATCAGGACTTTCATGGCAGCCAACACCACGCCCCAGAAGGCAAAACGCAAGGCGAACGGCCCCAAAATCCAAAAGCACCAGCAAGGCTGACCCGTCACCCACTGCTGCGAGGATGGCGCGAAAAGTTGTCGTGCAGAACCTGATCAACATGGTGGTCGTGATGGCCGGCTCGGGCACGGTGCTGCTGGGGCTTTTTGGCGGCCAAGCATTTTCAGCTCGCGCAGTTTTAAAGCCAAATCATCATCAATCCGCGTCTTTCGCAGATATGAGATGTTATGGAATTAGTCGGCCAGTGGCCGACCGCCCGGGGTCACGACTAAGCTACACCGACGGCCGTTTGCCCGACATCAAACCAATATTTGATAGATCGAAGGCAGTGCCTTCGCTGAGCAGAAGATCCTTCAAAAACGACCTGACCCGCTTGGGATCCAACAGGTCAACAGTCGCGATTCCGATCAAGAAACCTTGCTTGTTGGCAATCTGATATTTTTTGACCATCCCCTGCTGCTCAGCCGCTTCATGGTGATGCGGATAAAGCAACATCAGGCGATTACAGTCGTAAACGTGCGCATAGGCCATCATCTGATAAACATCGGCTTGGCCCACGCCGCGCTTTGCATCATCGATCGCGCCCTTCAGCCGTTTCCATTTTGTATCAATCACAAGCAACGGCCTGCCGTTCCGACTGACGACAATGTCCGGCCGAGTCGCAAAGCGGGGCGTCTGGCTGCGCAGTTCCTCTAAAGCAAATCTTCTGGGGCCTTGAAGCTGCACGGCAAAATCAGTGCCGCGCAGCGCGCTTTTGAGCGTTCGCCCGACAAATTCCTCGAAAAGCGTATTCATTTCGAACAGCAGAGAAAATCCGTCGCCGGCGCCCGCCGTCGTCGACTGGAAGCGATCTTTGAGCAGGAGACCGGCAAATCTGAACAGCTCCGACCAACCGATATTGGTGCGATCAAGAACGACTTGATCCCAGCGCAAAGAGCTGATGGGAACAGTAGCTACTTCTTCATACGCGAACGATAGCTCCGTCAATCTTCGTTGATTTTCAAAATTGGCGGATATCGCCAATAGTCGTCTGATCGCCGCTTTCATGATCTGATTGAGGGCGATGTTGGGACTGAGCTCATCAAATCGACACGCCAGCTTTTGCGGGGTCGCCGCCAACACCGTGAATTGGCGAACCACGTCCATGCTTCCCCGCAGCGCCGTCACGTCGTCATGATGGCCAACGTACTTTCGCGGCATTCCCTGACGAAGCGCCGCAAAAAGCTTTGCGAATAAACAGGCGAATAAGGATTTCGAGCAAATTCTCGTTCTGCCAACCAGCGTCGTTGCCGGACCTGTGGAAATATCCAAGTCGAGCACCACAGCCAGCATATGAACGAGGCTTTGGCGAATGGCTTGATCTCCTGGCGCTCCCTCGATCTTCGGCAAGATCTCGAGGGGTCATACCCTTTGCGACCAAGACACCGACAACTTGCTGCGCACGAAGCCTCGACGAGCCATCCACCAGGATCTGCTCTCCATCATCGCCGCCGATCCTTGCGCTGCGTGCAACCTTCAACAAGCGATCAGCCAGAGGGCGGGTGAACACCCCCGGGCCTGCCGAAGCGGATTCGATCGCCAAATAGTCCCATTCTTTCACGGTTCGATGGATCAACGAATCAAGCTCTCATACGCCTCTTCAGAAAAGCTTGGCCGCACCGCATACCGAAAGCGCTCGGATTCGTCCTGCTCCGGAAGCACCGCGGGTCTCGGCAACTTGGTCCTGACGATGAACCCTCCATCATCTTTCGATTCTCCGAGCACCATCCTGACTTTTTCCCAATCGTCGTAGAAATACTCAGTCAGGAGGGGAATGACTTTGTTGCGCATGACGTTATCCAATTTGTCCCGCGTATCGCATTCCATGAAATAGGCGTGACCAATTTGGTGTTCCCGGTCGAAGAAATATTCGATGCGCTCGTTTATTTGTTTCAGAACCAACGACATGTCAATCGACCCGGCCTTGGACTTAAGAAGAGAAGGATCAGGCATCAACTCCTTGAATTGAAAGCGGCGGCGAAGTGCCGTGTCCAGCAATGCGATGGACCCGATCGGCGGTGTTCATCGTCCCAACAATATGCAGGTTGGCCGGCACGCCAAAGTCGTCTCCTGAGTACGGCAGCGTAACGTTCAGTTCGTTCAAGCATCCTAGCCGCTTGTCGGGCTCAATAAGCGTAATAAGCTCGCCGGAACACTTTCGAAACATTGGCGCGATTGATTTCGTCGATGATCAAGACGTAGGGAGGTGGCGGCTGGCTGGCTTGCGAATTTCGTTCTCCTTCACCGAGGAGCGTCGCCAGCGCGGACAAATTCAGCTTGCCTCGGTCCAACTTGTACAAAGCGAGTTGCGTGAATTTCCCGTTCAAGATGGTTTCGACAGGAAGCGGACGATCAAACGCCCGAAGCCATCGCACCTTTCGGCGATGGCGATAATGGCTGGCGCTTGCGTCGAACTCATAAGGTCCGATGATCTCGCCGACGGCCCGGAACTGGCTGTTACCATAGGGGACATGACAACGTCCCCTTCTTTCATCAATGACCGCATGTAATGGGGACTGCCTGACGCGGGAGCTTTGGCTGTTGATCTTGGAATCTGTGGTGCGCCACTTATCCAACATCGCGTCAAACTCCTTAAACGCGGGATCGGTCCAGTCAAATTCGTCGCCCCAGCCCAGCGCCACGTAATTACCCTCAATCGCCGCTCGATAGACGTCCTCCTCCGTGTCAATTGAACCTAGGGACATTTTAAAGAAATCACGGGAAGTGAGGTCAAAGGTCGCAGATGTCGAATGGCTGGCCTGGCCTGCCACGGTGGCCACTCGCTTGAATATTCCGTCGGTCGGCTTGAGCCGAAACCCCGCGGATGCCTGACCATCACAGTCCTCGTTTATACCGGTCTCAGGCCGCAACCCCTCTACAAAGTCCTCATAGCTGTAGCTTTGGTGGAATGTGACGAATGCAATGCGGCCGGCTTTCTTCAGTTCATTGAAGCGCGTCATTAGCGCTGGCGGCCTAGCTCTGTCGCTGAGCTTCCGTCGCATAGCAATACAGCCTCCAAGGCGCTGGTGTATGTCTTACCTGTTCCAGGGGGACCATAGAGGATTAAATTCGTCGCCATTTGACCAGCCAACTTGACCTCCGGGGCATTCTTCTGGCCCATTTCGCGATCTGGACGTTTGATTTTCGATCCGCTCATACCAATCAAGCACAGACCCTAGTTGCATGTAGCTCAGAACCCGCACGCTTCTGACAGGCTTAGGAAATCCTCGCTCTTTGAAGGCCGCCGCCGGTTGATGAGTGAGGCGGTTTGGCAAGTTCGAATGCCTTCCTTCGCTCGGTCCGTACAATTTTTGTTGGGCGCCAGGAGCTGAAGATCCATTGTCTTCGAACCAGAGCTGCACAAGTGCACTGCCCCGTTGAAGCGCAACCTCACGTCCATCAGGCAAAGCAAATGATATCAAGTTTTGGGTATCGACATCCGGCGCTCCGTAACGGCGCCGCATTTCTGCCTCCGCCGCGGGAACATCGAGCTCTTCATCCTTGATAAGGCCGAAAGTAAAGAGCGTCGTCGTGCTGTTGAGGGGGTCCTTCCCTCGCCATTCTCAAAACGTCAGCTTCGGCTAGGAACTTGTCACTTCCTATTGCACCGCAAACAGCTGGTAATGCGTTGCTCAGCCCCATCTCGTGCTGCACATCGCCGGCTCTAACTATGACCGTTCGGTCGCCTCGAGCCTTAGCGGGGTCTATGTAATTGCTGCGTACAAAGCGGCGGATGTCGTCAGCTTGACTCATATGAGATCTTCCAGGGTACACTACGGGCAACGAGAGACGTTCTCGAATCGGTGTTAGACGTTCAACATTGAAATATCTGCGGCAAGGCTGGATGATGCGATGCCCGATTGGACACCGATACCCCTAGATTATGAGAAATTCGGCAAGGGGACAGAGGACGTTCGTTGCGTCGGAAACCGTATTGAAGCGACTTCACTCGGCAAGACGGGAGCTGCAACAGATCGAGATCGGCAAGAGCATTTCCTAAACCAATTGCGGAATATCGCTTGGCATCTCGGCAACCGATACCGTGCCTATGTTTCTAAGCTTCAATGGCGAGAAGCGTCGCATGGACAAGGGCTGTGTTGGTCACGCTGTCGCGGCCGGGGGCGATCGAGCCCCTCTCAAATGGACCCGACGGTCATGTTGTCAGCGTCACCCTCCGCAATCATCAACACAACCCCTCTGATGCTAAAGCCATCGAGCTCAGTCGATTTAAGCAAGATTACCGCGTCTATGTCTTAGGCAAGTATAAGCAGTTCGACCTCACGCTCCAAAACCGGCGGAGACAAAGCCTATTATTTTAAAGCTGTCGATTTCCCAGCTTACATGCGGCTCAAACATAGCTTTATAACTTCGCAAGTTACTCTTGTATTCGAGGGCGCTTGGAAGGAAATAGCGTCGGCCACGCTCACCAACGTACCAGATTACATGTGGATCGATCGTCACGAAAAGACGCTTGACTTAACAATGAAGACCGAACCCATCGACTTCACGATGCCCGTAGGAAATCAGACTTATTCGATCGACGCGGCGATGGAGGCTGCAGAACGACTCCTGCCTTTTGCGAAGCAAGTGCAACAAACGCTCGTGTCCACAGGGCTGAAATCTCTAAACGGAAATGGTCGAATCTTCGCGGCTCCGCTCCAGTACGGAATGCAAATGCCGTTTGGCTGCCCGCCCGCCGCATCCGCCTCAAATGTTATGGAACCAGTGGTCTTTGGACGACCGCAGTCTGCACTTTGCCGTTGGTCGTTAAGCAGCAAGCGTCCCTAGAACGTCGGCTCTCTCAAGTGTCGCTCTAAGGGCTTCGTCGGAAACGTGAGTATAGATCTCGGTTGTCGCAATACTCGAATGACCTAACAGTCTCTGAACAAAGCGAATGTCAACACCACGCTCTATTAACAAGGTCGCGGCCGTATGCCTCAGCATATGTGGAGTGATGCGTCGTGCAGTCCGTGCGTTTATTGAGTACCGCCGCAATTCTGAGCGAACGGACTGCGGCCTCATCGGCATAGACCGTCGATTTCAAGAATAAATTGCCGTTCGCGCTGCCGCGCTCCGATGCCACTCTATCGATTTTAATCAGCTCGGCCTGAAGGCCGGCGTCCGAGATATACAATTCGATCGCGAGCTCCCTTTCCATGAACTCTCATCGATTTCCCATCCATGGAAATGTCATCTACCCGGGTCTTACATAGCTCGCCCACACGAACGCCGGTAGCAATCATCAACCGCATCGCCATCAAGGATCGGCGCATTCTTGCAGAAACGTCTTTTTCGGATGCGAAGCCCAAGAAGAGAGCCGAAACTTCGACCTTCGAAAGGGCTCGAGGAAGCCGTTTCCGACGCGGAAGTTGCAACCTCCATCGATCGAATAGATTTGAGGCCTGCCCCAATACGGTAAGCCGTTTATTGAACGTGCGCAGGCATGCGAAGCGGCGGCGCGCCGTACCGATCGTAAGCTTACGGCGGGTCCAATAGATCGGCCAAGTAGTCGGTAAGGGTCAGCTCCGTTATTGACTCAACGGATATAGCGGCGCCCGCAAAACAGCAAAAATCGCTTAAATCCCCCCCGTAGGCTTGGAGGGTATGCTCAGAAAGCTGCCGTTCAATCTTACAATATCGCAAAAATTCAGCCACGGCGTCCGTCAACAGCATCCGTTACGTCCCTTCGTTCGGGCGAATGAATTGCCAGTCGCCGGATTCAAGATGCTTTATAACGGCTTCGTTGTGATCCCTCTCTACACTTCATGGTAAACGCGACCGGGTGATCGTCGCACAGCCCCTGCCGCGAGATAAAGCGCATCCGAACTGCACATAACTCGGAATTATCTGCATGTCCCGAAGGCCAAGCGGCCGGCAACTTTCCCTTTTGGGAATGGCGATGCTCAAAAGACACCGTTAGCGATCGCCGGCCGTCAGGATTTTACATATAAGAAGCTCACGGACCTGGAATTGAGCGGCTCGAACTTCCGGCAATCTCTGTTTATTGGCGCAATCTTTCAGCGATGCCGATTTGTGTCGGTAGGCTTCGATCGATGCGACTTTTCCGGCGTCAAATTTGTCGATTGCGTCTTTGAGAAATGTTCCTTCGTCCCGGACGAAATTCGGTCGTGCTTTCTGAATCGATGTACGTTTTGGATTGCAATTTTCGCGGATCGCAATGGGTTCGAGTCCAATCCGAGGACTGCAAATTCGACAACTGTGATTTCAGAGAAGCGTCGATTAGAGAATGCGAGTTCTACGCCTGTAATTTTTCAGACTGTAGGCTAAAAAGATCAAGCTTGACGCTCGACGACTTCCGAAACAGTCAATTCAAGCTCGTGAACCTCGGAGATTGCACCGCCCTGTTCCTCCTTCTTCATCGAGTGCGACTTCGCCGAATGTCGTATAAATGCTGAGACGCTTGGCTTTACATATGGGCTTACTCCGACAAATCTTGACTCCCTTGAGCTGATTCATCTTGGACGGAAGCAACGGAAACCAAAAGGTACCGATGTAATTGGATCTCTTATAGCGACCTATTGGGATCGAAAGTGGTACGTCGGCGCGTGTATCCTCGAACTAAATTTCGACTTTTCCTACGCCGCTTGTTTCCATGCGACGCGCCGTTTCCGGTATCGATGCGGCAGCAAGAGGCGGCGTGATTTCGGACTGGGACGAACTCCGTTTCTTTCTCCGTGTTCTAAGGCGGATAC